>JAHDDP010000025.1 GCA_020629285.1 Maribacter sp.
AAAATGATATTATGAGTAAAAATATAAAAATTGAAGAGCAACAAAATTCCTCCCCATTGAGGAGGTTAGGTGGGGCTACTGTTTTAGTTATAGATAATTACGATAGTTTCACTTATAACCTAGTGCATTATTTAGAGGAATTAGGTTGCGAGGTAATTGTAAAACGTAATGACCAACTTACCCTAGAAGAGGTTGATGCTTTTGATAAAATTGTACTTTCTCCAGGTCCAGGTATTCCTGATGAAGCTGGATTATTAAAACAAATCATCAAAAAATATGCACCTACCAAAAGTATTTTTGGAGTTTGTTTGGGGCAACAGGCAATCGCCGAAGTATTTGGCGGTTCTCTAATAAATTTGGATGAAGTGTATCACGGTATTGCAACTAAAATAAAAATCACAAAAGATGACATTATTTTTGAAGGGCTGCCAAATGAAATGGAAGTTGGCAGATACCATTCTTGGGTGGTAAACCCTGATTTACCTGAGGTTTTAGAAACAACTTCGGTTGATGAAAACGGACAAATTATGTCGCTTCGTCATAAAACCTATGATGTGCGTGCCGTACAATTTCATCCCGAATCGGTACTTACGCTACAGGGTAAAAAAATGTTAGAGAATTGGTTACGTTCCTAGCTAATCAAGGGACAACGAAATAAAAAGATGAAGACTAACACGAATAAAAATAAATAAGGAGACCTTTATTCCTCCCCTTTGGGGAGGTTAGGTGGAGCCTATGAAAGAGACACTTAATAAACTTATTAACCACGAAATACTTTCTAAAGAAGATGCGAAACGCATATTGGTAAATATTGCTAAAGGTGATTACAACACAAGTCAGATTGCTGCTTTTTTAACAGTATATATGATGCGTAGTATTACTATTGAAGAACTTGAAGGGTTTAGAGATGCATTGCTAGATTTATGTTTGGCGGTAGATTTATCTGCCTACAATCCTATTGACCTTTGTGGTACTGGAGGTGATGGTAAAGACACATTTAATATCTCTACACTTTCTTCTTTTGTAACTGCTGGCGCTGGTATTAAAGTTACTAAACATGGTAATTACGGAGTATCTTCTAAATGCGGTAGTAGTAATGTAATGGAATTTTTAGGGATAAAATTCAGCAACGATGCCGGCTTCCTTGAAAAATGTATTGATGAAGCAGGTATTTGTGTATTACACGCTCCCCTATTTCATCCTGCTATGAAAAATGTGGCTCCTATTCGTAAAGATCTAGCAGTGAAAACATTCTTTAATATGTTAGGCCCAATGGTAAACCCTGCATTTCCAAAAAACCAAATGGTGGGTGTTTTTAACCTTGAGCTAGCTCGTATGTATGGCTATCTTTATCAGAAAACAGATAAGAATTTTACAGTACTCCATGCTTTAGACGGTTATGACGAAATATCATTGACAGGTAGCACCAAGACCATTTCAAATACTACCGAGGCGATGCTAAAACCATCTGATTTTGGTGTGGCAGAAATTAAACAATCGGAAATTGTTGGTGGTGATGGCATAGAATCATCCGCTCAAATTTTCATGAACGTTTTACAAGGCAAAGGTACTGAGCCGCAAAACAATGTGGTATGTGCCAATGCAGGTATTGCCATTGCTACGGTAGAAAACCTAACTCCTCTTGAGGGTTTTGAAAAAGCTAAAGAATCTTTATTGGGAGGACACGGACTAGCGGCTTTGAAGAAAATACAAGAACTAAGCAGAAATTAAGCATATTACTTCATACCTTGAAATGACGAGGTAATAAAGAACATATATTTCATGAATATTCTAGATAAAATAGTAGCCGATAAACGCAAAGAGGTTGAATTGAAAAAATCGATCATTCCGGTGTCGCAATATGAAGCATCTGTACTTTTTAATCGAAAAACTAACTCTTTAGCTCAAGCACTTAAAAATAGTGATACGGGTATTATTGCTGAATTTAAACGTAGGTCTCCGTCTAAAGAAAGTATTAACCAGAACGCAAATGTTGGTCAGGTAGCAATGGGTTATGAAAAAGCAGGAGTTTGCGGAATGAGCGTACTAACAGATATTAAATATTTTGGTGGTGCTATCGAAGATTTAATTTTAGCACGTGCATCGGCTCAACTTCCATTATTGCGGAAAGAGTTTATTATTAGCGAATATCAAATAATTGAAGCTAAATCATATGGTGCAGATGTTATTTTACTTATCGCAGCAATTCTAACAAAACAAGAAATAAAAACATATTCTGAACTAGCTAAAAGCTTAGGCTTAGATGTTTTATTAGAGGTACATAATGAAGAAGAACTTCATAAATCTATAATGCCAAGCTTAGATATGTTAGGAGTTAACAACAGAAACCTAAAAACTTTCGAGGTTAGTTTAGATACTAGCAAATCCTTATCGAAGTTGATACCAGATGATTTCGTCAAAGTCTCTGAAAGCGGTATTAGTTCTATCGATGCCATTAAAGAACTAAAACCGTATGGATATGAAGGTTTTTTAATTGGCGAGAATTTTATGAAAACGGATGACCCTGGTAAAAGCGCCATTGAATTCATTAAAAACCTTTAGAAGTAATGAAACTTAAAATTTGCGGAATGAAGTTGAATACTTCCGAAGTCGCACAACTGCGACCAGACTATTTAGGCTTTATTTTCTGGGAACCTTCTTCTAGATTTTTTAAAAGTGAAATACCAGAACTTCCGCATACTATTAATAAAGTAGGTGTATTTGTTGATGCAGAGATTGATTATGTTAAAGACATGGTCAGCAAACATCAATTACAAAGCTTACAATTACATGGACATGAGAGTCCTGAATATTGTACTAAAATTGCAAGTGAATTAAAAAAATTAAATCATAAAGTAGACATCATAAAAGTGTTCTCTATAAAAGACGAATTTAACTTTGAAGAATTGAAACCCTATGAAAATGTGTGCGACTATTTTCTCTTTGACACCAAAGGAAAACTACCTGGCGGTAACGGATACACCTTTAATTGGTCTGTTTTAAAAAACTACCCATCTAACAAACCTTTCTTTTTAAGTGGTGGTATTGGTTTAAATAATCTGAACAAGATTAATGAGTTTATGAAAACGCCTGAATCTAAATATTGCTATGCCATTGATGTGAATAGCTCTTTTGAAATAGAACCAGGATTAAAAAATATTGAAGAATTACAAAAGTTTAAAGAAGCGCTATGAATTATAATGCTGACGAAAAAGGATACTACGGTGAATTTGGTGGTGCCTACATACCAGAAATGCTATACCCAAACGTTGAAGAGCTACGACAAAATTATTTAAAACTGATGTATGAAGATTCTTTTCAAAAAGAATTCAATCAGCTTTTAAAAGACTATGTTGGTAGACCTTCTCCCCTATATTTTGCTAAACGTCTTTCTGAAAAGCACGGCTGTAAAATATATTTAAAAAGAGAGGATTTAAACCACACTGGTGCGCACAAAGTAAATAATACCATTGGTCAGATTCTAATGGCTCAAAAGCTAGGTAAGACCAGAATTATAGCCGAAACCGGCGCAGGACAACATGGTGTTGCCACCGCTACCGTTTGTGCCCTAATGGGCATGGAATGTATTGTGTATATGGGCGAAATTGACATTGCCCGTCAAGCACCTAACGTAGCTCGTATGAAAATGTTGGGTGCCGAGGTAAGACCTGCAAAATCTGGAAGTAGGACCCTAAAAGATGCCACGAACGAAGCTATTAGAGATTGGATCAACAATCCGGTAGACACACATTATATTATTGGGTCAGCCATTGGTCCACATCCATACCCAGATATGGTGACACGTTTTCAATCTGTAATTTCAGAGGAAATAAAATGGCAATTAAAAGAAAAAGAAGGGCGTGAAAATCCTGATTATGTAGTGGCTTGTATTGGTGGCGGTAGTAACGCAGCTGGTACGTACTATCATTTCTTACATGAACCTGAGGTTGGTATTATTGCGGTTGAAGCTGCCGGTAAAGGAGTAAATTCTGGCGAAAGTGCCGCAACTTCCGCACTTGGTAAAGTAGGTATTATTCATGGTTGTAAAACCATGTTGATGCAAACAACAGATGGTCAAATTACGGAGCCCTACTCTATTTCCGCAGGATTAGATTATCCTGGTGTTGGTCCAATGCATTCGCATCTTTACAAATCTGGTCGCGCAGAATTTTATTCGGCAACAGATGATGAAGCTATGGCTGCAGGATTGGAACTTTCACAATTAGAAGGTATTATTCCCGCTATTGAAACAGGACATGCGTTTGCAATTTTTGAACATAAAAAATTCAAAAAAGATGATGTTGTTGTTATTAGCCTTTCTGGTCGTGGAGATAAAGATTTGAATACATATATAGATTATTTTAAGCTAGCATAATACTATTATGAACAATAGAATTACAACAAAATTACAAGAAGACAAAAAGCTTCTTTCCATATATTTTACGGCTGGTTACCCTGCACTCAACGATACCGTTAAAATCATTGAAGATTTAGAAAAGAACGGGGTTGATATGATTGAAATAGGATTACCATTTAGTGATCCTTTAGCAGACGGACCAACAATTCAAGAAAGCTCTACTGCTGCATTGAAAAACGGAATGACTACCGAAGTACTTTTCAATCAATTGAAAGATATTCGTAAAACGGTTTCAATTCCGTTAATTATCATGGGTTATTTCAACCCGATGTTACAATATGGTGTGGAGGCATTCTGTAAAAAATGTCAGGAAATTGGAATAGACGGACTTATTTTACCTGATCTTCCGTTAGATGTTTATCAAGAAGATTATGAAGAAACGTTTAAAAAATACGGACTTTTAAATGTTTTTCTAATTACACCACAAACTAGTAACGAACGTATTGATCAGATCGACAAGGCTTCAGACGGCTTTATCTATATGGTAAGTTCAGCTAGTGTAACAGGTTCTAAATCTGGCTTTGGTCAAGAACAAGAAAGTTATTTTCAGCGCATTGCCAATATGAATTTAAAGAACCCTCAAATAGTAGGTTTCGGTATTAAAGACGAAGAAACTTTTAAGCAAGCCACTAAAACTGCTAAAGGTGCTATTATCGGGTCTGCATTTATTAAGCATTTGACTGCTAATGGAACCGAAAAAACTGCTGAATTTACCAATTTAATACGCTAATTTGAAGGAGTTTTTAAACAATTGGAAATTAATTATTCTACTATGCCTTACCTTGGGCTTAGCACCGTTTTTTCCCGAACCACATATTTGGGGTAAACTGAAATGGATTTTTGGTGGAGCAAAAGGAATGGTCTTCATGGATTGGTTTGATGTAGTTTTACACGGCTTTCCATTTATACTTTTAATTCGTTTAATTATCATGAAGATAATCAGCTCAAAAATTGCGGATTAAATTGACAAATTTTTAGTCATTTAAATAATTGTTAGCACATTCTATATTTAGAAAATGAAAAAGGTTGTCTTAATTGGGCAACCTTTTTCATTTTCTACCCTACTTCTAAAACAGTCTTAACAAGTTTATTCATTTTTTATATAGAAAACCTTAACAAATGCTACCATATAATTAGAGTACAGTTCTCTTCAATTTGCTTACATTTAAAGAATATATCCACGAGAACTAACATGAAAAAATTACTTACCCTTTTATTAACTATAACTCTTTATTCCGGCTACTCACAGGACTCCATTTTAATAAAATCTAAAGTAGCAAATGCTATTACAGAATTACGAGAATTTGTGGCCATACCTAATGATGCTTTAAACGCAGATGATATAGATACTAACCTTTTTTGGCTTAGAAAGAAATTTACAGAACGAGGTTTTAACAGTACTATTTTAGAGACAGAAGGTCTACCGCTATTTTTTGCAGCTTTACCAATGGATGATAACAAACCTACCATCTTGTTTTATATGCATTTAGACGGACAATCTGTTGATGCTACTAAATGGGACCAACCAGACCCTTACAAAGTAGTTTTAAAATCTAAATCTGATGATGGTTGGAAAAAAGAATCTTTTTCAGAATTAGATGATGATATTAATTATGATTGGCGACTTTTTGGTAGATCTACTTCTGATGATAAAGGACCTATTATTATGTTCTTAAATGCTATTGATGCGCTTAAAAAAGATGGTATCGACATACCGTATAACGCAAAAGTCATTTTAGATAGTGAAGAAGAAAAAAGTAGTGCCCCATTACCGCAAGCTGTGCGCACCTATAAAGACTTACTTAAAGCAGATTTTTTAGTTATCAATGATGGTCCGGTTCATGTTTCTGGCAAACCAACTGTAGTTTATGGTTGCAGAGGAATTACAACATTATCCATTACCACGCACGGACCTATTAAACCTCAGCATAGTGGCCATTACGGAAATTACGCTCCAAATCCCGGTTTTCAATTAGCGCAACTTCTAGCGACTATGAAAGATGTTGATGGTAAGGTTTTAATAAAAGGTTATTATGACGGAATCACTTTAGATGAAACTACATTAGAAGTTTTAAAGAGTGTGCCAGATAATATTGAAGAAATCAATAAAAACTTAGCAATTTTAACTCCTGAAAAAGTAGGTAGTTTTTATCAAGAAGCTTTGCAATACCCTTCTTTAAACATAAGAGGTTTGGGCTCTGGATGGATCGGTGATCAGGCAAGAACAATTTTACCTGCTACAGCAACCGCAGAATTAGATTTAAGATTAGTACCAGAATCTGATGGCAACAGACTTAAAAAATTAGTAACAGAGCATATTAAAAATCAAGGCTTTTATGTTATGAGTACAGAACCAACTATGGAAGACCGACTTAAATATGATAAAATTGTTACCATAAAAGAAGGTATGGTTACAGATGCCTTTCGTACAGATTTGAATAATCCGTTTGGGAATAGTATTGTAAAAACCATGGAAGCAAAATTTGGAGAAAAGCCTGTTCAAATAAGAATAATGGGTGGTACTGTTCCTATTTCCCCTTTTATAAACGAATTGAAGATTCCGGCGTTCATAGTACCTATGGTCAACGCAGATAACAATCAACACAGTCCCAACGAGAATTTAAAAATAGGTCAGATTGCTTATGGTATCGAAACATTTTATGCCCTCTTGAGCACTAAAATGTAATATTCTGCCACAATAGAAACTTTTCACGGTCTTTTTATAAATGCCGATTCTTTTGCTTACCAACAGCAAAATTATCGGCATAATATTTGAAACTAAGTTTTTATGATATTTAAATTAAACATTTTCCTTCTTTCTATCTTTATACTAACAAGTAGCTTTTCATTAAGTGATTCTAAAGCTATCGAAGAATACAAATATTCAGTAGAACGATTTCCAACCATGGTAGAATCATTACAACATGGAGAACATTTTACCATTCAAATTAAATCTATTGGCTGTTTTCATAACGAACGCCAAACTATAACAATCATAAATAATGAAGGTATTTTAACTGCACAATTTAATAATAAAAGAAAGCTTTTATCTCCATCAGACATAACAGAACTTATTAATTTTGAGCTTCAATTAAGAGATTTACAATTAGGTGGTTGCACAACCGTAGACACTTATGTTCTTACTAACAACTACGAGTCTTTTAAATTTAGCGACAGTACATGTAGTTGGTCTGGTTACAAAAAACTTATGACCATGTTTTAAACACAAAATAGAGCCATCTATAATTAGAAGATTATCCCTTTACTTTCAAAATAAACTGACTTGCAGTGTGTTGATTTTAAATCATACAATCTTTAAGCAAACCTCTTAAATATTTTATGACTTGTAAAGCTATCTTCTTTAAAGATTTCAAATTCAACAAGCTACCACCACACTAAATATTTTCGGAAAATTTCATCAATTATCACAAAAACATCACAGAAGTTATCACAACATGTTGATATTCTTGTGATTACCCTGTTACACCATTTTCATTCATTTGTCTGTAACCAAAAAAAAAACAGAACATATGAAAAATTTCAACTTTTTATCCATTTTAATGCTATTGCTAGTTATGGCAAGTTGTTCAGATGACGACAATGCCGTTACCGATGTTATCATACCCGCATCTGGTGATATTGCCGGTGGTCCCTTTACTTTTTGTGTAGATGGAATACCAGATATGGTTAACGGTATTGCCTTAAATAGTGAAAGCTCTGCAGGCAGTTTAAGCACTTGGGTTATTACTGATGACCAAAATAACATTCTTGGCCTTCCTCCTACTTTAGATGCGGTCTACGGTGTTGACTTTGACGCTGCTGGAGCAGGCACTTGCTTCATTTGGTATCTGCGCTATGAAGAAGGATTGGCAGGACTGGAAATGGGCTTGAACACCAATAATTTTGAAGGCTCGTTTGATCTATCCAATTCTATAGAAGTTCAAAGAAACGAAACCATTGCAGGTGTTCTTTCTGGCGGACCATATGAATTTACCGTTGACGGAAATGCAGATTTCGTTACTGATATTACATTAAATTCCGAAGATGCACTAGGTACGAATAGTACTTTTGTAATTACCGATGACGAACTTAACATTCTTGGATTACCCCCTACTCTAGATGCAGTCAAAGAAGTTGATTTTGATATGGCCGGAGCTGGAGTTTGCCTCATCTGGTACCTTCGTTTTGAAGATGGTCTTGTAGGTGCAGAAGCCGGTATGAACGCAGGCGAACTTGAAGGATGTTTTAGTTTATCGAACTCTATTCAAGTTACAAGATTGGATGCAGCAAATGCCGGTACTATCTCTGGCGGACCTTTTAACTTTTGTGTTGATGGGGAAGTCGATAATGTATACGGTATCACTTTAGATAGTTCTAACGCCAAAGGAAGCAATAGTAGTTGGGTAATTACAGATGAGCAAGGTAAAATATTAGGATTGCCACCAACATTAGATGCAGTTGAGGGAGTTAATTTTGATGGAGCAGGCGCAGGTACTTGTCTAATTTGGTATTTACGTTATGAAGGCGAATTGAACGGACTAGCGGTAGACATGAATGCAAACGACCTACAGGGTAATTTTAATCTATCAAACTCGATAGAAGTTGTGCGTAGCAAAACAGAAGCCGGTCAATTAATAGGCGGTCCTTACAAATTCTATGTGGATGGTGAAGCTGATTTTGTCACCGATATTATGTTAGATGGTTCTGAAGTTTCGGGTACTAATAGTACATGGGTAATTACTGATGAAGATTTAAATATTCTTGGACTTCCACCAACTTTAGATGCTGTAAAGGGTGTAAATTTTGATGCTGCAGGCGCTGGTACTTGCCTTATATGGTATTTAAGATATGAAGATGGTTTAGAAGGTGCTACCATGGGTAGTAATGCGACAGACTTAACAGGGTGCTTTGATCTGTCTAACCCTATAGAAGTTGAAAGAATACAGGGTGTAAGTGCTGGTACGCTAGAAGGTGGTCCATTTAGCTTTTGCGTTGATGGCGAAGTAGACAATGTTTACGGTATTTCTCTAGATAATTCTAATGCTACAGGTTCACAGAGTACTTGGGTAATTACTGATGACCAAGGAAAAATATTAGGATTACCGCCTACTCTTGCAGCTGTTGAAGGAGTTAATTTTGATGGAGCAGGTGCCGGTACTTGTCTTATATGGTACGCTAGATACGAAGGTGAAATTACAGGACTAGAGGTTGACATGAATGCAAACAATGTTTCTGGAAATTTTGCATTATCCAACCCATTAACAGTGGTAAGAACAGCGCCACACGCCGGAACCATTACCGGGGGTCCTTTTGAGTTTATAGTTGATGAAACTTCTGATTTTGTAACCGGTATCGCTATAAACAATGAAAATGCTTCTGGCGCTAATAGCTCTTGGATCATAACCGATGAAACTGGTAAAATACTTGGTCTTCCGCCAACTATTGCAGATCTTAAGTCTGTAGACTTTAATGCTGCTGGCGAAGGAACATGTTTTATCTATTACATTAGATACGAAGACGGACTAACAGGTATGGAGCCTGGCTGGACATTTGATGAATTCAATGGTTGCTTTGATATTTCTAATTCCATAGAAGTTGTACGTAAAGTTCATTAAACATAAATATTTGTAATGAAAAAGGCTCTGTAATTATAATTACAGAGCCTTTTTACCTTTGTGATATTAATTGTTATGCCGAGTTTCTACTGGCATTAATATTTCCGTAAAGAGATCTTGTAACAATTTTCTCGTACAACTCCTTAAACTCTGTACCCTCGCCAATTCTCTGTAGCGCATATTGCTGTATGACCAATAATGGCAGAACAATATTCTCACGTATTTTAATGGACTCTCTAGATATTGCTTCTTTCTTCATTAGTATCTCCATACCTGAAAGTTTTAAAAGCATTGATTTTGATAATTCATATTCCGCATGAAGAATTTCCCAAAATGCGCCATACTCCTTATTCTCTTTCATATAACTCGTTAATTCAAAATAACATTTTGTAAGACTCATCATACTGTTCATCATCAAAGCTTGAAAGAAAGGTACGTCTTTATACAATCTTTTAGCTTCTTCTAATCTACCATCATCCTCCAGCGTTTTTAAAGCGGTACCAATACCGTAATACCCTGGAACATTTTGTTTTAACTGGCTCCATGAACCTACAAAAGAAATAGCTCTTAAATCTGATAGTTCTAATTTAGCTTTGTTCCCTCTTTTTCCAGGTCTACTTCCAATATTTGCCTTGGTGTAGTATTTAAGGGTGCTCATATGTTCCAAGTATGGCATGAACTTATCATGATGTTTTAAATCATCATATTTCTTGAAGCTCAGTTCAGATAACTCTTCGATCAAATCTCTATCGGCATCAGAAATAATAATTTCTTTTTCTAAAATAGTATTAGAAAGACCAGCGGTCAATAACTGCTCACTGTTGTAAATGAACTGTTCTTTTGTACCATAGGTACTGGTAATGGTCTGCCCTTGAATAGTAAGTTGAATTTCGTTGTTCGCTACCTTATTAGTTTGTGCTGCATAAAAACGATGTGTTTTACCACCACCTCTTGCCGGTGGTCCTCCTCTACCATCAAAGAAGACTGCTGCTATACCGTGCTGATCACACACTTCTGAAAGTTCTTCTTTTGTCTTTAATATAGACCAGTTTGCCTTTAAATAACCACCATCTTTAGTACCATCAGAAAAACCAAGCATTATGGTTTGCTTTTTATTTCTATTTTCTAAATGTGCTTTATATTCAGGTAAATTGAACAAGAACTGCATGGTGTCTTGTGCAGTGTCCATGCCATTCATAGTTTCAAACAATGGAACAATGTCAAAAGTAATTTTCTTATCTGCCCAACCACACCATCTAAACAATGCATAAACAAAAAGTATAGAGAACTTATCTTCAGAATTACTAATGATATATCTATTACACCCTTCTTCACCGTTCTTCTCTTGTATTGTCTGTAACTGAAGTATGTTCTTAATCGTATCTTTTACAATATCTTCCTTGTAATCATCTGGAACTAACTGTAAATTCTCATGTACTAAAATATCTATTAATCTCTCTTCAGATAATTCACTAAGCTCTTCTTTTATTAATCCGTTCTTTTTCAAAACCTCAACCATAACCTTGGTATGCATACTGTGATCTTGACGAATGTCTATTGTTGCAAAGTGTACTTTGAAGATTTTCACTTTATCAATAAAGTTCTCTAAATCTTTTAAATAAAGGCTTTGATATTTTTCAATAAGGATTAATCTAATTTCTTCTAAAGGAATAATTAAATCTTCATAACCAATATCCTTAGAACTATCAAACATTGCGGTATACAAGTTAGACCTCAATTTCTGAATGGGTTCTTGGACATCTTTAAATGTAAGTTTATGAACTAAGCCTTTTAAATCATTGTAATAACACTTCATTAAGGTTAAACGAAGCTCGTTCATGACATCTCTTGTAATATCCGCTGTTACAAATGGGTTACCATCTCTATCTCCACCTGGCCAGAAACCTAATTTTACAATATCATGATTTTCAAATTTTTGAGAACCTGTGCTACCTTTTATATACGCGTACATATCACCAATAGCATCATAATACACATGCCTTAGTGTATAAATAATATTTTTTGCCTCGTCTAAAGGGGTAGGTTTTTTTGCATTAATTAAAGAAGTTAAGCCCAATTGCTGCAAGCCTACATCTATCTCATCAATTTTATCCTCTAAAATTAATGTTCTAAGGTTCGTTATAATATCTAAAACTGCGGGCGTATAAAATTGAGTTGGGTGTGCCGTTAGAACAATACGCGCACTGAACGTGCTCAACTTATCCCAAATGGTATCCCATGAATTATTTTTTTCAACTAATTGAAAATAATCTTTTAAAGACAAGGAACTTGAATGTTTATGCAGTTTTGGAAAAGCAGCATCTTCCACACTATCATAAAGCACTACTTGGCGCTCTACGTACTGTATGATACGGAACATAAAGTCTATCTGTTCTTTTTCAGATTTAATAGCTACAAAATTTTCGAAAAAATTCTCTAGTATTTCTTTTGGGTTAAGACCATCACTCAATCCCTTTTCAGATTGATTGAGCAACAATGGTATTAACATACCCACATTTTCAATATTCTTATAAGGTAGGTTTAAGAATAGACTATTATAAACATTAAATTTATTTTGGACAGACTTCTTAAACTCTGCCAACCTTTCTTGTTGTTGCATATATCAAAAAACTTTACGCCGTACCATTACGGCAAACTTTCTAAAATTCGAACATAAATATCGCTATTCCTAGATAATTTAGAGCATCCTTTTTGTGAAATATCATATTCGTAGAAGTATACCACAAAATTGTCTGTATTGACAACAAATAATTCAAAATACGGTACAAGCTATCTATCTTTACAGTGTAAATAAGTAATAAAATTTTTCATTTTCATATAGTGTTCTCGTAAAAGAGTCTTGTCTTAAAAGCAAGACTCTTTTTAGTTTGTAGAAATTTTAAAAATATTTTTACATCTAAAAGTGAACTTGGTATTGAAGAACCCTAAAATCCAAGGTATTGAACTTAGGGTTTTCCCTTTTCATTCTCTTATAACTTTCAAGACTACCCACAGCCCTATTGGCGGCACCAGAAGGAGCTATCAAAGAAACTGTCTTAATGGTAGTTTTGGTAATGGGATGCACAAACTTATGAATTCGTGGCACGTCATTGGAAATAATATGCAGTGCAACATTATTTTCGCGCAAATGTTTTCTGAACAAAAACTCAGGACCATTTTTACTGTTGCCTCCTGTAAACAATAAGGTTGTTACCTTAGGATACTTTTCTAGATAGCCCAATACATTTCGTAATTCAACATTCTGCATACCAATATCCGAGGCATCTATTTTTTCTCTTTCGGCAGAAGCTACAATATCACAAACACCAATTTTTCTTGCTTTTAAAAATGATTTACGTTGCTCTATGGCCTCATAGGTTGTTTCATATTTAAGATGTAAACTGAATATTCTGTCTAAAATGGGCCAAAGCTGACCATCACAGCTTCCGTAACAAAAATTTACATCGCCCTCTTTTAAATCTCCAGTGGTAAAACGTGGGGGCGGCAACGTACCTACAATTAATTTTTCAGTAGATTCATTAATAAACGGCTCATACGGATGCGTGTGTTGAAATTTCTTTTGCATTAGTGTTTTATTCTCTTGAGCTTATTTTACAGCCAAATCTTCTCTAATTTACCAACTTAAACAGAAATCAAAGAAAACGAGATATGGGAAAAGGAGATAAGAAATCTAGAAAAGGAAAAATATCCAATAACTCTTATGGCACTAGAAGACCACGTAAAATTAAAAAGAGACCTACGATTGAAGAAAAAATAAAAATCAATAAAAAGAAGTAGCCCTAATCGTCTATTCTAAAGGTTAAGTCTACTTGATTCTCTTCATCTAAAGATATCTCGTACGTATAAAAACCTATTGGCAAAGTGTCTGTTGACATCTCTACAGGCACATAATTTAAGCTAGTAGAATCTGTAAGAATTGATAATGCGGTATTTGCATATGCCTTTTCAAATTCCATATATTCTGAAAATTCACCTGCTTCAATATTCTCATAAACAGTGTCATTTTCAACTATACGCACTTCGCTAAAAAAAAGTTCTGTAGTGTTTTGAACACGAATATTGACTAGGTTAACTTCATCATCTTTATCTGTACAAGAGAACAATACAACAACACAAATAACAGCAAGCAAAACAACCCTTTTCATAGACGTATTTTATATATACTTAAGAACGAAAAAGAGAAGATTATATTTTATCTAATAAAGACAGGTTGGTTTTCCTTTAAAGTATGTTCTTGACTAAATTGATAATCATCTAAATTGAACCCTTTAATATCTTCTAATGTTTTGGCATCGGCATCTATAATATACCTAACCATTGCCCCTCTAGCTTTTTTTGCGAAGAAACTTATAATCTTTAACTTATCGTTCTTCCAATCTTTAAAAACCGGAGTAATAATTTCTGCTTTTATTTTTTTAGGTATTAAGGCACTGTAATACTCATTACTTGCTAGGTTCACCAACAATTCATCTTCTACCATCTCATTGTTTAAATGATCGGTAAGTCTTTCTCCCCAGTATTCGTACAAGTTTTTCTTTCTTCCAATTTTTAAAGAAGTACCCATTTCTAGACGATATGGTTGCATTAAATCCAGTGGTTTCAAAATACCGTACTGTCCTGATAAAATTCTAAGGGTTTGTTGCAACTTCTCAATTTTTTCTTCGGATAACGTGTACGCATCTAAACCTTGGTATACATCTCCGCTAAAGGCATAAACCGCAGGCCTTGCGTTATCGGGTGTAAACGGCACCTTAAAATCTTGATTACGTTGCCAATTTAATTGCGCCAAATTATCTGAAATAGACATTAGTTCAGAAAGTGCTTTTGGTTTCTTTTTCTTTAAAACCTTATTCAGCTTTTCAGCATCTTCTATAAATTCTGGTGATGTATATGTTGTAGTTGGCAACTCACTTTCGTAATTCAATGACTTAGCCGGAGAAATAACAATTTTCATAGTGCAATTTTAATACTCCAAAAATAAACAGGATAAACAGGAAGACCTAAAAAAGAAATAAAAGAGTTTAAATAGTGGTATTGAAGAATCTTATTCTGTACTATTTTTACTGTAACCCCTCCATTTTTCTATGGCATTGGTCATATCTTCCGGTACTTCAGAATCAAAGCTCATATGCTCCCCCGTGACGGGATGAACAAAGCCTAACGTCTTGGCATGCAATGCTTGTCTTGGCAATAATTTAAAAGTATTCTCTACAAATTGCTTGTACTTTGTAAAGGTTGTTCCTTTTAAAATCTTCTCTCCACCATAACGTTCATCGTTAAACAATGTGTGCCCAATGTATTTCATATGCACGCGAATTTGATGTGTTCTGCCGGTCTCTAATTTACAAGACACCAAGGTGACGTAACCTAATCTTTCTAACACCTTAAAATGGGTTACCGCTTCTTTACCTTCTTCCCCTTCAGGAAAAACATGCATCTGTAGGCGATTTTTAGGATTTCTACCCACATTACCAATTACAGTACCTTCATCTTCTTCAATATTACCCCAAACCAAAGCAACATATTCACGCTCAGAAGTCTTATCAAAAAATTGTTTTGCTAAATGTGTCATAGCTGCTTCTGTCTTTGCAACTACCAACAGACCAGAGGTATCTTTATCTATACGATGCACCAAGCCGGGTCTTTCATTGCTGTTTGATGGTAAATTATCCGTATGATAAATTAATGCATTGATCAACGTACCAGAATAATTACCGTGCCCAGGGTGCACTACCATTCCCGCAGGTTTATTCACAACCATTAAAACACCGTCTTCGTAAACGATATCTAACGGGATATCTTCTGGCACCAACAAAAATTCGTGTGGCGGATGCTCAAATAACACCTTAACCTCATCACCTGCCTTAACCTTATAATTGGATTTTACGATTTTGTCATTGACCCAAACGTGACCATCTTTAGCCGATTGTTGTATTTTATTTCGTGTTGCATTTTCAATGAAATTCATTAAAAATTTGTCTACACGCAAAGGAACTTGACCTTTAGAAGCTACAACCTTATGATGCTCAAAAAGTTCTCCATCTTCATTTTCTGGCCGCTCAATATTATCCTCCATCTAATCTTCAGATTCCGCTTTAATTATTGCTCTTTCTGTAATACTACCATTACCACATACCAATTCTATCTTAGATGTTTTAGGTAGTTTGTCACCTGGCTTAATATCTTTTCCTTTATACTTTATACGATAAACCATATCCTTACCCAATTCATCTACATAAGTTACACGTTGTACATCTAAACCTACGGCTTTCAACATTGAAGATGCATTACGCTTGGTAACCTGAATAATTTTAGGAACGGTTACTTTTTTATATCCTGATGGATTTACAGTGAAATATATTTTTCTATTCTCCTTAACTTTTGATCCCGCAGAAGGATTTTGTTCTATAATAGAGAACCTAGGGTAATCTGGATTGTAGTTTGCAGAGTCTAAAACTTCATATCGCAAGCCAGCTTCTTCAATTGATTTTCTCATATCCATAACAGATTTTTTAGAAAAATCCGGTACTTCTACAAACTCACCATGATTGGTGGTACTGTTCAGGTATCTTAATGTGACAAAAATCACTATAATCAATACCAACAACGCAAGACCAAGCTGAATTAAAAAAGTCTTACTTTTTAAAAAATTGAAAAAATTCCTCATACGTATTATTTGACCCGACAAATATAGTAAATGCCCTCATACCATTTTACAGCATTGGTTTATAGTTATGAGTATCATAAAAATTAATTCTTAATTAGTGAATGCTGTATGTTTTCTTTTTTATTTTATTTCAATACTCCATCTTTGCTTTAACATTCTTAATAGACCATACACATGAAAAAAAATATTGCAATTATAATGGGCGGTTATTCTAGTGAATATAAAATATCGCTTAAGAGTGGAAATGTGGTTTATGATTACCTGAACAAGGATAAATTCAATCTATATAGAATACATATTTTTAAAGATAAATGGGTATACGTTGATGATCAAGACAATGAGACATCTGTAGACAGAAATGACTTCTCTATCCCTTTAAACGGTACATCAATAACATTTGATTGTGTTTTTAATGCTATTCATGGTTCGCCTGGTGAAGACGGACTCATGCAGGCATATTTTGAATTATTAGGAATAAAACATACTTCTTGTGATTTCTACCAAGCTGCTTTAACCTTCAATAAAAGAGATCTGTTGAGCGTTTTAAAACCTTACGGAATTAAAGCAGCACCATCTTACTATCTAAACTTAGGCGACGAAATAAATGAAACCGAAATTATCGATAAAGTCAAATTGCCTTGTTTTGTAAAGGCTAATAAGTCTGGTAGTAGTTTTGGCATTACTAAGGTCTATAAATCAGAAGAACTTAAAGCCGCTATTGAAACAGCTTATAAAGAAGATGATGAAATTATTATTGAAGGTTTTCTTGATGGCACCGAAGTTTCTGTCGGTGTATTGAAACTAAATGGAAAAACCACGGTATTTCCTATAACAGAAATAGTTTCTGAAAATGATTTCTTTGACTACCAAGCAAAATATGAAGGTAAATCTCAAGAAATAACGCCTGCAAGAATAAACGCTGAACAATTAGAAAAAGTAACCATAGCATCAAAAAGAATTTATGATGTGCTAAAAATGACGGGGTTCTCTAGAAGTGAATTTATATTCATAGATAACGAACCTTTCTTGTTAGAAATGAACACTACACCAGGTTTAACTACTGAGAGCATTTTACCTCAACAAGCAAAAGAAGCTGGTATTGAACTAGGTATGTTATTCGAGTACGCCATTAATGAGGCATTGTCATAAATTGCCTATATTTAAAAAGAAAAATACACTTATGAGACGCGCAATTTTCCCCGGTTCTTTTGATCCTTTGACTTTAGGACATCATGATATAATTATGCGTGGCATAACTTTATTTGACGAGGTCATTATAGCCATTGGAAAAAATGCCGATAAAAAGTACATGTTCAGCTTAGAACAGCGTATACAATTTATAGAGGAAGCCTTTAAAGATGTTCCTTCTATAACGGTAAAATCATATGTAGGACTCACTGTAGATTTTTGTAAGAAAGTCGATGCCAACTTTATTTTAAGAGGATTACGAAATCCGGGCGATTTTGAATTTGAGAAGGCAATTGCACATACCAATAGAAAATTATCTGAGATAGAAACCGTGTTTCTATTGACCTCATCGGGCAAATCATACATAAGCTCGTCTATAGTTAGAGACGTTATACGCAATGGAGGTGACTATACAGGTTTAGTACCCAATTCTGTAAGAAAATAAGTGTATTTCGTCGGCCTGACAACAGATAAACCACTTTCAACCACAACTTTTCGCAAAAACACAACAATTTAGGTGGGCAAAC
Organism: Maribacter sp.; assembly: GCA_020629285.1. Lineage (GTDB taxonomy): Bacteria > Bacteroidota > Bacteroidia > Flavobacteriales > Flavobacteriaceae > Maribacter. The sequence goes on from JAHDDP010000025.1 coordinate 18,436, forward strand.
TACAATTTTCCTATAAATTCGTAAGAAAATTCTTTCCACCAATGATTAGATCAAAAAATAGTTCATCGTTTTCTTTAGACTGGATCAAGCAAATTCCTTCATCGATAGTCATTATTGATACCGATTTTAGACTAATTAGCGCATCGCCAAGATGGGAAGCTAATTTTCAATTAAGTCTAGAACAAGTACAGGATAAATATTTTATCGACTTGTTTCCAGAATTAGCACAAGAGTTAAAAACTAGATTAAAGTATAGTTTAGATGGTCTTCGTGATATTAAGTTTAAATATAATGCCAGTGATTGCCAATATTCATCAGAAGACTCTATTTGGCACTTGAACCCTTGGAAAGATGGCTACGGGAATATTATCGGCGTAATAATAAAGATAGAACCCATGACCAAAACCCAAGAATTACAGCTAGAACTTAATAAAACCAAACTACTGCTCAACAATAAAACATCTGTTGCCAAAATCGGTAGTTTTGAGCTAGACACTAAAAATAAATCTTTACTATGGACACCTATAGTAAACAAAATTCATGGTCTTCCTTCAGATTTCGTACCTACTTTAGAAAATGCACTAGATTTTTATTTAGACGAATACAAAGTATTGATAAAAAATGTTGTAGATGAGGCTATCAACTCAGGCAAACCTTGGAACGTAAAGGCAAAATTAAAGCAAAAAGACGGTAACATTATCTGGGTGAATACTATAGGACGACCTAAATTTAAAGATGGCATCTGCACTAGAATTATAGGCACTATACAACAAGTAAAAGAAGAAAATAAAATTGAAGTTAAAAAAACCGTTCTAGAGGCTGAATTAAGTGAGTATCCTTTATTCGAAAAAATTCCTTTAGGTCTAGCTATTATAGATTTTGAAAATGGCAACTTTTTAAATGTCAACCAACAGTTTATAAAACTATCCGGTTTTGAAAAAGAACATTTTATCAATAGAAATTTTAACGAATTTATTGATAAAACTTTTGTGACCAAAGAAGCTAGCTTAGTAGAACAATTGAATTCTAAAGAATCATTTGATCCCGTAAAATTTAGTTTTGTAAATAAATTGGGTCACATGTTAAATCTTAAGGTTACCGGCAATCTGGTCAAGGGACTTAACAATAAGACAAGCATACTTTGTACTATTGAAAATATTACCACCCAAACTAAACTAGAAAAGAGATTAAAAAATACGATCATTGAATCTAGGGAGAAAAATGATCAACTTCTCAATTTTGCACATATGGTTTCCCACAACCTTAAAACACACGCAACCAATTTTTCATTGTTATTGAATTTCTTAAACGACGAAAAAGGATTAATACAGCGCAATAAGTACATGACAATGCTTTTCAATGCATCTGACAACTTATCTGAAACCATTAAGGGTTTAAGAGAAATTGTAGAGGTAAAATCGAATTTGAACAACGAAAAAAAGTTACTTTCTTTAAATGAAAGTGTTTTTACAGTTGAGCAAAATGTAGCAGGCCTATTAAAACAGACCAATGGTAAAATCATCAATGAAATATCAGATGATACAAAGGTCAAAGCCCTACCAGCTTACTTAAACAGTATTCTTACAAACTGTATTACAAACTCTATAAAATACAGATGCGATAACAAACCACCTATTATTATATTAAGTACAGAAGAAAACAAGCACTATACTGTATTAAGTATTGAAGACAACGGTCTCGGTATCGATTTAGAAAAATATGGCGACCAATTGTTCGGGCTTTATAAAACCTTTCATAGAAATAAAGAATCTCGTGGAATCGGTCTTTATATCACTAAAAATCAAATGGAGGCCATGAAGGGAAAAATAACCGTTGACAGTGCTCCAGGACAAGGCACAACTTTTAAATTTTATTTCAATAAAAAATAAAAAAGTGATCGATAATATAATTTATCTTGCCATTTACCACCAAAATGTTAGTCTTGACAACAAAAGTATAGACCAATACGGTAATTCAACTAAATTTGTAAGAAATTATACATTTAAATGGTAAAAGTTCCCCTAACCACCGATGCCTCTTACTTAATTAGACAATTACCAGCACCAACAGCTTTTATTGATACTAATTATAACATTATTCAGACTTCTGATAAATGGACGAGTATTTTTAATGAAAATGAAGATTATGCTTCATCGAAAAGCTTATTTGCGGTTTTCCCGAATTTAAGTAATAAATGGAAGTTAGTATTAAATAATTGTTTTAAAGGTAACCCACAACCAATGGGCATTCACCAAACAATAGATAGCAACGGTAAGGAGATTTGGTTTGAGTGGGTAAATACACCATGGTACGATACCCATGAGAATATTATAGGGGCCATTATCCAATTAAGTAATATAACCGAAGCAGTAAATAATGAGCTAGAACTTAATAAAAAGAACCTATTCTTACAACAACAGGCAGAAATCACCAAGATTGGAAGATGGGAATTTAATATCGCGGATAACCAGTTATATTGGTGTTCGACCACGAAAGCCATTCATGGTGTATCGAAAGATTTTGAACCAAATATTGAATCTGCACTTTTCTATTATAAAGAGGGCCATAGTAGAAATACGATATCCATGGCGCTTTACGAAGCTCAAAATAACGGCAAATCTTGGAGTAATGTAAAATTACAAATTGTTACCGCCAATGGAAAAACCAAATGGGTTATGGCCGGCGGAAAGCCTATATTCAACAAAGGTGCAATAGTAGGTCTTATAGGTACTTTTCAAGATATTCACGAACAAGTGATAGCGGATATCAAAACTATAGACAATGAAAAATTATTAAGAACCTTGATCGATAATTTACCGGTAAACGTTTATGTAAAAGATACGGAATCTAAAAAAGTTCTTGCCAATAAAGCAGAGTGTGAATATTTGGGTGTGAACGACCCAAAAGATATTCTAGGCAAAACTGATTTTGAACTTTATGCTTACGAGGCTGCGGTAAAGTCTAGAAAAGAAGATGTAATGGTTATGAAAACCTTACGGCCCGTAATCGGAAAAGAGACTGTCAAAAAAACTTTAGACGGTAAAGAAACTTCTTTTTTAAGTTCTAAAATACCATTATTGAACAGTAAGGGCATTGCATATGGCATTGTCGGTATCAGTTTAGATATTACAACATTAAAAGAAAAAGAAAAAGAGCTTAGAAATATTATAAATATCGCATCGGTACAAAATAAAAAACTTTTAAATTTTGCTCATATAGTATCACACAATCTACGATCCCATTCTGCAAATTTTTCTATGTTATTGGGTTTTCTAGAAAGTGAAAAAGATGAAGATGAAAAGAAGAATATAGTTGACATGCTTTCAAAGGCATCAAATAATCTACTAGAAACGTTGGATAATCTAAACCAGGTAGTTTCGATAAACACAAATACCAATATAGCTGTTAAAAAAATTAATCTATACGATAAGGTGACTGAGGCATGTCAAAATCTATCAGCTTTAATTTCTAATAGCAGTTGCGAAATTGAAAACAATATACCGGTCAATTTTATTTTAAAATCAGTACCAGCATATTTAGATAGTATTTTAACGAATTTTATATCAAACGCAGTAAAATACAGACATCCAGATAGAAAAAGCCATGTCATATTAGATGTTGAGAAAAAAGGAGGATATTCCATTCTTACCATAAAGGACAACGGTCTTGGTATTGATCTTGAAAAATACGGCGATAAATTATTTGGCATGTACAAAACATTTCATAATCACAAAGATGCCAGAGGTATTGGTTTATACTTGACCAAAAATCAAATTGATGCCATGAGCGGTAAAGTAGAAGTTAGCAGTGTAGTAGAACAAGGAACAGAATTTAAAATTTTCTTTAATGAAAAAAATTAGTGATATCACTATAATTGACGACGACGCCATTACGGTGTTCGGATTACGAAAACTAATATCATCAAGTGTTGACTGCACCTCAATAGAATCTTATGACAATGGAAAAATAGCATTGGATGCAATGACCGATTTCCACGATAATGGAAAACAAATTCCACAGATCATCTTTTTAGATATCAATATGCCCATAATGGATGGATGGGAATTTTTAGAGGCATTTATTAAAATTCCTATTCAAGATAAAATTAGAATCAATATCGTCACTTCATCTATAGACCCCTTTGATTTAAATCAATACGAAAAATATAAAAATAAAAGCCATCATCTAATAACTTTCAATCAAAAACCGATTGACAGGAATAAAATAACAGAAATTACCAAAGTAGCTTAAGGCAATAGAAGTATTGATTATTTTTACATTCAATGAATGGTATCTTTACCATTACAATGATCTGTAAATGAAAAATATATCAATCTTAATTTTAGCGCTTTTAATTTTTTCTTGCGAAAGTAAAGTTGAAAATACCAAGACAGATTTTCCTACTCCTTTTGAAGTATCGAACAAAAAAGAAACCGCTACTTATGATGAGGTCATAGATTTTTACCTAAAACTATCTAAAGAGTTTTCAACCATCAATATACAAACTATAGGAACTACAGATAGCGGCAAACCGCTACATGTGGTTACGTATAGCCACAAGGGTGATTTTGACTTTAAAAAGTTAAGTGAAAGCAATACCATGATGTTAATTAACAATGGTATTCACCCTGGTGAAAGTGATGGCATTGACGCAACCATGTTATTATTCCGCGATCTGGCAAGCAATGAAATTGAAACTCCAAAAGAAACTATAATTGCCACTATACCAATTTACAATGTTGGTGGTGCTCTAAACAGAAATAGCACCTCACGTGCAAACCAAAACGGACCTTTGGAATACGGATTTAGAGGCAATGCCAAAAACTACGATTTAAATAGAGATTTCATAAAAGCGGACACCAAGAATGCAGAAACTTTTGCAGAAATCTTTCATCTCATAAATCCTGATGTTTTTATAGACAACCATGTAAGCAACGGTGCAGATTACCAATATACCCTTACACATTTATTTACACAACACAATAAATTGGGCGGTGATTTAGGTGAATACATACATGGGTCATTAATGCCCCAATTACATGATTCTTTATCTAAATCTAATTGGGATATTACACCTTACGTCAATGTCTTCAATAGTCCGCCAGAAAAAGGTTTTAAACAGTTCATGGATCACCCTAGGTATTCTACAGGTTACACTACATTATTCAACACAGTTGGCATGATGGTAGAAACTCATATGCTAAAGCCGTACGACATGCGTGTAGAAGGGACTTATGAACTTATGCGAAAAATGATTGCCATTGCCGAAAAAGACGGTAGTAAAATAAAATCTTTAAAAGAAGCCGCATTCTTAAAAAACAATGCAAAAGAGTATTACCCCATTGCCTGGCAAGTTGATACTACTAAAGTTAGTAAGTATATATTTAAAGGCTATAAGGCAGATACCATAATCAGTGAAGTTACAGGTCTTAAAAGACTGAAATATAATCGAGAAATAGCAATAGAAACCGAAGTAGCCTATCAAGATTACTTCATAGCCTCAGATTCTATTAAAATTCCTAAAGCATACGTGATAGGGAGACAATGGGAAAACATCATTGAAAAACTTGATTTAAACAAAATAGCATATACCACTCTTCAAAAAGATTCAACCATATCAGTAGAGGGTTATAAAATTAATGAGTACGAAACATATTCATCACCTTATGAAGGCCACTACCCACACTATAACACTACTGTGACTATATTTTATGAAACAATAGAGTTTCATGCTGGCGACATTATCATACCTACAGATCAGCCAGGGTTTAGATATATTTTAGAAACACTAGAGCCATCTGCAGTAGATTCATTTTTCAACTGGAATTTCTTTGATACCATTCTTCAACAAAAAGAGGGCTTCTCCCCTTATGTGTTTGAAGATACCGCCCTTAAAATGTTAGAAAACGACACTATTCTTAAAGCAAATTTTGAAGATAAAAAAATGCTTGATTCAGATTTCAACGAAAACTGGTACAAGCAATTAGATTGGCTTTTTAAGCAAAGTGATCTTTACGAAAAAGCACATTTACAATATCCGGTTTATAAGATAAAAAAGTAACTTTTAATCTTCTCCGAATAGTATTTTGATGTTTACGTATGAATTTTCCAGTGCCTTTTTAATTTTCTCTGGCCCTTTCCAGCGTACTTTAAAAATACCTTCTTTTTTCTCTGGCTTTAATTTGCCATCAAAATCGGTACTCATATCATACCAATAAACCTGTTTAAGTTTATTGATTCCGTTACGCTTAAAAATATGATACGTTGTTCTAATATAATTATCAATAACAAGACCTCTAACACCAGTTTCTTCTTCTACCTCACGTATGGCACATTCCTCTATAGACTCACCCTTGTCCAATTTACCTTTAGGTAAATCCCATTTATCGTTTCTGTAGATAAAAAGTACTTTCCCCTCTTTATTTCTTACTACACCGCCACCGGCAATTACTAAGGGTATAACTTGAGTAAACTTTTTTAAAATTTCATCGTAATTAGGATGATAAATAAACGCTTCCCTCAACTTCCCTTTCCTCAATGAACTTATTACCTCTTCTATTGATTCTTGATTTAATGAAAAATACTCCCCATTTGTTGTATCAGAGAGTTTATTTGTCAAAATCAAAGGCAATTCATTAACAAAAACTTTATACATTTGCGTCATGGTTTTAGACAAAAACACTGCAAAAAAAACAGCAGAGCTTCTATTGCAAATTAATGCAATTAAATTGACACCCGAAAATCCTTTTACATGGGCTTCTGGCTGGAAATCTCCAATATATTGCGATAATAGAATTTTACTATCCTATCCGATCATCAGAAACTATGTTCGCGATGAAATGGCAAAGCAAGTAGAACAACTTTATGGCAAGCCAGATTGTATTGTAGGTGTAGCTACAGGCGCAATAGGAATTGGAGCTTTAGTTGCCGATAAACTAAATTTACCTTTCGTATACGTAAGGCCTGAGCCTAAATCTCATGGTCGTCAAAATCAGATAGAAGGTCATTTAGAAGCGCACCAAACGGTTGTCGTTATAGAAGATTTGATCAGCACAGGTAAGAGTAGCTTAAATGCCGTAGATGCACTAAGAGCTATTGATGCGAAAGTAAAGGGCATGTTGGCAGTCTTTACTTACGGATTTGAAACCGCTACCAAAAATTTTGAAGAAAAAAACACAGAGCTACACACTTTAAGCAGCTACGAATATTTAATTGAACAAGCATCTGATACGGGCTACGTAAAAGAAGAGCAGTTAATTACATTAATGGAATGGAGGAAAGACCCTTCTAAATGGACAAATAAATAATATATGTTTATAGAAACACCAAAGGCAGAAATATCTAAAAATACAGAAGACACTTTTAACTTCTTAAATGACCTGCCTAATTTTAGATTGTTAATGCCTGAAAATATTGACAAATTTGAGGTTTTAAATGAGAATAGATTTCTTTTTGCTTTAAAAGGAATGCCAGAAATTGTTTTGGAAAAGAAAGAACAAACACCTTTCAGTCAAATTGTTTTGGGTGCCGCTAGTGAAAAATTACCTTTTACTTTAACAGCAGATATTATAGAAATAGATGCGAATAAAAGTGAAGTTGTTTTAAGTTTTAAAGGTGAATTCAATGCTATGATGGCAATGATGATCAAAAAACCTATTACCAATTTCATTAATACGTTATCAACGAATTTGGCAAAGGTCTAATACATTAGCTGTATTTCTTTTAACCCATATTCTTGAAGATCACCATCTTCATGTCTCACAATAAGTTTACCGCCAATAGAAACTTTTTCTATTGTGCCGGTAAATAGAGAACTGTCTTGATTTTTAAAACTACTCCTATCTCCTATTTTAAATAAGTAAGAATGATATTGTGCGTACAATTCTTGCTCTAAAGAATCTATTGGTTTGTTTAAATACAAATGCAACTGTTCTATTAGGGAATAAAAAACCGAATCAAGATCAAAATCTGCATCCATAATATTTTTCAATGAAGATGCATTTGGTGCGTTTTTGAACACTTCTTGATTCACATTTAAGCCAATTCCTATAATAGTTCGTTTAATTTTAGATCCAGATAAAATATTTTCTATCAATATACCCCCTATTTTAGAATTACCTGACAGAATGTCGTTAGGCCATTTAATGCTTAAATCAGGTATACCCAAACGTTTTAAAGCATCTATAATGGCAAGAGATACACAAACACTTACCAAAAAAATACGCTGTATCGGTATGTTAATATTATTTTTCAACACACTGAATGCTAAGTTTTTACCCGGTTCAGACTCCCATTTAGCACTCATTTGCCCCCTACCCGAAGTTTGATCTCTTGTGGTAATTACGGTGAAATCATCAAGTTCTTTTTTAAATGACAGGTCTTTTAAATAGGTGTTTGTAGATTGCGTGGCATCAAGTTTGATTATTTGCATTTACTGTTCTTATTGTGAATCTTTAATGTATTGTTAAAAACTAGTCCTAAAAGAACAAAAAAATAATAACTTTGTAAAAACTAAAATTTTTGAATGCAGGAAAATAAAACTAGCAAAGATGAGTTAATTGCATTAATAATTCAGGGAATTGACGAAGTAAAAGGTCACAACATCAACCTATTAGATTTAAGAGAAATTGAGAATACCGTTTGTGATTACTTCATAGTTTGTAACGGTACTTCAAATACGCATGTAAATGCTATTGTAGGTTCTATTCAAAAAACAGTAAGTAAAGCGATTCAAGACAAACCTTGGCACGTAGAAGGCGAAGACAATGCCGAATGGGTACTTATGGACTACGTTAATGTAGTTGTTCATATCTTCCAAAAGCAAGTAAGAGAATTTTATGATATAGAAGGTTTATGGGGAGATGCAAAATTCACAACTATAGAAAGTAGCGTAAATTAATAAAAAATTAAAATGGCAAAAGAAAACAAAACAAATCCGAAAAAACCAAAGTTTAGTTCTTGGTGGATTTATGGATTGGTAGCAGTATTACTTATTGGATTTCAATTATTCAATAGTGATGACCTAGCTAGCACACAAAAAACGACTACTTCAGAATTACAGCAGTATTTAAGAAATGGTGATGTCAAAAAAGTATTGATCATTACCAACACCAATCAAGCAAAGGTTTTTTTAACCGATGATGCTATTGCAAAAGAAGTTCACAAAGATGTGAACGAGAAGTCTTTTCTTCCATCATCCGGCAATGTACCTCAGTACACTTTAGATTATGGTGACCTTCAAATATTTCAGAATGAAATCACTGAAATCAAAAAAGAAAACAATTTAGATACAATCATTGAATTTGGTAAGGAATCTACTGCTATTTTAGATTTCTTGTTATCGCTTTTACCATTTGTATTGATTATAGGTATTTGGATCTATTTAATGCGTAGAATGTCTGGCGGCGGCGGCGGCGGTGCCGGAGGTCAGATTTTTAATATAGGCAAGTCTAAAGCAAAATTATTTGACGAAAAGACAGATACAAGAACTTCATTTAAAGACGTTGCCGGATTAGAAGGCGCAAAAGAAGAAGTAGAAGAGATCGTAGAATTCTTAAGAAACCCGGACAAGTATACATCATTAGGTGGTAAAATACCAAAAGGTGCATTACTTGTAGGACCTCCAGGTACTGGTAAAACACTATTGGCCAAGGCCGTTGCTGGTGAAGCTAAGGTTCCTTTCTTCTCGTTATCCGGTTCAGATTTCGTAGAAATGTTCGTAGGTGTTGGTGCATCTAGAGTACGTGACTTGTTCAAGCAAGCAAAAGACAAATCTCCTGCCATTATTTTTATTGATGAAATTGATGCGATTGGTAGAGCTAGAGGTAAAAATAATTTTACAGGTTCTAATGACGAACGTGAAAATACATTGAACCAATTATTAACTGAAATGGACGGTTTTGGTACAAATACAAATGTTATTGTACTTGCAGCAACCAACCGTGCAGATGTATTGGACAAAGCATTAATGCGTGCAGGTAGATTTGATAGACAAATTTATGTTGACCTACCGGATATTCGCGAGCGTAAAGAAATTTTCGAAGTTCACCTAAGACCTATTAAAACGGCAGAGACTCTTGATCTTGATTTCTTGGCTAGACAAACTCCTGGTTTCTCTGGTGCAGATATTGCAAATGTTTGTAACGAAGCTGCATTGATTGCAGCTAGAAACGAGAAAAAAGCGGTAACCAAGCAAGATTTCTTAGATGCTGTAGATAGAATCGTAGGTGGTCTTGAAAAGAAAAATAAAATTATTACTCCGGGTGAGAAAGAGACTATCGCCTATCACGAAGCTGGTCATGCAACCACTAGTTGGATGCTAGAACACGCTGCTCCTTTGGTGAAAGTTACTATTGTACCAAGAGGGCAATCATTAGGTGCTGCATGGTATTTACCTGAAGAGCGTTTAATTGTTAGACCTGAACAAATGTTGGACGAAATGTGTGCAACTATGGGTGGTAGAGCTGCAGAGAAAGTTATTTTCAATAAAATTTCTACCGGTGCTTTAAGTGATTTGGAAAAGGTTACCAAGCAAGCAAGGGCAATGGTAACTATTTACGGTCTTAATGATGAAATAGGTAATATTACCTATTATGATTCTTCTGGTCAAGATTCTTATGGTTTCTCAAAACCTTACAGTGAGGACACCGCTCGTAAAATAGATGCTGAAATTTCCAAGATAATTGAAGAGCAGTATCAACGCGCTATCAAGGTTTTAACAGACAATAAGGATAAACTTACAACTTTAGCTGAAAGATTGTTAGAGAAAGAAGTTATCTTTAAGGAAGATTTAGAAAAAATCTTCGGTAAGCGCAATTTCGAAAAGGATATTTTAGCCTTGGAAAACGAAAAGAAACTGAAAGAAGAAGAGGACAACAAATCTACAGACGAGCAAGAAATTACAGAGAACAAGTAATATTGCAATACTTTAGATAAGCAATTATTTCAACAACATAAATGGGGTTTTTAGATATTTTATTTGGTGGTGGCAAGAAAAAGGTTTCGAAAGAAACCGCGGAAACGCGCGGCGATCATATGCCTGATTTAAATATTCCCGTTGATGAAAAATTTACAATTCATTTTAAGAAAAATGGTGGTAAGTTCATTTATTGCGATTCTGATGCAGAAGTTTCAAAAGCAATTAGAAATATTGTTACAGAAAATAATTGGGAAAGCGAGCCTTTCTTTGTTCTAAATGAAAGGCTAGCCCAAAAATTTTCAAAAGAATCGATTACATTTACTGATAATGCTCGCGACAGCGAAGTATTTTTTACCACTTGCGAACATCTTATAGCCCAAAACGGCAGCATTCTTGTTTGCTCAAACCAGCTCTTAGAAAAAAAGGTAAACGAACTACCTAGCAATCTTGTAGTCTTTGCCACTACAAGTCAACTAATAGAATCTATAGGAGAAGGTTTAAAGACCATAAAGAAAAAATACGGTCAAAAAATACCGGCCAATATAACTACATTAAAACACTTTAAAGCTACCGCAGAGAATTCAGATGATTTTCTAACTTATGGTAGTAGTACTAAAAATCTTTATCTTTTACTTCTGGAAGATTTATAGTATGAAAGAAATTCTAAGAAGGTCACTAACAGGGGCTGTGTACATAATCCTATTATTGTCAGCAGTCTTTTTAAGTTCTGATGCCTTTGATTTTTTATTTATGACCTTCGGGCTAGCTTGCTTGTACGAGTATAAAAAATTAGTTCAATTAAGAGGCTACCATATTTTTGCAGCCTATTTAGCACTATGGTGGGCTTATATTTATCTGGTCAAAGACCAACAGATCATAAATATATTAATGCTAGTCACCATTGTTGTTGACATCTATCTGTTATATAATCTATTTGCCAAAAAACCTTTAAAACTTAATACGACATTAAAGTTCTTAATCGGCCTATTTTACATAGGCGGAGGTTGTATTTTTCTAACAATGATACCTTACAAGAACGATGCATTTGCAAAACTTTTGATCATGGGTATTTTTATATTAATATGGGTAAACGACTCATTTGCATACCTAGTAGGTAAAAGTATTGGCAGAACTAAACTTTTTCCTTCAGTTTCTCCTAAAAAAACCATTGAAGGTACTTTAGGAGGTTTTATATTTGCACTAGCGGCAGCTTATTTAATGGCCACTTTTGAAGCTCTTATAAGTCCTGTTCAATGGATGATCCTTGCAACGGTTATCGTAGTAGCCGGTAGCCTAGGTGATTTAATAGAATCTAAATTTAAAAGAGCTGCAGGTGTAAAGGATAGCGGAGCCATATTACCTGGCCACGGTGGTATGTTAGATCGTTTGGACAGCTTGGTCTTTGCCGCACCATTTGCTTATTTAACTTTAAATATATTCAGTTATGTTTCATAGAGAGGGACAAAAAATAATATTGTTTTCTTTTTTGATTATAGGTTCAAGTATACTCTTGGCCCATTACTTTATTGACATAGCATGGCTAAAATTAGCCGTACAAATTCTAGGTCTAGTTTTACTCATTATAATTTTGCAATTCTTTAGAAACCCAAAGAGATTGGCAAGAAAGGATTTCAATGAAATTCTTTCTCCTGTAGATGGGAAAGTTGTAGTTATAGAAGAAGTTTTAGAGAAAGAATATTTTAATGAAAAAAGAAGACAGGTTTCTATTTTCATGTCTCCGGTAAATGTGCACGTAACAAGATACCCTGCAAGTGGTTTAATTACTTTTTCTAAATATCATCCTGGTAAATTCTTAGTTGCCTGGCATCCAAAATCAAGTGAAGAAAACGAAAGAACCACTGTAGTTATAAAAACCCCTAAGTTTGGCGAAATCCTTTACAGACAAATAGCTGGCGCACTTGCTAGACGAATTGTAAATTATGCCGAAAAAGGCGAAAGCGTACAACAGGGAGACGATGCAGGATTTATAAAATTTGGTTCTAGAGTCGATTTGTTTTTACCTTTAGATTGCCAAATCAATGTTAAGCTAAACCAGAAAGTTAAAGGTAATGAGACTTGTATAGCTACATTTGTTGACCCAAACGAAAATGAAGAAATTACGTATTGAATTTGAGGAAAACGTGGCTTTGGTCAATAACTTTACCGAACCAATACCGGCAGATATACTTTTAAAATTGTATGCCTATTACAAAATTGCGAATGCAAATTTTGACAATCCCGGTAGTAAAACCCCTTTAATAAATGCCTTTAAAGCAAATGCTTTGATACAAGCCAAAAACATGAGTAAGAAAAAGGCAATGCAATCTTACATAGACCTCGTAAAAAAAGAACTAAAAAAATAATTACATCTACTTTACTATAATAAGATAAGTCTAGGTAAAACAACAAAAATCAGTACCGTAGTTTTTTTATCAATAGTAAATTTACTACTACTTATTGCGACAACCACAATCTACACCTAGTAAAACTAAATTCATTGCAAATATTGAATCTATTATTCTTTGCATGTAGTAAGTGATTAAACAGCATATTCGTCGTACTTGCTAAACAATGGATTAAAATTATAAAAGAATTATTTTCGGCGATAACATTATTGATATAAATCTTCCAAATCAGCGTCGCAAAGTGAGCAAAATAAATCATCTAACTTTGCACACACATCATTAAAAAAACGTTCTCCTTTTTCTTTGGCAGCAAACTCAGGATTGCCAATACCCGTATCGCCACTTACCTTTGACCACTGCCTTTCTGCCCAAGCCCAACTTTCATTATAAGCCTTTATCCTAAATTTTTTAGCACTACCACTACCCCATTTATCTTTCGGCAATACCAAATCAGGTCTTAAATAAAGCATTAAACTTGTTTCCATTTCATCGGCATGATCACCCTCTTCCTTAAAATATTTAGATTTATCGAACATGGGAGGAAAGAAACAAAAACTGATAAACATCTCTGGGAACAATAAACCTAATTCCCTTATAATAGGTTTAAAATTATTACCTCCGTGACCATTGAACAGCAATAATTTCTTTATGCCTTGCCTATTTAATACGGTTACCAAATCTTTTAAAATAGCCAATTGAGTAGACGGATTCAAATTCATATCTAAATAGATGTCACTCTGGCCTGTATTAACACCAAAAGGTATCGTAGGTAAAACCATTACCTTTCTTCCTTTCTGCCAAGAGGCACCGGCAGCAGACTCAGCCATACTTTTTGCTTGATAATTATCGGTACCATAGGGTAAATGATAATTATGAGCCTCTGTGGCTCCCCAAGGCAAAATTGCCAATTCTATTTTTTCATCTTTTAAATGTTCCCAATTAGTTTCAGCAAGTACATAAGGTCTAATCATAGTACTAAAGATACTATTTAAGCACAAAAAAACCCTTGACATAAATCAAGGGTTCATATATTTTTTTGATAAAATTGGTTTGTAAAATTGAACTTACAAGACCTTTTTACCTGAAATGATATTGTAAAGAATAACGATAACCGCTATTACTAATAAAATGTGAACTAAACTACCGGTTGCAAGACCAGGTACTATACCTAACATTCCCAATAACCATATAATTATACAAATAACTGCTACTAACCATAATAGACTTCTCATAATGTGTGTTTTTTAGATTGTTTATACTACAAAACTAAAGGGATTAGCCGTGTTAGCTTAACTCAAACAAATTGATTACTAACTCTATATCAGAAACTTCAATAGTAAAATCACACCCAAAAGCCCTTAAAACCAGTGCTTTATACTAATTTTTTATTGAAAAAATCCATAGTACGTGACCAAGCTAATTCTGCTGCTGGTTCATCATACCTAGGTGTAGACGTATTATGAAAGCCATGATTTACATTGTCATAGAAATAAGCAACATTCTCTTTACCTAATTCATTCAATGCTTTTTCGTATGCTGGCCAACCCGCATTCACGCGTTCATCCAATCCAGCATACTGTAACATTAATGGCGCATTAATGTTTTCAATACCCTCTGTTGGTTGTCCTCCATAAAAAGGTACTGCAGCAGATAAATCCGATACTTTTACTGCCATCATATTAGAAATCCATCCACCGAAACAAAAACCTACTACACCGATTTTACCATTGCAATCGTTGTGATTTTTCAAATACTCGAATGCCGCTATAAAATCTTCAAGCATTTCATTTCTATCTCTTTTACGTTGCATAGCGCGACCATCATCGTCATTACCCGGGTAACCACCTAACGGACTCAAGGCGTCTGGTGCAATAGTTACGAAACCTGCCAAAGCTGCTCTTCTTGCTGTATCTTCAACATACGGATTCAATCCTCTATTTTCATGAACCACTACGATACCTGGCAATTTGCCTTCTGCCGATTTTGGTTTGGATAGTAATGCATTGATTTCACCACCTCCTTTATCAGAATTATATGTAATGAAACCCGAATCCAAATCTGGATTATTTTTATCCACCAAAAAAGTATTCTCATAATCTGGCATTAGAAAACTCATTAACGATGGCACTGTAAGACCTCCTACGGCGTACATGGACAGTTTCTGCACAAAGTCTCTACGTTCTAGTTTATTATGGGCATAGGCATCATATAAATCAAATACCTCTTGCTTAATATCTTCCTTTTTTAGTGGTTTCATTTTCTTAGCTTTTTTATTCTACTTAAAAATACGAAAACAACATGACTACCTAAATACTTTTAACAATAGAAAAAGCCTCATTCCTAATTGTTTAGGAATGAGGCTTTCGTAATTTATGGAATGAAATGTTAGCCTAAACTAGCTAAACTTTTTTCCAATGTTTCTATTTTAGCTTCGGCATCAGCTAATTTTTTGCGTTCTATAGCTATAACCTTTTCAGGAGCATTATTTACAAATCGTTCATTAGAAAGTTTCTTTTGAACAGATATTAAGAAGCCCTTAGTATATTTTAGCTCTTCATTGATCTTAATGATTTCTGCCTCTATATCAATAGCACCTTTCATAGGCACAAAATACTCGTTACTCTTTACCCTAAAAGTCAATGCACCTTCTAACTGTTCATCTAAATAACTGATTTCAGATACATTGGTAAGTTTGGAAATTACCACATCCCAACGGTCACTTGCATTTTCAGAATTTAGAACTGACAGCTCCAATGATTCTTTCATTGGAATATTCTTATTCTTTCTTATAGTTCTAACACCGGATATTACCTCAGCAGCAAAATCGAATTGAGCTATTAACTCTTCATCAATTTTACCAACGGTTGGCCATTTTGATATGACCAAAGCTTCAGTTTCATCTCTTTTTGCAATATGTTGCCAAACTTCTTCCGTCAAAAATGGCATAAAAGGATGCAACAATTTAAGGTTCTGCTCAAACAACTCTATTACCTTATTAAAAGTAGTTCTATCTATAGGCTGTTGATATGCAGGCTTAATAATCTCCAATAAAGAAGAACTATAATCATCCCAAACTAACTTATATATTGACATTAAAGCATCTGAAATACGGAACTTGCCAAAATGATCTTCAATCTCTAATAATGTCTTATTCAACTTAGACTCATACCACTCTAAACCAAGTTTTGAAGCCTCTGGTTGAGGAATATCTGCAATCTCCCATCCTTTCACCAATCGGAAACCGTTCCAGATCTTATTGGCAAAGTTTTTTCCTTGCTGACAAAGATCTTCATCGAACATTAAATCATTACCTGCAGCTGAACTTAACAAAAGACCTACACGAACTCCGTCAGCTCCATAATCCTCTATTAATTTTAAAGCATCTGGTGAATTACCCAATGACTTTGACATTTTTCTTCGTTGCTTATCTCTTACCAATCCGGTGAAATAAACATTTTCAAAAGGCTTTTTTCCTCTAAATTCATACCCGGCAACAATCATTCTAGCCACCCAGAAAAATAAAATATCCGGTCCGGTTACTAAATCGTTTGTTGGGTAGTAATAGTTTATCTCTTCATTATCTGGCTCCATAATACCGCCAAATACACTCATTGGCCATAACCACGATGAAAACCACGTATCTAAAACATCAGCATCTTGTCTTAGGTCACTTTCTTTTAAATCTGACTTACCTGATTTTTCTTTAGCAAGTTTTAATGCATCTTCTATGTTAGCTGCTACAACAAAATCTTCTTGTCCGTCACCAAAATAAAATGCCGGTATTTGTTGTCCCCACCATAGTTGTCTAGAAATATTCCAATCCCGAACATTCTCCATCCAATGACGGTATGTGTTTTCAAATTTCTTTGGATGCAACTTTACATCGCCACTCTCCATAACCGCTTCTAAAGCAGGTTTTGCCAAATCTTCCATTTTCAGGAACCATTGATCAGATAATTTAGGTTCAATAACAGCCTTGGTTCTTTCTGAAGTACCTACTTTATTAATATGGGTCTCGGTCTTAACCAGAATACCTAAATCTTCTAATTCTTTAGAAATCTCTTTTCTTACTACGAAACGATCTTTACCCTCGTAATGCAATCCAAAACTATTTAAGGTTGCATTATCATTAAAAATATCGATAGTTTCTAGGTTATGTTTTTCTCCTAATACTTTGTCGTTGATATCATGTGCAGGCGTTACTTTTAAACATCCTGTACCAAATTCCACATCTACATATTCATCTTCTATAATAGGAATTACTCTATTACAGATAGGAACAATTACTTTTTTACCTTTTAGATGTGTAAAACGCTCATCGTTCGGATTTATGCAAATTGCGGTATCCCCTAATATAGTTTCAGGTCTTGTGGTTGCAATGGTTACTTTTTCGTCTGATCCTTCTATAGCATAAGACAAATAATATAAAAGACCTTGTTTTTCTTCATAGATAACTTCTTCATCAGACAAGGTTGTTTGTGCTTCAGGGTCCCAATTCACCATTCTATACCCACGGTATATCAACCCTTTGTTATAGAGATCAATAAACACCTTAATAACACTATCATAACGCTCTTGATCCATGGTGAACGCAGTACGGTCCCAATCGCAAGAACAACCCAGTTTTTTCAACTGTTCTAAAATGATTCCGCCATATTCATTTGTCCAATCCCACGCATGTTTTAAAAACTCATCTCTGGTAAGATCGTTTTTATTGATGCCTTGCTCTTTTAATTTCGCAACTACCTTTGCCTCGGTTGCAATAGAGGCATGATCCGTACCTGGTACCCAACATGCATTTTTTCCTAAAAGACGGGCTCTTCTTATGAGTACATCTTGTATTGTATTGTTCAACATATGCCCCATATGCAAAATACCAGTTACGTTTGGTGGTGGTATTACGATACTATATGGTTCTCTTTCATCTGGTTCTGAGTGAAAGTAGCCGTTTTTCATCCAGTAATCATACCATTGTGATTCTGTGGCCTGCGGATTATATTTTGAAGGAATTTCCATTTTTTGGAACAGTTTTTGAATAATAATAAACTGGGTTATTAAAAATTAAAGCCGAACTGACATTCTAACGGTCATTTCAGCTAAATTTCACCCAAAGATAAATACGAAACAAAAATAAGTAACGTTAGAGTATAACAAAAGGATTTTGAGGTTGATCTGAAAAGATTTAATTTTGACATTCACCCAAAATTATAAATGATGAAAAAAATAGTACTTGTATTATTTGTTGGCTTACTAGGTTTTAGCTTAACTGCACAGGACGCAGCTGCCAAAATAGAGTTTAAATCTGAAACTGTGGATTACGGCGAAATCGCTAAAGGATCTGACGGAGTAAGAGTTTTTGAATTTACAAACACAGGAACTGCGCCACTAATTGTGAGCAAAGTAAGTTCTAGTTGTGGTTGTACAATTCCAAAAAAACCAGAAGATCCAATTTTACCAGGTAAAACAGGTGAAATTCAAGTGAAATATGATACCAATAGAGTTGGTCCTATCCGTAAAGCAATTACGGTTATTTCTAACGCTGACACTCCTACCAAGGTTTTAAAAATCAAAGGAGAAGTTCAAGCTACTACTGGTACCAAATAAAAGAACTTTTTAAAAATTAAAAGCCCAACTGAAAAGTTGGGCTTTTTTTATGCTTTACTGTTCGTCAAATAAAGGTTTTAACACAAAACTAAAGAGCAGGTCGCTGTCATACCTTTCTACCAAAACCTTAATTTTTTTGTCCTTTTTAAAATTAAGCATATGCATAATCTCTTGTAATTTATATCGGTGGATTCGCTTACCGTTCACTGCAAGAATGACATCGCCTTCTCGTAAGCCCGCCGAATGTGCCGGACTCCCCTGGCGTATGCCCGATACTATAATCTCTGGCACCAAACTTAACCTTGTAGCACCTTGAAGTATAATTTGCACATCGCCATACGTTTTGGCACTGCTATTTAGCACACCGTTTGAATCGGTAATTCGTTCTGAAACATAACGCATACCAGCATGCTGTAAATCAATACCACTAATATTATACTGAAATAGTTTACCGAAATTGGCGTTCTTGGTCATTATCAATTTTTCATTTCTATAATCGAATACCACATTAAAACGCTTTATCACCTCACCGCCCAAGCTTCCGTTTCTACCTCCAAAATCGGAAATTGTAGTGAACGTCTCCATATCAGGAAAAGCTGCCTTTGCATCACTCAGTACAAAATCTGCAATCTTTAAATGATTTATTTTTGTTCGCTTCCCAAAAATATCACCTGCCAAACCTTTTCCTAAAAAATCTTGATAATGCTTTTCAGGCAATTGAATTCTTTCATCTTCAAATAACCATACTGCATCGCTACTACCCGTATCCATTAACATTTTTACAGGTATTTCGTCATCCTTACTTATCATAACAAATGCATCTACATATGCCTTCTTTCTAATGACCGACATATCTACAACCCTAATGTTCTTAGATTTTTTGTACCTATAAAGTTCAGGATCATGAAATTTTATGGTTTGCTTTACATAGTTTATATCAACTACAAAATCTCTAAATAGATCATATCCAATTATACCATGCACAGGCACACCAAGGCTTGGCGAGAAGTTAATACCAGCATCCATTACTACATAAATGTTTTGGGAAGTATTCTTGACATTACCTAACTGCACAAAATTTCCGGTAGATTTTAATGCATTGATCGGGTCCCCTTCACCTAGCCCATTAATTGTAATTTCGGTAACATTATTTAATTGAATAGAATCTTGATCCGCCAAATTGAATAAAATTGGAGTGCCAACACCAGAATCTAACACAAAAGACAACTCCGTGCCATTGACTTCAATAGGTATAACCATGAGATTATTTATCAATTGAAACTTGACTTTGTGAAATTTCTTTCCTGCTGGCAAATGGTACTTTTGTGCCATTCCTGAAAAGGATAAACAACAACACAAAAGAATCAATAGCATCCTATATGTACGTAACATAATATATATGAATTAGTTAACCCTTTTTAAGATACTGAATAATTTGATACAGCACCTAATTTTAACACGATAGGCAAATCCAAATAAAAGCTTAATTACTTTGTAAGAACCATAATCATTTATCACTTTTGTGAAAAATTCGAATAATATGCCATCTGTATCAAATAAGGGGCTCACCATGCCTCAATCACCTATAAGAAAGTTAGTTCCGTTTGCTGAAAATGCAAAAAAGAGAGGAGTTAATGTCATTCATTTGAATATAGGGCAACCAGATATCAAGACTCCGCAGCAAGCTTTAGACGCTGTAAAGAACAATGACATAAATGTATTGGAATACAGCCGCACTGAAGGTTCAGAGACCTTTAGAACCAAAATTGCGCAGTACTACCTTAAAAACGACATTCAAGTAAGTGCCACAGACATCATTGTTACTACCGGTGGATCAGAAGCATTGTCTTTTGCAATGAACACCATTGCAGATACAGATGATGAAATTATCATCCCTGAACCTTTTTACGCCAATTACAACGGCTTTGCAACTGCATGTGGCGTAACCGTAGTACCAGTAGTTTCTAAATTAGAAGATAATTTTGCACTACCTCCTATTGAGGATTTCGAAAAACTAATTACATCTAAAACCAAGGCTATTTTAATTTGTAACCCTGGTAACCCTACAGGATATTTATATAGTAAGGAAGAAATTCAAAAATTAGCTACCCTTGTTAAAAAACACAATATTTATCTGGTAGCAGATGAAGTTTATAGAGAATTCACATACGACAATAAAACCCATGCTTCTATTTTAAAAGAAGAAGGGTTAGAGGAACATGCTATTGTTATTGATTCGGTTTCTAAAAGATATAGCATGTGTGGTGCTAGAATTGGATACTTGGTTTCAAAGAACAAAGAGTTTATTGCAACGGCAATGAAATTTGCACAGGCTAGACTATCACCACCTACATATGCACAAATTGCAAGTGAAGCGGCTTTAGATACACCAGACAGTTATTTTGCTGAAGTAAAGACGGAATATGTTGCAAGAAGGAATCTGCTTATTGCGGAGTTAGAGAAGATTGAAGGTATTAAAATAGCAAGACCCCAAGGTGCTTTTTACTGTATAGCAGAACTACCTATTAAAGATGCCGATTACTTTGCTCAATGGCTTTTAGAAGAATTCAACATAGACAACGAAACTGTTATGGTAGCACCCGCAGCAGGGTTTTACGCTACAGAAGGACTAGGCAAAAATCAAATTAGAATTGCATATGTTCTTGACCAAGATAGTTTAAAAAGAGCTGTTCAAATTTTAAAAGAAGCACTTAAAAGCTACAAAGGTTAATGATTGTACATGAACACTTTTCCCTAAAAAACTATAATACTTTTGGTATAGATGCTACAGCAAAATTCTTTGTTGAAGTTACGTCTATTGAAGAATTACAGGATATTCTTGGCAACCATGATTATGACAGAAAAATCATTATAGGTGGCGGTAGTAATATGTTGCTTTCAGATTATATTGAAGCATTGTTTATTCATGTAGATTTAAAGGGAAAGAAAATTGTATCAGAATCTGACGAAATGGTTCAAGTACAGGTAATGGCAGGTGAGAATTGGCACCAGCTGATCATGTGGACTTTAGATAATAATTTCGGGGGATTAGAAAATATGTCATTAATACCTGGCAACACTGGTACCGCACCTATTCAAAACATTGGTGCATACGGTGTGGAATTGAAAGATTGTTTTGTTAGTTGTGATGCCGTTAGAATTGTTGACCAAGAATTGGTTACCTTAACAAAAGAAGAATGCAAATTCGGATACCGAGATTCATTCTTTAAAAACGAAGGAAAAGACAAATTCGTTATTACCTCGGTGACCTTTTCTTTTACCAAGAAAAATCATCAGATTAATTCTGGTTACGGTGCCATTGAAGAACAATTAGAAAAAGAGTCGATTTCAAACCCGACCATTAAAGATATTTCAAATGCGGTAATTGCTATACGACAAAGCAAATTGCCCGATCCAAAAGTTTTAGGCAACAGTGGTAGTTTTTTTAAAAATCCGATAGTTTCAAAAGAAATTTTTGAAACTTTTATTTCAAAAAATGCCGAAGCTCCTTTTTATAAGATGACCGATGAATTATATAAAATTCCGGCAGGTTGGTTAATTGAGCAATGCGGCTTTAAAGGAAAACGCTTTGGCGATGCGGGAGTTCATAAGAATCAAGCTTTGGTACTTGTTAATTATGACAAGGCAACTGGAAAAGAAATTCTAGACCTTGCGTCTAAAATTATTGAAGCCGTAAAAACAAAATTCGGTATTGAAATAAGTCCGGAGGTTAACTTAATAAAATAACCCCTGTAATAAAAATTACAAGGGTTATTACCAAACCAAACCAACCAAAAACAAAGTGGGCAGTTACCAGCCGACCACTTATTCAATATATATTTTTAGAAAACGCATCTATAACAATCAATTTTATAATTTAGCGTTTAACCATATACGGTTCAATATTATCATTTGGATGTCCATTCTAAAAAAAAATGTACATCATATAAATTATGAGCACTCTATTAGAAAATCATATTGTTGAATTATTACAAGAGCGAAACGAAAAAGCGATTTCTCTTTTATACGATCATTATGCCGACACCCTACTAGGTGTCGCAAATAAGGTCGTACGCGATCCTGATCTTGCTCAAGATGTCGTTCAAGAATCTTTTGTTAAAATTTGGAAAAAGGCGGACACATACGATCCAAAAAAAGCGAAGCTTTTTACTTGGTTGTTTAGAATTACACGTAACACCGCTATTGATAAATTAAGAAGTGTCAACACAAAATCTGATAAAGAAATCCAAATAGACGTTTCTGACGTATATACATTAGGCGTAGAAAGTACAAGACCAGAGTTAATGGATGTGAAGGAACATCTAGACAAAATTGAAGAAAAATATCAAATTGTTCTAGAAGCCCTTTTCTTTCAAGGAATGACCCAACAAGAAGCAAGTGAAGAGTTGGATATACCGCTAGGAACCATTAAATCTAGACTTAAAATAGGATTGCGCGAGTTAGGCAAAATCTATGGCCCTGCCTTAATTGCCATGATTTTAAATATTGTATTATGAAAGACAAAATAAAAATTTTCCTTGATTCTGATCTTTTGGAACAATACCTTTTAGGTACGACCACAGAATTAGAAAGTATGCAGGTTGAGCGTTACATCGCTATGTACCCTGAGGTGAGAGAAACATATGCCGAGCTGCAAGATAACCTTGAGATTTTTGCTAAACTTCATGCTATCGAAGCACCACAAGGCTTAAAGGATAAAATCAACTCTAGAATAAAAGCAGAACGTAAGGGCAGAAAAAGATTCTATAGTTATGCCATTGCAGCAAGTATTACCGCTATCATGTTCATAGGTATCTCTACTTTTTTCTGGAACCAAAACCAGAGCTTACAAGAAGAGAACAGCGTTGTTAGCAATAAAATAAAATTGCTTGAAGAGAACATGAAAGAGCAGTTAGAAGATGTACGTAATCAGTTCATTGTTCTAAACAATCCACAAACTAAAAAGTACAATGTTAAAGGGAATCAGAAAGCTAAAGATTTGAAAGCTGTGGCCTATATAAACCCTGTTAAAAAATTATCATATATCAATGTGAGCAAATTACCTCATATTCCAGAAAGCCAATGTTTTCAAATGTGGGCAGAGGTTAACGGTAAAATGATAAACTTAGGTATTATCGAAGAAGCTGGCGATCAAGAAAAGTTGTTGGCATTACCATACGCTGAAAATGCCGTTGGTTATATTACCATAGAACAAAAAGGTGGTAACCAAGCCCCTAATGTAGAAAATATAGTAGCGAACATAGCATACTAAGCTTTCGCACATAAAGTATTCTTAAAGCCCCATTTTTGGGGCTTTATTTTTTATCTTTGCTTAAAATTTAGCATATGAAACTAGTATTACTTACCATTGGGTTGTTAGCATTGGCCTTTGCAGGGATAGCTATTAAAATATGGTCTAAAAAAGACGGGAAGTTCGCAGGTACCTGCGCCAGCCAGAGTCCGTTTCTAAATCAAGATGGGCAAGCTTGTGGTATGTGTGGTAAAATGCCAGATGAACAAGATTGCAAAAAAGATTTAATCACAGAATAAGCACAGCCACTTCTTAAAACAAGGAGTTTACAATATTGGTATTTGAACAACACGGACAAATTAGAAGAAATAATCTTTAAAGCTAAACAAGGCAATCAAATTGCATTTAGCCGTTTATTGGATATGTTTTGGAACGATGTGTATGGGTTTCAATTAAAACGTACCGAAAACGAAAACGATTCAGAAGATATTACCATTCAAACATTCTCAAAGGCATTTGACAAGATACATACGTATAATGAATCTTATGTGTTTAAAACTTGGTTGATAGCCATTTCCAAAAACATTCATATAGATTTAGTTAGAAAACGCAAAAAAAACGTATTGGACTCTAGAAGTAATTCAGACGCAATATCCAGCGCTTTAGACGCTTCTCCTTCAATGGAAGACCAATTGATTCAAGAACAGAATCTTGCAGATTTACTTAGGGATATTAAAAAGCTTAAGCCCCACTACCAAGAGGTCATCAATCTTAGGTATTTTAACGAGTTAAGTTATGCCGACATTGCCACTCAGTTGAACGAACCCATAAACAGTGTTAAAGTAAAACTTTTAAGGGCTAAAAAATTACTTTCTGAAATTATCAAAGAAAGAAAGTAAACAACAACTAAAAGAAAATTTCTCATAATTTAGAACTCATTTGTGTAGCATGTAATTCTGCTTTATCCACACTTTATTAGTTCGTATATTTGTAATAAAATTTAAAGCATGTCTACAGTTTTAAAAGAAAATGTTGCTCCACCAAAAGGTAAACCGAAATGGCTAAGGGTAAAACTACCTACAGGTAAGAAATACACCCAGCTTAGAGGTTTGGTAGATAAGTATGACCTGCATACTATTTGCACCAGCGGAAGTTGCCCAAATATGGGAGAATGCTGGGGAGAAGGTACAGCAACTTTTATGATATTAGGTAATGTATGCACTAGATCATGTGGTTTTTGTGGCGTTAAAACCGGAAGACCAGAGAACGTTGACTGGGCAGAACCTGAAAAAGTAGCTAGGTCCATAAAAATTATGGGTATTAAGCATGCTGTCATTACTTCTGTAGATAGAGATGACCTTAAAGATATGGGGTCTATCATTTGGGCAGAAACCGTAAAGGCCATACGCAGAATGAACCCAACTACCACTCTAGAGACTTTAATTCCCGATTTTCAAGGTATAGAAAAGCATTTAGATAGAATTGTAGCTGTTTCTCCTGAAGTTGTTTCTCACAACATGGAAACTGTTAAAAGACTAACTAGAGAGGTGCGTATACAAGCAAAATACGAACGTAGCCTAGAAGCCTTGAACTACTTGAAAAAACAAGGTATCAACAGAACCAAATCTGGTATTATGCTAGGTCTTGGTGAACATGAAGATGAAGTAATTACCACATTGGCAGATTTGCGAAATGCAGATGTTGATGTTGTAACTATAGGTCAGTACTTACAGCCATCTAAAAAACATCTTCCTGTTAAAGAGTTTATTACGCCTGAGCAGTTTAAGAAATATGAAGATATAGGTCTTGAAATGGGTTTTAGACATGTTGAAAGTGGTGCCTTGGTGAGATCTTCTTACAAAGCACACAAGCATATTTTATAAAAATTCAAGAACATACTTCTTGCTACTACGCTAACATAATTGGATGGTTCTAATTTAATTGGAATTATCCGTATTAACTGAACACATTCATCAGCAACCAATGCAAAAACTAAACATAGGCATTAATGGTTTTGGAAGAATAGGCAGAACCCTATTTCGACTTATGCAAGCACATGAAAATTTAAATGTGGTTGCCATTAATGACTTGGCAGATACCCGTACTCTTTCGCATCTATTAAAATATGATAGTATTCACGGTACTTCTCCGCTTAACATCTCTCATGACGATAAGCACATTATCGTAAATGATAAAGCCATAGCACTATTTAACAAATCTCATCCGTCTAAAATAAATTGGTCTTCTTCTGCAGTTGATTTAGTTGTTGAATGTACTGGTAAATTCAAGGACAGGGAAGCCTTATCTTTCCATCTTAAAAATGGTGCCAAAAAAGTCATTTTGTCCGTGCCGCCTACTGAAGATGATATTAAAATGATTGTCTTTGGCATTAATGAAAATACCTTGACCACATCTGACGATATTATATCTAATGCATCATGTACTACGAACAATGCTGCACCCATGATAAAAATAGTCAATGACCTATGTGGTATTGAGCAGGCATATATTACAACCATACATTCTTATACTACAGATCAAAGTTTGCATGACCAACCGCATAGAGACTTAAGAAGAGCAAGGGCAGCATCACAATCTATAGTACCTACTACAACCGGAGCGGCAAAAGCATTGACCAAAATATTTCCTGAGCTAGCAGATACTATTGGTGGTTGTGGCATTAGAGTTCCTGTACCAAATGGCTCATTAACAGACATTACGCTTAATGTAAAAAGAGAAACAAGTATTGAAGAAATTAACTCTACTTTTGAAAAAGCGTCTAAAAACCAGTTTAAAAATATAGTACATTATACTAACGACCCAATAGTTTCCATTGATATAAACAATAGTTGTTATTCTTGTACGTTTGATTCTTTGATGACCTCTGTAATAGGAAAAATGGTTAAAATTATTGGCTGGTACGATAACGAAACCGGTTATAGCAGTAGAATCATTGATTTGATTAATTTTATAAGTACTAAAAATTATATTTGAAGATTTTATTTTTAAATAAAGCACTGAAAATCTTACTAGTCCCCATTGTAATTTTGGCGACTACCACTACCCTATACTCACAAAACCCGACACCAAAAAAAGACATACAACCTTATTTTGATCAAGCAAGAAAATTTAAAAATCAAGATAAAATTGACCTTGCTTTAGAAACACTGAATACAGCGGCAAACGAAGCCGAAAAAAGCGAAGATGTGAAAGGTCTTATCGATAGCCTTCACGAACTAGCATTATTGTATTTAAAAATAGATAAAGAAGGGGACACCGAATTTTATTGGGATCGCGCAAGTGTTCTGTTGAAAGACATTGAATACCCTTACGGCGACGGTATGCATAAATATATAGAGGCTATTCTTTTACATAGAAGTAATAGAAACTTTCAAGCGCTGTTTATGCTTAACGAAGCTAAACAGCTAAATAACGACCGTAATTTTTACAATAATTTATTATTGACAGAAGCAAAAGTATATCTCAGTTTAGAGAAATATGATAGTGCTACAAAAAACTTGAATTCACTTATTGTAAATACCGATCAATACGAAAAAGAATATCTTACTACGCAAGCCTATTTAACACTTGCTGAATTAAATTTAAAAAACGATAATTTATCAGAAGCTGCCAAAAATGGTGAAAATGTGTTGGCTCTAGCTCTTGACAATGGATTTTTAGAAGACATTAAAAAATCAAACACCTTACTATCATCTGTTTACGAGAAACTTGGTCTTTATCAGAAATCACTAGTAAATACTCAAAATCTGGTGAAATTAAAAGATTCCATATTTAATATCGATAAAAATATTATTGAAGCTAAAACAGCTGATAAAATAAGGGATGATTACAAAACGGAAGAGATTGCACGCCAAGAAAAGAAAATAGAAGAACTTACAGAATCTCAAAACAGATCTGAACTTACGGCGATTTTAACCTCTGCATTTTTAATTATTATTTCATTACTAGCAGTTACATTATATAGAAATAACCAGATAAAATTAAAAACCAACGATCTTTTACAAACCAAGAACAAAGAGCTGCAAATTGCTCGTGATGGTGCCGTACAGGCAATGGAAGCAAAAACAAACTTTCTATCTACCGTAAGTCATGAACTTAGAACTCCGCTATATGCGGTTACTGGGCTTACCCATCTACTGCTAGAGGAAAACCCTGAAGAGCACCAGAAAGAACACTTAAAGGCATTAAAATTCTCTGGTGATTATCTTCTTAATTTCATTAATGACATTTTACACATCAACAAAATTGATGCGAATAAATTAGAACCCCTGAACATGGAGTTCAACCTTAACAAGGTTATTAACGAGGTTATCAATTCTCTTGGTCAAAGTGCCAAAACCAATAAAACCAACCTGATTTTAGAATACGATTCAAATATACCAAATAGCTTATTGAGCGATCCATTGAAACTCTCCCAAATTTTCATGAATTTAATTGGTAATTCTATCAAGTTCACCAAAGGAGGCGAGGTAAAGGTCATTGTAAAATTATTGAACAAAGTTGAAGATGATATCACCATCTATTTTGAAGTTAAAGATAATGGTATAGGCATCTCAAAAGAGAAGCAAAAAAGTATTTTTGAAGGTTTTGAACAAGGCTCTATTCAAATTAACAGAGAGTATGGTGGTACCGGTCTAGGTCTTACTATTGTTAAAAGTTTATTGAGCTTATTTGAAAGTAAAATTGAGCTTGAGAGTGAATTGGGCGAGGGAAGCTCTTTCTTCTTTGAAGTTAAAATGAAGAGTCTTGAAAGTGAATCAGAAGATGTATCATTTGAGATTACGCCTAAAGATTATGACTTTAAAGGGTTACACTTATTAATTGTTGAAGACAATAAAATTAACCAAGTCATCACCAAAAAAATGCTTTCTAAACGAGATATGACCAGTGATATAGCCAATAATGGTCATGAGGCCGTAACAGCCGCTCAAGAAAATGTTTACGATGCCATACTAATGGATATTCATATGCCAGGTATTAGTGGTGAGGAAGCTACTATACAAATTAGAAAGTTCAATCAAGACACACCTATAATTGCATTAACGGCTATCTCATTAGACGATAGCTTAGAAAGTTTTTATGCCGCGGGTTGTGATGATGTGGTTACCAAACCATTTAAACCAGATGTTTTTTACCAAAAGATAGGTGAGAATATTTTCGATAAAAGAGCTAAGAAATCGTTGTCATAAATTTTAACAATTCATTCTTCATGAGTTCGCCTGTATTATCAAAAAACTCATGTTTTACTTCTATATAACTTAAGTTCGTTAGCTTAGTTTCTAAACGCACGAAATCCTTCTCTGTAGTAAGTATACATTCTTTTTCTTTTAAAATATCGATTTCTTGATCTGTAAAGAAATGGTGGTCTTTGTATTTTAAATGCTCAAACGTAATTCCTTCCGAATTTAAAAACTTTACTAACGGAGCAGGATTGGCAATACCGGTTACCAAAGTCACATTTTTTTCTTTCAGCGTATCTAAAGTCAAGATATCACCCTTTAGTTCTTTATTATAAGATAAATAGCTGAACAATACTTTTTGATGGGGTTTAGGATGTATACTTTCCCTAATCTTGTTTTTTTCTGATGGCGACAAGTTAGCAGGGCATTTAGTTACTACAATTACATCTGCCCTACCCGCCTCTCTTTTAGAGTCTCTTAAATCTCCCGTTGGCAGGTACCAATCTTTTGTATATAAATTATCATAGGAAGTCAACAAAATTGAAAACCCGGCTTTTACTTTTCTATGTTGAAAAGCATCATCGAGCAATATAACATCTGGACCAATCAATTTCTTCAGCTGACTAATTCCGTTTCTTCTATCCGCATCAACGGCAACAGTAATTTTAGGGAATTTGGTTTTTATCTGAAATGGTTCATCACCCAATTCTTCTACAGAGGTTTGCTCATTAGAGAGCAAAAATCCTTCTGACTTCCTTTTATAGCCTCTACTTAAAATAGCTACACTATAATTATCAGAAAGCTCCCGTATCAATAGTTCGATCATTGGCGTCTTACCTGTACCACCTACACTTAGGTTACCTACACAAATAGTTTTAACGGCAAATGATCGAGAAGAGAAAATACCCATATCATACAAGCGATTTCTAAGAAAGACAATCAGTCCGTAAATTAATGAAATAGGAAAAAGAAGTTTTCGTAACACCTGCATTAGAACGAAATTATAATAATTTATCTTTGAATATCTTATTTTCTTATAAAATGACC
>JAHDDP010000118.1 GCA_020629285.1 Maribacter sp.
TCAAAGACACAACCCCCGATGTGGTCATGCTAGAAATGGATATTCCAGATATTAATGGAATAGCGGCATTACGCAAAATCAAAAAAGATTACGCTGACGTAAAAGTACTTATGTATAGCGGTCAATCTGAAGATGTTTATGCCCTTAGCGCCATAAGAGCCGGTGCTTTTGGATATTTATCTAAATCTTCTGGTGTAGAATACATTACTGCAGCAGTAACTAAAGTAAGTGAAGGTAGCATGTTCATTACAAACGAACTTGCACAACGTCTTGCTTTCGATGAAGGAACTAAAAAACCAAGAAGGTTCTTTAGAAAACTATCAACTAGAGAAATAGAAGTATTAAAACTTCTAGCTAGTGGTAAACGTAACAAAGAAGTTGCATTAGGTTTGAACTTAAATGAAAAAACAGTTAGTACCTATAAAGCTCGTTTAATGAAAAAATTAAATGTAGACAACATGGTAGATTTATTACAACAGGCAAAAGCCTTAGAATTGTACTAAATTCTTACAATTGTAAAAAATAAAAAAAGACCTGCTTTTAGCAGGTCTTTTTATTTATACACTCTTCCCTATTTTATGATAGCACCCTATTTAACTTTTTATTCAACAATTTATTCAACTGAATGTAGTTCATAATCTCCTCAAGAACTTCCCTATGATCCGTAGTAGAATCTTCAGTAGTGTTTTGCAAAGTGTTCATCCTCTTTTTTATCAAAAAACAACGTAGCGTGAGTATGGTCTCACTTACTAACTGTGCCACACCTATTTCCTTACTCTTGGGAAAAATTTCCTTGCGCTCCCAATCATGTAAAATGTAACGTTCTTCTTCCATTAAAATAGAAGATATTTGATTGGCCATTTCTTGCTCTAGACTATTGACGAATGTAGTTATGGAAAATTCCTCCTTTTCATTTAAAGCCTCTATTAACCTAGCATACATTTTACGAAAATCATCATTGGCCAGCTCTATTTCATCTTCCTGTAGATCCAAGTAGATTTTCTCGTACACCTTAATTTCTGATATTTCGGGCTCCAGTACTAAATCCCCGGCATCATTTTCTTTTAAAACCAAGTCTTCAAACTGCTCTTTATGATTACCATACAGCATAAGCGATTCAATAATTTTTCGCTCTAACAAATACTGTACATCTACTTTCTCTTGTTTTTCCTCATTGGTATTGCGAACAACATCAAAAGCCTTTTGCTCCTCTTTTTGTTGTCCCTGTACATTTTTATCTTCCTTTTTGCCTATCTGCGCTAGTGTATTGAACAATACAGCTTCAGATATATTCATGATCTGTGCGCACTCTTGTATATAAATCTCTTTTTGAATACGATCGGGAATCTTAGCTATACTGTTCACGATATCCCTTACCGTATCCGCCCTTTTAATTGGATCGTTATCTGCCTCTTTTACAAGTAGTGATGCCTTAAACTGTATAAAATCTTTAGAGTTGTCATTAAGATAGCTCATGACATCATCTAGCTCATTATTCTTGGCAAAACTATCTGGATCTTCACCTTCTGGGAATGTACATACACGTACATTCATACCCTGCTCCAAAATTAAATCTATACCACGGAGCGATGCACGCAGACCTGCCGCATCCCCATCAAACAGCACAGTTATATTTTTGGTCAATCTGTTGATCAACCTAATTTGCTCTGGCGTTAATGCCGTACCACTAGAAGACACCACGTTATCAATACCACGTTGCGCAAATTGAATAACATCAGTATAGCCCTCTACCAAATAACAATTATCTTCTTTTGCAATAGACTGCTTTGCATGGTAAATACCATACAACACCTTACTCTTATGGTAAATCTCACTTTCGGGAGAATTCAGATATTTGGCCGCCTTTTTATCGTTCGTTAAAATACGACCGCCAAAACCCAGTACACGACCACTTAAGGAGTGAATAGGAAACATAACCCGACCTTTAAATCGGTCAAACTTTCTTGAACCATTTGGGTTGTTCGGATCTTCTTTTACAATAGTGAGTCCCGTTTTTGAGAGGTATTCCAGTTTATACCCCTTATCTAATGCTGCAGTTGTAAAACCATCCCATTGATCAAGACAATATCCTAATTCAAATTTCTTAATAGTTTCATCTGTAAAACCACGCTCTTTGAAATAGCTTAAACCAATTGCCTTACCCAACTCAGATTCCCACAACATTTCCTTAAAATGTGTTTGGGCGAATTCAGATACCAGATACATGCTTTCGCGCTCACTGGCCTGCTCTTTTTGTTCGTTAGACTGTTCTGTCTCCTCTACTTCAATATTATATTTCTTTGCTAGGTACTTAATAGCCTCAGGATAGGTAAAATGCTCGTGCTCCATTAAAAAAGCAACCACATTACCGCCTTTGCCGCTACTAAAGTCTTTCCAAATCTGTTTTACGGGAGATACCATAAAACTTGGTGAACGCTCATCTGTAAACGGACTAAGACCTTTGAAGTTAGAGCCTGATTTTTTCAGTTGTACAAAATCACCAATTACCTCTTCTAAACGAGCGGTTTCATAAACTTTATCTATGGTAATTTTTGAAATCATATTGTTACCAAAGCCCTCTGAAGGAGGGAAACTCTATTATTAAATAATTTATAAAAGTATTAAAATTAAAGCGGTTGACATATGCAATCAAAAATGAATCTGCTTTCTAAATTATAAAAAACTAACCTATTTTATTATTTTAGTCTATGTGACCATTTTACAGTATGATGTAAAATAATTTGCATGTCTATTCAAATGCTTTATTTGATAATATTATTAATGAAAAAATAAGGTGAATCGAGAACCTTAGCACAAGAAAAGTTCTCGATACAAATTTTGTTCCCGAAAAGGTCTCAAAATTCACTCGAAGTGACAACCGTTTTTAAATACCATTTCAAATTGTTCTCCGAAAAACACTGATAATATACTATGATTCTATTCTTTGGTACTAGACCTGGAAAGCCCGAAACTAAACATCTTTTTAATTGTGAATGCCCATATTGTAAACAACTAGGGACGTTGATAGCTGTTACCCAAAAGAACTACTTTCATATTTTTTGGATCAAGCTTTTTAAAATCTCTAGTACTATTACCATAGAATGTAGTCACTGTAAACGTGGTTATTATGAGAATGAGTTTACCGAAGAGATGAATTTAGAACTTTCTAAAACAACTGATTAGCTGCAGTAACCGGTAATTAAACACGGCACCACAGCTAATTGGATTGATGAATATTTTATTAAAGGTCGAAACGAAGGCCTAAGGAAACATTTCTTTGTTCTACATCTGCATCTTTAAAAATAGGATTTAAATCATACTTCACGTATAATAGAAAACCGTCAACACCGGCGTAGGCGCTTAAACCATAAATTAAATCATTGGTATTGTAGCTACGCTTCAACTTATCCTTTACATTATCACCGTCAAGGTTGTATTTTAATTTTTGACGTGTGCCTAAATTAAATCCTCCATAACCCCCAACTCCGACTCTGAATTGGTTCTTTAAAGAGTATCTCATCTTTTTTTCGCTTGTACTCTGTTTTGATGGTCCAAACTCGAAATGCATAGGGAAAACAAGATTATCCATTCTGAATTTCGACTTGTCTAACTCATAATCGAACTCTTGAAGTTCGGACTGTCCATTATCTAAAGAAACTAAATACTGATTATCCTTCGGTTTTAAACCGTTAAACTGAAATGAGAATCCGTAATTGAATCTTAAGAAATTTGTGTTTTTAAATACTCTGGTACGCCACTGCCATCCCATTTCAAAAAATCTACTACCGCCTATTTTATAAGGCGAATCATTAAGAGACTGACCTTCAACTATTGCATTATTTAGACCCACTGCAATTACCAAATCTGAATATGTTCTTCTATCATAAATAGGTTCTTTTCTATTCTGGTTTTCATTAAGTCTAAAACCCAGTAGTTTACCTCCATCCTTATCATCATCACCAAATCCGATTTGAAATGCAAATTTATAATTCAAGGTATCCAATTCTTTCACTTCGCCGTTGTTCCTTTTTAGCAATGCAATTTTATTGTTGATAATAGCAATTCTATCTTCAATATTTAACGCATGCTTTTCAGCTGCTTTCATTTTCAAATCATCCGCCTCTTCTTGTGTAATTTCTCCACCCTCTAACTGTTTTACTATTTCGGCTATTTCAAATTTTAATGCTTCTTTCTCTTGCCTAGTAATACTAAGCTTCTGCTCATTTAAAATATCGATCGTCTTTTGATAATCTTCTTGCGCAACTGAATTTTGCACTATAAAGAGTGTCAGCAACACCATTAAATACATTGTAATTGTTCTCATTTCGATTTTGATTTTTTTGATGAATAAAACTCCGCTCCCTGTCCCTATAGCATTTTATAGAGATGTAGGATAAAACGATTTGTGATTGATTAATTATTGCGGTCTGCCACTGCAGTTCGCACTTTTATAAAACCGGCTTTTAGGGAATCAAAAATTTGGTCTCGGAAAGATTGATCAAGTTCTTCTTCAACCTCTGTCAACAAAGCCATAGCATCGACAGTATTATCTTTATTAAATATTCGTTCTCTTAAAATTTCATCTTGTGCCCGTTTCAATAATGAATCTACTTCTGCATCTGTAACCACGCTACTTTGCTCCAAAACATCTACTTGAGCTACTATATCCGCAACTTTTAAATTAATGATTTCATCTGATACTTTTAATTTTGTATTGGAAGCATCTGTAGAAACATGTTCTACTGCGGCTACTTCTATAGCATCATTTAAATTGATATTCTCTTTTGTATTAGACACTTCAACTTCTACCTTTTCTACAGGTATACTCTTTGGCTTAGTTTCTGTTTGCAGAACAACTATGTGTTCTTCTTTAAGATGAGCTGGGTCTTTAATGATTACTTCTTCAACCTTATCTTCGTTTTCTATCTCTACCAATTCTATTGGTGATTCGTTTAACTCATTAGTACCATTAAAATAAAATAATGCAACACCCAACAACACTATAACGCTAGCGGCAACACCCATCCATAAATACACAGGTTTCTTCTTTGTATCATTATCTTTTAATTCTGATGCTATTTTAGACCACCCATTTTCTGACGGATTAATCTCCCGTTCTTGAAACTTGGTTTTTATATGTTTTTCAAATTTATCGGTTTCCATACCCTATAATATTTTGTTGCCTTAATTGATCTTGAAGCAATTTTCGGGCTTTTAATAACTGAGTTTTTGAAGTGCTTTCGGTTATAGAAAGCATTTCTGCAATTTCTTTATGCTTATACCCTTCTACGGTATACAGCACAAATACCATTTTATAGCCTTGTGGTAAAGCATCTATCAATTGTTGAATATGCTCTGTATCTAAATCCGTACTTTGCGATATTTCTTCAGATTGATTCTTTTCGTACACCTCATCATCATACACTACAAACTGTTGTTTTCGTAAATAAGAGATACTTTCCCTGATCATTATCCGCCGTAACCAACCTTCAAAACTACCTTCAAACTTAAATGTATCTAGCTTGTTGAACATTTTTAGAAAACCTTGCACCATTACATCTTCTGCAAAATGAATATCTTTAATATACTGACGGCAGACACTCAACATTTTTGGAGCATGTTTTTTATACAAACGCTCTTGCGCATCGCGGTTACCCGATGTTGCTTTTTTAATGAGCTGCTTCTCGTTTTTATAAAAAGGTATAATTTTCAAAATATTGGTTTGGTCTTATATTAGCATAGACGCAGAAGAAGAACATATAGTTGCCTGAAGATAAATAAAAATTAAAAATAATTTACAACTAACTGAAATACAATTAATTAAACTTAAAAATTATTAATAGAAATATTTACTTTTTACGATCTACCACATAGTTTACCATCAATTCCAATGCACTTTTGTACTCAGATTCTGGATATTCACTTAGCAGTCCCAAAGCCTCATCTTTATACTGTAACATTTTAGTTACCGCATAATCCAATCCGCCTTTTTCTTTTACAAAAGCAATAACTTCCTTGACGCGCTTTTTATCTTGGTTATGATTTTTGATAGAATTGATGACCCAGCTTTTCTCTTTTTTGGTACAGTGGTTTAGCGCATATATTAATGGCAACGTCATTTTTTGCTCTTTAATATCAATACCGGTTGGCTTTCCTATTTGTTTGGTTCCATAATCAAAAAGGTCATCTTTGATCTGAAATGCCATTCCGCAGAGTTCTCCGAATTTCCTGAAAATTTCTACATCTTCGCTTTCTGGCTTTACTGAACAAGCACCGAGAGAACAGCATGCTGCTATCAATGTTGCCGTTTTTTGTCTGATAATATCATAATAGACATCTTCGGTGATATCTAAACGTCTAGCTTTCTCTATTTGTAACAACTCACCTTCGCTCATTTCACGAACGGCAACAGAGATAATTTTAAGTAAATCGAAATCTTCATTATCTATAGAAAGTAAAAGACCTTTAGACAACAAGTAATCGCCTACTAAAACAGCTATCTTATTTTTCCACAGCGCATTTATGGAGAAGAATCCTCTACGTTTATTACTTTCATCAACCACATCATCATGTACCAATGTTGCGGTATGTATCAGCTCTATAACCGATGCTCCGCGATAGGTACGCTCATTCACCTCTCCGTTATTCAGCATTTTTGCCGTTAGAAAAACGAACATAGGGCGCATTTGCTTTCCCTTGCGGTTTACAATATAATGGGTGATTCTATTGAGTAGTGCAACCTGAGAGGTCATTGAATCTCTAAACTTCGATTCAAACAGCTCCATTTCCTGATAGACAGGTTCCTTTATTTGTGCTACTATTTTCAGTTGCTCTGTATTAGAACGCTAAAATTAGTCAAAAGCTAGCAGTTAACAGTACTAGGAAAGGAGATAATGGTTTAAAGGGATTGGTTGTTGGTTGTTGGTTGTTGGTTGTTGGTTGTTGGTTGTTGGTTGTTGGTTGTTGG
>JAHDDP010000119.1 GCA_020629285.1 Maribacter sp.
AAATCTAAATAATCGTATCCCTTTTGCTTACTAGTTTTTTCTATTGCTTCTAACTTATCGCTGGTCAAAGATTTTGTATCGTAAAGCATTCTCCCTATCAAGGTACTTTTACCATCATCTACACTACCTGCCGTTGCTATTTTTAGTACTTCCATTTTAAAGCTATTAGCCCTTCGCTATTCGCTATTGGCTTTTAATATTATTGTTATTGCTAGCAGCTAATCATTTAACTGCCTACTGCGACTGAATACTGTTTTCTAGAAGTACCCTTGTTGTTTTCTTTTCTCCATCGCTGCTTCGGAACGCTTGTCGTCAATACGCGCACCACGCTCTGAAATAGATGAATCTCTAATTTCCTCTACTACCTTATCTATAGATTCCGCATCTGAAAGTACGGCTGCTGTACAAGACATATCGCCTACTGTACGGAAACGAACCAATCTTTCTTCTACAACCTCATCTTCTTCTCTAAATACAATACCGTCTTCTGCAGACCATATCATACCATCTCTCAAAAAAGTCTTACGCTTGTGTGCGAAATAGATTGACGGAATTTCAATTTGCTCTTCTTTTATATAAGACCAAACATCTAGTTCTGTCCAGTTAGATATTGGAAAAACCCGTACATTCTGA
This sequence comes from Maribacter sp., assembly GCA_020629285.1. Lineage (GTDB taxonomy): Bacteria > Bacteroidota > Bacteroidia > Flavobacteriales > Flavobacteriaceae > Maribacter. Next base: position 634 of record JAHDDP010000119.1, read on the forward strand.
CCCAATTCTATTTGTCCGTTTAACATATCGAACAACTCTGGGCGTTGGTTACGCTCATCCCACTGTCCGAAATCATCACGAACGGAAAAAATACGTTCTTTAGCACGAGCCTTTTCTTCATCTCTACGCGCACCACCGATACAAGCATCGAACTTAAATTCTTCGATTGCATCTAATAATGTCGTCGTCTGCAAGCTATTTCTACTTGAGTATCTACCTGACTCTTCCTTAACCTTACCTTGATCGATTGAATCTTGAACATTACGCACAATTAACTCTAACCCTAACTCCTTCACCAATCTATCTCTAAATTCGATAGTTTCAGGAAAGTTGTGACCCGTATCTATATGCATTAATGGGAAAGGAATTTTCGATGGCCAAAATGCTTTTTGCGCCAAACGAACCAGTGTAATAGAATCTTTTCCTCCTGAGAATAAAAGAACCGGCTTTTCAAACTGAGCGGCAACCTCCCTGATAATATAAATTGCCTCATTCTCAAGTGCATTTATATGGGCAGTATCTTTTAAAAGTTCTTGGGAAGGCGTTACTTCCAATTCCGTACTTGTATTACTCATTCTATATTTTCTTAGATAAATTATCTTATTCTTTTCTACCACCTTAGATTAACTATGCAATCCGCATTCTCTGTTCTCCAACACCTTGGTCGGGTCAAAATAGTTATGCTCGTTAGGAAGATTATATTTTCTTAAATAGGCATCTAATTGTGTATCGTTCCAGTGGTAAAACGGACTCACCTTCAACACTCCATCTTTGCTTAGACTTAAAATATCTAAACTGTCGCGATGTGCGGTCTGCCCTTTTCTTAGGTTCGTAAACCACAAATCTGGCTTGAATTCTGCCATGGCTCTTTTAAAAGGCTCCAACTTTACTTGCTCAGTAAACTCGGCATGTCTAGGGTCATCAATTTGTGGAATACCCATTACAGCATCTCTATGTGCTGTGGTCTGCTTAGGCACAAACAATTTTACGTTTAAATTCAACTTGCCGATTATTTCATCTGCATGCTTATATGTTTTTGGAGTGTTATAACCCGTATCGCACCAAACTACAGGAATATCTTTTTTCACTCCTGATACCGCATGTAAAATAGCAACTTCATAGGGTCTGAAGTTTGTTGTAACTACAGGTGTTTCTGCATGCTTTACTGCCCAAGAAATAATTTCTTCCGGCGGTATACCTTTAAATTGAATGTTCAACTTCTGAACTTGTGCTTCTGTCAATGCCATAATACTATTCTTTATTATTTACCCCACTTTACTAAATTCCAAAAACGCTCGTGAAAGAAATACAATATCATTTTTGTTACGAAATCTATAGAGGCTATTGATGCTGCTACTGAAAACTCACCAGTAAGTATATAAGAAATAATCAGCGTATCTACTGTTCCTATTACCCTCCAACTAAAAGCCTTGGCTATACTACGAATTGGCTTTTCAGATGTTTTATCATCTTGATACGTAGTTTTGTTTTCTTTTTTATTTAATATAAGTTGATCTGCAATCATCTTTTACTCAATTTTTATTACCCTATTAATTTAATAGAGTTTTCAAAAATAGTATTATTTTCCAATGTAGTCGCCCTAATCTCAGATAAATTTCATTTACCCTATAGATTTAGTAGATTATTAACAAAAGCGCATGAAAAATTAATATTTCGCAACAAACAGAAGCATCGCGAATTGCAGAATGAAATAAAAATATGATTTTATGAGATGATGTCTTTCAGTGTATTATTACGGTATACATCTAAGGCACTATCACGCACTTGCAGCATTAGCTTATGAACGGAACAAGTGTTTTCATCGGGACAATCATCACAGGTTTCATAAAAATTTAGACTTACACAGGGCACCATGGCAATTGGACCTTCTAAAACCCTCATAACATCCGTCATCGAAATTTCCTCAGGTGTTCTTAACAAATAGTAACCGCCACCTTTACCTTTTTTTGAACCTAAGAATCCTGTCTTTCTTAAGCTAAGAAGTATACTCTCCAAGAATTTTTGGGAGATGTTCTCCTTTTCGGCTATTTCTGATATTTGAACTGGTTTCTTATCTGGCTGTGCCGCTAAGTAGGCAAGCGCTTTTAAACCATATTTTGTCTTTTTCGAGAGCATAATGCTAAGATAGCCAAATAATAAAAATATCAGCAAAATACTTGAGCACACCATTTTTACGTTATAAGTTTCCAAATCAATTCTACCTACTTATGAAAAAAGTATTTTTATTATCGCTTATAGGCGTATTTACATTAGTTTTTACATCTTGTTCAGATGACGACAGCGTTGGCGTTTCCAACGCAAGTGAATCACAAATTATCGGCACATGGAACCTTACCGCTCTTGAAACAAGAGATGGCAGGTCTGACACTAATTTTGATGGAACATCAATACCCACTACGTTTACAGCTGTTGGTAAAGATTTTGATACTGTTGTTATTTTTTCTGAAGAACCACAAACAGTAACGAGTGAAGGATCATATACAACAGTGATAACCACTACTGTTATGGGTGAAACCTCAACAGAAGAAGAAACCGGAGAAGACTTTTTCGAAAGTAATGAATGGAGACTGAATGGAAGCATCCTTTATTTTGGTTCTGGCGAAGAAGAAATTGGTTTTACGATTACAGAATTAACAGATTCTCAAATGTCATTACGATATGAGTTAGATGAAACTGTAGATTTTTTAGGGTTCGAAACTAGTGTTAGCGCGACCTACAATATGACTTTGAGTAAATAAACACTTTAATTTATCATATAAAAAAAACGCCCGGCACATACCGGGCGTTTTTTGTTTCCTATTTTTTGTTTAATTAACCTAGTGCCTGAGCAATATCTGCGATAATATCATCTATATGTTCTAACCCTACAGAAATACGAACTGTGCCATCAGAGATACCTACTGCAGCACGTTCTTCTACACTCAACTTACTATGCGTTGTAGATGCCGGATGGGTAACTATAGTTCTTGAATCTCCTAAATTGGCAGATAGGGACAACAGTTTAATAGAGTCAAAGAACTCTCTACCTGCATCTAATCCTCCTTTAACTTCAAAAGCTACTACACAACCACCTGCTTTCATTTGTTTTTTAGCTATCTCATATTTTGGATGCGATTTTAAGAACGGATATTTCACCCAATTCACTTTATCGTTCCCCTCTAGATACTCCGCTAATTTCAATGCGTTTTCACAATGCCTATCTACTCGTATTGCCAAAGTCTCTAAACTTTTAGACAACACCCATGCATTAAACGGTGATAAAGCGGGACCTGTAATTCTTGAAAAACGATATACCTTATCCATCAACACTGCATTACCCACTGTAATACCTGCTAATACTCTACCTTGACCATCCATCAGTTTTGTGCCAGAATGAATGACCAAATCTGCACCAAACTTTATGGGCTGCTGTAAATAAGGCGATGCAAAACAGTTATCGATCACAAGTATCAAATTATTCTTTTTCGCAATCTTACCCAACTCTTCTAAATCTAACAAATCAACACCAGGATTCGTAGGAGTCTCTGCATAAATGATTTTTGTTTTCGGAGTAATCAAACTTTCTATTTCTTCCAATGCATCTATCTTGAAATAGGTATGGTCAATATTCCACTTTGGGAAGAAGTTCGTAAACAATGAATGCGTTGAGCCAAATATGCTTCTTGCCGAAAGTACATGATCACCACTATCCAATAACGCCGCCAAAGTTGAAAACACTGCCGCCATACCCGATGCAAATGCGAATCCGCTTTCTGCACCTTCCATTTGGCAAACCTTATCTATAAACTCAGATGAATTGGGGTTTGAGTATCTTGAATATATATTACGATCTTTCTCTTCTGCAAACGATGCACGCATATCTTCTGCGTCTTCAAACACAAAGCTTGAAGTCAAGTACAACGGAACCGAATGTTCCAAGTTTTCACTTCTTTTTAGTTGCGTACGGATCGCATTCGTTTCAAATTTATTGTTGTTTTTGTTCATTTCTTTACTTTTTGGCTTCGGCTACGATCAGCCATTTACCTTCACCTTATTTACTCTTATCCAACTTATTTGGCTTCGGCTACGATCAGCCACCTGTCTTAAACATACTACCTTTTTTTATGCTGACCGTTAAGCTCCGCCGAATTGACATTTTACTTTTCTTTAAAATATCTATAATGTGTATCGTTTATACATTCTGCTAAACTAGGCAACTTCTCTAATTCACCATTTATTAATGCTTCTTTCTTTTCTCTTCTCCAACCTTGTATTTGCTTCTCTCTGTAAAATGCAGAATCAATTCTTAAATACTCTTCTACATAAACCAATTTCACAGGTAATCTTTTTCTTGTATGATTAGCCCCTTTACCTTCTTGGTGTTCTAATAACCTTTTATCTAAGTCCTTTGTACTACCTGTATAATAACTTCCGTCTGAACATTCCAAAATATACATGAATCCTGACATACAATTATCATTTATCGGCTTCGGCTACGCTCAGCCACCAACATTAAAATTTCTTACTTTCATTCATCTGATTTGGCTTCAGCTACGCTCAGCCATCAGCCTTTCACCTAACTACTCATTTGTACGCGATGACTGAGCGGAGCCGAAGTCATCCTTTCTCCGCAATTCTCAATATATCTCCAAATACGCCTCTTGCCGTAACTGCTGCACCTGCTCCTGCCCCTTGAATTACTAACGGATTTTCTCCGTAAGACTCTGTATATATTTCTATGATGGAATCTGATCCCTTTACCTGCCCTAAAGCACTTTCCTTTGGCACTGATATCAACTTCACATCTAATACTCCTTTTTCCTTTTGAAGGTTTCCATGTAAATCACCAACATATCGTAATACATGATTTGGCTTCTGATTCTTTTTAATTTCACTGAATTTAGCATCCAATACATCTAAATTCTCTAAAAAGAAAGCCACTTCCCCATCTTGTAATTTCTTCGGGATAAGGTTATCAATATTTATATCTGCAAACTCATTATGCAAATCTAGTTCACGTGCTAAAATCAACAGCTTTCTACCAACATCATTTCCAGATAAATCTTCACGTGGATCTGGCTCTGTAAATCCTTGTTGCATTGCATCTTTTAAAATCGATGAGAATGGCACATCGCTTTCTGAGAAAGTATTGAAAATATAACTTAATGAACCAGAGAACACGCCTTTAATTCTGGTTATGTTCTCACCGGATAAATGTAATAACTTAATGGTATCTATCAATGGTAATCCGGCACCTACATTAGTTTCATACAAATATTGCTTTTGATTCTTTTGTAACTCTTCTCGTAGCAACTGATAAAAATCGTAACGTAAGGTATTGGCTATTTTATTTGAAGACACAATGTCAAAACCATGTTCTACGAATTCAAAATAGTTAGCCACAAAGTCTTTACTTGCCGTATTATCAATAACGATTAGATTCTCTAAATGATGACGTTTTGCAAAATCAAAAACATCTTCTACTTTATATGACTTTCCTTTTTGCTTTAAATTCGTTTTCCAGCTTTTGGTAATTCCCTTTTCATTCAATAAAATCTTCTTGGAATTCGCTATACCAAATACGCGCAAATCTAATTTCTTACGATCCTTAATTGTTTTGGCTGATTTTAGAATTTGATCAATTAATGTCCCTCCTACATTACCATGCCCAAAAATTAGAATATTTATTTTTCTACTGATACCAAATACTTGTCCGTGCATGACGTTTACCGCCTTGTGCAAATCTGCTTTCTTCACTACCAGACTCACATTATTACCTGATACCGTGTTATTGAACAACAATGGTACAATCTGGTTTTTAATCAGTGCGTTAAAGGGATTATGGAACGTACTTAAATCTTGACCTACAATAGATATGATAGACACATCATCTATCACCGTGATCATATTTACATCTTTAGACTCAAAATCATTACTGAATTCATTCTCTAAAGCCAATTTCGCTCTTTTCGCTTTGTCTTTCTTCACCACAAGACCGATTCCTCTTTCCGATGAACCTTGAGATATGATACTAACACTAATATTACTTGCTTCTAAAGCCTTAAATA
>JAHDDP010000120.1 GCA_020629285.1 Maribacter sp.
AAAATAGTTTTCCATTTTCCCAAAAACCTCTAAATAAAGGGTTGTCTACCATGTATATTACTTGTCCGCGACCCATATCTTCTGTCCCGAAGATCAAGGTTTCGGCAATCTTTTTCTTTGCTTCACTACCTGCAAATCCTGATACGGGTTCATTGGCACCTTCACTTAAATAAACAGCACTTCCGTTTTCTAAGTAATTATAAGCACGAGCTCCTAGTTTAAGGGTAAAATAAGTGTAGTCATACCCATAAGCCAACGGATTTGTATTATCAACAGTTGCTTTAAAAATAGCGCCAGTAATTGCTGATTTAATCTGTTCTCTTTCAGAAACCTCAAAAGATTCAATAGTAGTAGAAGTATCTTTTGGCATTTCTTTTTCAGAAAGTTCAAAATCTTTATCAGAAGCAGTAATACCGTCAATTGCGCCGCCCATGGCAATTAATTTTCCGCCACGTTTAACCCAGTCCATGATTTTCTCTTTATTATATGTGCTTAAGAAACTGTTGTAGCCACTACCGTCAGGTAATATTAAAATATCATATTTCGCAAGGTCAACACGACCAAAATAAGCCTCGTCCAATACAGAAATAGGGTAGTCTAGTTGTTGTTCAAAAAAGTTCCAGATTTCTCCAAAACGTAGGGTAGAGGTGGGCTCTCCAGATAGTACGGCAATTTTTAAATCTTGTAATACATCAACATAACCAGAACCAAAATCTTTACCGCTTTCTACAAAACCTGTGTTGGTAGAAGTTAGATTTTTAGAGTGGTTGGTAGATGCAGTTCTAAGAACTTCGTTGAAATTCTTTAGATGCTTGTTATCTCCTTTTGTGATGATCAATGTACCACGATCATAAGAAATGCCATCTAGGGTAAATGGTTTGTGGGCATAACGCACACGTACCTTTTTGCGTAATAATTCAGCCAAGAACCTAGCGTCTTTCATACTGTTCCAGTCTGCCAAATAAGCGTACTTGTCTGCCTTGAAACTATTGACTTCAGATTTATTTAGTGAGGGCGCTGAACCGTTTAAATTGCTTTCACTTGCAATAGCATCCAATCCGTAAGCATAAGGTAAAGACCATGCGGTAATATCATAGGTTACAGAATCGCTTAATTTCGCCATTGGCTCAAATAGTACTTTGACCAAAGTGCTTTTTGGCTGATTTGATGAAATCACCAAACTCTTGTCAGTACTTTTTAATGAACCAGATTTGCCTGTAGTATAGTTGTAGCCTTTGACTGTAGCGTTTGAACCTGCTTGGTATTCAATTTCATGCTTGCTTAACAAATCTGCTAGAGCTTCAATTTTATCTGGATTACCGTTCAATATATAACTTTTGTATTTGAAGTTTTTGTTAAGATAGAATTTCTTGAATTCATCATTTAATTTAGAAATATTTTTGGATGCTACTTCTACGGTAGATAAACCTGTTGTAAGATGATGCGCTATTCTATCTTTTAAAGAAAGGGTGTCTCCAATGCTAGTTGTAATGGCTAAGCCAGCACGACCGCTACCACCTTGTTCATAAGTCATGCCAATACCACCATTGTAGGTAGGGTAGGTATCACCATAACTAGGGTAAAGTAAATCGAACACCTCTTTTGTAAAATAGAACCATCCGTTTTCGTCAAAATATTTAGCGTGGTTTCTACCTATGGTTTCTTGAAACTCTCTTTGAAAATCCGTAATTACCTCATGAAAAGGCTCTGCGGCAGGGGCAAAATAATATGGGTTGTCAACACCTTGCTCATGAAAATCTACGTGTACATGAGGCAACCATTTATTAAACTGCTTTAATCGCTGCTGACTTTCCACTTGTGTTAGCCAAGCCCAATCTCTATTAAGATCGAACATATAATGGTTACTGCGACCACTCCACCAATTCTCATGATGCTCCTTACTATTAGGATCTACTTGGTTGGGCGAATTTTTAAATTGGTTGTACCAGTTTACATAACGATCTCTACCATCTGGGTTAATACACGGATCTATCAATACTACTATATTCTCTAAGTAATTGCTTTTAGTAGTGAAAAGGTCATATATAGTCTGCATTGACGCTTCTGTACTTACGCTTTCATTACCATGAACATTATAGCTAAGCCAAACAATCGCTTTATCTGGTGATCCTTCGCCATTAATACCTTTCATATGCTCTTCCTTAATTTTATCAAGGTTTTGCATATTTTCCTTGGTAGAAATAGTAGCCAATAATAAAGGTCTTCTTTCATTGGTTTTACCGTATTCCATAAGGTTCATGCGCTGAGGTTCCGCTTCGGCTAAATATTGGTAGTAATCAACAACCTCATGATGTCTGGTAAATTGAGTTCCTAGTTCATAACCTAAAAATTCTGATGGGGATTTTAATTGGGACAAACCTAGAAAGGGAATTAAAAATAATGTGTAGCGTAGAATTAGTTTCATATAGCGTTGTTTGTATTCTGAGTCAGCCAAATCTATTAAAATAAATGCAAAATAATCTCCATTTGCAGCGTATTTTGACGAGAATTCAAGTATTTAATACTAACGGTAATTAACTTATATTTAGGAAATGTAAGACGAAAGGGTTTTATATTTACCAAGTATTTACTTTTTATATGGATATTGATTGTTTGCCCTTAGCAAAAACGGGTTATTTTTCGAAATTAATTTGCGATTACACTGCAGCGGATACTAAGCTTAAACCATTATATAATCGGTTTCCCGATATTGAAGGTTTTAAAGGGCAGATAGAAGAAAAGGGAAAGCATTTTACCCAAGCCCAAAGAGATGTGTTGCATTCTTCAATGCAAAATCAATATAAAAATACAGATACTTCTAAGGGTACGGCTGCTAATATAGCGTTGTTAAAAGAAAAGAATACGTTTACGATTGTTACCGGTCATCAATTAAATCTCTTTACGGGTCCGTTGTATTTTTTATACAAGATCATCTCTACGATCAACTTGACCAAGCAATTAAAAAAGGAATTTCCAAATATTAATTTTGTACCTATCTATTGGATGGCTACGGAAGATCATGATTTTGATGAAATCAATTATTTTAATTTCAAAGGATTAAAATTTCAGTGGAATAAAGAGGCATCTGGCGCAGTAGGGCATTTACCTACAGAAGGGCTAGAGGAGGTTTTTTCATTGTATTCAAGAACCATTGGTGATAGTAAGAATGCCAAGGTGCTAAAAGAACTATTTGAAAACGCCTATTTAAAGCATGATAATTTAACGAATGCAACCCGATTTTTGGCAAATGAAATTTTTAAGGATTACGGCCTAGTCATTGTTGATGGTGATGATATAGATTTGAAAAGGACATTAGTGCCTTACATGAAGAAAGATATTTTTGAACAAACTGCGTTCAAGAAAGTATCTGAAAGTATTACTGAGATTGAAAATATATCATCAAATTATCCTATACAGGTTAATCCACGTGAAATCAATTATTTCTATTTAGCAGAGGGTGTTCGCGAAAGAATTATAGAAAGTAAGGGCAACTACCTAGTAAATGAAACGAATATATCATTTACAAAAGAGGAATTGGTTGCAGAGATGAATGCTCACCCAGAGCGTTTTTCTCCCAATGTAATAGCTCGACCTTTATACCAAGAAATAATTTTGCCTAATCTATGTTATATAGGTGGTGGCGGTGAGATTGCCTATTGGTTTGAATTAAAAGCCGCATTTGAGGCTATGGATGTTCTTTTTCCAATTTTGCTGGTTAGAAATTCGGCGCTAATCATTACCGAGAAGCAAGCCGAAAAGTTAGAGAAAATGAATATTTCTAAATCTGACATTTTCTTGAAGCAAAACAGTCTTATCAACAAAAAGATTAGAGAAATTTCAAATATCGATATTGACTTTTCACCACAGAAGAAATTACTGGAAGAACAGTTTAAAGATATGTACGTACTTGCCGAAAAGACCGACAAATCTTTTCTAGGAGCTGTGAAAGCACAAGAAGTAAAGCAGAAAAAAGGACTGGATGCTTTAGAAAAACGCTTGTTGCAAGCGCAAAAAAGAAAGTTGAAAGATCACGTAATTCGTATGACAGAATTGCAAAATGAAATATTCCCAAACCAGTCACTTCAAGAACGACAATCTAATTTTTCTGAGTTTTATTTGGCTTATGGCGAAGACTTAGTGCCTATGTTATTTGAAGCTTTGAATCCGCTAGATTTAAGTTTCACGGTTATTACCCAAAAATAAGCGATGGGCAAGAACGCATCTCTAAATAAGATAACCGTCCTTGCTTTTTTATCATTTTCAGCTATAACCTTAATTACATTTTTTAAAAGTGCTTTAGAATTAGAAGACGCTGAACAGGCATATTACTCGCAATGGTTTCGTTGGGGGTATGATGATCAGCCACCACTTTATACATGGTTGCAGTATGGTTTCAATACTATATTTGGTGTTTGTAAAATTTCATTCTCCATACTAAGGGGATTATTATTTGCTGGTATAATACTGCTATTGTATCGATTTTCAATACTTAGAATACCTGATAGGTATACATCAAAACTTCCTGTATTAGCATTGGTCTTCATACCAGTATTCATAGATTTTACTTTTAGAAGACTTTCACATACCAGTCTATTGTGTTTAAGTGTAGTAGCGTCTTACTATTGCATACAGTTATTGATGCAACGAAAATCCATATTAAATTATCTATTACTAGGTTTTGTTGTGGGTGTAGGTTTCATGTCTAAATACAACTATGCATTTTTTCTGGTAGCGTTTGCTTTGGTTTCTTTACGGGACTCAAAATTGCGGGCTATAGTTTTCAATCCCAAAATACTGATAACTATGCTGCTTTCTTGCCTGTTAGTTGCGCCACATATATATTGGTTATTGGGTCCTGACGAATTTCAAACTTTTTTGGCTTCTAGTATTGAAGAGAAAATAGGAATAGAAGAAGTTGAATCGGGGTTTTCATTGATGCCGATTCTAATTTATGTAAAAGGATTATTTGCTTTGTCATTCCCTTTGTTATTGGTAATAAGTATCGGTTACTTCTCAAAATGGATCACTTTTAATAAGCAAAATTTAAACTGGTTTTCTAAAATGTTCTTGGCGCAGTTAGTTGTGGTTGGCTTGTTTTTTCTTGTTTTTCAAAGTCAGAAAGTAGAAACAAGATGGCTATTGCCACTTTTTATTCCTTCTGTAGTTTTGTTGCTAGAGTCTATTAGTTTTAAGAATGAAAAGAAGTTTGTTAGAGTTGGATTTTGGATTTTTGTAGCTGTAATTTTTATCCAAATACTTAGAACGCCAATAGAGAAGGTGTTGAATATACCTTCATCTGTTCATTTTGGTTTTGATCCTATTGCCAATAAGTTAAGCGAGAATTATGATCATTATCAATGGGTGCTTCCTAATGTAACCTATGCAGGTAATGTGCGATTACTGCATCCTGAACGAACAGTATTTTCGGCAGATGACTATTCGTTGCCCCTTATAGAATTGAAATATGAGAGAGAAGTTAAAATAACGATTGATCCATCCGCAATGAAACAAACTACAGCAGTTGATAGTTTTATAGGATTTGGGAAAGAAAAGGAAAATCTTTATTTCTATATCAATTAAGGAACAAGAAATTCCCCGTTCCAAGAATTATCCACATTTTTGAATAACGCTCTAATATGATTAGGACGTTTAAGCTTTAGGTATTCGATCTTTGTGGGTGTAATATCGATGATGCTGAAATAATTCTTCTCATCAATATATTCAACATTGTCTGGTTTTTTAATAGGGCTTCCAGGTGTAGTTTGGGTAATGTAGTCTTTTCTACTATTAGGCTGTATAGTTTGCCAAGTTGTTTTTAATCTTTCTGTATTCGTTACAATTTGTGCGGTACCTTCAACTTTTAACTGTAGCATTTTTTCGGGATGATAAAGTAGAAAACTAACCTGATTGTTTTGGGCAATATGTTTCATCTTTTGCGTACGGCTATCGGTATATATCGTAATTCGCAAATCTTCGGTAATCTCACGTAACACTACAGTACGCAAACGAGCGATAGTTTCATTGCCAACTGTTGCCAAGGCAATGAATCTGAACGGATGCCCTTTTTCATTTACTCCGTTTTGTAATTCAGTACTTAATTCTTCAAAAAATGAATGGATCATACAGTTAATTTATCTAAAGGTAAAAATAAATGAATTTTATAATAGGGTAGATGATGGGTTAGTTGTTAAATAAGTAATTGCTTTGAAAAGAAATTGATTAAGGTCAATTTTTAAGCTTTGGCTTGAATTTGGTTTTCGATGTATTAGAAAGCTAAGTGTAATTTCTGAGCTTTTTTTTGAATGAATGTAAGTTAAATAGAAAAGTATCGACTTAATGGTTGAATACAGATTGTTATGAAAAAGATTTTTGAGTATTCGGTTTGATAATTGGTTGAATGAAAAGCCCGGGTGATTACCGGGCTTTT
>JAHDDP010000121.1 GCA_020629285.1 Maribacter sp.
CGGAGTTTGCACCTACTTGATTAGAAGTGTTAAACATTTCTGCCGCCTCTTTATTGACACTACTAACTGATATACTCAACAAATCATTCTCTCGCAATGTATCTTCTACATTTTCGTTAATTGATGAATTGTAAATAGAATCGGGTGCTTCATAAAAATAGGTTGATTTTTTCATATTACCACAAGAAGCAAACAATATCAAAAGCAAAAAACCCGATACATACTTTAAAGACAAATTTTTAAAATTCAATTTATTATTTTTTATAATTTTCATAGAATATTCAATTAATCAATAGTACTCTTTAGAACTATTTCCAATACTTATGCTGCAAAGGTACTAATAAGCCTTTTCTTCTCCCTTAAATATGTTATAAACCGTGTAAAATAAGATATGTAAATCTAAGCCCATAGACCATTTTTCCACATAAAAGATATCTAACCTTGTTCTATTTTTTATGTCTGAGGGCTGAATAATTTCGCCCCTATAACCCATTGTCTGTGCTAAGCCTGTAATACCCGGTTTAACAAAATGACGTACCAAATACTTATCTACAGATTTTTCGAAATCAGTTGTATGAATCACCATATGGGGTCTCGGCCCTACAATACTCATATCACCCTTAAAAACATTTATAAATTGCGGCAATTCATCTATACTGGTTTTACGTATAAACTTACCGATTCTAGTAACCCTCATATCACCCTTTTTCGCCATTTGAGAATCCGATTCTTTATTTACTGTCATAGAACGGTATTTATAACACCAAAAGGTCTTTCGTTTATAACCATGTCTTAATTGCTTAAAATAAAAATCGCCAGGCGAATCCAACTTAATTAACACATATAAAATAGGTGTTAACCAAGAAAGTAGCAATAAAATAACCAGACCGGAAAAAATAATATCAAAAGCACGTTTGATAATACGACCATATTCAGTATCTAATGGTACATTACGTAAATTAAGCACTGGTGTAGTATTATATGTTTCAACAGACATGGCACGATTAAATACGTCCATATCATCTAAAATGACTTTGAAACGAATTAAGTTATTATCGGCAAAATCTACAAAATTCTTGAGTTCATCTTCACTAAAATTAGACGCCACACAGTAAATGATGTCAACATCATAATTTAAGAGATAACCAAAAGAATCGTTTATTTTACCTAAATACGTTGGGCTTTTTGATTCATAATCAGAAAAATAGCCCATATAATGATATCCGAAACTAGGGTTATCGAAAACCCTTCTGATTTTTTTCAAATTTCTATCCCTACCAAGCACTACGACCTTAACACTATTACGCCCTATAACCCTAAACTTACCTCTTATCCAAAAAAACAATACTCTATACCAAATAAGGCAAATCGATAAAATTGCATAAACTAGGTATTGATATGGAACCGAAGGAATTCTTTCGTCTTTTATGGCAAATAATGCAAAATAAGAGAGAAAATAAACAAAAAGAATCTGAATGATTTTATGAAATCTGGTAAAAAAAAGTTCTTTCCTTTCAGTTTTATAATAGTTTAAAATAAATGCAATGAACAACCAACTAGTATTATAATAAGCTACATTAAACACATTTAGATATGTCTCTGGAGTCAACATAAATAAAACTCCATTTATAATACATAAATGCAAGAATATAGAAATCGGAATTATAAAGTCGGAATTACGGTATCTCATTTATTAAAGAGGGAAAACTAATACTATGATTATTATGAATTCGCAAAATTGAGAAAACTTATTTTTAGCTCCAACAACAATCGACGAATCAGGTGTTTTACTTGATAATGTACTAGCGTAATGCACGTAATCTTAATTTAATATCAAATAAGGTTAAACACTATTTCTAGAATTTACCGTTCGCTATTAATATTATAATCATTAAAATAATTTGAAAGAATCAAAATGAATTTAGGTCACAAATTCAATACTTTAGGTTGATTTCTACTTGAAGATATGAAACGGCTCCGCCGTTAAATCCACAATTAACATTCGCAATTAAAAGATAATACGAAAATTAAATTTAGACTGGTATTTAATGTATCTACATTATCTCTAACGTATTTTCGGATGAAAAATCTTACAAAATACTTGATTAATGCAAATTAATAATTAAGATGAAGTAAATAAAAGTTATTTACAACGAATAAAAAAATGTAGAAATGGTTATTACTAATCCAATAAAATTTTAAACCTAAAAATTAATATTTACCAAAGTAAATCATCAAAAAGAGAATTATTAATAAAATTTTTTTCTGAAAATAATTAAGCAACGTCTTTAATCTTAGCAAGCAATACAATACCCAACCCGTTTAAAACAAGTTTGAGTTCATTTTTACGAACTTCTTGTACTGTGGCTTTTTTATCTTTAAAAGCTCCTTTTTCAATAGTGATTAACTTCCCTTTTTGTAGATGCGAAGGTTTGATATTGCTAATGTTATCATTGGACACCCATTCTTTAATAATGGCTATTTCAACATCGCGTACTATAGCAGCTTTCCCTAACCAGTATAGGTATTTTTTTATATGGGAAGAAATAAAGACCGTATCTCTATCTGATTCTTTGAGTCTTACAAACAAATAATTTTGAAAAATAGGAACTTCTATAATTTTTTTTCGATCGCTCCATTGCCTAACTTCTTTTTTAGCAGGACAATAAATTTCAAAGCCATGTCGCCCTAAAAGTTCAGCTACTTGCAACTCTTTATTGGTCTTAACGATTAAAACGAACCATTTTGGTTGATTAGTAAGAGCTACATTGCTTTCTTGCATTAAAATGGGAACTGGTTAGAAACTTTAAAATTATAATTACAAATAATTAGTTATCATAAAGCATGTGAGAAGATAACGAAGTTTACAAATAAATATTGCTATTTTAAAGTAAGCTAAAAGTATGCCAAACTCATAATATTCTGAACTTGTAATATTATTTTTTTTGACATCTACTTTTCTAATCTAGTTTTATAAAACCCGTCAAATTACCTACACTACTTTATGAGCTAACTTTTAAATCAAAAGCGACCACCAAAACACGTAAATTGCTCTCATGAAAAAATTGATACAATTCTTTGGTGCTTGGTACGGAGCTAGAAAAATAGGTGGTGGCAAATGTGGATGTATAGGAACCTTCTTTGTGTTCTTGATATTATTTTGGCTATTGGGATATGTGTTTGAGGCTTTTTGATATTGGTTGTTGGTTGATGGTTGATGGTTGATGGTTTTTGCGCTATGCGCTGGACGCTATTCGCTTTTTGGTTGTTGGTTACTTCGTCTACGCTCAGCAAAAGTGTTGGTTGTCGGAGCCTCACGCTATGTGCGTAGTCTGCGCTAAGCGCTTAGCGTATTGCGAATAGCGGTTTCTCTCTTCTCTATTTTCTATTATTCCTTTAAACTATTCTCTAACTTCTATTTTCTCTTCTCTCACTTCCGTTTTCTTTTGATCAAAAACCTTAACGCTGGTTTTCATATCGGCATACCTTGGGTCTTGAATAAAATCTTGTTTTTGTAGTTTAATAACCTCTATGCTCAAAAATCCGAATTCACTGACCACCTTACCGTAAAATCTATAAATTCCTCTTCCCCTAAACACATATTTTTTAGCTACGGGCGGAAAAAGTACAGTATCAAAAACTTGCCCTTGTTGATCTAATAACGTGGCAAAGAACATAGCTTTTTTTGTATGTGTTCTAGTTCGTTTTACCGTTATCAAATATCCGTAGATATCAATATTTCTGTTTAAATACCGCTCTAAATCTTTACTCCCAGAACTATTTGATGGTGCTTCTACTAAAAGCTCAAACGGACTCCATAAACTAAACCCTAACAACTCTAGTTGCGTAAAGGCGACTTCTAAATTGGTACTGTACAATGACGGAATCTTAAAATGTTGATGCCGTGGAGCAAACAGTTTTGGGTGGTCTATTTTCTTGGTCTTGCTCAAAAACAAATGTGCTTTCCAGAGCAATTCATGTTTGTTGGCTTCGGTAAACCTAAAGGCATCAATTCGTATTAAAATACTGACTTGTTCTATAGAGATGATCAGTCTGTCCAAAAAATCTTCCAACGATATAAATTCACCTTTTACAAAGCGTTCTTTTAAAATACGCTCCATCACCCGTTGTTCCAATTCCCGCAAATAACCTAATCCTAAATACAAATCTTTACCATAAATCTTATTTGCTGCATTGCTTTTATTAACACAAGGCGGATGTATGGTTGCCCCCAGCATACGGGCTTCATGCACGTAGAATTCGGGTTTGTAAAATCCGCCACCATTATTGAGCACCGCCACCATATATTCTAACGGATAGTAGGCACGTAAGAACAAACTCTGGTAGCTTTCTACCGCATACGATGCCGAATGCCCTTTGGCAAATGCATAGCCAGCAAAACTTGCTACTTGATTCCAAATCTCTTGAATGAGCTTTTCTGCATATCCCTTTTTACGGCAGTTGTCCATAAATTTATCCTGCACTTTTTGAAATTCCTCTCGTGAACGGAACTTACCACTCATTCCGCGTCGTAATACATCGGCTTCCCCCAAGTCTAAATCTGCAAAATGATGGGCTACTTTTATCACATCTTCTTGGTAGACCATAACTCCGTATGTCTCTGGCATAATTTCCAGCATCACCGGATGTGCCAGCTTCTCTGCCCTGCCCTTATTACGATGGCGAAGAATATATTCACGCATCATTCCGCTTTTAGAAACTCCCGGGCGAATAATAGAACTTGCCGCTACGAGACCCAAATAGGTATCTACCTCTAATTTTTTCAACAGCATCCGCATAGCGGGAGATTCCACATAAAAACAACCCATACACTGTGCAGTTTTCACCAAATTATTGACTTTCGGGTCTTTTTTAAATGCCTTGATATCATGAATATCAAACTTGGCAAATTCTTCTGGTCGGTCACGTTCCAAAATATCTAGCGTCTCTTTTATTTTCGAGAGTCCGCGTTGTGCAAGAATATCGAACTTAAAAATACCGACATCCTCGGCAATCACCATATCAAACTGTGTAGTGGGAAATCCTTTTGGGGGCATATTGGTCGCAGAAAACCAGTGAATAGGTTTTTCGGTAATTAGAATTCCGCCAGCATGAATACTCAGGTAATTGGGCATTCCATGTAATAGTTGTGTGTATTTTAACACCAAAGCTGATATATTATCTAATCTACTCGCCTCAACATTACCATTACATAATAGATCTATTTCATCTTTTGGTAGCCCGAATACCTTACCCAGCTCTCTGATTACTCCCCTAGATTGAAAAGTAACGTAAGTACCCAAGAGCGCCACATTCTCGAATCGATTAAAAATATACTCCGTCATCACCGGTCTGTCGCGATGCGAGAAATCTATATCGAAATCGGGCGGATTTACACGATACAGATTAATAAAACGCTCAAAATACAGGTCGAGCTCCATGGGATCTACATCGGTAATAAAAAGAAGGTATGCCACAATGCTATTGGCACCACTACCCCTACCCACATAAAAGAAATTCTGCTTTCGGGCATAAGTGATAATATCCCAATTGATAAGAAAGTAAGAGATAAAATTCATTTCTTTAATGAGGTGCAGCTCCTTCTCCAAGCGGTCTAATACCGCCTGATTTATATCAGGATACCTAAGCGGCAAACCTTCTTGACACAGTTGTTCTAAAAATAGTTCATCTTCTTCTGTACTGCCTAAATAGGTACTCAAATTTTGAGGTTCTCGATCTTTAGTGAAATCGAAATAAATGGAACAAGCATCCATTAACCGCTGGGTATTTTCAAGTATAAAACTATGTTCGGAAAAATGCGCCGCCAAATTAGGTATCGCGTACATGTGTTCATCGTCACGAGCCTGCTCTGTAACCGACAACATACTCAGCAAGGTGTTATTATCAATGGCACGTAGTAAACGATGTGCATTAAAATCGCGCTTATTTCTGAATGTTACGGGTTGTAATAGCACAATTTTATCTCGCTGCTCCAATAATTTTGAAAACCGAAGTCGCTTTAGCTCGTTAACGGAAACCCCAATAAACTCATGCTCGGCAAAGGTTTTCTTTTCATGCTGCAGCACTTTCTCAAACGGATAAATAACGAACACCTCTTTAAACTGCGGAGCGATTTCCGGTAGTTTCTTTTCGTTGTGAATGTGATGCGACAAAAAATCATTGAGTTCTAAAAACCCTTCATTATTCTTGGCAACACCTACAAAACAAGGTTCTACTCCGTTTCTAAAATCGATACCCAAAATAGGTCGCACATCATATTCAGGTGCTTTACGAACAAAGTTTAAACAAGCGGATGTATTATTAATATCGGTCAATACCAATTGCGTAATGCCATACTTTTTTGCCAATTGCAAAAGCTCCAGTTCCGAAAAGGTTCCGTAGCGAAGGCTGTAATATGT
>JAHDDP010000122.1 GCA_020629285.1 Maribacter sp.
CTCAAATAAGGTGGGCAGAAACTACCTATGAAAAAGCAGAAGTAGTAGATGAAAACCCCACTGGTCCTGAACTTACAACTGATGTTGTGGTATTAAGAAATGTAGAAACGGGAGAATTCTTAACCACTGGAGCAGCAAGTGCTCTACCCGTTACCATGTCAGTTTCTGGTGGATCGGAAAATACACAATGGACGTTCGTCAAAAATGGGGCTTTTTACAATATAGATAGTGAAAGTGAAACTGGAGGAACCGGAATTTTAAGAGCACCTGGTGCTGGTGGTCCGGCAGGTCCTTATGTAGTAGTAAGTACCACAAAAGCTTCGCCAGCAGGCGATACCGATAAAACGTGGATTATAAGTTATGACGAAACTTCTGATACGTATCGATTTGAATCTAGAACCTCTGGCAGATATTTGTACCAAAATGAAGATGGAACGGTAACACATAGTAAAGTACCCGCAACTGATAACAGAAGCATATGGGAAGCCATACCATTAGGTGAACCTTTACAATTAGAATTAGTTTCTACAAATGTTAGCTGTGCTGGCGCAGATGATGGTACGGCCAGTGTTTCGGTTACTGGAGGAATAGCACCATATACCTATTTATGGAGTACTGGTGAAACAACGGAAACCATAAACAATCTTGCATCAGGCACCTATTCCGTATCGGTTACTGATGCTTTAAATGCTACGATAACGGCAAGTATAGAAATAACCGAACCTAGTAATATAGTGGTGACGGTATCGGATAATGCGGTATTGTACGCAGGATATGATGGAGCACAACAATGTGCTACCATTGGAATATCAACCATTACAGGTGGAGAAGGACCATATAATTTTAAATGGAGTACGGGCAAAACAACTGAAATGATCGATGTTTGCCCAGATAGTACACAAACCTATATGGTAATTATAACAGACGCTAATGGCTGCGAAGCGACCGCGGAAATAACGGTTGAAGTAATTGATGTAAGTTGTGGAACAGATAAAAATCCAAAGGTACTTATTTGCCATAAGGGTAAAACAATTTGCGTTGCACAAGCGGCAGTACAAGCACATTTAGAACATGGTGATACACTCGGAGCATGTAATGGAGATTCTGATAATGCAGAATTGAGTATACGTACTTATCCAAACCCATTTACTACTTCTATAAAGGCCAATATTGAAACCAAAACAAATAGCACTGTTAAATTAATACTGTTAGACAATAGCGGTAATAGCATTGCTGAAAAAACGCAACGTATTAAGAAAGGTATTGAAACAGTTGAGATATCATTAAATACCTTGTCAATAGGTACCTATTATTTGCAGGTTTATATAGATAATGAACTTTATAGTTCGGAGATTTTTATTAAAAATTAAACATATTCATTTGAATAATCTTTTAAGAGTTAAAAGAGACTGTCTAAAATAGGCAGTCTTTTTTTATTGATCAACATAACGAATAATTGAAAAATTCGTTTGTTTTGATGATTAATAAATGAATCATTTTTTAGGTAGATTTCGAGGTTTTAGATATAATGCATGCAGCTTAATTGAGGGTCGGATATCAATTAATTTCGCAAATATTACATTGAAAAAGCAAAGTAATAAGTTATTGAAAAAAGATATATAAAATTAATTACAAAACATGAATCGCTTCAAAATAGTACCAGCGTTTTGGTCGTAATTAAAATTTGGTTAAGTTTCATCTTAACAGAAGTAAAGTATTGATATAATTTAGCGGGTACATTACTAAGTCATTTTAAACTCTTTCCAGTTTAATAGGGTAACTGTTATTTGCATTCCATTGGCATACATATAAATTATCATCATTATCAACACATACATCATGGCAATGTTTGAAAATTTCATCCTTTTGAACCATTCTTTGTAATTGTCCATCTTTATAATGAGGTTCAACACCGCCTGGGTTTGAAACTACTTTGCCGTTTTTATCTAAAATGGTAACAAAACCAGATTTTGGACTTGTTCGTGTTGGGTGTGTATTCATATCACCTTCTTCAAAATCTGTCTCAGAAGACCAACATACACCGGCATATAAATTGCTATTATGAATTACAGGTCTACATACAAAAGCACCGGGTAAATCTATTTGCTCAATAAAAATACCGTCAAGTGTAAAACGCTTAAAACAGTTTGCCGCCCTAGAAGTTATCAATAAAGTAGGAAGTCCTTTTCCTCTATAATCTATACAGACGCCATGTGCTGTTTGAAATTGATTTTTACCAGTACCACGCCCTTCTCCAATTTTACGTATAAAATCACCTTCTTTGGTAAATTGTAAAATGTAGTTCGAGCCATAACCGTCTGCAATGTAAATGTCCCCGTTAGGGGCAATGGCACTCTCGGTAGGTTTAAAGGCATCACTCTTATCATATGCACCATATTCAGATGGATGTTCAATAATCATTAATTCCCTGCCGTCTGTAGTGGTTTTGATTAGGCTTTCTCCTTTAGAATCACATATAAACAAAAAGTCTTCTGAGCCATCGTTCCATAAAGTTAAACCATGACCGCCGTTATAGCGAATACCCCAAGCATCTAAAAGTTTACCAGATTTATCATAAATTAAAATATTATTATGGGTATCATCACCGACCATTATGAGTCGACCTTTTGAATCCATAACCATTTCATGACAGTTTTTTACAGGCGTAAGGCTTCTGTCTAAATTCCCCCAATCTTTATGAACTCGGTATTTGAAATCACCGTGGCCAATAACGGTTTCATATAATTTAGGTTTCGATTTTATGATATTAAAATGCGGAGCCAATACCACACCTATACCGGCCTTTGCAGACTTGTTTAAAAAAATTCTTCTTTTCATTGTTGTTTTCGCCATGCCGTGTATAATTTAAGCGTGTTCTTTTGTGCTTAATGTTTTACCGAATAAATCTAAAATTGGTTTCCCTTTTCCATCTGGTGTGGTATAAAAAGGTCTGCTTTCTATTTCGTAATGGGTTTGTGAATCTATGCCCAGGGCGTGATAAATAGACTGATGTACCTGATCAATAATTACTGGTTTTTCAATAGAGACACAAGGTCTTTCATCTGCTGTTCTACCATATACCAAGCCTTTCTCTATGCCACCTCCCCACATTAATATGGAACCACCGTCGGTAAAATGTCGGTGCATACCATAATGTTTCACTTCTTGAATTATATCTGGTTGGTTTCTAGCTTGGTCTTTAACCTCTTCCCCAGGTCTACCTTCCATAATGGCATCTCTACTAAACTCACTGGCCAATATGATAAGTGTTCTATCTAAATGACCAGATTCATCTAAATCTTTGATTAATTGACTAACGGGTTTGTCGATCAAGGCCTTCATTTGTTTTGCCCTCGTATGGCCGTTGGCATGGGTATCCCACCCTAAAAAGGGTTCGTACTCGGTAGAAACACTAATAAATCTGCTGCCATTCATGGCTAAGCGTTTTGCTAATAGACAACCTAGGCCAAAACGACCCGTATTATAGGTTTCATAGACTTCCTTTGGTTCTTTAGATAGGTCAAATACTTCAGCTTCTGGTGAATTTAGTAACCTGTAAGATTGTTCCATTGATCTCATTAAAGATTCACGTTGGTAATCACTGGCCTGCTCCATAATTTTACTTTTATTGGCAAGTTCTTTATATAGTTTATACCTAGCCTCAAACCGTTTAAGAGACATACCTTGTGGCGGTCGTACACTATCTAAACCTTCTGAAGGGTCAGGAATTAAAAACGGACCATATTCATTGCCTAGAAACCCTGCCGTATGAAAAGCTTTCAGTTCTTCTGCTTCGCCCATGGTAAAACGTTGCCCTATAGAAATAAATGGAGGAATTACAGGGTTGATCGGTCCAAGTTCTTTTGCGATCCATGCACCAATATGTGGAGCTTGTACAGACTGTGGTGGCTCATAACAGGTATGCCAATGAAACTGATGCCTGGTGTGTAAAATATGACCTAGATCTGCAGCTTTGTACGATTTAATAATAGCACCTTTATCCATTACATTACCGATGGACTGTAAGCCTTCAGAAAATTCTAAACCATCTACTGCAGTCGGGTGTTTAGGAAAAGTGCTTAGCACTTTATTAATATTCAAACCTTTCTCAAAAGGGGCGTAAGCTTTTGGGTCAAATGTTTCGGTATGTGCCATGCCACCGGCCATCCATAGTAAAATAACACTATCTGCTGTTGCCGCTATTTTTTGAACATCTGGTGAGCAAGAACTTAAAAAACTTGCGATAGGTATGGTCGTCGCTGATGCCGCAAGACTTGCGGCAGACATTTTTTTTATAAACTCTCTTCGAGAATTTTGCGTTTCAAAGCTATTCTTCATTTTAATAAAGTTTATATGCAATTAATTAATGAATTGAAATTCTGGAGACGTTAGAACCGACCAAAATATATCTTGAAGATTTTCTGTACTGGGTTCACTTCCTAAGGCATTGAGTAAAATATTTTTCTCATCGCTAGATGGTAACCTTCCCAGTAATTTTTGGTAAACATTATCAACAATTAAAGTACTGTCGTGTTTATATTCTTTCAACCATTTTTTTGATCCTTGTTCTAGTTTATTATTGAAAAAGGCACCATTTGTAAGCTCTAGAGCTTGCAATAACGTCGCTTGTTCTTCTCTTTTTGAAATTACAATTTCTCGACTTGGTCTACCTAAAGCTTTCATGAAAAGATGTTGTTTAACAAGGCTCGCTCTTGCAAAACTTTTTTGATAGTCATTAAATGTAAAATCCATTAGTTTTCCCCAATTATCAGTCCCGTAGTTATGAACTTCTAGCCATTTACTATCATTAAAATCTACGCTCGACCAGTTTGTTGAAGGTTCTACATTTGTGCTTACCCAAGTTTTATCTGAAAATAACTTAACTGATTTACCATCTTTAAAATTAATTTTCATTGCAAACAATAGACTTGCCGGATTATCTATTTTACCTTCATTAATACCTTTTATGGCAATTGTATTTTTACCCGCTTTTAAATGAGTTGTTATATCGAAATTACCTACTTCTGTCCATTCACTTCCTTGTCCTATTTTTTTGCCATTTATAAAAAGCTCATAAACGTCGTCAACAGAGATTAATGCTGAGGCATTGGTAATCTGTTTATGATCAAGTTTGAAATTCTTTCTAAAATATCGTGCGCCTGGTAGTGGAAGTACGGTATTTGTTAAGTCTTTTTCATGATGCCAAACTCGTAGTGCTGGCATTTTCTCTTCGTTAGGGTTAAATTCTACTGCAGTATATATGGGTGTTATTACCTGACTAATAGCATCTGAAAATTGCTCTGCACTAATTCGTCTTAATAGAGGTCCTTTAAAAACATATTCGTTTTTTACACTTGCAGCACTAATATAATTTACCGTAGGTAATTGGTATGCTTTAGAAGTCATTATTTGTTTGATGAGATGCTTTAAATCTGCACCTGAATCAATAAAATCTGCCGATAGCCAATCTAGCAACTCTCCATCCCATGGTGCATTGTCCATTTCATCAACGGGTTCAATGATACCTCTACCCATTAACCTGTCCCAAATACGGTTGGTTATGGTTCTGTACAACCTACCGTTATCTCGGCTTATCATTACCTCAGATAATTTTAGCAATCTATCATCTATAGTTTCTCCGTCGACATTTCCTAGCTCAGGATATAGAAAATTTACTTTAGCTATTTTGCCTATTGGTATATCACATCTATTTAATTCTAGAGGTTCTTTTGCGAAAATAGAAGCAAAGCCATATACCTGATCTAAGGTCAAGTTACTTACAAAACTATTGTGGCATGAAGCGCATTTTACGTTAGTGCCCAATAGAGATTGACCAATATTTTGTGCTGCCTGCATTTCTGTGGTTTGGCTTGCATTAACTAGACCTCGCCATTCTATACCTTTTATAAAACCTTCAGAATCTTTATTCGGATTCATCAGCTCACTTACCATTACATCATATGGTTTGTTCTTCTGTAAAGCATCATACAACCAACCTGTAATTTGTGAACGTCCTCTTGTTATAAAACCTGTACCACTGTAATCATTTCGTAATAGATCATTCCAAAAGCTTAACCAATGCTGTGTATAGTTATCAGAATCACTCAATAATTCATCTATTAAAAGTTCTCTTTTTTTCGGGTCAGTATCTTCAATAAAGCTATTTATATCCGCTGGTTCTGGTAATAGCCCTATGATATCTAGATATGCACGCTTTATAAAAATCCTGTCGTTTACCGACGTTGACCAATCTATATTTTCTTTTGTAAAGTATGAGTCAACCAATTTGTCTACCGGGTGGGTTACATTTGTTGCGGTGGGTAAATCTGGTTTAATAAGCGCAAGTTCAGCTTCAGGAAATACTTTAAGGGCTTGATCAGACCAATGTGCACCTTCATCG
>JAHDDP010000123.1 GCA_020629285.1 Maribacter sp.
CCAACACCCAACATCATTTCATTCCCCCTTTGGGGGCTAGGGGGATTACAGTTTTCTATGCGCCAACACCACTGGCGGCAATCCGTTGAAAGGGTTATGCATTCTTCCTATTGTTTTTGCTCCCATGCCCGATGCTCGCAGCACACTTTTGTCTCCGTAGCGTTTACGAATGTTGTCCATAGCGTTATAAAGACTTAGAATTTCTTCGGTATCATCAAACAGATTAATCTGATAGTTACCGGATACTAAATGACTGAAACGTATACCAATTAACCTTACTAATAACCTACGGTTATATAAGTTTTTGAAGAGATCCAAAATTTTAGGAATTAGAATATGGTCTCCGCTGGTATAGGGAATCCGCATTTGCTTTGAGTAAGTATTAAAATCGGAATATCGAATTTTTACTGAAATACAGGCGGTTAACTTATCTCCACGTCGTAATTGATATGCCAAATTTTCGGTCATTGCAATAAGAATACCACGTAGTCTGTTTACATCAATCGTATCTTTATTAAAAGTGCGTTCTGTGGATATTGATTTTCGCTCGCAAAATGGAATTACGGGCGTATTATCAATTCCATTAGCACGCTTCCATATTACTCCGCCATTAGCACCCAACACCCTTTGCATCACCTCCATGGGCATTTCTTGTACGGTACGGACCTGTCGCAGACCAAGGTTCCGTAAGGTTTGATAAGTCTTATCACCCACCATTGGTATTTTTTTAATGGATAACGGAGCCAAAAAAGGTTTTTCTAACCCTTCATCAATCTTTAATTGATTATTAGGTTTCGCCTCGTTCGTCGCTACTTTAGAAACCACTTTATTAGCTGATAATCCGAAGGAAATGGGGAGTCCCGTTTCTGTAATAATCCTCTTTCGCATTTCTGATGCATACTGGTAGCAACCAAAAAAACGATCCATACCGGTGAGGTCTGCATAGAACTCATCTATACTCGATTTTTCGAATACGGGTACGTACTCTTTTATGATTTCGGTCACTATATCTGAGTGCTTACTATAGTCACCCGCATTACCACGAATTACAACAGCATCAGGGCACAGTTCACGTGCCATTTTCATAGGCATGCCAGAATGTACGCCGAAACCACGGGTCTCATAACTGCACGCCGCCACCACTCCGCGATCTCCGGTACCGCCAACTAACAAAGGCTTATGCTGCAACTCACGATTATTTAATCGTTCTACAGAAACATAAAAAGTATCTAAATCGATATGTAAAATGGTTTTGCTCATAACTATCCTTTAAAATTCGGGATAGCTAAATTATGGATTATTTCCAATTATTAGGATTATTTCCATTTTTTAACATCGAGAAATTGTAAGCATAAAAAAAACCTGCAACCCAACTAACGGTGTGAGGTTTAAGAACAAACCGCTCTATCAACGCAATCTAATGCATCATCATTGATCAAGGTTACTGTAGAAAAGAAACTAATTTAACCCCGAAACCTAAAAAAGGGGCAAGAGATTATATTAAATGTCTATAATTTTTCGTTTAATGTCCATATATCTTGTAGATTATAGAGGTATTGAACTAATAACTGTTCACGCCAATCTTTAAGATAAGACATTACCTATGCGCCAAATTCATTTTATATTATTAGCTACCTTATTACTAATATCCACTATTGGTAATGCGCAAGATACCGCTACAATAAATATTGTTTCCCCAAATGAAAATACTGCCTGGAATATTCCAGACAAAATTGCATTGCAGTGGAATACCGTAAAAATTGACACCAGTAAATCTATTCGCTTTTTTCTGGTACGTAATGAAATGGTAGTGCAAGAATTGGGTTCTTTTAAGAACGATGGTTTTGAAGACGGAATAGAATTGGCAAAAAACATAGGATCTGGCAATAGGTATCAAGTAGTTGCCATAGAGTTGTTCCCAGATGATAAGTTTAACATTGCTAAAAAGGTGACTCCCTTTTTCTCGATTATTAATGCAGCATCAGACGAAAGAAAGAAAAAACAACAATTGGCAAATGTTAATACAAAAACATCCAAGAAAAAACGGTCAAGATCTAAATCTAAAGCAAAGAAAAAAGTAAAAGAACAGATAACACCCAAAGAAACTGCTGTTGTCCAAACCAATAACAATCCTGAGCCAAAAACTGAAAGCAAAACAGATAAGAAATCTGACAACCAACCTGATAGCAAACCTGATAGCAAACCTGAAGTTAGAGATAGCTTTGATGGTAGAAAAATTTCATACACCAAAGAATTTGCTTTTGAATCTGAAAATATCACAGTTAAAATTTGGGACCACGGTAGGCAAGATGGTGATATCGTTTCTATTTACCTTAACGGTGTACAAGTCGTTAAACAGTATTATTTAACTTACTGGAAAAAAGAATTTAAAATTAAGCTAGACCCTAAAAAATCTAACGATTTATTTCTTTACGCACATAATTTAGGAGATTCACCACCCAACACCGTATCCGTAGAAATATCTGACGGAAAAAAATCTGAAAACATAGTATTGAATTCAGACCTAAAGAGCTGCGAAGCAGTATTAATCAGTGTGAAGTAATTAAACTCCATCTAACTTACAATGTAACTATCAGTTAAAATATAAATGCCATTTCGATTTTATTTTGATGAACCTGAAAACTATAAAGACCGATTCGGTTTTTATGACCAAGGTGGCTCTCCCTTACTCCTTCAAAAGTTTATTGACACCATTGAGGAACAAAAAAATGACATTGAAGAAATCAATATTTCATGGTATTTGTACAACAACCAACATCTACATGATTATCTAAAAGAAGTAGCTACAAGTGGTATTATAGTTAATGTCATTACCATTCCGTTAGAGGGTTATGACCACTCTAACCCAAAAGCTATAGAGAACCTTGTAACGGGCGAGAAATCAAGCACATCTTTTACTAAATATAATTTAGCTAGAAAGATTTTTGGAGAGATGTATAGAACTACATCAAACGAGAATTTCAATCTATATATTTTTCCGCATTTATACGTTAGAAGTGCGCGCGTTAAAAAATTCTCAAGAGGTACACTCCCCTATTCATTACACATCAAATCCGCTTACATTAAAAAGAAAAGTGGCTATATTGTACTAATGAGTTCCTCTAATTTGGCAGTACGAGATTTGGTAAAAAACGAATCAATGATCAGTGTAGAAGATGAACCATTTTATGAGGAAAATATTGAAATTTTTTATAAGAACTTAATTGGGAACTCCATTTCCATTAAAAACTACAAAGCTGCTTTAGATACCACGAGTAACACTTACGAGAAATTAGAATTTACATATTCAGATTTGGTAGGTGCTACGGCTCCGTTTTACTACGATTCCACCCATCTTTTAGAGAAAAAATTATCACATTATATACAATCAGCCAAGGAAAGGATTATTGTTTGTGCACAGCATTTGGCAGCTTTTAATTATGAATTCAACGCAAAACATCATTCTACTATCAAAGAGAATGAGACCCGCAAAGGTATATTAGGCGAAGTTATTGGTATGGCAAATAAAGGTGTAAAGATTACTTGCCTATCACAAACCTTTGCCCCTTTAGCTGAAGATGAGTACAAATTTAAAAAGTCAAATTTTCGGAAACCTGCAAACTCTCATAATTTTCAGCAATTTTTCAGTCAGCTCGCTAAAACTAAAAATGCAGAGTACTTTGTTAATAAAAACATACATTCTAAATATATTATCATAGATAACATACTTATATATTGCTCTTTCAACTTTACGCCCACCCAATTTATTTATTTGGACAATGTAAAAATTCTAAAATTCAAAAACATGCCAGATTTGAGTTATAGTGGAATTCATTGTGAAGTAGGTATGCATCTAGTAATTAAAGACCAAACTACCGTTAAGGCTTTTGAAAATAACGTAGCGGATATTATACGTAAAAAAGAAACCATACAAGTAGCTAACTTCGGCGGCAAGTCCACGAGCTATTAAATTGAAAACATAATTGATATTTAGAGACTGGCATGGGAACATTCAATTCTCGATTATCGAATAAAATAGATGGTTGAATTAAAAGCATTTTGCAATTCTAAAATGTATTTTTGTGTGATGTTTTTTCGATGGCTTATTTGAAAAACTTAGATTAAAAGAATAGCATAAAAAATGAATATAGTATCCTTTTTTGCTGGAGCAGGCGGATTAGACCTTGGTTTTGAACAAGCCGGTTTTAATGTCATTTGGGCAAATGAATATGATAAGGATATTTGGGAAACGTACCAAAAGAATCACCCTGATACTACATTTGACAAAAGGAGTATTGTGGACATACCTGCGGATGACGTACCCGATTGTGACGGAATTATTGGAGGCCCCCCATGTCAAAGCTGGAGTGCAGCTGGGGCAGCAAGAGGTATTCAAGATAAAAGAGGACAGTTATTTTATGACTTTATCAGAATACTTGAAGCAAAACAACCCAAATTCTTTTTAGCAGAGAACGTAAGTGGAATGCTTATTGGCAAACACAGCACAGCACTTCATGGAATTAAAAAATTGCTAAAAAATGCTGGTGCAGGTTATGATTTATCTTTTAAAATGCTCAATGCATCTGACTATAATGTACCGCAAGACAGAAAAAGAGTGTTCTTTATAGGCATTAGAAAAGACTTAGGTTTTAAATATGAATTCCCTATCGAAACCTTCCCTAAAATAACGCTAGAATCTGCCATAGGCGATTTAGACAAAAAAGCCA
Organism: Maribacter sp.; assembly: GCA_020629285.1. Lineage (GTDB taxonomy): Bacteria > Bacteroidota > Bacteroidia > Flavobacteriales > Flavobacteriaceae > Maribacter. The sequence goes on from JAHDDP010000123.1 coordinate 4,728, forward strand.
TTCCCGCTTTAGAATTCAATAACACCAATGGCAATAAGTGTATTATCCCCAATCATGAATATATGATTGGAGGTTTTTCAACTATGTTCATGTCTAGAAATCGCGTTCGTAATTGGGACGAGCAATCTTTTACCATACAAGCTGGTGGCAGGCATGCACCTATACATCCGCAAGCACCAAAAATGAAGCTTATTGAAAAAGACGTGCGTGTCTTTGTTCCTGGCAAAGAGCATCTTTACAGAAGGTTAAGCGTTAGAGAATGTGCCAGAATACAAACCTTTCCAAATGACTTTATATTTCACTATAAGAAAGTGGCTGCTGGTTATAAAATGATCGGCAACGCAGTTCCTGTAAATTTGGCAAAATTTTTGGCCGAGAGTATTATGACTCAACTAAAGGCTAATGAAACTAAAATAGCTAGTGATAAAAAGGATAAAGCTTTTAAGGTTTTAGAATAGTCATAAACTATCTTATAACTACTACCCACCTACAAGTTCTTTTGTTGCCGTATTTATCTTTGGCGGCATAAAATACATGAATACCAACATTATAAGAAAATAAAGAACTGCAAAAATAGGATATGTATTGTCACCTGCATTTGGAGATATCGGTAGCATTACCAGCGACATATTTAGCATAGATTGTATAACCAAAACACAAAGTCCGCTTTTCGTTTTTGCATACACTATAGTACACATACCTGCTGCCCCCATCATATTTAAAAATAATGGCCAAACAGGCAAATCTTCTATAACTCCGACATTAATGAAAACCGAAGGTAGCCACCATAAAGACCAAACAAAACCAATAATTAGGCTGGCATAAAATGGTTTAATAATTTTTGATAGTTCGCGAACAGCATAGCCTATCCATACCACTTCACCTAGAAATGCCCAAGACAGTAAGAATAATGTAAACTTTAGTGTTGGTATATAAATATCAAAATCAAGAATAGACATATCTCCATTATAGAAGGCTACTATTAATAATGTTATCAAGCCTATTGTAAAAGCAAATAAAAGACCAAATAGATACCACTTTGGATGAACTTTCCATTTTAACATAGGTCTAAACAAATTCTTTATACCCTCATTCCCTTTTGTGATTTTTACGATAAACAATAATAAAAACATCAGCGCATAAAAGCGACCGTTGGTATATGGAAAAAAGTCTATTAGCCCCTTACTTTTCAGGTAAGTGATTACGAAATTAAGTAAAGGCGCGAGGGCTAAAAATATCCAAATTTCGTACTTCTTTAGAAAGTTCATCATGTCTATAACCGTAAATATTCTTTTTGCAATGGTACTGCAATAATTATTAAAATGAAAAATAAGCTATTGAAAATGGTGTATTTCGTGCGAAAATAAATCAACCAAATCTTATAATTTCAAAACATTTTAATTTATTAAACAAAAAACCCTCTTAATCAAACGACTAAAAGGGTTTAGAAGTACTCGAGGCGGGAATCGAACCCGCACTCCGAAGAACTGGATT
>JAHDDP010000026.1 GCA_020629285.1 Maribacter sp.
GCTTTGTTACCCTTGCAAAGTTAATTTTTTTGTTGCTAAGTAAATGTGAAAGTTTATCATAAAAAAAGCCCCTATTAGAAATAGGGGCTTTCATCAATTTAACCGATTAAGTTTATTCAAAAGGAACTACTTGATCAGATGTTTTATTTGCAACAAGAATATCATTTAAATCTATTACAGTAGTAGCTACCCCTGTAGCCGCATCATAAGTAATCGCATCTAAATCTGTAACAACAGCAGAAATAAAAGAAGGAATTACTGGAGTTGTACCCAAATCACCTTCGTTGATATTTTCATTAATTAAAATTTCATTTTCATCGATGACAAGTTTTACACCCATATCTACCATACGTAACCCCTCAGCAATAAAAACCTCTTGCCTAGTTCTATATAGTAAAGACAAGCCTTCATCATCATCTTGCATAGCCGCAATATCTTCTGCGGTTAATGACGTACCAGAAACCGAGGGCACATCAATATCACCTAATTGACGGTCCAAAACAAGACCAGCTCTACCATTTACCACTACTGAGGAATTATCAGGTCGAGAACCTTCGTCTACCTGAGAACGTTGCTCAATAGAATCATCAATACTACGCACTTCCCTTGTAGATATTAAATTTAAAAGAGCCGTCAAATTTGTTCTTGCACCAGCAATATCATCATCAGAAAGATTCGCTTCAGCTAATATTAAATAAGCTTCTTCCGCTTTTAAATAATGAACAGTTGCATCCTCGTTCGGATCTAAAAATGAATACTTAGGATCTACAAAATCAAGCGTTGGAAGAGGCTGAAGATCGTCGAACGTAGCTCTCTCGTATAATGCATCTTCAAAAGTATTACTCGGACCATTTGATTCGTCAAACATAGCCACTCTATCAAAAGAACCATCTAAAGATAATGCCGCCGTAGCTGCTGTAACAGCTTCGGACTTATTACCTAAATAATAGTTAGCTCTTGCTTTAGCCAAATAATATTCTGGCTTTGCATTTAAAGCTATTGCCGCATCCAAAGAGGTAATTGCATTTACATAATGCTCATTGGAAGTAACAGGCACACCTACTGGCTCTTGAGGCAATGCAGAAAAATACATTCCAGAAAACAAATAAGATATTCCTTCAAAATAATTAAACTCAGCCTCTATTTCAGCATTATAATTAGGATCACCTGGACCAACTTGCCCAATACCAAATACCGCTAATTCTCTTAAGCGCTGAATTTGTCGCTGAGTATCTCTCATATCTGGATCGGTAATTTGAATTAACAATCCATCCATAAACTGATTAAAAAAGGTCTGGGTATTTACATAATTATCTGAACCCAATTCTGAAAGCACCAAAGTCTCATTAAAGACATTTGCCAACTGCCTTTCAAGACCAGTAAGCCAAATCGAAGCTGAATTAGGCTGACCAACAACCGAAGCCTCTGATAAATTAGGATTCTCAACTTCTTTATAATCAACAACGTCGCCGAAGTCTCCTGTACAGCCAAATACTAAGATGGCTGTAGAAATTATTATTAATTTTTTCATTTTTACAATATTTTTTTTAAAATTCAAATCTTAAAGAAGCTATATATGTTCTTGGAGCAGATTCTGTACCATAGGCAAACCCTCCACTAGCAAAACCATTTTGTGCCGCAATACCAGAACCTGTAGTTTCTGGATCAAAATTACCTGCTGTCCAATTAAATGGATTCGTTACGGTAACACCTAATCTGATATTACTAAACAAAGGCTTCGCAATATCTCCAAAATTATAAGAAGCACCGATATTTCTCACCTTCAAGAAATCATTGTCAAACACGAAGAAATTAACATAGTTAAAAGGAGAAGTTGTTCCAATCAATTCTTCAGGAATACCAGTATCATCCGTTCCTCTCAAATGTCTTAACAAGAAACTTAAGTCTGTAATCTTGCCTCCAAATTGGTAGTCTGCAGTTGCAAAGAAATTAAAATCACCATAGGTATAATTTAATCCCATTGACCCAAAATTAGGAGCGAAAGTATCCCCTAAAGCAGTATTAGCTTCAAATTCATAAGAACCATCATCTTGAAGTACAGCAGCCGTACCTCTTAAATAACCAAGACTTTGCCCCTCTTCAACAACAGAACCCAATACCGTAAAACCACCGACAACAAATGGTGGGGCTCCTCCAGAATCGGTAACTAAGTTTTCATTTGTATTGTATGAGAGATTTAATGTAAGATTTTGTTTCTCCGTCTGAATAGGTGTTACCGTAAGTGCCAATTCATAACCCTTATTCTCAACCTCTCCAATATTTTGTATTTGATTCAATTGACCAGATGAAGGAGCCGATTGAGGCGTAAATAAAGCATCTTCGGTAATTCCAATATACCTTGTACCACTGAAAGTTAATCTATCTCTAAAAAAACCAAGTTCCAAACCAAATTCAGTTGTCTTAACTCTTTCCGAAACCAACTCGTCATTACCTGGATTATCGAATGTAAACGACGGCCCACCCAAAAACGGATTTTGAGCAAATGTCCTATCTTGATCAAAAGGCTGTGCGAAATTAGTCGCCTCACCATAATTGGCTCTTAATTTAATCGTAGATATTGTATTACTAATAGCGGCATTCTGATAAAAATCATGGTCACTAAGGTTATACGTAAGACCTATTTTAGGCAATAGTAATGGATCAGTATTTTGTCCAGAAATGGTGTTCTTATCCAATCTACCACCAAACTCTAAGAAAGCAACATTATAAATACCAATATTTTCCAGAAAATACAAACCGTAATTAGCATTCTCCAATACAAAATCAGAAAAAGTCTGCTCAGAGAAATTGTTTAACGACCTTGTACCATCAACACCACCAGAACCATTTAATCTATTTTGCCTATCTGTAGTTCTAAAGAACTGTCCACCAAAAATACTTACAAAAGAAAAATTGTCTGTATAAGCTTTATGAGTTAGATTTAAATCTGTCGTTAAAGTAAATGCCGACCTTAAAACTCTTGTAAGCTCACCTTGATCCGTTGTACCTTCGGCAACAGAACCAAGCTCTACTTGCAAAGCATTACTTAACAGCTCTTCCTGAACCGTATTCCTATTATCAATACCAATAGTTGCATTAACCTGAAAATTTTCATTAATATCGTAAATGAATTTATTCGAAGCTGTAATACGGTTGGTAGTACTTGAAATATCCACTAACTGACCTATTCGGCTGTACCTTGCAAGCTCATCTTGCCATTCTGAATCCGTAAATTCATCCGTAGCACCTCTCGCAGACCCTTCTATACCAGAGAATCTAGAAAAACTTGTGTTGGCATTATAATCAAGATTAGACTCAAAATTCACATAAGAAAAAGAGCCTTGGTACCTTAATTTATCAGTTACTCGAGCAGTCAAACCAAAAGTAAATGTTCTTCTAATTTGCTCGTTAATATCATTATAGCTATCATCTTTATATAAACTTCCACCAAAATTGTATGAAAACTTATCAGACCCACCATTTAATCCAACCCTATATTGCTGTGACCAACCTGGTTGAAATATTGCTTCGGCAGTTCTATCATATCTCAAGTAATCTTCGGTCGCCTTAATAGCTCCAACACTACTTTCAAAGTAAGCAGAGCTTTTTCCATCCTTACCTTTTTTCGTTATAATCTGAATAATACCATTAGCAGCATCAGCACCGTACAAAGTAGTTGCCGCACCACCTTTAATATATTCAATTCTCTCAATGGATTCCATAGGAATATCCGCTAGAGCAGACACGTTGGCACCACCTGTAGCAATACCTAATTGCGGGTTTGAATTTAAGTTATCTACACGAATACCATCAATAATTACAACTGGTGTAGCCGATGAAGCTGCCGATATAGGTCCACGAGTACGAATAATGGCCGCCGTACCCGGTTGACCTGAACTCAACCTAACCTGTGCGCTTGGGGTCGTAGACTGTAACAACTGATCTATTTGATTCGCTGGCAACTTTTCGATTTCCTCAGAATCTAAAACATCAACGGTTGTTGACAGTTTTCTACGAGCAATACCCGAACCCTGACCTGTTACAATTACCTCTTCCAATGCTTCTGCATCTTCTTCCATTTGTACATTAACAGTACTGGACACACCAATTGTCATTGTTACTGTTTTCTGACCTAAGTAAGAAAATCTTAATTGTTCACCTTCGTTCGCATTAACGGCAAAATTACCATCAAAGTCTGTTTGAGACCCGTTAGTTGTTCCAACAACTACAACGGACACTCCCGGTAAAGGCAAACCGCTCTGATCGGTTACAACACCGGTCACTGTTTTTTCCTGTGCAAAGGAAAATGTCATGAAGAGCACCAACAAAGGTGTCAACATCCACGTCAACTTCTGTTTCATAAAATTTGTTTTTTGAATTAGCTTGCGCCAAAAGTCTTAAAATTTGCTTAGTATTCCAAAAGCTATATTAACCCAAAAAAATTATATGTTAAAAAAACACTTATTATTATTTTTTTTTCGAATAAATCGCGATTCTGTTGAAAATAAAACAATTTATTAACATTAATTTGTTATTGAAAATTCAATATTTTAAGTTAAAAAATTCTTAATGCTTCTTAAATTTTATAAAAATATTAACGAAACAGGAACTGATGAGGCTGGTAGAGGATGCTTAGCGGGACCTGTGACCGCTGCAGCAATAATACTGCCAGAATCTTTCCAGAATTCAATTTTAACAGATTCAAAACTTTTATCTGAACGAAAGAGAGAAATGCTCGAACCTTTGATAAAACAAGAAAGCACTTGTTTTGGAATAGTACATATTCAGCCTAAAATAATAGACGAAATCAATATTTTAAACGCATCTATTTTGGGCATGCATCGGGCTTTAGATCAATTGTCACAAAAACCTGAATATATAATTGTCGACGGCAATAGATTCAAATCCTACAAAGACATTCAGCACTCTTGTATCATAAAAGGAGACTCGAAGTACTTAAGTATTGCCGCAGCTTCGGTATTGGCAAAAACAGCACGTGATGCCTACATGATAAAATTACACGAAGAATACCCTATGTACAATTGGAAGAAAAACAAAGGTTACCCTACCAAAGAACATAGAGCTGCAATTAAGAAATACGGTCCTACAAAACACCACAGAATGAGTTTTAAGCTTTTGGCAGACAACTAAAGTTTATTTAACAAATAGTATAACTTTGCACAAACTTTTCGCATGAGGCTTACTTTATTATATGCTTTAATTATTCTTTTAAGCGTATCCTGTACATCTAAAAAGCAATCTGAGAATTCTATCTTAGACCTAACTCCCAGTAATGCCACTTTAGTTCTGAAAATAAATGATTTTGAAACTCTTAGTAAAGAACTTTCTACGAATGAAATTTATAATTCTATTGAATCGCAAAAGCCTTTTGTAACTATAAAAAACATTTTATCTCCTATTTCTCATTTTTCGAATAAAAGGAAAGGATTATTAGCCCTGTCCGCCGATAGTACAAAAATAGATTTCACCTATATTTCAACAGATAGCCTAAATATTTCTAATCAAGATAGCATAACCAACAAAAACATAGAAACGCTTTCTTTTAACGACTATAACATCACCAGATACGAAATTGAAAAGGATACATTTTACAGCACATTTTTAGAGAAAAATTGGGTATTAAGCTCTTCTCAACCCTTATTAGAAAACATAATAAATTCTCTTGACACTCCTTTGAAAAACGAATCCTTAAAACGATTTTATACTGTATCCGATAATGAAAAAGTTGCAAATATTTGGATAGATATTGAGAAAGGCGAATTGCTATTCAATAAATTACTTTCTGACAATAAAGACATTGCAAATTTCACAAGTTGGATAACCCTTGATCTAACTTTTAACGATACCGAAATTCTTCTAAATGGCGTAACAGAATCGAATACAGACAAAAACCAATTCCTTAATTTACTTAATGGTACTAAACCAATTCAAAATAATACATGGAACTTTACACCTAGTAATGTAAATACGTTTACATCTTTTGGATTAGATGATTTTTCAAAATACACTCAAAACAAAACCCTGAACAACCATGCCACTACAAATTTAGATTCACTACTTTATACTGTAGAAGAAATTGGTATAACCAAATACGACAATGAATCTGTTTTGTTTCTAAGAACATACGGTACCGCCACATTATTAGATTATATTAATGAAGAGAAGATTAGTACGGAGGAATTTAGCAGTAACGAAATCTGGGGGTTAAAATCTAATATTGAAATTTTTGACCCACTAACTCCCTTGATCGGAGAACAATCTTTTGAATACGCCAGTATTTTAGAGAATACTTTTCTCTTTTCTAAATCAAAGAGCACGCTAGAATCTGTTATTACCAAAATAAAAACAGAAGACACTTTTAACAACACCTCTTTATTCAAAAATGCCGAAAACAAACTGACCTCATCAGCCAGCGTATTGTCTATTTCTAATTTAAAAGGTTTTGTTTCCCTCTTAAATGAATCGGTTTCTAAGACTTTAGGAGATTCTTTTGAACAAAGTAAACTGAACGACTATGTTTTTGGATCACAATTAATTGCTGATGCAGACTTTTTTCATATCAATTTTTTAATCAAAAAAAACACGAAAGAAGAGGAACAGAACTCGGTCTCTTCCGCATTTGAAGTTCAATTTGATACCGACTTGGCTACATTACCCCAATTTGTAACCAACCATAGCTCTGGCAGAAAAGAAATTATTGTTCAAGACCAAGAAAATACGCTCTACTTAATCTCAAGCAGCGGCAAAATTCTTTGGAAAAAACAACTTAATGGAACTGTACAGGGTAAAATTCAACAAGTAGACCTTTTTAAAAATGGGAAGCTACAGTTTGCATTTAACACGAACAACGAGTTTTTAATCTTGGATAGAAACGGTAAAGAAGTTGCTCCGTTTACTAAAAAATATTCCGGTGGCAATTTAAATCCTTTAGCAGTTTTTGACTACGAGGGTCGTAAAAATTACAGATTTGTAGTTACCCAAGGTAAAAAAGTTTTCATGTATAACAGTAAAGGTGATATCGTCAAAGGCTTTACCTATGATACTGCAGAAGCCAATATTCTTGATGCCCCACAACATTTTAGAATTGGCAATAGAGACTACCTAGTTTTTAAACTTGAAAATGGTCAATTAAAAATTACAAATAGAGTTGGCAAAACACGAATTAACGTAAAGGATAAATTCTCTTTCTCTGAAAATGAAATAAGGCTTTATCAAAATAAGTTCACTTTCACATCTATTGATGGTATTCTATATCAAGTGAATTCTCAAGGAAAAATAACCTCAAGCAACTTAAGTCTTGCTAAAGACCATGGCGTGGATGCTACTTCAAGAACTTTAGCAATAATGAACGATAATATTTTAAAGATTCGCAACAAGAAAGTAGAGCTTGAACTAGGGGTATACACCAAACCCACCATTTTCTATCTTAACGATAAAATTTATGTCTCAGTAACCGATATTCAGAATCAGAAAATATATCTGTTCGATAGTCAAGCTGAGCCAATCCCTAATTTTCCAATATTTGGCAGTTCTGTAATTGATATGGCAGATATGAATTTAAACAAGAAGGTCGAATTCGTATATAAAGATCAAGATAACAGCATTAAAGTTTTTAAAATACGATGACACGTTAGATTGCTTAATTTATAAATGTTTATATGCAGACTATACACATTCCCTGAAAACCTAATTTGAATTTTGTATTTTTAAATAGTTATTAATCAGAATCTTAACTGTATCAAAAATGAAAATTAAATTACTTAATTCATTATTTCTTATAATCGGAATCACATTCGTTACCGCTCAAGATAACTGCAGCGCGTTCTACCCTATGAACGAAGGTGTTTCAATGGAATACACCAATTACAATAAAAAGGGGAAAGTTGAAGGGGTTAGCACTTATAAGGTGACAGAAGCAAACCATGCTGGCGACACCACTACCGCTACCATGTCTATAAACTTAAAAGACAACAAAGGCAAAGATATTTATAGCACAAGCTACAATTTAACATGTACCGGCAATATGGTAACTTTAGATTACGAATCTCTACTACCTACTGAAATGATGGAACAGTATGGTGATATGGATATTGAAATATCTGGAAATGATATCGAGATACCCAATGAGCTAAGCGTAGGACAAAACCTTAAAGATGCCAATGTTGCCATGAAGATCAGTATGAGCGGTATTAATATGAACATGACCGTTGATATGACGAATAGAAAGGTTGAGAAAAAAGAAAGTGTAACTACTACTGCAGGCACATACGATTGTTTTGTTTTATATAGTGAGAATCGTTCTAAAATGATGATGGCTAACCAAGTTTATCCATCGAGAGTTTGGCTAGCCGAAGGTATTGGCATGGTTAAACAAGAAACCTACAAGAAAAACGGAGACGTTATGAGCAGCACGATGCTTACGGCACAAAGTAAATAATAACTTGACCAAATTCATAAAAAAACCGAGGCTTACACCTCGGTTTTTTCTATTATTTCCGCCTCAAAAAGCACTTGAAAATGCTTTAATAGCTTTTGTTTTACCTCATCTAAATCAACCTCCTTTTTGCCCAATTCCACATTCAACGAAGTAACTGCCTTACCTTTTATTCCGCATGGGATCATCATATCAAAATAACCTAAATTGGCATTGACGTTCAATGCAAATCCATGCATAGTTACCCATCTACTGGCTCTTACACCCATTGCGCATATTTTACGTGCAAACGGAGTACCGACATCTAACCAAACACCGGTTTCACCTGGTGAACGTTCAGATTTTATTCCGTATTCGGCTAAGGTCAATATGACCATTTCCTCCAACAACCGAAGATACTTATGTATATCTGTAAAGAAATTATCTAAATCTAGTATAGGGTAGCCTACAATCTGTCCGGGACCATGATAGGTTATATCTCCTCCCCTATTTATTTTATAAAAAGTAGCTCCTTTAGCTGCCAATACTTTTTCATCTACTAGCAGATTAGAAATATCCCCACTTTTACCTAGCGTATAAACATGTGGGTGTTCCACAAAAAGAAAATGATTGGGAGTCTCTAAATTCATCTCTTCTCTTCTATTTCTTATTTTAAGATCAAGAGTTTCTTGAAACAGTTGTTCTTGATAATCCCAAGTTTCTTTATAATCTTTAAGACCTAAATCTTGTACGCGCACCTTCTTATTCATCTTACAAAGATATGAAAAGCAAAAACCTATTTTTCTAACTCTACCTCGATAACCATAGACTCTGGATCCTTCATCATCTCCAAGAAGTTTACTTCATGAATCATAGTTTTTCCATCCATTGAAAATGTAGCCTCTTCAATATTGGTAGATTTCACCCTTCTTGGAAAATGATACTTAAATGTATATGTAGACCCAGATAAAAACATTTCGGCACTTGCCAAGCTGTCTATACTTTGTTCAAACAATTCTTGATTTAAGATAACGGTCTCACGCTTAAATGTATTTTTTTTAAAACTATAATTAACAGTAGTTGTTTCTTCTGTTGCACCACCGGGCATTGTCTTACCACCAGCAACCGGACCTATCGAACTTGCATTTTGGAAAGCGTTGAACGCATCATTAACTTCTGACACTTTCTTAAAGTCTGTAAACATATTAAAATTCATGACTCCGCCTTCTGGATCTACTATCATACGTAAGCTGAAAGGTTCTAATTTTTTAAGCTTAGCTTGCTCTTCTGGCGACAACTGCGCTATACTATCCTTTTTCTCTCGCAATAAGTCTTTAAAAACCAACGTAGAATCTATTGCTTTATCCAATTCCGTTGAATCGGTTTCGGGTATCATTTGCATCATCTCATCACCATCGAAAAGAATGCTCATTTTACCTGACCCGTCTTCGTTGAAATAAATTTCTTCCGTAAAATTACAAGCAGCAATACATACTGTTATAACAATAACAGCTAATATTTTAAAAAGTCTCATGTGTTTTGGTTCTAGTTAGGATTATTCAATATGACCAATGCAGCGATTACACCTGGCACCCAGCCGCAAAAAGTCAAAAGTAGAACAATTACAAAAGAACCGCAACCTTTACCAAGAACTGCTAAAGGTGGAAAAAAAATGGCTAGTAATACTCTAATTAAACTCATTTGATTATTATTTTGATTGATTGATGTACCTTATAAGTCGCAATTGTAAACACTTTGTTACAAAATCAGCTAATTTTATTGACCAGAACGCTACCAATGCTCAGAACAATATTCTTTATTCTTACTCTCTTTTCCTGCTTTATAGCTTCATCTCAATATAAATTTGAGGGTCAGATTGCAGACCTACAAAGCGAAAAAACCATTTACTTATCCATCATTGAAGATTACAGGAAGTTTGGTAGAATATCAATGGAACAGATTCTCAAAAAAACAACTACCGATTCTTTAGGATATTTCAAATTTACCGGAGATAATCTTATCGATGAAAATAGAGTCTATAGAATACACTTAGATGATTGTTCTGAGGCTTCTGTAAACTCCGAACACTTCTTTGGAAGCTGTGAGTTTAGTAGAAATGTTCTTTTTATTGCCAATAATAACGACACCATTAACTTCCCAACATCATTTGCCAATGAAGTACTTTGTGAAATTACCTCAACCAATAGTAAGTCTGCCGCATTTTTAAATATTGACGTTTTGAAGGAAGAAATGGCTTTTGACTTTAATGAATTTAGAAGCGCAGCGAATAAAAAACTGAATTCCAAAAAGTGGTTCAAGACTTTACAGAAGTATGGAGAAAATTTAAACGAACCCTTAGCTGAACTATATATTTTCGATTTCTTGTCAGATAAGCGAAACGAAACATATGCCTATTATCTGAAAAATATTGAGAACACAAATTATTATGATGAACTTGGCGAAAGACTAGTAACCAAATACCCTAATGCGTCCTTTACAGAGTTGTATTTAAATGATATAACTATAGATCAACAAGTAGCCAATAGAAATTCGCCTAGCTCTAATTTCTATAAATGGTTGATACCTGCTTTGCTTATACTATCTATTTTATTGAATATATATTTAATTCTGAGACAAAAAAGACATTCACGAACCCTACAAAACCAGTCTTTAGCAAGGCTCACCGAGCAAGAAAATAACATTATACAACAAATTCTAGAAAATAAAACCAATAAGGAGATTGCTGCAATTATGTTTATCAGTGTAAGCACCGTAAAAACCCACATTAACAACGTCTACAAGAAATTAGAGATATCTTCAAGAGATGAAATAAAGCAACGTTTTCAATAATTATATTTAAATATCCACCTAGGTTCTAGTACTCATTTCCACCCCACGAAATCAATTTTGTTTTAACAATTTCAAGAATTTTCAGGTCTAATCTAAAAACCGAAAATCATGAAATTATCATTTCTATTAACCACTCTATTATTCAGCTTTTACTTAACGAGCTTCTCCCAGCATACAAACCAAGAGGTAATCTTAGAAAACCAACAACCCTTTTTATTAGGAGAAATTACGGCGAAGGCACTTTCATCTAACTCCTACCGATCATGGTATGAACAAAACTTTGAAAATTATGAAGCCGACCAAAACAAAATTGATGTTCTTAAAGACAAACTATCTTCATTTAATATTTTAGTCTTTATGGGCACCTGGTGCGGCGATAGTAAACGTGAAGTACCAAGATTTCTTAAAATTCTAGAATTAGCAGACTTCCCCCTTGAGAACTTAAAAATAGTTGCGCTAGACAAACGAAAAGAATCTTACAAGAAAAGCCCAAAAGGTGAAGAGTGGGGATTGAACATCCGCAGGGTTCCCACATTTATTTTTTATAAGAACGGAAAAGAGGTGAATAGAATTATTGAAACGCCTGTTACTTCGCTAGAAGACGATATCTTAAAAATTATTTTAAAACAAGAGTACATACCCAATTACACATCATCATTACATTTCGATTAGAATCATCAATCGATAACCTGTATTTAATTGAGTATCTTATGCTAACTTTTAGAACCTTTACAATAGTTATTACGTTAAGTAAACATGAAATACTCACACATGCTTTATAATTTGACCTTAGTTACTTTTCTATTTAGCTTTTTAACATCATGCAGTCAAACCGAAGAAATAAGGTCAGAACAAATAGGGAACGTTACAATTAATGAAGAAATCATTACCTACTTAGCTCTTGGCGATAGTTATACGGTTGGGGAGAGCGTTGCTTTTGAAGATAGTTTTCCCGCTCAGTTAAGTACAGAAATAGAGAAAACCAAAAATCGTGTGGTCAATACGACCGTTATTGCACAAACCGGCTGGAGAACAGACGAACTTATCGCCTCTATTGGCAATCGAGAATCTGCAGATTATAATTTGGTAACGTTGTTGATCGGTGTAAACAACCAGTTTCAGTCTAGACCATTTTCTCAATATGAAGCCGAATTTGAAATATTATTGAATAAAGCTATCAGCCTAGCTGGCAATGATTCCAATAAGGTAATCGTTCTTTCAATTCCTGATTACTATTTTACCCCATACGGACAAAGTAATGGTAATGAACTAATCTCAATTCAACTTGACGGATACAACAATTTTGCAAAATCTACAGCGAAAGCAAAAGGAGTTACTTTTCTTGATATTACGGATATTACCCGAAGAGGATTAGACGAAAAAGAATTGGTAGCCAATGACGGTTTGCACCCATCGGCACTAGCATATCAAAAATTTGTTGAAAGACTCTATCCTTTAGTGTCCACAAGATTGAAAGATTAAGACATATCGATTATATTTGCCAGCTAAATAAACGTCGGCATGCAATTATCGGAGCAAGAGCTTATCAGAAGAGAGAAATTAGACAAATTAAGAGCACTGGGTATCAATCCTTATCCTGCTGCTTTATATCCTGTAAATTCCACATCAGAAAGTATAAAATCTGACTATGAAGAAGGCAAGCAGGTAATTGTTGCCGGTAGACTTATGTCTCGTCGTATTCAAGGTAAGGCCTCTTTTGCCGAGCTACAAGATAGTACTGGTAGAATTCAGGTATATTTCAATAGAGATGAAATTTGCCCTGGCGAAGACAAAACCTTGTATAACGATGTTTACAAGAAGTTGCTGGATATTGGTGATATCATTGGTATTGAAGGTGAGCTTTTTACCACTCAGGTAGGTGAAAAAACGATTATGGTGAAGAAATTTACCATGCTAAGCAAATCGCTAAGACCTTTACCATTACCTAAAAAAGATGCCGAAGGCAAAGTATATGACGAATTCAATGACCCTGAATTACGTTACCGCCAACGTTATGTTGATTTAGTAGTGAACCCAAAGGTGAAAGAGAATTTTATTAAAAGAACGAAAATCACCAATAGTATTCGTGAATTTTATAACGCAGCCGGTTATTTGGAAGTAGAGACTCCGATTTTACAGCCTATACCTGGTGGTGCAACTGCTCGTCCGTTTCTAACGCATCATAATGCATTAAACATTCCTTTATATTTAAGAATCGCCAACGAGCTTTACTTAAAGAGGTTAATTGTTGGTGGTTTTGATGGTGTTTATGAATTCTCCAAGGATTTTAGAAACGAAGGAATGGACCGTACCCATAACCCAGAATTTACCGTAATGGAATTGTATGTTGCATACAAAGATTACAACTGGATGATGGATACCACAGAGAAACTATTGGAGAAAATTGCGCTGGATTCTAACGGTACTACGAAAGTTACCGTTGGTGAAAACGAAATTGAATTTAAAGCTCCGTACGCTCGTGTGCCAATTTTAGAAGCTATAAAAATACATACAGGTTATGATGTTGCAGGTATGCCTGAGGACGAACTTCGCGAAACTGCCAAGAAACTAGGTCTGGAAGTTGACGAAACAATGGGTATCGGTAAACTTATCGATGAAATATTCGGTGAAAAATGTGAGCACTTCTATGTGCAACCAACATTTATTACGGACTACCCAAAAGAAATGAGTCCGCTAACCAAAGAACACAGAGACAACCCGGCTTTGACAGAGCGTTTTGAGCTAATGGTAAATGGTAAAGAGCTTGCTAACGCTTACTCTGAGCTTAATGACCCTATAGACCAAAGAGAGCGTTTCGAAGAACAATTAAAGCTGTCTGAAAAGGGAGATGACGAGGCAATGTTCATTGATCAAGATTTTCTTAGAGCTTTGGAATATGGTATGCCTCCAACTTCCGGTATTGGTATCGGTATTGATCGTTTAGTTATGTTGATGACCAATAATGCATCTATACAAGAAGTATTATTCTTCCCTCAAATGAGACCAGAGAAGAAACCTTTACAATTGTCTGACAATGAAAAGGTAATTTTTGATATTCTAAAAGGCGAAAAGAAAATGGAACTTGACGCCCTTAAAACGAAAGCGGATTTAAGTAATAAAGCTTGGGACAAAGGGATAAAAGGGATTACAAAGCAACAGTTGGCTAAAATCTATAAAGAAGAGGACGTTCTTTTAGTGGAAATTTTATAATAGTCATTTCAAGGAACGGTAAAAAATAGTAGCTTAGAAGCTGGCAAAACCAACCAGCATGAATCTAAGTAGTAAAATAGGTCTGTTTACAGGTCCTATCATATTTTTCATTCTTATTTCTTTACCCGATGTACTCATCTCAGAAAATGCAGACGCCGTCATAGCTGTTGCACTTTGGATGGTTATTTGGTGGGTTACCGAAGCGGTTTCTATTTCTGTAACCGCATTGCTGCCCTTGTTGCTATTTCCTATTTTAAAAGTAATGCCCATTGGTGATGTTGGAGCAAACTACGGGAGCCCAATAGTTTTTCTATTCTTTGGGGGTTTTGTCATGGCGTTGGCTTTAGAAAAAGTCAATCTTCATAAACGTATTGCCTTAAACATCATTAGACTTACGGGTACAACAGCGAATAAAGTAGTTCTCGGTTTTATGATCGCTACCGCTGTTTTAAGTATGTGGATCAGTAATACGGCGAGTACCGTAGTCATGTTACCCATTGCCATGTCGGTTATTAACCTACTCATAGAAGATGAAGACGGATTTACAAAACGAGACCGAAACTTTGCCTTAAGCGTGATGTTAGGTATTGCCTTTGCTGCCAACGCTGGTGGAATTGCAACTGTTATTGGCACGCCCCCAAATTCAGTTCTAATTGGCTTACTAGAAAATGAATACAATATTGAAATATCATTTTTAAAATGGATGATCATTGGGCTTCCGTTTTCCCTTATCATGATTTCCATTTGCTATTTTGTTCTGGTAAAAGTGTTTTTTCCTACTCAGGGTTTAAAATTTAAAGCTTCAAAAACCATAATTCATGAAGAGCTAGAAAAATTAGGTCCTACTTCCGGGAAAGAAAAAATGGTGCTTATCATTTTCGGAGTTACTATTTTCTTATGGGTGTTTAGAACTTTGATCAATTCCATATTTCCAAGCTTAGGCTTATCTGATACACTAATCAGCATGTTTGCCGCCATTGCCCTATTTACGTTACCATTCAATCTTAAAAAAGGTGATTTTATTTTAGAATGGAAAGATACCCAGAAACTAGCCTGGGGAATTCTTATTTTATTTGGTGGCGGACTCTCATTAGCCAAAGGCATGTCGGTTTCTGGTATCGTCGATTTAGTAGCTGAAGTTATTGGGCAAAGCGACCTTAGTATTCTACTAACGGCATCTTTATTGATTTTGTTAATGTTGTTTATGACAGAGCTGATGAGTAACGTAGCACTTGTAGCAGTTCTTGCCCCAGTAGTGGCAGGTATCGCAATCGGTCTAGGCTTACCTATAACATATTTATTGATACCAATAACCATTGCCAGCAGCTGTGCTTTTATGTTACCTATGGCAACACCACCAAACGCAATAGTCTTTGCTAGCGGTTATATAAAAGTCCACGAAATGGCACGCGCAGGAATAATTCTTAATCTTATTGCAGTGCTCTTATTAATTGGATTATTTCAATTTGTGCTGCCATTATTATTCTAGCAATTTTCTTAAATAAATAAAGCCCTTACCATAGCAAGGGCTTTATAAGCGACTAATTCAGAATTAACAAATGTTTATTCCTACTTAATAGACGCCTTTCATTCAGCATTGTTACAAATAGGCTTAAGAAATTATTAACTATTTGTTACAGATATTATTTCAATCTTTGAAAGATTACCAAACTAACTCACAAATGAAAAGAAAATTACTAGTAAAATTATTGCTGTTTGTATGTGTTTTCGGTTACCAAAATGCCGAAGCCCAAATTTTTAAGAAAAAGAAAAAAGATACGGAGCAAGAATCTAAAAAACCTTCAAAAGATAAAATTCAACCTTACAATAAAGTGATCACTAAAGATGCCGTAAGTGATGCGGGACTTTTTACTACCCACGTAGTTGACGAGAATCACTTTTTTGAAATTCCAGATTCACTGTTTAACAAAGAAATGTTGATGGTAAGTCGTATTTCTAAAACTGCCTCAGGTATTGGTTTTGGTGGCGGAAAAATAAACACTCAGGTTTTACGATGGGAAAAGAAAGATAAAAAAGTATTGCTTCGTGTAGTATCCCATGACGTAGTGGCGGCAGATTCTTTACCTGTACATGAAGCCGTTGTAAATTCAAATTTTGAACCAGTTTTATACTCATTCGATATAAAGGCTGTTCAGAAAGATTCACTTAACCCAACTACTGTCATAGAAGTAAACGATATTTTCACTAAGGATACCAAAGCTCTAGGTATGCCTGAAAGATTTAGAAAAAGATATAAAGTATCTCGTTTAGATGAAGGCAGAGGCTATATTGAATCTATCAAAAGTTACCCTTTAAATGTTGAAGTACGCCATGTAAAGACGTATTTAGCAAGTGCAGCACCAAGCAACCAAACCCTTGGTTCTATTTCCGTCGAAATCAACAACTCAATGGTGCTGTTACCTGAAGAACAAATGAAACGCAGATATTTTGATGAACGTGTAGGATGGTTCTCTAGAGGCCAGGTTGATTACGGTTTAGAAGCTCAAGAGAGTAAGACCGTTAAATTTCTTGATAGATGGCGTTTAGAAGTAAAAGATGAAGATCTTGAAAAATATAAGAACGGTAAACTTGTAGAACCTAAAAAACAAATTGTCTATTATGTTGATAGAGCTACACCAAAAAAATGGGTGCCGTTCATTAAACAAGGTATAGAAGATTGGCAAGTTGCCTTTGAAGAGGCTGGTTTTAAAAATGCAATTATTGCTAAAGAGCCGCCTTCTGTAGAGGAGGATCCAGAATGGTCTCCAGAAGATATTCGTTATTCCGTAGTACGTTATTTAGCTTCACCAATACCAAATGCAAACGGACCTCATGTTAGTGATCCTCGTAGTGGCGAAATTTTAGAGTCTGACATTAACTGGTACCATAATGTAATGACCTTGTTGAGAAACTGGTACTTTGTACAAACAGCAGCTATTAATCCTGCGGCTAGAAGCGTTTCTTTCGATGATGACGTAATGGGTCGCCTAATTCGCTTTGTGTCGTCTCATGAAGTTGGGCACACCTTAGGTTTACCACATAACATGGGTAGTAGTGTTGCTTATCCTGTAGATTCGCTTCGTTCTAAAAACTTTACAAAGAAATTTGGCACCGCTCCATCGATTATGGATTATGCGCGTTTTAACTATATAGCTCAACCCGGCGATGAAGGCGTTGCTTTAATGCCAGATATCGGTGTTTATGATAAATATGCAATTAAATGGGGATACAAGCCTATTTTAAACACTACTGCAGAAGAAGAAAAATCTACTCTAGACAAATGGATCCTTGCACACGCAGGTGACCCTCTATATCGTTTTGGACACCAACAGGTAGGTGATATCGTTGATCCTAGCTCACAAACCGAAGATTTAGGTGACGATGCCATGAAAGCTAGTGAGTATGGTATTGCCAATCTTAAAAGGATTGTACCAAAATTAATTGAGTGGACCGCAGAGGACGGTAAGACTTATGAAGATCTGGACAAGTTATACGGTCAGGTATTCTCTCAATTCAATAGATACATGGGGCATGTCTCGAATAACATTGGCGGAGTTTATGAAAACCATAAGACCTACGATCAAGAAGGTGCCGTCTATACAGCAGTAGCTAAAGAAAAACAACAAAGAGCGATGGCCTTTCTTCATGAACAGCTATTCAATACCCCAATGTGGATGCTTGACCAAGATATTTTGGAACGCACAGAGTACTCTGGCTTCTTAGAGCAAATGCGTTCTATGCAAGTACGTACACTAAACAATGTATTAAGCTTAGGGAAGATGGCTAGGTTAATTGAAAATGAGACCATAGATAAGTCTGAAGCATATACACTTGCTCAAATGATGAGCGAATTAAGAAAAGGAATATGGTCTGAAGCTAAAAATGGCAAAGCCGTAGATACCTACAGAAGAAACTTGCAAAAAGCACATATAGATCGTTTAGCATATTTATTAACAGCAGACAATCAAGCCAAAGCTTCTGATTTCGGTGGCTACAGAAAATCAACAGTTGTCAACACTAGCCAATCTGACATTAGGACTATTGCAAGGGCAGAACTGAACATTTTAAAGCGCGATATTAGAAATGCACGAAATAGAACCTCTGATTTGATGACAAAATATCATTACGACGATGTTTTTGAGCGTATTAACGTCATTTTAGACCCTAAATAATCATACGTTTTATGATCGACAAAATGCACCTCTCGATGAACAACCAATATCATCGATGAATGAAATGTATTAACCACATTTTAAATATTCTAGACATCAAAAAAAGCCCATTACACAACAATGGGCTTTTTCATGCGTTATTCTTTTTTAGATTAGCAATGAATTTAAAACCCCCAAATCATGACAAATAAATTAAAGAGTCTTATTTACCTAGCTTGTTTCATTTGTGCATCTGTTGTATATCACCAAAACACTAATGATGACGTACAAGAAGAAATCGTAACTAATACTTATGATCAAGAAGCCGATATCGTAATCAACCCTTACAAAACAATGGAGGGAAGAGCACCGGCAAATTAAAACATTTAAAATATTTACCTACTTAAAAGCGCGGCTACCTACAGCCGCGCTTTTTTATTTGATGCATATTAGCCAGCCGTTAAACTTTTACTAAAATCAGGCTTGTAATTAAACCAATTTGAAATCTTCGTGTCAAAGTACCAAATAATAAAAACAATAAGTATGAAAAAAATCATAATCGCCATTTTAGTAATGGCAGGAATATCAGCAACGGCACAGGATCATAACATGAAAGGCAAAAGAGGTGATATGAAAGATTTATCTCCTGTACAAATTGCCACTTTACAGACGAAGAAAATGACCTTGGCGTTAGATTTAAATGAATCGCAACAGTCAAAAATCAAAACTATTCTTACCGAAGATGCTACTGCTAGAAAAGCAAAAATGGAAGAGCGAAAAGCGAACAAGGAAGATGGTAAAAAAGTTTTGACCGCAGATGAAAAATACGCGATGCAAAACGAGCGATTAGATCATAAAATTGCACGTAAAGAGCAAATGAAATCTATTCTTAATACGGATCAATATGAGAAGTGGGTAAAAATGGAAGGCAGAAAAAAAATGCGAGGTAAAGGAAAACATCATGGCGACAAAAAAGAAAAACGCTCTTCTAAACAATAGAATTTTGACAATATTGATTGAAAAAGACTTGCTTTAAGCAGGTCTTTTTTGCATTTCAACGAAGGCTGATTTTTAACCCAAGTGTACTAAAACACAGCATTGAGAACATAATGCATTCGTTCATGGATGAATTTGAGTATTTGACCAATAAATTTTACGTTAACACGGTAATTAAGGTACTTAGGTATTTCAAATTCGAGACAAATTTAATTTTAACCAGCAGTCTCTATTTTGAATTTCAAGATACTAAGCCATGATAACAAAAAAATTAGGTTATTTAATATTTCTTCTAACCTTAAGTCTTTTGACCGGTTGTCAACAAGAACTTTATAAGTCTAACAACAAATTCAATATTCCTGAAAAAAGTACCGAAGAGCCACTTGTTCAGTTTTTGATCGAGCCTACCAATTATAGCGCTATTCTTGAAACAGAGAATTTGGCTAAGGCTTTCGACTATTCTAAAATTGCACATAAAACCCTATGGGTAAATCAATTTAATGAAAAACTCAACATATCTCCTACTACAAGAGTCGTAACGGTACACGAAACAGCCGGCTTAAGCACTATTGCCATAGATAGCCTTTTAAAGTTTGTATCTAAAGGTGGTACTCTGTTGGTCACTAAAGCTGCTAAAGACGAACGTATGTCTTACTTTTTTGGTATGACACCAGATGCAGATTGGAGCACGAACATAGAAGCCTCTGGCCTATTCTTCAACAAAGCTCTTTTTCCTGGTATGCAAGGGCGAGGTTTTGATAACAAAACCGTTCATCTTGGCTTTGACAGCTCTAATTTTTCTAGTAACATCAATGTTTTAGTCTCAGCACACAACAACCAAGATTATCCAGTTTTAATAGAAAATAGAATTGGTAACGGAAAAGTGATTTTATATAATTCATCTCAAATTCTTAAAAAAGAAATGAGAGGTCTTCTATTTTCTGCAAGTCTACTAGGTTTAGAGGGTATACCCTACCCTATTGCAAATATCGGAACCTTGTTTCTTGATGATTTTCCTTCCGCAATGTATGATGATAACGGTAAGGCAATCAATATACAAAATGGCATAACCAAATCTGAGATGCTAAAAACCGATTGGTGGCCAAAAATGAAAGCCCTTGCACAAGAAGAAGATATTAAATACTCTGCCTACGTCACTTTCAATGCCAATGAAAAAAATACAGGCGACCTTAATTTTAAAAGTTGGGACCAAACCGGTTTGCTAGAAGGTAAAAATGAGAACGGCAAAAATAAATGGCTAACCAACGAATTTACGAACCGAGGTCATGAGCTTGGATTTCGTGGTTATAACGATCTTCCACTTTCCAAAAATTTATGGAAAGACACCGATATTATCTTAGACAACGCAAAGGCTTCTAGAGAAAAATGGGAAGACAATATTGCAAATACTCTGCCTAGTTCTTACGTAGCGCCTGACAATACAATCGATAGCCTAGGACTAATCTCTCTTAAAAAAGGATTTCCTAGTTTAAGTTTTCTTCACACCTTTTTTTTAGGTGATTTATACAAAGGTGGAAATAGGGAATTTGACCCAGACCCGTTAAACAATAGATTTTTTGATTACCCTAGATTAAGTAGTGGTTATACTATATCTGAACAAGAGCAATGGGCAATAGAGTCTACATATTTATATACCGGTATTTGGTCTCATGTATTAAACACTAGTGATATTTTAAAGATAGGTAGTACAACAAATGCTATTGGTGAATTAAAAAAGCACATTGTTGATTACAAAAAAAGACACCCTTACATGAAGTTTTTAACTGCCAAACAGTCTACCGAAGCAGCAATGGACTGGCGTTACCAAAGTATTCGACATTTAAGTTACGAAGGGAAATATGAAGTTTCCAGTTCCTTGAATTCTGATGAGAAAAAAGACTCTTATTGGTTAATGTACGTTGAAGAACATAATAATGTAAAAGTACACGAAGCACTTTCGTTCGATCAAGCAGAATTTTCTTCAGTTCCTTTATTGAACGGATTTCTTTATAGTATTCAAACAAAATCACCTAATATAAGCGTTCCTGATATTCGACCGGAAATAAGAACTTTAATCGGCACAACTTCAACATTGATCACAAATACCAATAGTGATTACAAATCTTACAACAAGAGTAAACAAACTATGGTTCCGCTGAAACAAAAAATCGATAGATTGATTGTTGAGGAGAAAACAGAAGAGGCAACGAACTTAATGGAAAAGTTATTTAAGGATAACAAATTCATTAACGCTCAACAAATCATCACTTATGCCGAAGGGATGGAGTCACAAGGTAAAACCGAACAACTTTGGTCTCAGTTAAACGAATTATATTTAAAAAATCCTTCTGGCTCATATGCTGATTTTTCTAGAGATATAAGCACCGTAAGTAATTACCCCTCACCTGCCATTAAAAAAATGTGGATGGAGAGACAAATGGAATGGGGACAAAATGATGAAACTATTTTAAAAGAATACTACAACAGTTTTAATACTGAAGATAACACTGAAATTATTGAACAGGTTTTAGATGTTCTTTACACGATAGAGCCAACGGAAGAGAACAAGTTGACGTATTACGAATTTCTAGTAAACTCTAATAATGAAGATCTTCTATCAAAACTAGATGACATTGAACCTTGTAGTATTTCAAATAGAGATTTAGCAACATCAATTAGTCATATCTATGCAGACAAACTAAATTTCGAAAGAGCTGAGCAATGGCAAAAATGCGGTAACATTTCTCCAGAAACCGTTAAAGAATGGAAAGAAAAAACAAGAACAATAGAAAGTAAAAAGTTTTCGGATTTCGAATATTATGTAAGATACCTATTGGTAAATGACCCCGACAAAGCGGTTACAGAGTTAAGGGAAATTGAAACATGTAGACCTGACCTAATAAGAATATCTAAAAACATAGCATTTCTATTTGCCGATTATACTCAATACCAAAAAGCTTTGGATTGGAGCACTTGTACAAATACCGTACCCGTAGCTAAATTGCTAGACTGGAACTTAGAATTTGCAAATGGTAGATACTTAAAGAAAGTGTATGCTAAGCATATAGAGAAAAATCCTAGAGATTACAACACCATGAACCACATGGCAAAAATCTTATTATTAAAAGGTGATGTAAATAGTGCCGGTGAAATTGCAGTAAACATACCACCTGCTAAAATTGACCCAGATTTTAAAATTGCATTTAACAATGAAGTAAAAGCAACATCTAAAGAAAAGCAATCTTTATACATAACCAAGTTTAAAGTGCTAATGGATGATGCCATCGTAAAAAAATCAGAAACTGAATCTCGAAAAAAGAAAGGTCATTCCATCGGGCTTACTTCAACGGCTATGGCAGATGAGTTTAACCCTACACTTTTCAATAATGCATTTCACTTTGGTTTTTATAATAAAAAGCTAGATTTTCACCAATTTTCTATTGTTCAAGGTACGGCATATACCATTTTAAAAGATACGATTGTACCTAATGATATTGGCAGAGATTTATTAGGTATAGCATATGTCTATAAAAAAGAATCTAATCAAAAAAGGCCATTTTATGTTGGCGCAAGGGTAGAGATGGATAACTTCAATAAAGTATTTTTCCATTTTAGATCTGGAATAGATTTTATCGGTGATACCAGTACATCTTCTTTAAGTGTAAAAGCTCATCCTGTTACAACAGGACCTGGGTATGATTTAAATATTTACAATATACAGGCAAAAGCGGCACAAGAGTTTGAATATTCATCTAATTTAAATCACGAGTTTTATATAAAAGCCGATTATTATACCGATAGTCAATATTATGCTATTGGTGGTACACGCGTAGAATATAACTTATTGAATTTAGATAAATTTAAACTAGGACCGTTAATTGAGGGTGCCTATGGTGTTGGTTCTGAAGATAGACGAAATGGATTCCCTTACTGGCTAACAAAAGACAGACTTTTTGCCGGTGGCGGACTGCAATTTCAACTAGGTAATGATGACTCTGATTTTAACCTGAAAAGCGATTTCTCCCTTTTTGCCGAGCAAGATGAAGATAGCTTTCAACGCTATGAAGGTGAATTATCATATAGAATCAAAAACTTCACCACTATTAACCTAAACTATTCTTACTTTACAATTGACAAGTTTTTCTCAAATGCTGTTCAATTAGGTATTCAGTATAATTTTAAATAGCATTATAACTAACTTAAATAAAAGAGCCCTCATAAGAGGGCTCTTTTTATATATTCGATTATATTACGCTTTAGATATAGTAATTACATGCACTATTTCTAACTTAAATATATTTTATGAAAATTATACAAATCATTCTTATATACTTATTAGCTCTTTTAATGCTTGCAGGAGCATTTAACCATATTTATGCACCAGAAACTTATAAAGCATTTATACCAAGTTTTATTTCTGAAAATTTAGCAAATATAGTATCCGCTGCTATCGAAGCAATTATTGGTGTTGCTTTAATTATTCCTAAATACAGAAAATGGGGCGGACTCGGTTTTGCTCTACTAATGATGTTCTTTTTGCCAATTCATATATGGGATTTAACAAAAGAAATACCTGCAATCGGTTCTAAAATCGGTGCTATAGTCCGTCTTGTTGTTCAAATACTATTTATAGCTGCCGGTTGGTGGATTTACAAATCTTATAAAGGCAAAGATTAAAATTCTATATCTCTCAACGCATTTATAGTAGCATCTAAATCTTCGTAACTCAAAGCATCATTTAAAAAATAACTTTCAAAAGCACTTGGCGGCAAGTAAACACCGCGTTCTAACATACCATGAAAGTATTTCTTGAACGTTTCATTATTACCTTTTGCAGAAGAAGCAAAATCAACAACAGGCTCATCAGTAAAATGTACAGATATCATACTACCATAACGGTTAATTTGATATGCTACCTTTTTCTCGGTTAACACTTCTGCAATACCTTTATGTAAGTATTCTGCCTTATCAGCCAAACTTTCAAATACTGTAGGGTTATTGTTTAATTCGGTCAGCATAGCCAAACCTGCGCTCATGGCCAACGGATTACCACTTAAGGTACCTGCTTGATAAACTGGACCATCTGGAGCAAGAAAATCCATTATTTCTGTTCTTGCCGCAAAGGCACCTACTGGTAATCCACCTCCAATAACTTTACCATAAGTAACGATATCAGCTTTAATATTCAGAACTTCCTGTGCTCCGCCTTTAGCTAAACGAAACCCCGTCATTACCTCATCGAAAATCAATAGAATTCCCTCTTGGGTACAAATATCACGTAACCCTTTCATAAAAGCGTCCGTAGGTACAATACAACCCATATTACCCGCAATTGGCTCAATGATTATGGCAGCCAATTCACCTTTATTGGCTTGCACCAATTCTTTCACTCCTGCTAAATCATTATAATCTGCCAACAAGGTATCTTTTGCGGTACCCTGAGTAACACCTGGACTGTTAGGACTACCAAAAGTAACGGCACCACTACCCGCTTGAATCAAAAACGAATCTGAATGACCGTGATAACAACCGGAAAATTTTATAATCTTATCCTTACCTGTAAATCCTCTTGCCAAACGAACTGCACTCATGCAAGCTTCTGTTCCGCTATTCACAAATCTAATCTTATCCATATTAGGCACCATAGAGATAGCCAATTTCGCAAGCTCTGTCTCTATTTCAGTTGGCATACCAAATGAAGTACCGTTCTGTGCCTTTTCTACAACTGCATTAATTACAGGCTCATGGGCATGACCCAATATTAACGGACCCCAAGATGCGATATAGTCAATTAACTTATTACCATCTTCATCATACAAATAAGCACCTTTAGCTTTTTTTACAAATATCGGATCTCCACCAACTGCTTTAAATGCTCTTACAGGTGAATTTACTCCGCCTGGTATATATTTTTTCGCCTCTGCAAACAGGGCGCTACTTCTTTGATAAATCATGCTCTTACTAAATTTTACTATTATTTGACTTTAATTGGCTGACCAATAGATAAGTCTGCACTACGTAAATTATTCAACTTCATTAATTCATCTACGCTCATATAATACTTTCTAGATAATGAATACAAAGTATCACCCTTTTGTACGGTGTGTATGTTACTCGCATCGTTTGTAACTACTGTTGTATTTTTATAATTGTTTTTTCTAGATTGTCTGTCATATTTATGCAAATCATACTTTTCTATTAAATAGATGAGTTTTTGCGGGTATTTTGGATCGGTTGCATAGCCTGCCTTTCTTAAGCCTCTTGCCCACCCTTTATAATCGGTATGTCTTAAATTGAAAAGAAACGCATACCTAGACCTTGTCGTCAAGAAAATACTATGGTCTCTAAAAGAATACATGGGATGGTTATATTTTCTAAAACACTCTCCTTTTTCGTCATCATCGTGAAAATCATAATCACCTTCCCAACCTTTATGACATTTTATACCAAAGTGATTATTGGTTTTCATCGCCAATTCCCCTTTTCCGTTTCCACTCTCCAAAAGTCCTTGTGCCAAGGTAATACTTGCCGGTATACCGTAGCCCATCATCTCTAATTGTGCCGTCTCGGCAAATGTGTTAATGTAATCTGAAGGTGAATCTATACGGAAACGAACAAATTTAGAGGGTTCTGCCGGTAGACTTGCTTTTTCTTCATTCCTTGAAATATCTAAAGTTGATTTTCTACGTTCTGCCTGTACATTTTTGGTACGTAATTGGTCTGAGTATTTTTTCTTGGATTTACAAGATGACAACCCGATACCCATTAACAATACCAATAAAATTATCTTTTTCATATATGTAACAAAGGTAAATTTTTCTTTTTCAGTACACTATTCATGCCAGCAATACCTTGTAAACCACCTGTATGTACCGCCATAATTTTGGTTCCTACGGCAAAAGTATCACGCTTAACCATATCGAACAACCCAAAAATCATTTTTCCGGTATAAATTGGATCTAAAGGAATACCTGTTTTTTCTTTAAACTCATTTATAAATAGAATTAGCTCTTCGGATGTTTTTGCGTAACCTCCAAAATGATAATCGGTCAATAGTTGCCAACGTGTATTGTTGACCATTTTATTAATTTCATCTTTTAAAAAATCGCCTTTCAACGCTGAAAACCCAAAAACGTTCTGATGAGGAAAAGATGATTTAATTAATCCGGATACTGTACCTCCTGTACCAACGCTACTGCACACAACATCAAATTCCTCGTCATCGTTTGTGATAATCTCTTCGCAGCCTTTTATCGCCAAATCATTTGTACCTCCCTCAGGCACCAGATAAAACGGACCGAAGTCGTTATGTAATGTATCAATAAATACTTGACTTTCCTTTTCTCTATAGTCGCTTCTACTTATAAATTTAAAACGCATACCATCATCATAAGCCCTCTTTAACGTGGCATTCGTTTTCCAAGAATTTTCTAGCTCTTCTCCACGTATAATTCCTATTGCTTTGAAACCCTTTTCCTTTGCCGCATAAGCAGTGGCGGCTATATGATTAGAATATGCCCCACCAAAGGTTAATATGGTATGCTGATTTTCTGCCTTTGCAGCCAATAAATTGTATTTGAGCTTTCTGTACTTATTACCAGAAATGAAAGGATGCAGAAGATCTTCGCGTTTAATAACAAGGGTAACTTGCTTTTTTGCTAATAACGGATGTTCAACAAGTTGATTTATGCTTTGCAAGTAGGGCGAATTTAACGCCAAAGATATTTAATAAAGCTGAACGCTCTGCGATTTGTAAGATAATCCATGTCATTTTCATGAATGTAAGCTTCACGCTCAAAACTTAAATTTTGGTATGCCTTATACGTATCTAAATAGCAAATTGCACGAATTACCCATTCAGTCAAATACAAAACATAAAAAGGTAGAATCAATAATTCTTGCTGCTGGCGCAAGTGAATTTTCTCATGATTTATGAGTGCATCATCATTTTTTAAACTTCCATTTTTTAAAAATATAAAGGGCCATAGTGAGAGCCCCACATAATTTTTATAGAAGAAATGTCTAAAAACCAATATCATAAATTTAATTTGATAATGTTATAACAAAGATAAAGCCAAAATTACATTGTAAGAAAATTACCGGTTTTTGTTGCCAACAAAACCGTTTAATGGTCAAAATACTGTTTAAGCGCTTTAACAACTACCCTCATAAGTTCTTACTTCTGGGTTATCAACAGAAAGAAGTAACTTTATACCACAAAAAGGCATTGATCATATGAAAGAAATAATACCTATTGAAGAGGGTGATTTTTACTGGTCTGAAAACGGCTTTAGGGTATTCACCAAACAATATCACCTTAAACGAGGGTATTGCTGCGAAAGTGGTTGCCGACATTGCCCGTATGGCTATGATCCTAAAACGAATACGCGATAAATTTTAACATAGCTCGGCATGATATTTGCAAATGTTTTGTTAGAAAAAATAAGTACTTAAAATATATAACGTTATGAAAAGCATCAAATTACTCGGTTTACCTCTACTCCTTTTAGTTTTTATAACTTCTTGCTCATCGGTCAGCGTACTTTCCGATTATGATCAAAAAGTGGATTTTAATGTTTATAAATCTTACGCCTTTTACAAAACAGGCATAGATAAAGCCCAGATATCAGATTTGGATAAAAAACGTATTCTACGAGCTATTGAAACCGAAATGAGCTCTAGAGGCTTTGTAAAGTCTGAAACACCAGATATTTTAGTTAGTATTTTCACTAAAGAACAAGAAAGAGTCGATGTTTACAATAACAACTATGGCTGGGGCGGCGCCTGGGGATGGGGTTATAACCCATGGGCATGGGGACCTGGTTTTGGCTGGGGAGGAACTAGTGTTAGCGCAAGCACGCAAGGATCTCTTTACATTGACCTTATCGATAATAAAACCAGCGAATTGGTTTGGCAAGGCAAAGGTGTAGGTACACTTTCAAACACTAAAAACATCGCTAAAAAAGAAGAACGTATTAGAGAATTCGTTTCTCAAATTTTAGAGCAATACCCACCTAATGCGGTTGCTGCGAAATAATAAAAGAACAACTTTAAACGAGGGCTTGTAGATAAAATCATCTGCAAGCCCTTTTTATTTATAGCAAAGGAAAATGGGTATCGTTTTTAACTTCATTCAAAACGAAGGCACTTTTAACATTACCTACACTTGGTAGAGATGCAATTTTAAATTTCGCAAAATTATAATAAGCATCTAGATTTTTAACAACTACTTTTAAGTGGAAATCAAATTCCCCGCCTACCACAAAGCACTCTACCACCTCTGGATATTTCATGACCTGTTCAAAGAAATCATCCATCATGGCTCCTTTTTGGGCTTCTAATGAAACAAAACTGAAAACCGTAATACTTTCTTCAATTTTATCTTTGTCTAAAATGGCTACATAGTTTTTGATATACCCTTCTTGCTCCAACCTTTTAATACGTTCATAAACCGGAGTTTTGGTAAGTCCCAATTGTTCTGCAATAGATTTAGCAACCGTCTTAGCATCTTTCTGTAAAATTTTTAAGATCCCCCTATCTATATCATCTAATTTTTCTGTCATTACTTTTTCCTGTTTTATTATTGTTATCCGCACTTAAAAAGATCTTATTCCTTTTTAATCTATAATTAAAAGTATTATTTCCTAATTTAAACAATATTAACAATTAATTAGTCTTTAAATCATATATTTAAAAGAAACAATGTGAATCTAGCGTAAAAAAATTAAGGGCATGAGTACTTCCGAATATGAAAGCAATCCTATTTTAGATAAGCTTCCTAAGCATTTAAGACAATACATTAAACCTCAAAATTATGAGGACTATACGCCTATCAATCAAGCTGTGTGGCGTTATGTGATGCGAAAGAATGTAGATTACCTAAGTAAGGTTGCACATAAATCTTATTCTGAAGGATTACGAAAAACAGGTATTTCAATTGACAATATCCCAAACATGTACGGCATGAACCGTATTCTTAAGGATTTAGGCTGGGCTGCTGTTGCCGTAGACGGATTTATACCACCTGCTGCATTTATGGAATTTCAAGCATACAACGTACTGGTAATTGCGTCAGACATTCGACAGTTAGAAAACATCGCCTACACTCCCGCTCCAGATATTATTCATGAAGGTGCCGGTCACGCCCCTATAATTGCCAACCCAGAATATGCAGCTTATTTAAGACGTTTTGGTGAAATAGGATGCAAGGCTATATCTAGTGCTAAAGATTTTCAACTTTATGAAGCTGTTCGTCATTTATCAATTATTAAAGAGGCTAAGGGCACTCCCGAAGAGGATATTGAAAAGGCAGAAAAGCATATTGAATTTCTTCAAGAGAATATGGGCGAACCCAGCGAAATGGCGCTTATTAGAAATTTACATTGGTGGACCGTTGAATACGGACTTATAGGCACTTTAGAAGACCCAAAGATTTATGGAGCCGGATTGTTATCATCTATTGGCGAAAGTCAGTGGTGTATGACCGACAAAGTCAAAAAACTGCCTTACTCTATAGAAGCGGCTAAAACATCTTTTGATATCACCAAAAAGCAACCGCAACTATTCGTCACTCCCGATTTTGCATTTTTAAGTCAGGTGTTAGAAGATTTTGCCAATACCATGGCGTTACGAAAAGGCGGACTCTCAGGTTTACAGAAACTTATAGACTCTAAAGAATTAGGCACAATTGAACTAAGTACTGGCTTACAAGTATCTGGTAATTTTGAATCTTTGATTTCTCATGATGGCAAACCTATTTACTTTCAAACGAAGGGTAAATCTGCGTTGTCATACCGAGAAAAAGAATTGGTGGGGCAAGATATAAACCAACATGAAACCGGTTTTGGCTCTCCTATTGGTAGACTTAAAGGAATCAATATTCCTATTGAAGATATGAGTCCGCGTGATCTAAAAGCCTATAAAATCTATGAAGGGGAAATTGTTTCATTAGATTTTGTTGGTGGTATAAATGTTACCGGTAAAATCATAACCGGTACTCGTAATCTTCTAGGACGTATAATATTAATCACTTTCGAGAATTGTAAAGTGACACATAAAGGTATTACACTTTTCGAATCTAACGAAGAATTGTACAACATGGCAATTGGTGAAGAAATTGTTTCCGCCTATCATGGTCCTGCAGATTTAAAAAGTTTTGACCTTTTAGACCATTCGTTAAGTACCGGCAGCCAAAATAAGGAAAACGTAGGTTTAAGCGAACTGGAATCTTACTATAAATTAATTCGTGATTTTAGAGAAGGCAACAACACCATTATCTCTAGAACAAAGGTTTTTGAAGTAATACAAGAAAAATACCCGAAAGATTGGTTATTGCCTATTGAAATTTATGAATTGGCAATTTTAAGTAATGAAAAAATACTACCGGAGAAAATAAAGGCACATCTTGAAAATATTAAGCAAGATCAACCTAACCTTGGACAATTAATTGATGACGGATTAGAATTGGCAGCTATAAAATCTAAGGTTTAATAACTTGCAAACTTTCTAAAGATTCAATGGTCTGTTCTTGATACGTTAATCGCCACCCCATTGAATTAGTAAGAATATAGAATTTTTGCAATTCGCTAATCAGCCTGTTTTCTGCATTGGTACGCAATGCTGAAGCTTCTACCTTTTTCATTAAAGAAGCATTTACTGTTTTCTTTATTTTATTATAGTCGGCAGCATCAAATTGGTTCAAGTAATCTGCGGTGACATCATAATATTCAAAATCAGGATTCAGGTTAATTTCTGCTTCCGGTATGCTTTTGATCTTCACCGTTTTGGTTGCCTCGTCAATTTCAAAATCAATCTTACTTAAATCATAGGCGACGGTTACATCTGCATTTACTACTACTAACGCTTTTTTCTCTGCTCTCAACAACGGACCAAAAAGTTCTTTTGAGTCTTTATAATTATAAACCTCTGCAAAATGACCCTCTGTTACCACTAATTTAGAAACATTGGTTATTTCTTGCTGAATGAGCATAGAATTTTCCTCTAGAATAGATTTATCTTCTTTACTGTCATTACAAGAACGAACAATAAAAACCAATGCCAAGGTTATTATAACGCCAGCTATAAATTTCTTCATGATTTTAATGTGTTAAATTCCATAAACGGATAGTCTTTCTGTATGCGAAACATTTTTTTGCTTAGTGATGTCAAAAACTTTTGATGTGCCTCACCTACAGGATTAAAAGGTCGATGCTTTAAACCGCGCTGAATTTCATCAACGTTTTTCATGACCCTCGTCGTACCATCATCAATCCATACTTCGCAAAACTTCTCCCATATATAATCTATTGCCACTTCGTTAGGGTGAATCATATCCTTAGCATAAAAACGATAATCTCGAAGTTCATCCATCATAATTTCATAACTAGGAAAATAAGAAATACCCTCATTCAGCACCTTATGTACTGCAGAAATTAAATGCGATTTGCTTAATTGATTTTCTACGAAGCCGTCTTTTAAATGCCTAACAGGCGATACCGTAAATATAAATTGTGCAGTTGGGTTTATTGAACGCACCATTTCAATAATACGTTCTAAACTCTCTTTAACATCATCAACATTCAACAACTCTTTTGTAAAATTTGCCTGAGGTACTTTATGACAATTGGCAACAACTTTTTCACTCGCATTATTACGATACACCCAAGCAGTGCCTAAAGTGATAATAATGTGACTTGCTTTTTTTAGTTGCGCAGTAGTGCTTTGTACTGCTTCATTTAAATCGTCAATAATTTTTTCTTTGGATGAATTACTAAAACAAGAATGTGCATCGAAACTATGCCATTGCTCATTGGCATGAAACACATCTTTTTCCGTAACCACCTCTTGATGAACTGACTTTTGAATAAGTTTTTCAATTGCCAAAGGATGAAATAAAATACCAAACGGATTCTGTAATCCCTGAAATTTAAAGTATTCTAGTTTAGCCCCAATATTCTCTGAAAAACAAGAACCTAGAAGTAACAACCGACTTGAATAGTCAATCGGATTCTTAGATTTCGTTAATGGTATTTGAGTTAACAGATTCATTTAGGTCGCGAACTCTCGTTTAACTTATGAAACACTTGATATGGATAAATTTCATAAACTACATTATCCTCATTTATAGTATTTTCTCCATTTTCAAAGGCTTTTTTCTCCCATTCAGCACCTTCTTCATTTCCTAACTTGGTCATACTTTTACCCTTAAAATAAAGCGCCTCCGCGAAATTCTTATATACTTTCAAAGACATATCAAAAGAAGTAATCGCCTCTTGATAATTACCCAATTCAAAATCTGCAATGCCCAAATAATACCAATCTAAATAATGACAGGCTTCTTGCGGAGGATCATTTGGAAAATCTTTAAACTGCTGTTCTTTACTAAACAACAAAAACTCTTTGGCTTTTGAGAATTCATTTAATTGAAGGTAGTCTAATCCAATATAAAAATTATAAGTGTGATCCATTACATAACCATCACCAAACTCTTTTTTGGCTCTCATGAATTCAGAAATCGATCCTATGTAATCTTTTGAGAAAATACATCTCATGAAACCGCTATAATCCAAATATTTCTCGGGTGCATATTCAACGGCCTTTTCTAAAAACGGTTCTCCTAATTGATATTTTCTAGATTTGTATAGCCCCATAGCTTTTAATTGCCATAGCCAAGCGCTCTCAGGAACAATCGTAAGCGCAGAATCTAAATATTGCTGATACTCCAAAGAATGCATAGGGCTCTGAAAAGATTTCTCTACATAATCCCTAACCTGAACAGAATCGTTAGCCGACAAGACTTTTTTCTCTACCTTTTTACCACCTTTTAGTTCTTCTTCTTTTTTATCAGAAAGATTACAAGACGCTATAACCAATAATAAAATAACATATCTCTTCATAAATTATAGTGTTGCAAGAATCCATACCTGATTAAAAACGGAGCATCATCAAAACGCTGGTAAGATAACCTTACCCTAAGTAACTTTTAGCCTGCGCCAAAGCATCGGCTATACCACCAGGGTTTTTACCTCCCGCAGTTGCAAAGAAAGGCTGACCGCCACCACCACCTTGAATATACTTGCCAAGCTCACGAACAATGGTTCCAGCATTCAGATTCTTAGAAGCAACCAATTCTTTAGATATATAACAAGACAATAAAGCTTTACCATTTTGCTCCGTACCAAAAAGTAAAAATAAATTATCCTTATTACTTCCTATTTCAAAGCTTAAGTCCTTTATACCGGCAGCATCCAAGTCAATTTTCTTTGCTAGAAATTGAACTCCGTTTAACTCTTCAAGCTCAGAAAGCAGATCACCTTTTAAGTTTTTCGCTTTGTCTTTCAATAACTCGGCTACCTGCTTTTTAAGACTACTGTTCTCTTCTTGAAGACTAGAAACCGACTTCACTGGGTCTTGTGTATTGCCCAAAACCCCTTTTATTTCGGTCAATAATTTATCGTTATCTACATGTAAATCCTTCACCGCATCACCTGTAATTGCTTCAATTCTTCTTATTCCTGCAGCAACTGCCCCTTCTGACTTTATTTTAAACTGCCAGATATCCGCCGTGTTTTTCACATGCGTACCACCACATAATTCTATAGACTGACCAAAACGAATTGTTCTAACGGCGTCTCCATATTTTTCTCCAAACAATGCCATTGCACCATCTGCAATTGCAGCTTTCATTGGTACATTTCTTTCTTCTTGAAGTTGTAAATGTCCGTCTAT
The DNA here is from genome assembly GCA_020629285.1 of Maribacter sp. Classification (GTDB taxonomy): domain Bacteria; phylum Bacteroidota; class Bacteroidia; order Flavobacteriales; family Flavobacteriaceae; genus Maribacter. The sequence continues at coordinate 34,369 of JAHDDP010000026.1, forward strand.
ACGAGCATTCACAAAATTCTCCACTTCCTGTAATTCTTCTGGCGTCATTTTAGAAAAATGTGAAAAATCGAATCGTAAATATTTAGAATGTACAGAAGATCCTTTTTGTTCTACGTGTTTTCCTAAAATTTCGCGTAAAGCCTGATGCAACAAATGCGTTGCCGTATGGTTTGCCTCTGTTCTATTACGCTGCTTTTTATCAACTACTGCTTTAAAACTCTCACCTAAATGCTTTGGCAGGTTTTTTGCAAAATGTATGATTTCATTATTCTCTTTTTTGGTATCCGTAATATACACTACATCTCCATGAGTATCCTCTAAATATCCTTTATCACCAACTTGACCACCACCTTCTGCGTAAAATGGAGTTAGATTAAACACCAACTGAAACTGAGTACCGTCTTTTTTTGAAACTACTTTACGGTATTTTGTAATTTTCACTTCAACATCTAGCATATCATAACCAACGAACTCCTGTTCGTTATCGTCCTGTAAAACTTCCCAATCTTCTTTAGATATTGTTGATGCGGATTTTGATCTATTCTTCTGCTTTTGCATAGCCGCATCGAACCCCGCTTCATCTAATTGATATCCTTTTTCACTTAGAATTAGAGCAGTTAAATCTATAGGAAACCCAAATGTATCATACAATTCAAAAGCTTTACCGCCATCAACTGTTTTGCCTTTGGTATTCTTGATTATAGTATCTAACAGCAATAATCCCTGATCAAGGGTTTTTAAGAAAGAGTGCTCTTCTTCTTTAATTACGTTTTCAATCAGTTGCTTTTGTTCTTTCAATTCGGGGTATGCATCACCCAAAGATTTGATAAGTACATTTACCAAACGAAACATAAAAGGCTCTTTGATATCTAAAAATGTGAATCCGTACCTTACTGCCCTTCTTAATATTCTTCTTATTACATAACCTGCACCAGTATTGCTTGGTAACTGACCATCTGCAATTGAAAACGCCACAGCCCTTATATGATCACTAATTACGCGAATGGCTATATCAATTTCTTCATTTTTACCGTAATCAGAATCTGTAATCGTTTCTATTTCTCTAATTAACGGAGTAAAAATATCGGTGTCGTAATTACTTTGAACTCCCTGTAACACCATACAAAGACGCTCAAAACCCATACCCGTATCTACATGTTTCGCCGGTAAGTTTTCTAAAGAGCCATCTGCCTTACGGTTGTATTGCATAAATACCAGATTCCAAATCTCCACTACCTGCGGATGGTCTTGGTTGACCAAGCTTGCTCCAGAAACTTTAGCCTTTTCTTCTTTTGAACGAATATCTACATGAATTTCAGAACATGGTCCACAAGGACCTTGATCGCCCATTTCCCAAAAATTATCCTTCTTGTTGCCCATGATAATTCTATCTTCAGGCACAATACCTTTCCAAAGATCAAAAGCTTCAGTATCCAATTTTAATTGGTCAGCATCATCACTTCCTTCAAAAACCGACACATACAAACTGTCCTTATCAATTTTAAGAACTTCCGTCAATAACTCCCAAGCCCAGGTAATAGCTTCTTCCTTAAAATAATCGCCAAAACTCCAATTACCCAACATCTCAAACATCGTATGGTGGTAAGTATCTTTACCTACCTCCTCTAAATCATTATGTTTACCACTTACACGTAAACATTTTTGGGTATCTACCACTCTAGAACTTTTTGGCTGATTTATACCTAAAAAGTATTCTTTAAACTGATTCATACCCGCATTTGTAAAAAGCAAGGTTGGGTCATCTTTTATGACCATAGGTGCAGAAGGCACTATTTTGTGTTCTTTACCTTTGAAAAAATTCAGAAATTGAGTTCTTGTTTCTTTGGAATTCATCTAAAATGCTAAGCTTTTACAAATTTTAACGGTTTCTATAAAACTATCTTTATATTTGTTTGTTCCCTAATAATTGAAAAAACAAAAATAGGATAAATAACATTCATGTCTAAGGTAAAATACTATTACGACCCAGACACGCTGTCGTACCGTAAAATAGAACCCGAAAAATCTAAACGTTATAGAAATATAGCCTTCTTTATTTTGGGCTCATGCCTTTTTGGGTTTTTAGCGTTAATTCTTCTGCTTAACACCAACTTAGTCAATACACCAAGGGAACTTTCTTTATCTCGTGAAGTCAAAAATTACGAACTGCAATACGAGCTCTTGAATAAGAAAATGGAACAAATTGAAGAGGTTCTAGGGAACATAGAAGATAGAGACAACAATATTTACCGCTTATATTTTGAAGCCAACCCTATACCAGACGAACAGCGAAAAGCTGGTTTTGGGGGTATTAACCGATACAAATCTTTAGAAGGTTTCAATAATTCTGAAATGATCGTCTCTACTACAAAGAGACTGGATATCATTAAAAAACAAATGGCCATTCAATCTAAATCATTGGATGAAATTACCAAGCTAGCAGAGGAAAAAGAAAAATTATTAATGTCGATACCTGCTATTCAGCCTATCAGCAATGAAGATTTAAAACGTATGGCATCTGGATACGGATGGAGGTCCGATCCTTTTACCAAGGCCAGAAAAATGCATTACGGCATGGATTTTACCGCTCCAAAAGGTACACCGATTTATGCTGCCGGTGATGGTAAAATTACTAGAGCAGACAACAACTCATCTGGATACGGAAAACACATACGCATTGAACATGGATACGGATATTTAAGTCTTTATGCTCACCTAAGCCAATACAATGTTAAGAAAGGTCAAAAAGTAAAAAGGGGCGACCTAATAGGTTTTGTAGGAAGCACAGGTAGATCAGAGGCACCACACTTACATTACGAAGTATGGAAAGACAACGAAAGAATAAACCCTATGAATTTCTATTATGGTAGTTTATCGCCAGAAGAATTCGAAAACATGTTGAAATTCGCTAATCAAGAAAACCAATCATTGGATTAATGCAGATAGATCTCCCAGAAAAAAGATATTATGGTATTGGCGAAGTTGCCCGTGCCTTTGGCGTAAACGCTTCACTAATTCGTTTTTGGGAGAAAGAATTCGATGTGCTTCAACCTAAAAAAAATGCAAAGGGAAATAGAAAATTCACCCCTCAAGACATTAAAAATCTTCAATTGATATATCATTTGGTAAAAGAAAGAGGTTTTACTCTTGATGGCGCCAAAATACATTTAAAAGAAGAAAAACAAAAAACGCTTTCTAATTTTGATATTATTCAAAAGCTGGAACGGGTTAAAGCTGAATTAAATAAAATCAAAGATCAATTATAACACAACCATTATGAAAAAAGGATTAATTGCACTAATCGTCATCGCTGTTTTAGCATTTGGACTATACCAGTGGGGCGTTGGCTTTAACAACACTGCCGTTGCATTAAAAGAAACATCTACCAAAACTTGGGCAAATGTAGAAAGTGCCTACCAACGTAGAAATGACCTCATAGGCAATCTTGTAAAAACCGTACAAGGTGCTGCAGACTTTGAAAGAGGTACCTTGACAGATGTTATCGAAGCAAGAGCAAAAGCAACATCGGTCAATATTGACCCTACTAATATTACACCTGAGCAACTGGCACAATTCAACCAAGCACAAAGCGGATTAAGTGGTGCATTAAGTAAATTACTGGTAACAGTAGAACGCTACCCTGATCTTAAAGCAAACCAAAACTTTCTAGAGCTACAATCGCAATTAGAAGGTACAGAAAATAGAATTAACGTAGCAAGAGATAGATTCAACGCAACTGTAGAACCATACAACCTACACATTAAAAAATTCCCTAATTCTATATTGGCAGGTTTTCTAAACTTTGATGAACTAGCTTATTACAAAGCAGATGCCGGTTCAGAAGATGCACCTGATGTAGATTTTGATTTTGAATAACAGCCTATGTCTAGAGTAGAAGATTTTTTATCGGCAACAGAAGAGCAAGAGGTAGTAGAGGCTATTCTTAAGGCTGAAAAAAATACTTCTGGGGAAATTAGGGTACATATTGAGGGTCACACCCGAAAAGACCACTACGAGCGCGCTAAAGAGGTTTTTCATTTATTGAAAATGGATAACACAAAGAAAGAAAACGGCGTATTGATTTATGTTGCCGTAACCGACAAGAAGTTCGTTATATGTGGTGACAAAGGTATAGATAAGGTCGTACCCAAAGATTTTTGGCAAACCACTAGAAATAGTATTCAAACACATTTTGAAAAGGGAGCTTTTAAAGACGGACTCGTTGCCGGGGTTTTAAAAGCTGGCGAAGAATTAAGAAGTCATTTTCCTTGGCAATCAGATGACACCAACGAATTAAGCAATGAGATATCTAAAGGTTAGCCTTATAATTCTTTTTCTTTGGTGTACTCCATCATGGAGCCAATTTGAGATACCCGAAAAACCGGCATTACAAACCAGTGTCTATGATTACACCAATCTTCTTACCGATCAGCAAAAAGTAGCTTTAAGCCAAAAACTGGTTCGATATTCAGATAGCACCTCAACACAAATTGTAATTACCATCATTGCGAGTACTAACGGTGAAAACATCAATTACCTTGGTGCAAACTGGGGTCAAAAATGGGGTATTGGACAGAAAGGCAAGGACAATGGTATTCTCATAATTCTAGCTGAAAACGACAGAAAAGTCGCTATTAGCACAGGCTACGGTGTTGAAGGTTCTTTAACCGATGCACTTTCTAAACGAATCATTGAAAATGTAATTCTCCCTGAATTTAGAGTAGGAGATTATTACGGCGGACTTAACAAAGGTTCTGATGTCATTTTTCAAGTATTAAACGGCGAATTTCAAGAAGACAGAACTTTTGGTGATAACGGAGGTACTCCGTTTTCATCTCTTCTTCCATTTATCATATTTGTAGTAATCCTCTTCATTCTTTGGAGTCGCAAAAATGACGATAACGATAGTCATGGTGGCAGGAGACGCGGAGGCTTGAGTCCGTGGGATATGATTATTCTCAGCAACATGGGTCGCTCAAGCGGTTCTAGTGGCGGATTCGGTAGCGGCGGAGGCGGAAGCTTTGGTGGTGGCGGATTCGGAGGAGGTTTCGGCGGCGGCGGCTTTGGCGGCGGCGGCGCTTCTGGAGGGTGGTAGTTTTATTTCCAAAAAATTACCAAGTCTGTTTTATCAAAAATGTTTAATATAAGTCAATAACCATTCCCTTCTTGGCAGGGGTTAGGGGTGGGTTGTTGGTTGTTGGTTGTTGGTTGTTGGTTGCTGGTTAACAACTCAAAAAAAAAAAAAAAAAAAAAAAAAATGGTCAAATAATTCTTCTGCGCAAAATATTTGACCATTTCTTGTTTCTTTACCTGATGATCAGAGTTTATTCTTAAACCTGATTAACTGAATTCCATAGCAACCTACTTCTTTCTCATAAACACAGTGATAGGCACACCAGAGAAATCATATTCTTCACGAATTTTATTCTCTAGATAACGCTTATATGGCTCACGTACATATTGCGGCAGGTTACAGAAGAAAGCAAACTGCGGATACGGAGTTGGTAATTGCGTACAAAACTTTATTTTAACGAATTTGCCCTTATACGCCGGTGGTGGATAATTTTCTATTATAGGCAACATTGTTTCATTGAACTTACGGGTAATAATCTTTTTATTACGATTATTATATACCTCAACTGCAGTTTCTATTGCCTTAAAAATACGTTGCTTTGTCAATACAGAAACAAAAAGAATAGGCACATCTGTAAATGGCTCAATAGCTTTTTTAATTTTATCGGTATAGTGCTTTATAGTATTGGTCTCTTTATCCTCTACCAAATCCCACTTATTCACAAGAATTACAATCCCCTTGTGGTTACGTTGTGCTAGCCAGAAAATATTTTCTACCTGACCGTCAAAACCTCTTGTGGCATCTAACATTAAAATACAAACATCGCAATGCTCAATTGCCCTAACCGAACGCATTACGGAATAGAACTCCAGATCTTCCTTCACTTTTGCCTTACGACGAATACCAGCGGTATCAACTAGGTTAAATTCAAATCCGAATCTATTATACTTGGTATCAATACTATCTCTAGTAGTACCTGCAATATCGGTCACAATATATCTATCCTCCCCAATAAGTGCATTTATAAATGATGACTTACCGGCATTAGGCCTACCTACAACGGCAAATCTTGGCAGATCACTTTCCTCTTCTACAACATCTGGCAACTTTTCTACCAAGGCATCTAGCAATTCTCCAGAACCACCTCCGTTTATACTAGATAAGGTATAATACTCACCAAGGCCTAAAGAATAAAACTCAACAGCATCCTCAGCTCTTTTGGCATTATCAACCTTGTTGACAGCCAAAAAAACAGGCTTCTTGACCCTTCTAAGTAACTTGGCAACATCTTCGTCCATACCGGTAACACCAGTTTCAACGTCTACCATAAAAATAATGGCATCAGCTTCTTCGATCGCCAATTCAACTTGCCTATCAATTTCCTTTTCAAAAACATCATCACTACCTACAACATAACCGCCGGTATCAATAATCGAAAACTCTTTTCCGTTCCAATCACTTTTACCATAATGGCGATCACGTGTAACACCGCTAACGGCATCAACAATAGCCTCGCGTCTTTGAATTAATCTATTAAAAAATGTTGATTTTCCTACATTAGGTCTCCCTACAATGGCAACAATAGCACCCATAGCTTAAATTTGGTGCAAAGGTAATATTTAAAGTGGCAATTACACTATATATCTTGAATAGAGAGATTTAATTGAACATTATCAAAATTTTCCAATTTATAAAATTGTTGCTTTTTAGGTGTAGATAAATAAGATTCTCCAACGTCTCTTTTGCGAATGATTTTTGCGGGCGAACCATAAGCAACAATGTTATTACCAAAATGGTCTACGACAAGAGAACCTGCTCCAATAATAGTATGTTGGCCAATTTCAATACCATTTACAATATTTGCCCCTAGACTAACCGCAGAAAACCTGCCTAGTTTTAAATTTCCACCTGTACATACCGATGGCGCCAAACTTGAATATGAATCCATTATACCATCATGACCTAATGAAGAATTTGTATTAATAATACAAAAGTCATGGACAATAGAGTTTGCATTTACTATAGCACCTGGCATAAATACATTACCACAACCCAAAAGAACATCTTTTCCTAAAATAGCTTTGGGGTGGATAGTATTTATAAAATTAAAATCTGGAATTATTTTAAAAATTTTATCTACTATAAATTTTCTTACCCAATTATCTCCTATAGCTACAATACCACCAAAAATATTGAAACTATCAATTAAATACGGTAAATCTTTTTCAGAACCTAGAATTTGATATCCATTAATATTAGTTCCTTTTTGCTTGAAAGAATCAACAAAACCAACAACATTGTATTTACCCTCTTTTTCTATGCAATCCAAAACGACACTACCATGACCAGAGGCACCAAAAATAATTACATTTTGCATTTCAACGGGGATTTATGACATTTTATCGATAAATCAAAAATAATGTATTCTTTTCAAATTAAAGACTAAAACCTTCAATTGAGGTAAAAATTTATGATGGCAGCTAATATTGAAAGCTTAGTTCTCATCAATACACTGATAACTAAAGCTTTCAAAAACAGACAAAGATTTTTTAAAAAAATAAAATCTAACCCCTGATTATAATGGCACTGAACTGTAACTTAGATTATTTCTATTTATTATAACCAAATCGCTTCAGTTGACGCGCATTACTACGCCAGTTTTTATTCACTTTTACATATAATTCTATATGGACTTGTTTGCCGAAGAATTTCTCCAAGTCTTTTCTAGCTTCTACCCCTACTTTTTTTAGAGCCGAACCTTTATGACCAATAATAATACCTTTTTGAGAATCGCGCTCTACCATAATTACGGCACGCATGCGAATAATATCTTCATCTTCAAAAAACTCCTCAGTTTCTATTTCAACTGCATACGGAATTTCCTTTTTGTAATTCAATAAGATTTTCTCTCGTATCGTTTCATTTACAAAGAAACGTTCTGGCTTATCCGTTAATTGATCTTTTGGATAATATGCCGGTGACATTGGCAACAATTCTATAATACGCTCAAAAACACCTTTAACATTAAAATTAGATAATGCAGAAATAGGATGCAACTCTACACTCGGCAGCATTTCTTGCCAATACTGAACCTGCTCTTCCAACAATTCTTGCGTAGCGGTATCTACCTTGTTCAACAATAATAAAACAGGAATTTTACTATTTTTAATTTTCTCAAAGAAAGCCTCATCTTTCAATGCCTTCTCACCTATTTCAACCATATACAAAAGTACATCGGCATCTTCGAATGCAGATTTCACAAAATCCATCATACTGCTTTGAAGTTGATATGCAGGTTTTATGATACCTGGAGTATCAGATAAAATAACCTGGAAATCATCCCCATTCACAATACCCAAAATACGATGTCTCGTAGTTTGTGCCTTTGAAGTAATAATGGATAATTTTTCACCCACAAAAGCATTCATCAATGTTGACTTACCTACATTAGGATTTCCTATTATATTTACAAATCCGGATTTATGATCTCCCATAATTTTATCTTTTAACGCATACGCGGTTTTGATAGATTTCTATCATACATAACAATACTACCGGCTACTGCCACATTAAGGCTTTTAACCGATTTAAAACGAACCAAATGGTGCGATTTTTCACAAGCTTTATTCGACAGTCCGTGATCCTCAGCCCCAAGTAAATATACACATCTTCTAGGATGCTTAAATGTTTCTAAGTCTACCGCACCTTTTTTCATTTCTACACCAACCAGCATAGCACCTTTCGGTAAATTATCATAGAACGCATCAAACGTTTCGTAATGAAAATAAGGCATAGCCTTCACCGCATGGTGCGTATCACTTGCTTGTTTGGCATATCTATTACCAATGGTGAAGATAAAACTAGCTCCAAGATTTTGTGCCGTTCGCCACAACACTCCCAAATTTTCAGGTGTTTTTCCGTTTTGGATACCAATACCAAAAAATTCATGTTCAAAATTATCAGTGCTCACTCTTTAACTTCTGAAAGTATTTCTTTGCTTCTTTATTAACCTTTGGAGCCAACAAAAGTACGGCAATCATATTAGGTATCACCATTAGTGCGTATGACAAATCAATTAAATTCTTTACCAACTCCAATGATGCTACTGCAGCGAAGACAATCATTATTACAAAATACCAGTTGTAAAACTTACCGATTTTAGCATTGGTCAAGAAAGACAATGATTTTACACCGTAATACGAATAAGTAAACAAGGTAGACAATGCAAAAGCAGTAACAATAACCATTAATAATACATCTCCCCAACCAAATAAGGTTTTTTTAAAGGCCGATAACGTCATTACTATTCCGCTTGAGTCTTCTAAATACGCTCCACTTAATATGATTACAATTGCGGTAAACGTACATACTAAAATGGTATCAATAAACGGACCCAACATGGCAACCAACCCTTCACGAATTGGTTCATCATTCTTAGATTGCCCATGGTACATAGGCGCACTACCTAAACCAGCTTCGTTAGAAAACATTGCCCTACGGACACCTATAATTACAAGACCCCAAAATCCGCCCGTAGCTAAAGATTTAAAATTCCAAGCTTCTACAAATATCATTTTCAAAGCCGGTAGTATTTGACCGGAGTTCATAGCCATTACCGCTATTACAGCAACTAAATATACAGCTACCATGAACGGAACTATTGCAGATGCAACTTTCGCTATCTTGGTTAATCCGCCGAAAATGACAAATGAGGTTATGACAGCTAATATAAGACCTATAGTCCATTTCCAATTCTCGTCACTCATATCCATTATGGTAGCCCCAGGATCAACTACGCTCATAAAAGTTTCTGTAAACTGGTTAGCAGTAAAAACACCAAGAAATCCGAACAGGCCACAAACTGCGAAAAATATAGCCAACGGCTTAGCCTTTTCACCTAGTCCTTTAGTGATATAATACATAGGACCACCCTGCATTTTTCCGTCAGAATCTGTTCCCCGATACATAATTGCCAAACTACAAGAATAAAACTTGATACACATACCGATCAATGCAGTCATCCAAATCCAAAAAACTACTCCGGGACCACCATCATGTATGGCTATGGCAACGCCTGAAATATTTCCTAAACCAACTGTTGCCGCAACAGCTGCTGACAAGGCTTGAAAAGAACTAACATCTCCCTTGGAGTTTTTATTATTATATTTACCCGCAGTAATTGCGATTGCATGACCAAAAAAAAGATAAGGCATTAGTTTTGAATAAAAGACAAGAAAGAGCCCCCCACCTATTAATAAAAGAAACATTGGCCACTCAGTATATGGCAATGCGCTTGCTATAAAGTCATTAATTGTATCCATAGAATTGTAAAAAACCGAAGTTATGGATTTAATGTTTTTTAAAAGATAATGCTCTTAAAAAATATTCAAATAAGTTTGGAATTAAGAGAAAATGTGTTGTATATTTGCAGCCCGTTACAAATAGTAGCGCACCTTTATTTCGTCAGCTTAATGATCTGAAGTCGCAAGACAAGTGAGATAAAAACCCATATCGCGGGGTAGAGCAGTAGGTAGCTCGTCGGGC
>JAHDDP010000124.1 GCA_020629285.1 Maribacter sp.
ACTTACCATGGTACAGTTATAGGTATTATGGAGATGAAACCATAGTTAAGGAATACTACGAGGAGATGAAAGAGTTAACTAACTTCTATCTATCCTTTAAAGATGAAAACGGAATCATGCAAGACGGTATGGGCGATTGGTGTCCGCCGTTGTGGGACAGAAGATTAAATCCGAGCGCCATGGAAACCGACCCCATCATATCCGCTAACGCCTATTTCTATGATGTATTAGGAATTATGGAAACTTTTGCTAAAATGAACGATGATGCAGCTTTTGAAGCACAGATGAAAGAAGAAAAAGATTCTTTAAAAAATGCGTTCAACAAGGCATATCTTAAAAATATTCCATACACTGAGCATAAGTGGTATCAAAGTCAGACCGCAACCGTACAAGCTTTGCAGTTTGGTATGGTACCAGAAAACGATATACATAAAGTGGTTAACGGCTTAGCATATAACATTACCGAGGTAAAGGGCGGTCACCATGCCACAGGCATTCATGGTAACAGATATATCTATACTGTTTTGACCAAGTACGGTAAAGAAAACTTAGCCCATGAAATATTAACAACACCAGAATTTCCTAGTCAAACCTATGTTATGAATTCCGGCTTTACAACATGGCCAGAACGTCAATTTGAATGGGAGAAAATGGAAGGACCTACAAATTCACTAAATCACCCAATGCACAGTGGATTCGCAGCATATTTCTACGAATCTTTAGGAGGTATAAAATCATCTAAGGACAAACCGGGCTATAAAGAATTCATTGTAGACCCAAAATTCCCAAAACAAGTTAGCCATACCGAAGTATCTGTACCCACACCTTATGGTACAATTGATTCTAAATGGTCTTTAGAAAATGGAAATTTTGATATGGAATTATCCGTACCGTTCAACACCACCGCTCTATTACCATTGAAGGAAAATGAAAAAAACAGTTTAAAGATCAATGGTACAGATTGGCAAACTTTTCAACAAGAACCGATCAGTAACAATGAGGTTAGATTAGGCTCGGGAACTTACAAAATAAGCTACAAGAAATGATAAAGAACTTCTTTATTAAAATAATGTTGCTATTCAGTTTTTTGACATTACAGTTCTCTTGTAGTTCAGATTCCGTGATAAATGAGCCCATGCAGGAAATACAAGAGGATAATGTTAACACAGACGAAGATGAAACAGATGAGCCCAACACAACTAATACCGAAATAGATGTCATTAGCTATATGGAAAATAATGGCATTATTAGCGTTGAATTTGAATCAGTAGAGGGAGATTTAGAATGGGAACGTGGAAATAAATTAAATGATTTTGAAGGCAGTGGTTATCTACGATGGAATAAGGAAGATAATTTTAATACGCCCGGCATAGGTACTTTGGTCTACAAATTGAATATTACAACACCAGGAACCTATCAGTTTGTTTGGCGTTCAAGAATTTCTGAAGGCGATATACAATCTGAAGGAAATGACTCATGGCTTCGCTTTCCAGACGCGGCGGACTTTTTTGGACAACGCGAAGGTAGTATAGTATACCCGAAAGGAGTTGAAAAAACACCGGTTGTCGAGGGCAGCAGCTCAAACGGTTGGCTAAAAATTTATATGAACCGTTTAGGCGAATGGTTATGGCGGTCAAATACCAGCGATAAGGATCCGCACAATATTTTTATAAAATTTGATGAGCCGGGCCTTTATACCATGGAAGTTTCCGGTCGTTCTAGATTTCATGCTTTAGACCGTTTTGTTTTGTTCTTAGAAGGAAAATCATTGACAGAAGCACAAAATGCAGAAAGAAGTACCATTGTAAGACCTTAAAAATTAAATAGCACCTTAAAATATTTTAGTTAATAGAAATCCAACACTAATGAAACCAATGAAATATCACATCTTATTTTTCCTTTTCCTAATAACGTTAGGTGTATCGGCGCAAAAAAATAAAATGCCTTACAAAGACGCATCTCTTACTATTGAGGAAAGGGTAAATGACCTTTTACCAAGAATGTCTTTAGAGGAAAAAGTAGCCCAAATGCGAATTTTCCATGCCAATATCGGTGTTAAATCAGACGAGAAAGGAAATATGGAGCTATCGGACAGGGTAATTGAAAAATTAAAACTAGGTATTGCAGGAATAAAAAATCCCGGTGAACATATATCACCCTTAGCAGCCGCTAAACTAAACAACGAACTTCAAAAATATATTATTGAAAGTAATCGTTGGGGAATACCGGCATTGTTCGTGACAGAATCATATAATGGAGTAGATGCAGAAGGCTGTACTAAATTTGGTAGGCCTATTACTTCAGCGGCATCATTTAACCCAGATTTGGTACGTCGTGTTTGGGACGTTGTTGGAAAAGAGGCAAGACTAAGAGGTATGCATATGTGCCATTCACCCGAGGCGGATTTGGTAAGGGATCCTCGTTTTGGAAGAATGTCGGAAGCCTTTGGAGAAGATACCTACTTGACTACACAAATGGTTGTGAACGCCATTAAAGGTGTACAAGGTAACTATGAAGGGTTGGGTAATGGAACACATATTGGTGCTGTTGCAAAACACTTTGCTGGTTATGGTCAAGTTCTAGGTGGATCTAATTTTGCGGCAATAGAAATATCTCCACGTACATTGATAGATGAAATTTACCCTCCTTTTGAAGCAGCGGTAAAAGAAGCCCGAACATTGGGCATAATGGCATCTCATGGAGATTTAAACGGAATTGCAAGTCACGGCAACCCAGAACTACTTACAGGAATACTTAGAGACCAATGGGGTTTTGATGGCTATGTAGTTTCTGACTCTAATGACATAGCTCGTTTATACTATTTTATGAAAGTAGCCGAATCTCCAGAAGCAGCAGCCTTACTTGGTTTAACGGCAGGTATTGATATCGATCTTTATGCTGAAGATTCATATGCATATTTACCGGAAATGGTAAAAAAAGACCCTAGTATCGAAAAAATGATCGATCGTTCCGTAAAAAGGGTACTAAGAACTAAAATGATTTTAGGTCTTTTCGACAACCCCTTTGTAGATATAAAAAAAGTTGAAAAAGAAGTTCGTTCACAAGCTTCTTTGACATTGGCACAAGAAGCAGATTTAGAATCTATTATTCTTTTAAAGAATGAAGCAAACACTTTACCTCTTCAAAAAAATACACAAAAAATAGCATTACTTGGTCCGCTATTGAACAAAAGTACAAAAGCAGCTTTTGAGTCTGTAGTAGGTAGCAATGTAAAATTCATTGCAGATAGAGGTTTTGAACTAACTGACCAAAATAAAGGCGTACCTCAACTTTTAGAAACAAGTGATAGTACCATTGATAAAATGGTAGGCATGGCAAAAGAAGCCGACGTAACTATTCTATTTTTGGGAGGGGACGAATTCACTTCAAAAGAAGCCTTTTTCAACAATGCGTTAGGAGACCGCGCAACAATCGATCCTGTTGGGGTCCAAGATGAATTATTAATAAAAATCAAAAGTTTGGGTAAACCGATAATAGTTGTTTTAAAGCACAGAAGAACGCTTTCTATAAATACTATAGCCGATAAAGCCGATGCGATTTTAGACGGATGGGATTTAAGTGAACTTGGCGATTCTTCATTGGCAAAAATAATATTTGGTGAAGTTTCCCCTTCAGGAAAATCTCCCGTAACCGTACCACGATCTGTTGGTCAAATTCCCTTTCACTATAGTATTAAGGAAATAAATTATAAAAAAGGATATCTATTTCTTGAAGACGGTCCGCTTTATCCATTTGGTCATGGTTTAAGTTATAGCCAATTCGAGTATGCCGATCTCAAAATCTCTAATGATACGATTACACCCAATACCGAACTTATAGTTAGTACAACCATAACCAACATTGGCAAAATGAAAGCTAAAGAAGTGGTTCAAATGTATCTTAAAGATGATATTGGTTCTGTTACCCGCCCGGATAAAGAATTGAAAGGTTTTGAAAAAATAGAACTCTCACCAGGTGAATCAAAGAAAGTAAGTTTTACCATAACTCCAAGAATGTTGGAATTTACCGGTTTAACTATGGATAAGATATTGGAGACAGGTGATTATACTATTATGATCGGCACCTCTTCTAAAGAAGTAAAAATGGCAAAATTTAGATTAGAAAAATAAAAATGTATAAAAGCAGTATAATAAACCTATTTATAGAAAAACAAACTCGTATCGGGCAACTGATACTAGTTGTTTTTTTATGTTATTATACACCCCTATTTTCTCAGGTCACCGAACGTCCTTCTATCTGGGTTAAAGAAGCTGACAAGCCAACCATTCTTCACAAGATCAAGACCAATACTGAGATTAGCGATTATTATAAAAATTTTACTGAAAGGGTAGAAAATGATCTTATCGCATACCAAAGCGATAAAGAGAGTTATATAAAAAAGCTACCATGGAACTACACTGGTATAAAATCAAAGAAATTTCCGCCGTTACATACTTATACCAGTTTTAATGGTAGGGAAAGAGAAGAACAAAATACCATAATGCATTATTTGCAAACAGCAATTGATTGTGGAGTTCTTTATTTTTTAACAGATGATGAACAATATGCAGAATATTCTGGGTCGGTTTTATTCAATATATCAAAAGGATTATTAGCGCTTCCGGAGCCAAAAGAAAACCATAATGCAGGCTGGTTGTATACAAAAGACCACCTTAGAGAAGCTCGAGAAATTGGTGCTCAACTACCCATTATTTACGATTTCGTATATCAATACTTAAACAATAATGGTAAAGTATATGACTTAGGGCAAACAGCTATGGTGCCCTATAATTTTGAAGATGGCCAAAAGATATTTCGAACCTATGTCGATCTGGCTCTTGAACGCGGTATTATAAATTGTAACTGGCCTATATTAGAATCTCCTAGCCTTGTAGGAAATATTTTAGCATTGGATGATGAACAGGAACGCAATGAACTGTTACCCTATTTTTTGACGATCAACACTAAACATCAAGATGCATTACAAAAAATAGCAAATCATTATTTGGAGTATAGTGGTGATTGGCCCGAGAGTATAAACTATTCAAACGGTGTGAACACGTTTCTTACTTATTTGATGACCTTATTGACCAAGTATGATCCCTCTCTGCATTTAGGTCAAAAGTATCCTCAAATTCTAGAAGCGCTACCAAAACCGTATTACATGACCTATCCTAACAAAGAAGAGACAATACTCTTTGGTGATGGTCATCGTAAATACAGTCCCAACTACCATGCTTATGAAACGGCTTATTATTTAGCCAAACTAGAAAAACAAGAACAGTTCGTAAATATTTATGGGTCGCTTTTAAATAGTAATATAGCCCAAGGCAACTATAAAAGATTTCAATTAGGTGAACGAAGTTATGGTGCAAGGTTTTATAATGAACCCACTAAACTACTTTGGTTTGAACCTGAAATTGAGGGTAGCGTAAAAGATTACCCCTTACCCGTTACCGATGAATTACCTTTTGCAGGCATTGTCCTGCAACGTAATTTAAGCGACAATCAAAATGCCGAAGACGACCTTATGGGCTTTGTAGGTGGTGGGCATTATGTACATGGGCATGCTACAGGTATGTTTATGGAGTTGTACGGAAAAGGTTTTGTTTTAGGCGGCAAATCTGGTAGAACCCAATATCGTACAGAAATACATGAAAACTACTATAGATTATTTGCTTCTAATAACACCGTTGTTGTTAATGGATCATCTGAGGGGAAAGGCGGTTGGGCAGGTCTGGAAATCAATACGGTTGAAAAAATAGCCATTGATCCAGAACCAAAAACAGATCCTGTTTCACCATATAACTCTTTCTCTAGAACACGCTTTAAAGATGATAAAGGAAATCATGCCGAAGCAATACAAGAAAGAACTTTGGGTATTATAAGAACTTCACCTACCACAGGATATTATATTGATGTCTTCAGGTCTAAATCTGCGCTTCCAAACCAATATCATGACTATATATATCACAATA
>JAHDDP010000125.1 GCA_020629285.1 Maribacter sp.
GCTCTTTTTTTATTGGTATTTTTGTTAAAGAACTCATAAATAACTCAAAACCAATTAAAATGAAAAACAGCTTGCTTTTTCAATTGTTGTTGCTACTTTTTGTAAGTGCAACCTATGGTCAGGTTACTACCTCTAATATTAGAGGTTTGGTAATGGATGATCAAGATCAACCACTATTTGGCGCTAATATTGTCGCTATTCACACCCCAACAGGAACAAAATACGGATCAATTACCAATGAAGATGGTAGATTCAACCTATTGAACCTTCGTGTTGGTGGTCCTTACTCGGTTGAAATTTCTTATGTAGGTTTTAAGCCTTATCAACTTACAGACGTAAATCTGTCTTTAGGGCAAACGTTCAATGTTGATGTTAAATTGGCAAGTGAAAGTCAGGCATTAGACGAAGTAACGGTTGTTTCTGATCGCTCAGGTACTTTTAGTAGCGATAGAACAGGTGCAGAAACTAGTGTAGGTAGAAGAGAATTAACAAGATTACCGACTATTTCACGTTCAGCACAAGATTTTACACGTTTAGAGCCTACCGCTAGTGGTAATTCTTTTGGAGGTAGAAATGACCAATTCAATAACTTTTCTTTGGATGGAGCAATTTTCAATAACCCTTTCGGTTTAGATGCGGCTACACCAGGTGGTCAAACAAACTCACAACCAATTTCGTTAGATGCAATTGAGCAAATTCAAGTATCTACGGCACCGTATGATGTTACTCAATCAGGTTTTACAGGAGCTTCTGTAAATGCTGTTACTAAAAGTGGTTCTAATGAATTTCACGGTACGGTGTATGGTTTTTTCAGAAATGAGGATATGACAGGTGGTAAGATTAAAGGCGATGACATCGTTAAGCCTAAACTTGATCAAAGTCAGTACGGAGTTAGTATTGGAGGACCAATTGTAAAAAACAAATTATTCTTTTTCGCAAACTTTGAAAGAGATGAACGTACAGATTTAGGTACTAACGGATGGGTGCCAAATACAGGTTCAGGTGCAATTAACGAATCTAGGGTATTGGAAAGTGATTTAATTAATGTACAAAATCAATTATTGGCGGTGGGTTATAACCCAGGAGCTTATGAAGGTTTTACACATGATGCAGAATCTACCAAAGGTCTTTTTAAATTAGATTGGAATATTAATGATAACAACCGTTTGGCTGTTATTTATAACTTTTTGAAATCTTCAAAAGAGAAACCTGCGCACCCAACGGCAATACAGTTTAGAGGTCCTAATGCAAACACATTACAGTTTCAGAATTCAGGATATGAGATAAATAATGACTTAAAGTCTATTCAAGTTGAATTGAACTCGACTTTATCAGAAACGGCTTCAAACAAGTTACAAGTTGGGTATACCCACTTTGACGATTATAGAAATCCGTTTTCTACTCCGGCACCTTCTATAAACATTACAAAAGATGGTTCTAACTATATTATTGCCGGTCATGAACCATTTTCCGCAAATAACAGACTAGATCAAAAAGTACTGCAGATTACTAACAACTTAAATTTTTATAAGGGAGACCATACGTATACAGTTGGTTTTTCTTTGGAGAAATTTATGTTCGATAATTCATTTAACCTAACCGCTTATGGTTTTGATTTATTTGGTGGTGTAGATATTGCAGATTTTGATGCAACTACCTATGATTTTGCTGGTCCACAAGCTACTTTTAACGCAAATAATGCTTTGCCAGATGGTGAAGGTTGGGCATTGGCAGAAACTAATGTGGGTCAATTAGCATTTTATGTTCAAGATGAATGGAATGTAAATGAGAAATTCAAATTAACATATGGTGTTCGTTTTGATAAGCCTTTGTTCTTTGACTCTGCAGAAAAAGCACAAGATGTTATTGATAGAGGTTTTGTTATAGCTGATCAGCCATACCAAAATCCTAATACCGGTGAAACCGTATTCATAGATAACACGCAAATGCCTTCTAACGATTGGTTGATTTCACCAAGAGTTGGTTTTAACTATGATGTTTATGATGATAAATCATTACAATTGCGTGGTGGTTCTGGTTTGTTCACCGGTCGTTTCCCATTCGTATGGTTAGGAAATCAGATTTCTTCTCCAGACGTATTTTTCCTGCAGGCTGTTGACCCAGATTATAAGTTTCCACAAGTATGGAGAACAAATTTAGGTGCAGATAAGCGTTTGGATAATGGTATGGTGCTTACTGCAGATGTATCGTATACAAAAGATATCAATGGTCCTCACGTACAAAACTGGGCATTGACTTCACCATCAGGTAATTTAACTGGTGTTGATACAAGAGCAACCTATACTGAGGGTGATTTATTGAACAGCTTTGGTTTAGGTGCTGGTCCTTATGTTTTTACAAACTCTAATAAAGGAAGAATTTGGAATGCATCTTTAAAAGCTCAGAAAAACTTCAGCAATGGTTTGTATGCTATGATGGCGTATAGTTATTTAGATGCTAAAGATGTGAATTCAATTGAAGCAGAGATAACATCAGATGCTTTTGCGGGTAACCCGATTATCAATGATGCCAATGCAGATGTACTAGCGCCATCAAAATATGGAGATAAGCATAGATTTATTGGTGTAGCTAGTAAAAACTGGCAATACGGTAAATGGGCTACTACACTTTCTACGTTCTTTGAATATGCTCAAGGTGGTAGATTCAACTATACTTATGGTGGTGATATTAATGGTGACGGTTCTGGTATAAATGACTTGATTTATGTGCCTACATCTGCAGAAATAGGACAAATGCAATTTTCTGGTGCCGGTCAAGGAACAGCTTTTGATGCATATATTGCTCAAGACGATTACTTAAGTGGTCGTAGAGGTCAATATGCAGAGCGTTACGGAGCTTTAGCGCCATGGAGAGGTCGTTGGGACGTTAAGTTCTTACAAGACTATAAAATCACTGTATCTGAAGTTAAAACCAATACCATTCAATTTAGTGTTGATGTGTTGAACATTGGTAATATGATCAGTTCTGATTGGGGCTTGGTACAACAGCCTAATGCAGTACAACCAATTGGTGTATCTGTAGATGCGGATACAAACGTGCCTACATATACGTTTAGTCCAGATTTGACTGAAACCTTTGGTTTTGATGCTAGTTTGTTATCTAGATGGCAAGCACAAGTAGGATTGAGATATATCTTCTAAGTTTATAAAATTAAGTTGTAAAAGCCCTAGCAAATATGTTAGGGCTTTTTATTTTTGCAAAATGAAATATACGAGGCTAACAAAAGAACAATTAGAAGAGTTGCATCCAGAATTCATTAATTTTCTGGCGACACAATCTATTACTGGCGATGAGTGGGATGAAATTAAGAGAGATAAACCAAAAGTAGCAGAAGAAGAACTAGACGTTTTTAGCGATTTGGTTTGGGAAGGAGTGTTGAGCAAGGTTTCTTATTTAGAGAATATTTCAGATAAGCAAATGCATCTTTTTCATTTAACCGATAAAGAAATGAAATTGATTTCTGTAAAAGTGATGAACCCTGAAATAGATTTGACCACAACGGTAGGTTTTGACTGGTTTAAAAGAAACTGGCAATCTGATTTTGTAGAGTATTTGACGGCTTCAAAAGCATATACCGATGACAAAAACGTTGATAAGTTCTTATTGATAAAGCAGGGAGCGGTCATTACAAAGGGAGAATTGTATAAATGGTTCGAGAAAGTAATCGTTACCAAATAAAACTATAAAAATCCAAAAATCATACTAGTGGGATATAACCTTGCCCTGTTGCGGGTTATATTTGTAAAACAATAAAACATTAATGGCACAAAAACCATCTATACCAAAAGGGACTCGCGATTTTAATCCATCGGAAATAGCAAAGCGTAATTACATTTTTGATATTATCAAGAAGAACTTTCAAACGTATGGTTTTCAGCCTATTGAAACCCCTTCTTTTGAGAATTCAGATACGTTATTGGGTAAATATGGAGAAGAAGGTGATCGATTGATTTTTAAGATTTTGAATTCTGGAGATTTTCTTAGAAAGGTAGATGATGCTACTTACACAGATAAAAATTCAAACAGTATTGCTCCAAAGATTACTGAAAAAGCTTTGCGTTATGATTTAACCGTTCCCTTTGCACGGTACGTAGTAATGCACCAAAACGAGTTGGATTTCCCTTTTAAGCGTTATCAAATTCAACCCGTTTGGAGAGCGGATAGACCGCAAAAAGGAAGATTTAGAGAATTTTTTCAATGCGATGCCGATGTAGTGGGGTCAGATTCCTTATTACAAGAGGTGGAATTGATTCAGTTATATGACGCCGTATTTTCCGATTTAAAATTGGAAGGGGCAACCATAAAAATGAACAATAGAAAAATATTAGCAGGTATAGCAGAAGTTATAGGAGCTAAAGATTTACTTATAGATTTTACCGTTGCTTTAGATAAGCTGGATAAAATAGGGGAGGACGGAGTTAAAAAAGAAATGTTTGCTAAAGGGATTTCTGAGGAAGCAATTGAAAAAGCATCTCCATTATTTTTACCTCAAGGAAGTAACGATGAGCAATTAGAGCGTTTAGATGCCTTATTGAAAGATTCTGAAGAAGGTAAAAAAGGTTTGGAAGAACTTCGTTTTATTTTAGAAACCATAGCTGTTTTAGGCTTGCAATCTGCTAATTTATCTATAGATGTTACTCTTGCGCGCGGGCTTAATTATTACACAGGAGCTATTTTTGAGGTTGCAGCGCCAGAGGGTGTGAAAATGGGATCTATAGGCGGTGGCGGTCGCTATGATGACCTTACCGGTATTTTTGGTTTGAAGAACGTAAGTGGAGTAGGTATATCATTTGGTCTAGATCGTATTTATTTGGTGTTAGAAGATTTAGGGCTCTTCCCAGAGGCAATTGACCAATCTCTACAGGTATTATGTGTCAATTTTGGAGATAAAGAAGCTTTGTCTGCCTTAAAACTGGTAAGTCAATTGCGTAAGCAAGGTGTTAAAGCCGATATCTATCCTTCTAGTGCCAAGATGCAAAAGCAAATGAAATATGCCAATAATCGTAATGTACCTTATGTAGTTTTAATTGGGGAACAAGAGTTGGATGAGAATTCATTCGTTGTAAAAAACATGAAAAAAGGTACACAAGAAAAGTACAGTTTAAACAAAGTTGCGGACTTTGTAAATTACTTGAGCTAACTACTTTAAAATCAGATAAAAGTTTAGTGAGTCATTTTTGATTATATTTGGTTAACCAATCTGGTTGTGCAATTCTAAATTGTATAATTGATACAGGATCAAATCAAAATTAAATCAAGTTTTATAATTACAACATCATGACGAACAGTAACAAATTATCTGGAAAAAATATACTCATAACAGCCGGTGCTCAAGGAATTGGAGAGGCAATTACCAAGCATTTTATTGATAGCGGTGCCAATGTTGCTATTCATTATTTTTCTAGTGCAGATACTGCAAATGAATTGGTAAAGTACGCGACCGATAAGGATTTAAAAGCAATTGCAATATCTGGGGATTTAACCAAAGAAGAAGATGCAAATGCATTAGTTGAAAAAACGGTTGAAGCTTTAGGCGGTTTAAATATTCTTATAAATAATGCCGGGTCTTTAGTCGCTAGAAAGTTGCTAAGCGAAATGGAAACAGAATTTTGGCACAAGGTGATGGATATTAATTTGACTTCAATGATGTTCGTTACACGAGCAGCAGCACCATATTTGGCAAAGAATGAAAATAGTAGCATTGTAAACTTGGCATCTTTAGCTGGGCGTAAAGGAGGTCACCCTGGATCATTGGTATACTCTACCAGTAAAGGAGCTATTTTAACCTATACAAGAGCAC
>JAHDDP010000008.1 GCA_020629285.1 Maribacter sp.
AAAAACAATAATTATGGATAATTTTAATCGCATTTGAAAATGTTGGGTAACGGTTAGGCTATGATTAGTGTGGGGCGGTGATTTACGATTCCCTTAGCGCCAAAGCTCGTAACAAAATCTTTTTGTTTTGTTTTTTCTTTTCCTTGTTTAAAGCAAAATCCCAAAGATTTTGCGACTTTATAAAAAATACACAGACTTTGGCGTAAAAAGCCAAACCACCACATTAATTATAGCCATTGTTGCCACACGTTTTTATTTTGGCGTAAACTAGCTAAATTATCACGTACCGATTGCGTTCTGCTTTTCGCTGTTTTGAACACCTTAAAATTTCCTTTTTACTAAGGTTTTTAATTTACTCCGTTACCGTTCTGCTTGCGTTATGTTTTCCGCAATAATTATAGTTGAGTAAAATCCATCGTCGCAAACTAGCTAAGAAATCCATTAGCGCAACAGTTGCGATTGAGTTTGTCCATTTACATTCAGATAGGAAATTCCATCTGCGTAATTTTTGACAAATAAAAACTAATCAAATGATAGTTTATAGGTCACGTAAATAAACAAAGAGGTAATTAATAGTGAGGAAATAAGTACAAATAAATGAAATAGACTATTCTTAATTATTCCTTTTTTTTCAATTTTGTTTTTGTAATATTTTGTGTTTTTAACTAGCCTATTACTTACGTACAACAAAATACCTAATAATGTTAATATAATTATTATTAAGATTACTATACTCTGAATTGTTATTCCAGATAAAAACATATTTTTCAGTTAAGTTATTGAATTAGGGTTATTTTCCTCAAATGTGTGGCAACGTAGGGATATGTGTACAATTACATATATCCCTTCTTTAGAAGCACTAATATAAAACAAAAAAACCATCACTTTTAAGTGATGGTTTTTAATATTAAATTGATTAAATCTTACGATTTAGTTTCC
The DNA here is from genome assembly GCA_020629285.1 of Maribacter sp. Lineage (GTDB taxonomy): Bacteria > Bacteroidota > Bacteroidia > Flavobacteriales > Flavobacteriaceae > Maribacter. The sequence continues at coordinate 940 of JAHDDP010000008.1, forward strand.
TTTTTGGTAATCTGCCAAGAACTTAGCTAAACCGCTATCGGTTAATGGGTGCTTTAATAGTCCGGTAATTGAACTTAAACCACCGGTCATAACATCAGCTCCAATTTTAGCACAGTCTATAATATGCATTACGTGACGTACAGATGCTGCTAATATTTCAGTTTGGTAACCGTAGTTATCATAAATCATACGAATATCTGCAATCAATCCTAATCCGTCTGTTGAGATATCATCTAAACGACCAATGAAAGGCGATACGTATGTAGCACCTGCTTTCGCAGCCAATAATGCTTGACCAGAAGAGAATACCAACGTACAGTTAGTTCTATATCCTTTATCAGAGAAATACTTGATCGCTTTTACACCTTCCTTGATCATAGGTACTTTAATTACGATTTGTGGGCTAATTTTAACCAACTTCTCGCCTTCTTCGATCATACCCTCGTAATCTGTAGAAATAACCTCTGCACTTACGTCACCGTCAACTACATCACAAATTTTCTTGTAATGTGCCAATATGTTGTCTGCACCTGTAATGCCTTCTTTAGCCATTAAAGACGGGTTTGTTGTAACCCCATCTAAAATACCCATATCTTGAGCTTCTTTGATCTCGTCTAAATTCGCTGTATCTATAAAAAATTTCATATCGTCTTAGTTTAAATTTATTATGAATGTCTTTTGGGCATCCCCTAAAGATTATTTACTTTAAAAAATCTACTACTTGTTGGTATACTTGATCACCGGTGAATCCGAATTTCTCGTCAAGTACCGTTGCCGGTGCAGAATAACCGAAATGCTCTAAACCGAATACTTTTCCGTTTGGTCCCGCTAATCCTTCCAAGTTTACAGGTAGACCTGCCGTAAGCCCGAATACTGGTTTGTTTGGCGGAATCACTGCTTCTTGGTATGCTTCTGACTGTTGTCTAAATATACCTTCTGACGGAATAGATGCGATGTTCACTTTCAAACCTTCTTTCTCCTCCAATAATTTTGTTGCCGCTACCAAAGTAGAAACCTCAGAACCGTTGGCAATTAATATTACATCTGGATCGGCTACTTCTTGTACCAAGTAACCTCCTTTTTCAGCATTTAAAGCTTCCTCATAGCGGTTACCGCTTTTTGCAGGTACATCGCCAATACCTTGTCTGGATAAAATAAGTCCGGTAGGCGTTTTTTGGTTTTCCATTGCCATTTTCCAAGCTACGTTGGTTTCTTGAGAATCCGCAGGACGCAATGCTACGAAACTTTGCTCGTGGCTATGGTTCTTTAATTTCTCTAACAAACGTATTTGTGCTTCTTGCTCAATTGGTTGGTGCGTTGGTCCGTCCTCTCCTACTCTAAAGGCATCATGAGTCCAAACAAACTTCACCGGTAATTCTTGAATACAGCTTAAACGAATGGCTGGCTTCATATAATCAGAGAATACAAAGAATGTTGCTACTACTGCCATTACCCCGCCGTGAAGCGCAATACCGTTTGCCATAGTCGCCATGGTCAATTCAGCAACCCCAGCCTGTAAAAATGCTCCAGAGAAATCACCTTTCTTTAATACACTGGTTTTCTTTAAGAACCCGTCTGTTTTATCACTGTTCGATAAATCTGCAGACGATACGATCATATTCTCTACATTCTGCGCCAAGTAAGCCAATACATTAGATGAAGCCGCTCTTGTAGCCTGACCTTCTTTTTGCTCGATAGAACTGAAGTCTAGGTTTGGTAATTTACCTTCTAAGAAACCATCTAATTTTGCAGAAAGCTCAGCATTTTCTGAACGCCATGCATCAATCTCTCTTTTCTTAGCCTGTGCTTCGTCTTTCTTCTTATTGATAATGCCTTCGTAGTACTCCTCTACTTTTGAATAAATATCAAAAGGGTTATCTACATCTGCACCTAAATTAGCCAAGGTTTTCTCATAATCTGCACCTGTATTGCCAATTGGCTTACCGTGTAGTTCTGTATACCCTTCATACGGAGTACCATCTGCAGTTACACAACCTTTACCCATAATCGTTTCACCGATTATCAAAGTTGGTTTTTCTGTTTCTGCATTGGCATCGGTAAGTGCTTTTCTTATTTGATCATGATCATGACCGTCAATAGTTACTACTTTCCATCCCCATGCTTCATATTTCTTGGCAGTATCTTCTGAAGTTACCTCATCTGTTTTAGATGATAATTGAACATCGTTAGAATCGTAGAACATGATAAAGTTGCTTAAGCCTAAGTGACCTGCAATTCTACCTGCACCCTGAGAGATTTCTTCTTGTACACCACCATCAGAAATAAAACCATATATCTTATGGTTCATCCAATCTCCAAAACGTGCTTTCAAGAAATTAGCAGCTACTGCTGCACCAACACCCATGGTATGACCTTGACCTAAAGGACCAGATGTATTTTCAATACCTCTTGCAACATCAACTTCAGGGTGACCAGGAGTTACCGATCCCCATTGTCTAAAATTAGACACATCGTCTTTAGAGTAATTACCCAAAAGATAATATTGAGCGTACATTAAAGTAGATAAGTGCCCTGCATCCATGAAAAAACGGTCACGGAAAGGCCATTTCATATCAGAAGGATCGTAGTTGAAAAATTCAGAATATAAAATGTGCATGTAGTCTGCTCCTCCCATTGGCCCACCTGGGTGTCCAGAATTTGCCTTTTCTACCATCGCTACAGCTAATGCCCTTATATTGTCGGCTGCTAATTGATCTAGTTCCTTGTTCATTATATTATTAGATTATTTTTCAGGTTCGTGTTTATTTTACTATCTACAAAATTCTCCCCCAAAGATACTTTATAATAGGCGCTAATTAAAATATTTCAACTAACATAATTCTATAGTATTCAAGTATTAAACCGCTGATTACTTCTTAATTAACACAATACCTCTCTCGAAAGGGTTTTCGGAAAATGCAATATCTTCTTGATTTTGACTCTATAGCAGTTTAGCTCCTATAAATTAAGGAGTTACCAAATAATACTAGTTGATTATTCTTTTATGGGATTTGAAAAGAAATGTACCCAAATGTGAAATGCAGCACAACAGTCTTTATCATATGAAAAAGTAATATCACATTATATAGACATTCTGTATCCTTGAAAAAAAGCATTTTCAGCTATTTCAACATCAAACCTATGACACGTGAATGCAAAATAAATACAGTTCAAAGTACAGAAAACCGTAACCCGTGATTGGTTTTACCTGTATATGTTTATTCAGACAGCATATAAGAAGTCTAATCGCTATCTCTTTTTCACCATAGCCTGGTCCCCTTTTCCTATAATTACCAAATCAGTTGAAGTCAAGAATAAACCGGTTTCTACTATACCGGGTATGGTCTTTAATTGTTGCTCTAAATCGGTCAACGTTATATTGGTGTCCCAAATATCAATATCAACAATATCGTTGTTCTCATCGGTCTTATAGTCATCATTGCCGTTCTTTCGTTGTACCGGACTCAAGCCTATACCTCTTAATTCTTCAATAATCAATTGGGTTGCGAACGGTATGGTCTCAATAGGTAACTTAAACTTACCCAGTTTAGAAACGCTTTTAGAGGAATCTGCAATTATAATATTCAAATTAGAATTATGGGCAACGATTTTTTCACGTAGTAATGCTCCGCCTCCTCCTTTAATCAATTGAAAATCCTCATCAACCTCATCTGCACCATCTATGGTAACATCCAGTCTTTTAGCTTCTGCAAGTGTTATTACATTAATACCCAGCTTAGTTGCTAATTTCTCTGTCTCGTTAGAAGTTGCCACGGCTTTAATCTCCATGCCGTTTTGCACCATATCACCAATTGCTTCAATCATAAAAAATGCTGTAGAACCTGTTCCTAGTCCAACCGTCATTCCTGACTTTACATATTTTACCGCCTCTAATGCTGCTACTTTTTTTTCGTTTACCGCGCTCACTTTTAGTATCAATTATAGTTTATCTGGTGCTAAAGATATTTAGAAATAATAGATAGCATTACCCTAACTATAAAGTAATATTCAAAATTTTGCGATTTAGACCTTTTAAACCTCGCTAACAAAAAAGTTTTAACGGCTAATACTGATGTTATTCTCAACAAGCTGTAATGATAATAAAGGAACATGACAGCAAAATGTAGACCTACCTACTATATAATCATTGCACAAATTTCTCAAATAACCGTTTGCATTGTTAGACATAACAAGTAATTGGCAATTAGTATGATCAACATAGCTTTTTAAAGTAGGGGTTAAAGAAGTTTCTGTATCCAATTTGTAGAAATCATGAGAGATACCGCCTAACTTTTCAGTAATAATTTGATGATTTATTTGCTGTAATTCTGTTACTTGAGCAGTTGTGTTTTGCATACTCGCAATTTGTACCGTGCTATTAAAATACTTTGCCAAATGTACCACAGGGTTTAATTCATCTCCCTTAAATAAATGATTTTGTTCTGATATTACGGAGATGGAATGCAAATTTTCAAATGGAACCCTTGGCGGAATCACCATTACAGGACACTGATAGCCATGATTTAATATTCTTACCGTATTTCTTCCAAAAAATATAGTTTCATCATCAGCACCACCGCTAGCACTCATAATTATATAATCAATTTCTCGATCTTCTACCACTTCTTGTACTTCATCTACCAACATTGAAAAAGTAGAAATAGAGGTGTATTGATGATGCGTATTTCTGTATTCCTTTTTAATACGATGTATAGTTCTACGCAATCCTTTTTCTGAAGCGGATTTAGCAGAACAACCCTTGTTCATATCTGAAACCCTACCTGCCATTAAGCGATTACTGTGCATTTCTGGTGTGTAGGCATTTAGGAAGTAAAATACACATTCAGATTCTGCAAACAATTGCAAGGCATACTTTGTAGCGTTCCATGCTGCTAACGAGAAATCGGTCGGTATTAGAATATTTTTCATAAATGAGGCTCATCATTTGATGATAAAAATAGTTTCACCAATGAATTGAAACTATGACATTTATCAACTTCCACAATTATTTAAAAACCATCGGCAAGTTCTTGTAAAGTATCCTCTTCCAAAACTCCAATCTTTTTGCCTTCTGTCTTTATAAGTCCCTTTTTCTTAAACTCAGAGATCATACGTATTAAAGATTCTGTTGCGGCACCTACAATATTGGCATAATCATCTCTACTTAAGGTCAATGACAGAAACCCATTTTCATCTTCTCCGTAATTTTTCTTTAAATATATAAAGGCTTCCGCCATGCGTTGTTTTACCGTTTTCTGAGACATATTCACAATAACATCATCTGCCTCTTTTAAATCATGCGCCAAATGACGTAATACTTCCAAAGAAAAATTAGGATTCGTATTCAGGGTATTGGATATTATTTCCTTTGTTATAAAACATACTTCCATATCATTAATGGCAGTAGCGCTTAAATTTGTGAAATCTTCAGCAATAACAGAACGTTGCCCCATTATCTCGCCTTTATTGGTCAATTTTACAATTTGCTCTTTACCATTGCTGCTTAATTTAGACAACTTTGAAACACCGTCTCTAACACAAAAAACGCCATCTAGCTTTTGCCCCTCTATAAATAAAGCTTCTCCCTTTTTAATCTTCTTGGATATTTTAGAGTCCGATACCCTTTTTAATTCGTCTTTGTTCAATGCACGGAGAGAATTAAATTGTCTAATGATACAATTCTCACATCTATTTTCCATGGCTACATTTTTAAATATGAAGCAAAATTACACAAGCCCATAATTGTAATAAGTGACAATTATCATGTTTTAGAAAGTGTTTCATTTTCACCTTTGTAATATATTAGTCAATAATTATGCAGGCAGATACATGTTTTCATTGCGGTGACCCTTGTGATAGACAACTTATAACATTTGATGAAAAATCATTTTGTTGTACAGGTTGCAAAACTGTGTATGAAATTTTCTCTACCAACGATCTATCCCATTATTATGAACTACAAGAAGCAGCAGGCTCTACACCTAAAGCCATTGAAGGAAAATATGATTTTCTGGATAATGAAGAAATCATAGCTAAACTTACAGAATTTAATGATGGCAATATTCAAATCATTAACCTATATATACCAACCATTCACTGTAGTTCATGCATTTGGATTTTAGAGAATTTGAATAAACTGAACAAGTATGTTACTAACTCTCAGGTAGATTTTCCTAAGAAAACCATTAGGGTTACTTATAAAAATGAAGATTTCAGCTTAAAGAACTTAGTCTTGCTCTTAGCTAAAATAGGATATGAACCTTATATCTCACTAGAAGATTTTGAAGGTAAAAAGAAAGTATCTGACCGTAGTCTGATTTATAAACTTGGCGTTGCCGGCTTTGCTTTTGGTAATGTGATGTTTTTATCTTTTCCAGATTATTTTGACCTTGGATCCAGTGCTGCTTCTGGCGGCGAATATTGGCTAAATAAATATCAAGATGTATTTAGATGGATGATGTTCATCTTCTCCCTGCCCGTAGTCTTTTATGCCGGCTGGGATTATTTCGTATCCGCATATAAAGGGTTACGGGCTAAGCTTTTAAATATAGATGTACCTATTGCACTTGGTATTTTAGTACTATTCCTAAGAAGTACGTATGACATCGCCTTTAACTTGGGAAGCGGTTTTTTCGATTCCCTCACCGGACTCGTATTCTTTCTACTACTAGGAAAGTTTTTTCAACAAAGAACCTATAGCTTTTTGTCTTTTGAGCGCGATTATAAATCATACTTCCCTATTGCAATTACCAGACTAAATTTAAAAGGTAAAGAAGAAACCGTTCCCGTTCAGGAAATTCAAAAGGGCGATAGAATATTGATCCGTAATGAAGAGATGATTCCCGTTGATGGTACTTTGGTATATGGTAACGCACAAATAGATTATAGCTTTGTTTCTGGGGAATCTGAACTTGTGGCCAAAGAAATTGGAGAACAAGTTTTTGCCGGCGGAAAGCAACTGAACGGTGTTATAGAAATGATTGCTTTAAAATCTGTCTCTCAAAGTTACCTGACCCAATTATGGGGCAACGCTGTTTTTAAAACGGATAAGGTAACCGCTTTTCAAAATCTTACTGACAGCATTGGTAAACGTTTTACCATTGCAGTACTTTCAATTGCATTTATTGCAACCGCTTTTTGGCTATACTATGATCCGTCTAAAGCTATGAACGTTTTTACAGCGGTATTGATTATTGCTTGCCCGTGTGCCATAGCATTGGCCTCACCATTTACGTTAGGTAATATGCTACGTATTTTCGGTAAAAAGAAATTCTATATAAAAGACACCCAAACTATTGAGCGTTTGTCCAAAATAGATACTGCCATTTTTGATAAAACGGGTACCATTACCACTTCTCAAAAAAGTACGGCGCATTATGAAGGTATGCCATTATCTCCTGAAGAAGAATCTATTTTAAAGAACACTATAAGAGCTTCTAACCACCCTTTAAGTAGATCTTTATATGATTTACTTAAAGAGCAGAATATCATTACTTTAGATGAGTATGAAGAACATGTAGGCAAAGGACTTGAAAGCTCTAAAGACGATATAAACATGAAGATCGGTTCTGCCAATTTTGTAGGTAAGGGCAGTTCAGAAAATCTATTAGATACCTCTATATACATCAGTTCTAATGATGCCTATAAAGGAAGGTATGTTTTTCAAAATCAATATCGTGACGGACTTTCAACTGTATTTAAAAACATGTCAGAATCAATGAATCTGGCCATACTATCTGGTGATAACGAAGGAGAAAAAGAACGCTTAGAAGCATTACTACCAAAAATGACTCCGTTATACTTTAACCAAAAACCAGAAACAAAACTAGACTTCATAAAATCGTTACAAGAACAAGGTAAAAAAGTTTTAATGGTAGGCGATGGATTAAATGATGCCGGAGCATTGGCACAAAGTAACGTAGGCATTGCCATATCTGAAAATATCAATGTATTCTCCCCTGCTTGCGACGCCATTTTAGATGCCTCTAAATTTCAGCAACTTTACAGTTATATACTTGCATCTAAAAAAGCAATGCGCATTATAAAAATGAGCTTTGTTTTATCTTTACTTTATAACTGTGTAGGTCTTTATTTTGCCATTACCGGACAGCTAGAGCCAGTAATAGCTGCTATTTTAATGCCTTTAAGCTCTATCAGCATCGTTATTTTCACTACGCTAATGACAAACCTAATTGGCAGAAAACTTTCTTAAAACGGTTTTGGGGCAACACTAAGCCCATTTTATTTTTTAAAGAAAAAACCGTTCTGGTTTAACAACGTATCACTTCAAAAACAATATCGCTCTTTTTAACAAATAAGCTATTCATATCATCTATTTCCACAGACTGTTAAAGCTAACAAAATCAGTACTTAACAACTATCAAATTACCCCATAGCCTATTAACCTTTTTCACTTTTTTAAGAATTTTTTTAAAGTATGACAATTGTCATTTTCTAAGGTTAACAACCCTCTTATTTTTACATCATAATTCAGGTAGGTATGAGTGTTATTTATATTTTATTGGCGATCAGCCTTGTGGTGGCAATTATCTTTTTTGTCGCTTTTATCGTATCGGTCAGGCAAGGACAATATGATGATGCTTACACACCTTCTGTACGTATGCTTTTTGAAGATGAACTGGTGAAACCTATGAAGGAAACAGGAAATGTCGTGAAGAGTGAAGAGTGAAGAGTGGTGAAGAGTGGTGAAGAGTGAAATAATAAATGAACGGGTGGAACATATGCAAATTAATAGGAGTCTCATCTCTATTTTCTTTTCTCTCTGTTCTCCATTTAATAAAAATAAAATCCAACTAAATAAACAAGTATAATTATGGAAGTACAGCAGTTTTATTACGATAACAAAATCGTGAAAAATTTCCTTTATGCAACCATGTTCTGGGGCATAGTGGGTATGTCTGTAGGCTTATTGTTAGCCTTTATGTTCATGTTCCCCAATGTAACCGATGGCATCTCATGGTTAAGTTTTGGTCGCTTGCGCCCGTTGCACACCAACGCGGTAATTTTTGCATTTGTAGGTAATGCTATTTATGCAGGAGTATATTACTCTACACAACGTCTATTGAAAGCACGTATGTATAGTGATTTTTTAAGCAAATTTAATTTTTGGGGGTGGCAGTTGATCATTGTTGCAGCTGCAATTACTTTACCGCTAGGTTATACAAGCTCAAAGGAATATGCCGAACTTGAGTGGCCTATAGATTTAGCCATAGCAGTGGTTTGGGTAGCATTTGGTGTTAACCTAATAGGTACCATGATCAAAAGAAGACAGCGTCACCTTTATGTGGCTATCTGGTTTTATTTGGCAACCTTCGTTACTGTAGCCGTACTTCATATTTTTAATAGTTTAGAGCTACCTGTAACCGCATTTAAAAGTTACTCTGTGTATGCGGGTGTACAAGATGCATTGGTACAGTGGTGGTACGGTCATAATGCAGTTGCATTTTTCTTGACTACACCTTTCTTGGGTCTTATGTACTATTTTGTACCTAAAGCTGCAAACAGACCAGTATACTCTTATAGATTATCTATAGTACATTTCTGGTCATTGATTTTTATATACATCTGGGCGGGTCCACATCACTTACTATATTCTGCATTGCCAGATTGGGCACAAAATTTAGGGGTTGCCTTTTCAATTATGTTACTGGCTCCATCTTGGGGTGGTATGATCAACGGTCTACTAACATTAAGAGGTGCATGGGATAAAGTACGTACCGATCCTGTTCTTAAATTTATGGTCGTTGCAATTACCGGTTATGGTATGGCAACTTTTGAAGGACCAATGCTTTCACTTAAAAATGTAAACGCAATTGCCCACTTTAGCGATTGGATCATTGCTCACGTGCACGTAGGTGCATTAGCTTGGAACGGATTCTTGACCTTTGGTATGATCTACTATTTGGTACCTAAAATGACCAAGAACAAATTGTTCTCTATTGGTTTGGCAAATTTTCATTTCTGGATCGGTACACTAGGTATTATTCTATACGCTTTGCCGATGTATGTTGCCGGGTTTACCCAAGCTTTAATGTGGAAAGATTTTAACCCCGATGGTACGTTGGTTTATGGTAACTTCTTAGAAACCGTAAACGAGATTATGCCAATGTATTGGATGCGTGCCATAGGTGGTAGTCTATATATTGTCGGTGCATGTGTAATGATCTACAATGTAGTACGCACTATTAAAGCTGGTAGCGTTATAGAAGATGAACTGGCAGAAGCAACAGCACTTACAACAGTTTCCAAACGTAGAACCGCTGGTGAAACTTTTCATACTTGGTTAGAGCGTAAACCTATTCAATTAACCATTTTAGCAACAGTAGCTATCTTGATCGGTGGTATCATACAAATTGTACCTACCATTTTGGTAAGGTCAAACATACCTACCATAACTAGCGTAAAACCCTATACACCATTAGAACTAGAGGGTCGTGACCTATATATTCGTGAAGGTTGTGTTAGTTGTCACTCACAAATGGTTCGACCGTTTAGAAGTGAGGTAGAGCGTTATGGTGAATATGCCAAGGCTGGTGAATTCGTTTATGATCACCCATTTCTTTGGGGTAGTAAACGTACAGGTCCAGATTTATTGAGAGTTGGTGGTAAATACTCTGATAACTGGCACTTAAATCACATGTACGATCCTCAAAGTACCTCTTCTGGTTCTATAATGCCTTCGTATTCTTGGTTAGTGCGTGATAAACATGACAGAGATAACATACAAACTAAAATGGAAGCTATGGTAACCTTAGGTGTACCATATACCGAAGAAGACATTGCAAATGCCGTTGCTCTTATGGATACACAAGCAGAAAAAATCGAGAAAAACTTATACAGTGATCCCGATTTTGCAAAATCTTATGAAGCAGATAAAAAATATGCTGCTGAAAATGGCGAAGAATTCATAGAAATGCGAGACCGTGAAATTGTATCCTTAATTGCATACCTACAACGTTTGGGTACCGATATTAAGATCAAGGAAACCGGTGAATTATTATCTGATAACTAAAACAAAAAATCATGTTCAAATTTGTAAAAGGTTACATGGAAACTATTGATGGCGTAGCAACCTACCCTATGATATCGTTACTGATCTTCTTTGTGTTCTTCACATTGTTATTTTGGTGGGTCATCACAGCCTCAAAATCATATATAAAAGAAGTTAGCGAATTGCCTTTAGAAGAAGATAACCAACAAAACAACCCATTATGAAAAACAATACAGCCTGGTGGTTAAGAATAACCGTCGCCTTTTTTCTGGTCATAGTATTTATGGAAATTTACATTGATAGCGGCGATAAACCTGCTTTTATAGCATACCCAACAATGATGTTTGGCTTTATGGCACTCATTTTATTGCTTTTGATAGCAATAGCCTTTATAGTTCAAGCTATTGAGAATGTTATGTATAACACGCTTGACGAAGAAGCCAAACTTCGCTATCTAGAAGCCAAAGAACAAAAATGGGAATGGACCTGGGGTAAAAAAATGTACAACAAAATGTTGGGCAGTAAACCCATTGAGTCAGAAGAAGAAATCATTCTTGACCACAACTACGACGGTATACGTGAACTTGACAATAATTTACCGCCTTGGTGGGTGTATTTGTTCTATGCTTCTATCGTTTTCGGTGTTGTATATCTAGCTCGTTTTCATGTGTTTAATGATTATGACCAAGACCTGGAATATGAACAAGAAGTTGCCGCTGCTCAATTAGAAATTGAAGCCTACAAAAAAACGGCTAAAGGGCTTGTTGATGCAAATACTGTTGAGTTGTTGACCGACGCTTCTGATATTAGTGCTGGTAAAGGCATTTTTGAAAGTAACTGTGTTGCCTGTCACATGGCAGATGGTGGCGGTGGTATTGGCCCCAACCTAACCGACCAAAACTGGATTCTTGGCGGAGGCATTAAAAATGTTTTCAACACCATTTCAGAAGGTGGTCGTGACGGTAAAGGTATGATCGCTTGGAAACAGAACTTAAAACCTGCCGAGATTGCTCAGGTAGCTAGCTATGTTCTAACTTTTCAAGGTACTGTGCCAGCCAACCCTAAAGCTCCAGAAGGTGATATTTGGGTAGACCCTAATGCGCCTGCAGAAGAAGCTCCGGTTGAAGTGGAAGCAACAGAGGTAGTTATTGATTCTGCTGCGGTTACAATGAACTGAGTACAGTGAGAGGGTAATACCTCTCAAAGCCTATAAAGAGAGAAACAATGTCACAAGATCAAGATAATTTTAGAGATTCCATCGGTACCATTAAAGAAGATGGTAAACGGGCTTGGGTTTTTCCAAAAAAACCAAGTGGTAAGCTTTATGAATACCGTAAGTATGTAAGCTATGTACTTCTTCTTTTCTTGATTGCGTCTCCCTTTATAAAAATAAACGGCAACCAATTCTTGATGTTCAATGTGTTGGAAAGACGTTTCAATATCTTCGGATTTCCTTTTTATCCTCAAGATTTTCACCTTTTTGTAATCTCTATGATTATTGGGGTCGTTTTTATCGCCCTATTTACAGTAGCCTTCGGACGTATTTTCTGCGGATGGATGTGCCCTCAAACTATATTCTTAGAAATGGTTTTTCGTAGGATAGAGTATTGGATCGACGGAGATCGAGGTGCTCAAATAAAATTAGACCGACAAGAATGGAATGCCGAGAAAATACGTAAGCGTGTATTAAAATGGTTTATATTTTTTATCATTTCGTTTATTATTGCCAATGTCTTTCTTGCATATCTTATAGGTAGTGATCGTTTAATACAATACATCACAGATGGTCCTGCCCAGCATCTAAGTACCATGGTATCTTTATTGATCTTCACAGGTGTATTCTATTTTGTATTTGCCTGGTTCAGAGAGCAAGTTTGTATCATTGCCTGCCCTTACGGTCGTATGCAAGGGGTTCTTCTTGATAATAAATCTATCGTAGTCGCTTATGATTATGAACGTGGCGAAGCTGAGAACGGCAGAAAAAAATGGCGTAAAAACGAAGATCGTGAAGCATTAGGTAATGGCGATTGTATAGATTGTAACCAATGTGTAAACGTTTGCCCTACAGGAATAGATATTAGAAACGGAACGCAACTAGAATGTGTAAACTGTACTGCTTGTATTGATGAGTGCGATACTATTATGGAAAAAGTGAATCTGCCAAAAGGCTTGATTCGCTATGCAAGTGAAGATGAGATTACCAAGAAAGAGAAGTTCAAATTTACTCCTCGCCTAAAAGGATATACCGCTGTTCTTGTAATTTTAACGGGAGTTCTTGTTGGTATGATGTTCTTAAGAAATGATCTAGAGGCTAATATTTTAAGATTACCTGGTCAGCTTTACGAACACAAAGAAGGCAATATCATTAGTAATGTATACACCTATAAATTAATGAATAAGACTACCAAAACAGTAGAAGACGTTCATTTTGAATTGATATCGCCAAAAGGAGAAATTAAATTGGTGCGTAATGAGAATTTTGATGTAGATGCTGAGGCTTTAGCAGAGGGTACCCTGTTCATTGAAATTAACCAGTCTGCCTTAAGCGGAGATAAGAACAACCTTAAAATTGGGGTGTACAGTAATGATAAGTTAATAGAGACCACTACAGCTCGCTTTTTAGCACCACGTAGTTATAAATAATGCTTAAACAGAAATATTATGAAGATTAATTGGGGTACCGGTATTGTAATTGCCATAGTAGCATTCATTAGCTTTATTATGTATTTTGTAGTTACAATGACTACCAACCATGATGCTAACCATGATTTGGTTACTGAAGAATATTATAAAGCAGAACTTGGCTACCAAAAAGAAATAGATGCTGAAAGAAATGCCATTACCGCTGCATCACAAATAAAAATCAAAAAATCTCCAGAGGGTTTACTCGTAATTTTTCCCGATGGATATGATGATACCAATGTTGAAGGTATCGTATCCCTATATAGACCATCCAACAAGAACTTGGATTTTAACTTGCCCATTAGTTTATCCAATTCACATTTGCTCATACCTGACAATCAATTGTTGGAGGGTCGTTGGGATATAAAAGTTTTTTGGGAACACGAAGAAAAAGAGTTTCTTCATAAAGAGAGTATTACTTTTTAAATTATGCTATTATCTGCCCTCATATTAGGCCTCATGGGAAGTTTGCACTGCGTTGGCATGTGCGGACCCATTGCCTTTATGCTTCCGGTAGATAGAACCAATAATTATAAAAAATTCGGACAGATATTTATCTATCACTTTGGGCGTTTACTTGCCTATGGTATCATTGGTCTTGTATTTGGTCTTTTAGGAAAAGGATTGTCCATCTTTGGTATTCAGCAGAAACTTTCTATCGCTATTGGTATTATAATGATTCTGGTTGTTTTGATTCCGTATAACACCTTCAATAAATACAATCTTTCAAAACCCATTTACAAAGTCATATCAAAGGTTAAGAATCAATTAGGCAAAGAGCTGAAAAAAAAATCTCCAGATACCTTCTTGACCATAGGTTTCTTAAACGGATTTTTACCCTGCGGTCTTGTTTACATGGCTCTTTTTGGGTCTATTGCAATGGGTGATGCTTTACAAGGTGGTTTATACATGATGCTATTTGGGGTAGGCACTTTACCCCTAATGACGGCCGCCATATATTTTAGTAATCTACTGAAAGGTGGCATTCGACAAAAAGTACAAAAAGCCATTCCTGTTTTTGTCATTATCATTGGTTCACTTTTTATTCTTAGGGGTCTTGGCTTGGGTATTCCTTATGTATCCCCTGCCCCTGTTACACAATTAGTATCTAGTGCCATAGAATGCCATAATTAATGGCGACATTCAAATAAATCTATTCATATGAAACCTTTACCGAACGAGATTGTACTTCGCCCCAGGTTTCAATTGCAGATACCAAAAAATAAAGAAAATGTTCTTAGCAAGTTTGAAGGATTAAAACTGGACCCTTTTTTAGTGAAACGACTAGATGACCATGTATTTATCAAATTCAATCAAAAAGAGAATCACTTTTGGTCGCCACAATTACATTTAGAAATAGATGAAGTAGATGATATCAGCTGTAAATTATATGGCGTCTTTGGTCCTAACCCTACCCTATGGACCTTCTTTATGTTTGTACACTTTATAGTCGCTACTTTATTTATAATTATAGGTATTTGGGCATATTCAAGTGCATCTTTAGATAAAAATTACCACATACAAGTTGGTCTTATGGTGCTATTTGTACTCATATGGTTCGTGTTATATTTCGCCGGTAGAAGCGGTAAAAAGAAAGGCAAGCCACAAATGCAACAATTACTGGACTTTATGCAGAATGTTCTTGAAAGGTAGTTATAATAGTGTAATCGAGAATATCATAAATAAATAAACCCAAGGCTTTCGCCTTGGGTTTATTCTTGTTTACAGATTAGGTTAGTATCTATATTTTAAAAGTGATAACCGGTATTCTAGCATGGTTTACTACATCTTCGCCAATACTGCCATTAAATAAATGCGAAATACCCTTACGACCGTGAGTAGGCATTGCTATGGCATCTGCTAAAATGGTATTTCCATAATTGAGAATACCTTGTTCTACGCTGTAATCGTTGTAAATTTCTACTTGTTGTGCTGAGTTGGCCTTAGTTAAAAACTTATTTATTTTTTGATAGGCATCTCTATTACTCAAGAACTCATCGTTTGGCGTATTAATGAAAACAACCTCCATACTAGCTCCTAACATTTCCGCAAATTCTTTTGCTTTTTGAAAGGCAGGTAAATTATCATCGTTAAAATCGCATGCAAATACAAAACGATCTAAACTTAAATTTGTAATCTCTCCTTTAATTACTAAAACCGGCACGGTAGCGTTACGAACTACTTTTTCAGCATTAGAACCAATAAACATTTCTTCCAGTCCGCTAGCTCCATTAGAACCCATTACTATTAAGTCTGCATCATGTTCTTTTGCAATGCTATCCAACTCACTAAATACTTTATAATGTTTAATTACCGGAGTTACAGATAAGCCTTCTAAATATGGTTTTTCTAAAAATTCTTTTAAATTCTTTTCTGCCAATTTCACTAGAAAAACGGTCTGCTCTATATACATACCATCTGGTGATGATAAAATAGCCTGATTTAGTTCTAGCATATGAACTACCAATAGCTCAACATCATGTTTTTTAGCTAAATCTGCAGCTGCTTTAAGTGCTTGTTCCGATTGTTGTGAAAAATCTGTAAGTACGATTATTTTTTTCATGGTAATTTTATTTAGCGATAATTAAGATTAGAGACTTTTTATTATTATTAAATTGTCATAGAAAACAACTTGGTTTCTGGTTTTTTCTTTTGCAATGGTAAATCAAAAGCCATACACACATTTCTAACGAACGGTCTACCCTTTTCAGTAATTTGAAGACTGCCTGCGGTAATGGTCACTAATTCATCTTCTTCCATTTCCTTTAATCTGTCAAGAATACTATTCATTTGCGGCAGATGTAATTTATATTCGCTCCAAGAGGTTTCAAACTGACACATTAAATTTAAGATATGCCTTCTTATGATTTGGTCTTCATCCGATAAAATATGACCTCTATATAATGGAATAATATCGTTTTCCACTAAATTTTGGTACTCTTCAACATTCTTTACATTTTGCGCAAAACCGTACCAACTGTCACTTATACTAGATGCCCCTAAACCTACCATTAAGTGGGTATTAGAACTGGTATAACCCATAAAATTTCTATGTAAATCACCGTTTTCCATAGCCTTATAAAGTCCGTCAGTAGGTAAGGCAAAGTGATCCATTCCTATTTCATGATAACCAAATTTCAACAACAGTTCTTTACCTACTTCATATTGTATTCTTTTCTCATCTCCTGCCGGCAAATCCGCATCGTT
The DNA here is from genome assembly GCA_020629285.1 of Maribacter sp. Taxonomy (GTDB): domain Bacteria; phylum Bacteroidota; class Bacteroidia; order Flavobacteriales; family Flavobacteriaceae; genus Maribacter. The sequence goes on from JAHDDP010000008.1 coordinate 17,840, forward strand.
ATATCCTCGTTGACCATTACCTGCTAACCAAGGCACGTGAGCATAGCTATAAAAAGCGATGCGGTCAGGTTTTAATTCCTTAGTTTTTTCTATAGTGTATTCCACATGTTCTAATCTTTGATGTGGAAGTCCAAAGATGATATCATGACTCACAGATTCATAGCCTATTTCTCTAGACCATTCTGTTACATTCTTTACATTTATAAACGGTTGAATTCTATGTATTGCCTTCTGTACCGTTTCATTGTAATCTTGAACACCAAAGCTCACTCTTCTAAAACCAACATCATACAAAGCTTGTAAGTGTTCTTTAGTGGTATTGTTTGGGTGACCTTCAAAACTAAACTCGGCATCAAATGCTTTATCTGCCAATCTCAAAATGCCGTCAATTAAGTATTTTAAGTTTTCTGGGTTAAAAAAGGTTGGTGTTCCCCCACCTAAATGCAACTCTTTAATAATTGGCTTTTCATCAAACATAGCACTATATAGTTTCCATTCTTTTAAAACAGATTTTATATAAGGCAATTCAACATCATGTCTTTTTGTGATACGCTTATGACATCCGCAAAACGTGCACATACTTTCACAAAATGGTAAATGTATATACAGACTAATACCTGATACAGAATTGCTAAGGTGAAAACTCTTTTTCACCGAAGCTTCCCATTTTTTTCCTGAGAAGGTATTAATGTCCCAAAAAGGAACTGTAGGGTAACTAGTATATCTAGGTCCTGGTACATTATACTTTTGAACAAGCGAACACATAAACTTTTAATTTAGTCACAAACATACATGTCATTGCCTGTAAAAAATATGATTTATATCAGTTCAGGTATTTATAAAAAAAGATAACTTTCCAAAGAAACTAAAGCATCAATAGACCGGCTTATGTAACCAATGTTACAATACTAAAAAGTAAGATCTAATAGTTTTGTTTTTAAATTTAAAAAGCATGTTACCACAGGGTTCTAAATTGTACAGTATTATTTTTTTGAAATGCCCACGATGCCACAAAGGTGAATTCTTTGAGGCTAATCCTTATAAATTAAGTAACTTCAATAAAGTAAAGGAGCGTTGCCCAAAATGCGATTTAAAATATAGCATTGAACCTAGTTTTTACACGGGTTCTATGTACGTGTCATATGGAGTTGGTATTGCTGTAGCTGTTGCAGCATATGTTTTGACCTTGATTTTTGGTTTAGAGCTTTCTATAGGCGCATTATTTGTAGTAATAGTTACCGCTTTGGTATTGGCAATGCCTTGGATCGCTGCTGTTTCTAAATCTATTTGGGCGAATATATTTTTTAAATTTGATAAAAAAATAGCAAAGAACATTAATTAACCAAGAATGATTCAAGACTTAAAGGAAGAATACGGAAATATCTTTGAAGAAGAGCTGATCAATGAAATTGTACAAGTAGGTACTTTTAAAGAAGTACAAGAAGGTTATAAATTCATGGAAATAGGTGACTACATTAGAGGTATGCCTTTATTGATATCTGGAGTCATTAAAATTTTGAGAGAAGATGAAGATGGCGATGAACTATTGCTGTATTATCTAGAAAAAGGCGATACCTGTTCTATGACCATGGCATGTTGTATGGGCGACAAAAAAAGTGAAATAAGAGCTGTAGCCGAGACAGATGCCAAATTAATTATGATACCTATTCAGAAAATGGAAGAATGGACCGGCAAATATAAATCTTGGAGAAACTTTGTTTTCAATAGTTATCATGTTAGATTAAATGAACTTTTAAGCACCTTAGATAATATCGCTTTCCAAAAGATGGATGAACGCCTAATTGGCTATCTAAAAGAAAAAGCTAGGGTAACAAAAGACAATATAATTCATAGTACCCATCAAGATATCGCTTACGATTTACACAGTTCTAGAGTCGTAATTTCCAGACTTTTAAAGAAGCTTGAAGAAATGGGAAAAATTAAACTTCACCGTAACTATTTAGAAATATTAGATTTATAATGCCACTGTGCTAAGAACAAAATGTTTAGCAATCTAGTATCTACTTTTAATTTTTTAAAAAAACAGTGTTGCTTAGGTTGTGTTGGCTATGGTGCTTTTCGTGTTCAGTTTAGAGCATATTATTTACATCTTGTTTTCCGACAATTGCCATTATGTCAACAATATCATTATCAATTTTGAAGTAAATACTATCCGAACCGAAAACACAACTTCGATACCCTCCTTTAATAAATTCGACAGATTCGAATGAATATGGCCTTTTTGCTATAATGTCAAAATATTCGAAGAATGTTTCAAAATATTTATCCGCTTGTAGCATTCCAAATTTATTGACTCCGTACCGATGAATCCTTATTAGGTCTTTTTTAGCGTCGTTACTTAACCTATACTTTGTCATTAGGCATAGCCTTGGATTGCGCTAAAATTTGCTCTTTGCTATCATTGGTAAATCCGCTATTTTCAGCCTTTTCCAATTTAGCTCTAATCCAGTCAATTTCGACTTGCTGGTTTCTTGCCTGACGAATTAGGTCATTTACAAGTTCGCTTTTGCTTGAATACTCTTGATTGTCTACTTGCGTTTTTAACCACTCATCATTCGGTTTAGTGAAAGATATGCTCTGCCTAGCCATGAGAATATAATTTTGATGCTAATTTACACCAAAAATGAACCAAATTCAAATTTTTGTAATATTGTAGCTAATACCTCTGTAACCAATGTTACTGCGCAGGTTTCCGCACCACTCTACTTTTGTGATATCAAATACATCACATGGAAATTTTGCAAATTCTTGGTTATATCAGTGCCTTAATTATAGGTATTTCATTAGGCTTAATTGGTGGTGGCGGTTCCATTTTGGCGGTTCCTGTTTTAGCTTACCTATTTTCAATTAATGAAAAAGCTGCAACCGCTTACTCCCTTTTTATTGTTGGTGCAAGTGCATTGGTTGGTGGTTGGCAACAGCATTTAAAAGGTTATGTAGATTTGCGTACTGCCATCGTATTTGGTATTCCCGCTATTATTGGTGTTACCCTGGTAAGATACTATGTGGTCCCTGCAATGCCCGATGTTTTATTTGAAATTGAACACTTTCAATTTACACGTAGAATGGCAATGTTCGGACTCTTCGCCATTTTAATGATTCCTGCTGCTTACGCTATGCTTAAAACTGAAAAGAATACGACCAAAGTTGGAAATGTCTCTTATAACTATCCATTAATCTTATTAGAGGGACTCATAGTAGGTGGCATTACTGGATTAATTGGAGCTGGTGGCGGATTCTTAATTATTCCAGCATTGGTCATATTGGCGAATGTTGAAATGAAAGTTGCCGTAGGTACTTCTTTAATTATAATTGCCATTAAATCTTTAATGGGTTTCTTTTTAGGCGATGCAATGAACATGCTTATCAATTGGAAGTTTCTTGCCATTTTTACATCACTATCTTTTATTGGTATTTTTATTGGCAGTTACCTCAGTAACTTCATAGATGGTAAAAAATTGAAGAAAGGTTTCGGCTATTTTATTCTTGTTATGGCGGTCTTTATTTTCTACATGGAATTCTTTAAATAAAATTTCGCTTATGTGACTAATGTCACTGTACACGTTTTAAAGAAAGGGTAATTTTATGTTGTAAATCAAAATATAAAACAACATGAAAGTAGAACAAATTTATACAGGATGTTTGGCACACGCTGCCTATTATATAGAAAGTAATGGTGAAGCTGCAGTATTTGACCCGTTAAGAGAAGTACAGCCATACCTTGACCGTGCAAAAAAAGACAATGCGAAAATCAAATACGTTTTTGAGACCCATTTTCATGCAGATTTTGTAAGTGGACATTTAGATTTACAAAAAAAGGTAGGTGCAGAAATTGTATTTGGTCCTGGTGCAAAACCTAATTATAAAGCTACTACGGCAAAGGACAATCAAATATTTGAAGTGGGTGATTACAAGGTAAAAGTGATTCATACGCCTGGTCATACAATGGAAAGCACCACCTACTTACTAATAGATGAAAAAGGAAAAGAGCATGGTATTATCACTGGCGACACCTTGTTTATCGGTGATGTTGGTAGACCAGATTTAGCACAACACGTAGTAGCGGATTTAACCGAAGAAAAGCTCGCTGGTTACCTATACGATTCTCTACGCAATAGAATTATGCCACTGAGCGATGATTTAATTGTGTACCCTAATCACGGTGCAGGTTCTGCTTGTGGTAAAATGATGAGTAAAGAAACTACCGATACGTTAGGGCATCAAAAGAAAGTAAACTATGCCTTAAGACCAGATATGACCAAAGATGAATTTATCAAAGAACTTTTAACAGGACTCACAACTCCTCCTGGGTATTTTCCTAAAAATGTTTTAATGAACATTCAAGGGTACGAGAGTTTAGATAAAATTATGGATCGCGCCACTACCCCATACACTCCCGTGGCTTTTGAGGCTGTTGCTAATGAAACTGGAGCTTTAGTTTTAGATACTAGAAATGCCGAAGATTTTGCAAAAGGATTTATTCCTAATAGTATCAATATAGGACTTGAAGGTAGTTTTGCGCAATGGGTTGGTGAAATGATACCAGATATTAAACAAGAAATTTTATTGGTCACTTACAAAGACAAACAAGAAGAAGCCATTACCCGTTTAGCAAGAGTTGGTTATGATCATACCGTTGGCTTTTTAGATGGTGGTTTTGATACATGGAAAAACTCAGGAAAAGATTTTGAGGTAAGCAAAAGAATTAATGCCGATGAATTAGAAACTGAATATAAAACGGATAAACCTTTAATCATTGATGTTAGAAAAAAGAGCGAATTTGATTCTGAACATGTGGTTGGGGCAATCAACGTGCCATTAAATGAAATTAACCAGCATCTATCTCAGTTTCCAAAAGACAAGCCCTTTGTTTTACATTGTGCCGGTGGGTATAGGAGTATGATCGCAGCTTCAATTTTAAAACAAAGAGGATGGCAAGATTTTACTGATGTTAGAGGTGGTTTTGAAGCTATTTCAAAAACAAAACTACCTAAAACCGCATATGTTTGCCCATCAACACTTTTGTAATATTCAAGACTAAAACAGCGCTGATTTTTCAGTGCTGTTTTACTTCTAAATACCTATGTAACCTAAGTTACTGTGTAGTCCTTTTTACCAATGTAGTTTTGTATCAATAATAAATATGAACTTATGAAAGTAGAACAAATATATACGGGTTGTCTTGCGCAAGGTGCTTATTACATTGAAAGCAATGGCGAAGTCGCCATTATTGATCCTCTACGAGAAGTACAGCCTTACATCAAAAAAGCTGCTGCAGACAACGCTAAAATCAAATATATATTTGAAACTCATTTTCATGCAGATTTTGTAAGTGGTCATGTAACCTTGGCCAAAGAAACTGGTGCAGAAATCATATATGGACCAAAAGCGAATCCGTCTTTTGAAGCTATTATCGCAAAAGATAATCAAGAATTTAAACTAGGGGATATTAGTATTACCGCTTTGCATACACCTGGTCATACAATGGAAAGTACCACGTATTTATTAAAAGATGCATCAGGTAAGGACTATGCTATTTTTAGCGGAGATACCTTGTTTTTAGGTGACGTTGGCAGACCAGATCTTGCTCAGAAAATGGGCGAACTAACTGAGCGTGACCTTGCCGGATTCTTGTTTGACAGTCTACGTGAAAAAATAATGCCTTTGGCAGATGAAGTGATCGTTTACCCTGCTCATGGTGCCGGTTCTGCATGTGGTAAGAATATGATGAAAGAAACAGTAGATACCTTGGGCAACCAAAAGAAAATGAATTATGCCCTACGTGCAGATATGACGAAAGAAGAATTTATTGATGAAGTCATAGACGGCTTACTGCCACCACCTCAATATTTTCCTTTAAATGTAAAATTGAACAAAGAAGGGTATGAAGATATAAAAGAAGTCTTGGTACGTGGCACAAGAGCTCTTTCTCCAAAAGCCTTTGAAGCTGCGGCAAATGAAACCGGAGCCATAGTTTTAGATGTTCGTCATCAAGATGATTTTGCCAAGGGTCATATTCCACGTTCCATATTTATAGGCTTGGATGGTAGTTTTGCCCCATGGGTAGGTGCATTGATCGCAGATGTAAAACAACCTATTGTACTGGTAACTCCTGTTGGTATGGAAGAAGAAGCGGTTACTAGATTATCAAGAGTTGGTTTTGATGGTACGCTAGGATATTTAGAAGGCGGCTTCGATGCTTGGAAAAAAGCTGCAATGGAATATGACACTGTAAGTCAGGCAGATGCAGGTGAACTTAAGAAAGCTATTGAAACCGATCATGTACCGGTATTCGATGTTCGTAAAGAATCTGAATACCTTTCTGAACATATTATCGATGCTAAAAATACACCGCTAGATTTTTTAAATGATCATTTAGCTGAGTTCCCAAGCAAAACTTCATTTTATGTGCATTGTGCAGGTGGTTACAGAAGTATGATCGCATCATCTATTTTAAAAAGTAGAGGAATTCATAATCTTATAGATGTAAAAGGCGGATTTAAAGAAATTAAGGAAGCTGGTATATCAGTGACTGAATTTGTTTGTCCTACTACATTATAATTTTTATTGGTTGGTTAAAGAAAGGAACGGTCATATACCAAGACCGTTTCTTTCTATTGTTGAATCTTAATTTTAAATAAAATACTATGTCATTTTTAAGTACACTCTTTGGTAAAAAGGAAGAAACCGCAGGTAATATTACTATATTGAACAAGAACGAATATGCTACGCAAATTATAGCTAATAATATCAAACCTATTGACGTTAGAACACCGTCTGAATATAATGGCGGTCACATTAAAAACGCTATAAACGTTGATTTTTTCAACGGTGGTAACTTTAACGCTTACTTTGAAAAAGTAAATAAAGAAAAACCGGTATACGTATATTGTAGATCAGGTGCAAGAAGCCAAAAAGCAGCTCGTAAACTATTAAAAGTGGGCTTTACACAAGTATATGATCTTAAAGGAGGTTATACTTCATGGAATTAAAATCAAAAGCTATCTTTAATAGGTAGCTTTTGGCAGTTTTATCTACTGAGGATCATAAAATTTAAAGGCAATCAACATAGTTTAAATGTCATACTTATGAAAAATATCTTTTTAATGTTAGCGATTATTTTTGCAATTGGCTGTAAAGATTCTCCAAAGGTTAAGCAAGAATTTTTAGAAAATACCGATAGTACCTCTTTGTCTGAAATAGATACTAAAATAAACGATAGCCTACTTTTAGAAGAAGGTAAAATGTATGCACAAATTACCCAAAAAATTTTAGGTAAGAATCTTATGCTCAACATTCAAAAAAATGGTCCATTAGGTGCTGTAGCATTTTGTAATGAAAAAGCATATCCTCTAACAGATAGTATGGCAATTGTTCATCATGCTAAAATCAAAAGGGTAAGCGATAAACCTAGAAATCAAAATAATAAAGCAAGTAAAAAAGAGCTTGAGTATATTGAGTTTTTTAAATCAAAAATTAATAACAACAAGTCTTACGAACCTATACTAACAAATGAGAATGGAACAACTAATTTCTATTCCCCTATTGTTACTAATACCATGTGCCTAAATTGCCATGGTGTACCAGAAACAAATATCGACCCAAAGGTTGCCCAACTTTTGAACGATAAATACCCATATGACCAAGCTGTAGGCTATAAAGAAAATGAGGTTAGAGGCATTTGGAGTATAAGTTTTAAAGACGAATAAAATAAATAAGATATGACATCAGTAATTCCTATTCAAAATTTAAAATGTGGTGGCTGTGCCAAAACAATTATTTCTAAATTAGAAGAGATCCCTACAATAACCAATGTATCCGTATCAGTAGAATCATCATCGGTTTCTTTTGATGCTTTAAAACAGGAAGATATAGCTACTGCAAAAACTAAATTAAAGGCTATTGGCTACCCAAGTCTAGATCAAGATAATTCGGTACTATCAAAAGCGAAGTCCTTTGTAAACTGCGCTACAGGTAAACTATCTGACTAATTTTAAAAATCTAAAGAAGAAGTAATTACGTATTACTTCTTCTTTGTTTTAAACCCATGGGTCATCTGCCCTAAAAAGTCTTGCGGCAAATTCTCATCTCCTGGATAACCTAATTTAACATCTCCGCTATCTTCCGGAATATAATCGGTTCTAAATATATAATCCCACAGGCTTAAGCTAATTCCAAAATTTACACCGTAAGTACCCTCTGGCAAATCATATGCGTGATGGTACAAGTGCATAACCGGGTTATTTAAAATATACTTCAAAGGTCCCCATGTAATTTTAATATTAGAATGGTTAAAATGCCCAATAGCTATGGCAGCAAAATGGACGATATAGGCTTGTTCTGGCTCAAAACCGCCAAGAATCATTACACCAAAAGTCTTCAGCGGTTTGTATAGAATATTCTCCATCCAATGGTAACGTAAATGAGCTGCAAAGCCCATTTCTTTTACACTATGGTGTACTTGATGAAATTTCCATAGAAAGGCGTACTTGTGTAATAATGTATGTGTAAACCATTGCACAAAATCTAATACGATAAAGAACAATAACAACTGCCCCCACATTGGCCAACCAGAAATATCTATTAATGCCAAACTATTTGCTTTTACACCAATATCACTAAAAAACACTTGTAGTAATTTATAAATACCACTTATGGCAATGGCAAATAGAAAAAAGTTGAAGAACATATAAAAACCGTCTAACCAAAAGTCTTTTCTAAACACCCCTTGTTGTTTTCTCCAAGGAAAAACAATTTCTAACAGCCAAACTATAAGCGATATAGATATTAAACCCCAAAAGTAATTAAGATACCAGGGCACTTGAAAAATGATTGATTTCCATGTCCAACTTAAAGTTCCTGTTATCGCATTTAAAAACGCATCTATATATGCTTCCATTCCTATAACGCTTTTTGCAAAAATACTGTAATAATTATGGCCTTGCTGTAACTAAAGTTACAATAAAAACCACGGTCAGCCATTAGTTTTGAGCTGACCAATGTCATATGTCAATTTCTTAGTTTATAGTACTTTGGTAAAGTATAAGATGTATCAAGTACTATAACTATTGAGTATGTCCACTATATAATGTCAACATTACAAATAACATTTAAAAACTAGTATCATGAAAAAGAATATGGGAACCACAGACAAATTCATAAGATTTATTATTGCAGCGATACTTTTGATTGCATTTTTCACAGAAGCCATAACAGGCGTTTTGGGTTATGTGGCATTAGCAATAGCAGCTATTTTCATTTTAACTTCTTTTGTTAGTTTTTGCCCTCTGTATACACTATTTGGCGCTAATACCTGTAAAATGAAAAAGTAAAACTATTACGTAATAAAAATTTATTGTCCAGCTTTTCGGCGCTAAAAATTATAATTAAGAATGACATCTAAGTGAAACATATCTACCTTATTAAAATAGAGATTAGCATTGTTTGGTATATCACCATTACCAATTTTAGAGGTCAACAACAGTTCTGGCCGTAAGCGTTTCAACTTTTTAATATCGAAGAAAATATCAAAATTAATATGCGTATAATCTGGCATAGCATACTTATTTAAAGTAGCATCGGTTGGATCTGGTTTCCAATGTTTTCCAACACTTAAGATCGACATAAGATTTAGATCTTTTGAAATGGTAAAGTCTTTTTTATAATTGAATACCAAAGCATGATTGTCTGCTGAACCTTCGCTACGTTCTCGCTTTTGAAAACTGAATAAATCTTCTCTACCCCATTCTCTTGCCGATATAAATTGACCGTGCGGTAGTATTCTATTATATGCCAAAGAAACCAGTCCTACTTTATTTTTATATCCAATTTTCAACCCTAAAACATCTGCAGTTTTCTGATTATAATAGCGAAGTGAGTCTACACTGCTACCACCATCACCCACCTTATTTTGATGTAACCACTCCCCTTCTAACGTCAACGATTTAGATAGTTTACAAGCAGGTTTTATATAGAACGAATTGAATATATTGTCTACATATTGGTTCCATATTTTTACATTAAAATCGTCAGTTACTTCAAAATCGACATTTGCCATTAGAATATAATCGGATGTCGTGTTGTCTTTATATTCAGATGCACTACCAAGTTTATTTCTACCTACAGGGTATGTACCTATGCTTTCACCAATACCATAAAACTCTCCTGTGGAGCGTGGTGCTATTTCATTTAATATTCCAAACTGAAACGATGTCTTTTGATTTTTGTATTTATACCAAAAACCTTGAACCAAAGTAGGTATCATTCTACCATCTTCAGGATTAATTAAGGGCGTATTTATTTTCATCCGCCCAAGCGTAAATGAATGATGAGCTAGGTGATATTTTGCATACAGTTCTCCTAATAGAAAAACAGCATCATTTTTTAAATCTATCCTATCAAAAAGTCCTTCTTCATATCTACTTAATCTACCTGTAGTAGCATCTGCAATAGTTAAATCTTGCAGACCCAAATTTGTTGAATTATATAGAGCAGCCCCTATTTCCAAACCCTTAAATAATTTATACTGATATTTAAGTTTACCTCCTGTCGCTAAAGCATTAAAGTCTTTTAATTCCCCTTTATTTGACGTCATCATGTAATATGTTCGCCATTGCCCAGATAGGGTCCCTTTTTTCTTTACCGCTACCGTATCTTGTGCCATAGAAAAAATAGGCAAACAAAAAATGAACAGATATACTAATCGCATGGGGTTACTTTGTTTTGGTAATTCCGTATTCCTTTTTGTAAAAGTCCATTATCGGTAAAAAAGGTCCGTATTTGTGCTGCTCTGGAGAAAAATCGTCTACCCACGGACCATAAGGCGTAGAAACCGGTTTTAACTTCTTATCAGGATAATCGTTTTCTGTATTTAATTTGTGCGGTCTAGAAAAACTATTAATATATCCTGCTACATGATACGCTTCTTCATCGGTCAATTTGGGGTTATCCCAAGTAGCTTGTAGATATGGCATGTTGCTCTTAATAAATTCCGCAGATGTTATCACCCTATTCATACCTGCACCATCGTTAAAACTATCTGGACCCCAAAGTGGTGGATACGTGTAGCTTTTACCATCGACCGCATTAAGAACTCCCGCTCCATTTTCACCATGACAGATGATACACTCTTTTTGATATACCTGACTTCCTGTTTCTAAATTGACCGCCACAGTAGGAATTTCAATTTTCGGATACCCTTTAAATTCAGCTTTTCTATTGTCTGGTACATCTTCGCCCAACCAATTCATATAGGCTACAATCGCCTTCATTTGGTCAGAATCTACTGGTAGTTTTTTGCCGTTCATGCTACGCTCCATACACCCATTTATGCGATCTTCAATAGTACCTATTTTATTACCTCGACCCCCAAACTGAGGAAAACGTTCTATAATACCCACCCAAGAACCAGAGCCCGCCTGTACCCCTTTTTGTAAATGACAGTTGGCACATGCCAAATTATTCCCACTATATCTATCTTCTGCACGCGCTGCATTCGGTCCCATATACTTTGAGGTTTCTGCAATAAGGTAATACCCCTGTTTCACTGTCGCAGACATAGTAGGCAATTCTGCCATGGCGTCTTTAGGTTGCCAATCATCGTTAGCTACTATTTCTTCAGCTTCAATAATTATATCATTTTCAGTGCTTGGTTCATAAGTAATCAACCATGTAAATACAATGCCTACCAAAACAAAGACTATCACAAATAGCTTAAAAAGTTGTTTTGCCAATACCTGTAGTTCATTCATAGAAATGTAATGTTAGGCTAATTTAAATAACGAATCTATAATTTAACCTTGTATGTGAAAGTAACTCAGGTTACAATTACGTTAAAAACTTTAATTTACTTTTATTCCTTTTAAAAATAGCGGACATTAGAGATAAATAACATTTACATTCTAACTACACTAGCTATTTTAAAATCTCAAGAACACATGAAAAAAGCACTTCTTATTGCAATAGTACTTATGGCAGCAAAAATGACAACCGCACAAGATTGGACCACACCCATTATTGATGGTTATGGGAAAATTAAAGAATTTAAGGATGTTGCCGTTCAAGCAGACTCTAACAAAGAATATAATCTTGTATTTGATCTCAAAGATGAACGTGAGTTAGATGGTATTAATGTTGGCTATTTTAAAATTGCTAGAATGATAAATATGCTAGGTGCAGGTGGTGTTTCTGCCGATAAAGTAAATATAATCGCTGCTGTACATGGTGGAGCTACTTTTACTGCCTTAAACGAAGCTAAATACAAGGCTAAATACGAAAAGGAAAATCCAAATGAAGCGGTAATAAAGTTATTGAAGGATTACGGGGTAGAATTCTATGTTTGCGCACAAGCTACCGCTGCTAGAGATATTACCGCTGAAGATTTAAACCCTAATACAGAACTAGGACTTTCTGCTATGATGGTTCTTGCCAATTACCAAATGGACGGGTATATTTTTATGCCATAATAGTTAGTTTTAATACTAATTTTTTGTTTTATGCAACCAATGTAACATAAGAAAAATACACCGTTTCGTATCTTTGTAATCATTCGTAAAAAAGGTTGATTATGGAAAATATAGATGCTGCAAGATTACAAATGGCGTTCACTCTTATTTTCCATATTGTTTTTGCCTGTATTGGTATGGTGATGCCATTTTTCATGGTAGTCTCGCATAAAAAATGGTTAAATACACGTAATCCAATTTACCTGACTTTAACGAAGTCTTGGCAAAAAGGTGTTGCCATTTTCTTTGTCACGGGTGCAGTATCTGGCACTGCTCTATCCTTTGAACTTGGTCTTCTTTGGCCAGAATTCATGAAGCATGCAGGACCGATTATCGGTATGCCATTTTCTCTTGAAGGTGCCGCATTTTTTGTGGAGGCCCTCGCTTTAGGATTTTACCTTTACGGATGGAAAAGGATACCTGAAAAATTTCATTGGTTTACAGGAATTATTGTAGGTGTTTCTGGTGTAATGTCTGGTATACTTGTTGTGTCTGCCAATGCTTGGATGAACGCCCCATCTGGTTTTGATTATATCGATGGAGAATTTTTGAATATTGACCCTGTAAAAGCGCTGTTGAATCCTGCTTGGTTTACACAAGCCTTGCACATGACTTTGGCAGCATTTACCGCAACCGGATTTGCAGTTGCCGGTATCCATGCCTATCAAGTATATAAAAAACGGAATGTTGAGCTTCACAAGAAGGCATTTAAAATAGCAATTACATTTGCAGCCGTTGCTGCCATGTTACAACCTTTAAGCGGAGATCTTTCTGCCAAGGATATTGCAAAAAGACAACCCGTTAAATTAGCTGCAATGGAAGCTCACTATGAAACCAAAAAAGGAGCTCCGCTCTACATTGGCGGAATTGTAGATAGCGCAAAACAAGAAGTTAATTATAAAATAGAAATTCCCAATGCGCTATCATTTCTTGCTTTCGGAGATTTTAATGCTGAAGTAAAAGGTCTGAATGACTTCCCTAAAGATGAGCAACCTAACGTTGCCATGGTTCATTACGCTTTTCAGACCATGGTAGGTTTGGGTTCGCTTCTAATGCTAGCTGGTATTATATTTTTCGTAGCTAAATTCAAAAAGAAATCGTGGTTTGATCTGCCAAAATTTTGGCTCTTATTTTCATTACTTGCCCCCATGGGTTTCATTGCTCTTGAAGCTGGCTGGATCGTTACCGAAGTTGGAAGGCAACCTTGGATCATTCATAATATTATGAAAACGAAAGATGCCGTTACCCCAATGCCAGGTATCGTTTTTAGCTTGTACATCTATATTGCCGTTTACACCATATTAACGATTGCGGTTACTTGGTTAATGGCAAGACAAATTAAATTTTTGAACAGTATTAAAATTGATCAAGCATGATATACGTTGTACTAGCTTTTCTTGCTGTTTCTTTATTACTTTATGTTTTATTGGCAGGTGCAGATTTTGGTGCGGGAATCATTGAATTGTTTTCGTCAAAGGAAAACCAAGCCATTAATAAAAAGACCGTATACCAAGTTATGGGGCCCGTTTGGGAAGCAAACCATATTTGGATTATCATATTGATCGTGATTTTATGGATTGCCTTCCCCCATTACTACAACATTTTAGTGCTCGCACTACATATTCCGTTGACCCTGGTGTTACTGGGTATAACCCTTAGAGGCGTGGCGTTTGTTTTTCGTTATTATGATGCGTATAAAGACAGTTCACAAATTTTATATGATTGGATGTTTAAAACCTCAAGTCTAGTTACGCCAATATTCTTAGGCCTTACCATGGGCGGCGTGGTCAGTGGAGATATTATCAATCCGTCGCAAATGGAGCAACATAGTTTTTTGGAAGTTTATGTACACTCTTGGTTGAATGTTTTTTCAATTTTAACCGGTTTTTTCTATGCTGCCCTCTGTGCATTTTTGGCTTCCGTTTTTCTTATTGGTGAGGTAGACGACTTTAGTAAGACCATGTACATGAGAAAAGCCTCTATTGCCACCATAGTCGTAGTTTCTTTAGGTTTTATTACACTGCTCTATGGGTATTTTACAAACATTACCTTTGTGGTAGATTTTATTGGAAATATATATTCCATTTCTGCTATTATTTTATCCGGAATTTTGTTGTTCCCTTTGTGGCAGAGTATTAAAACGGGACGAAGAATTATATCTAGAGCATTAGCGGGACTCCAAATATTCTTAATCCTATTTGCAGCAACTATTACGCATTTCCCAAACATTCTTTTCACCACGACCGGAAGCATAAGTATTCTTGAACAACCTGTACCTGATAGTGTTATGAATGTCTTAGGAATTTCACTTCTAATTGGTGGTTTTTTAATCATACCCGGTCTCTTCCATTTATTAAAATCTTTTAAGTTAATTAAAATATTAGAGCGTTAGTTTCTGTAACATTAGTTACCTACCAAGTCTTTTTTATTCCATTTCTTTGCATTTTTAATTTATTTCTATGAATTTACTATACGATCCCTGGCCGTGGTATGTCGCCGGACCTTTAATTGCCCTAACTATGTTTATCTTATTGTACATAGGTAAGCAATTTGGAATGTCATCTAACCTTAGAACCATGTGTTCCATTGGTGGTGCTGGCAAATACTCAGATTTCTTTAAATTCGATTGGAGAGCTCAACGGTGGAATTTAGTAGTTGTGATCGGTGCTATAATTGGCGGCTTTATCGCTTCCCAATTTATGTCCGATAATACGGTGAAAATTAATCCTGAAGTTGCTCAACAACTTTCAACTGATTACGGAATTGAAAGTGCCGGAGAAGCTTATTTACCAACTGAACTATTTTCTTCTGAACATCTTACAGACCCATTTGTATTGGTAATTTTAATTATTGGCGGATTCATGGTGGGCTTTGGTGCTCGTTATGCCGGTGGTTGTACCAGCGGACATGCGATATCTGGACTAAGTAATTTGCAGTTGCCTTCTTTAATTGCCGTTATCGGTTTCTTTATTGGTGGTTTAGTTATGATTCATCTTTTATTCCCTCTAATATTCAGTTAACATGAAATATATAAGTTATTTAACCATAGGTATCTTTTTCGGTATCATCATGTATAAATCTGAAGCCGCATCGTGGTTTCGTATTTATGAAATGTTTCAATTTGGATCTTTTCACATGTATGGTATTATAGGTTCTGCCCTTGTTATTGGAGTGATCGGTGTGCAAATCATCAAAAAATATAAGATAAAAGCGATTGGTGGCAATGAGATGAATTTACACCCTAAAACTAAAAGTGTTGCCCGTTATTTAATTGGTGGTATTATCTTCGGATTAGGTTGGGCGTTGGCAGGTGCTTGCCCCGGGCCAATGTATGTACTTGTCGGTGCTGGCTATTCCTCTATTCTTGTAGTTATTGGCGGAGCTCTTTTAGGTACTTTCGTTTACGGATTGATAAAAAATAAATTACCTCATTAAATTAATAAAGTGGTTTAGCTTTCTGCGGATAATTTTGGTGAAAGCCACAACCACCCTACCCCTAATAAAAAGAGGATATAAAATACTAGTAGAGAAACAGGACGGTCAACAACAACCGTCCTGTTTTTTCGAGTTTCTTTTTCAAATTGATTTTTATTTGCTGCTATGTTCGCGGTACTTTTTAAAGCTTTCCAATCTTTATGTTCAAAAACATAGTATGAGAAGTTCGTACTATCATTTTCAACTTGCATTGAATTCCAACCTGTTTTCTTGGGATAAACAGTACCTGAATAGTGACTAGGCAGCAATGCATTTTGAACAAGCGATATCGAAATACTATCTTCATTTATAATACCGAATTCCTCTAAATTTGTTCGAATCTCAAAATGAAAAGGCTCCTCTATTCTAGGAAATTTTGTATTGGATTGCCATGAAACTGCCTGCCCTTTCTTCTTTGCTATCTTATCTAAAATAGTGGTCCAAATACCATGATACACTTCACTTTTACCATTTAACAAAAACTGATAACTATTTAATAATGTAGTAGTTGCAATTTTACCATTTCCTATTTGTCTATACGCTGCCAAGTTTGATGTTCCACCTAAATGAATTGGCTCTACTAATAATTGTTCATTAAACTGATACGGGTACTTTTCTGTTTCTGCGGCATAAACCGGTAATTTCGCAGTGTTCATCCTATCACGTTTAAATTTAAAATAAGCCTCGCTGCTGCGGCTATTAAACAGAAAATCACTTGGTTGAATAAATAGTCCTAAACCTTGTTCTTCAATACTTGATTCAAACCTTTTTCTAATCGTATTTCCAAATGCCGTATACGTTTCAGCATCAACAATTACGATATCAAAATTTTTAAGGGTCTCTTTGGTAAACTGATATATATGTCGCGTAGGCGTATTAAAATATTCAAACTTGTATTTCCCCTTTGTTAACTGACTTCTAACAATAACTTCATGGCCAGATTCAGCCAAGAAATTCTTTAGATATTTGGTCTCAAACGTGGGGAAGGTATTTAAAATCAAAGCCCGTAACGGTTCTTTTCTCATCACCTCTATAGGTAACGGATTCGTTTCTAAAACAACACCTGTGCTATCTTTAACAGCGAATTGATATACATAAGCTCCAGCTACTTTTGGACGAGTCTTCAGGTTAAAATCCGCATTCTTATCTTCAGTAATCTGAATAGAATCTAACCCGTTATTCCTTGAATCTTGTAGTACTAAAAATGACTTTTCAATTGGTTGAGAATAACTTCCAGAAACCTTTAATTCTTCACCTAATACAAGCTGTTCCGTATAGTTCAGTTGTGTTACTCCCATTGGAGCAGCATTAGGAATGTAGGTAGTTGGGATACTATCGAACAAATAAAAATCATACGGTTCTATGCCATCACCTAGTACAATAACATTGGTAAGTGAATCGAGCTCTTTACGAATCGATTTTTTAGGATTATAATCTAAAACCTTTATTCCCTCATAACGGTTTAAAAGACTGTCTCTTATTAACCCATCAAAATTATTGGTCAACAGTACTGCCTGACTATCATTAATTTCCACCTCTTGTGTAGGCTCTAGAATTAACACAGCCAATGCCAAGACGGTTATTAAAGCAACAATAGTATTTACTACAAACCGACCACTATGCTTGGTTTTCCATTCTTTCCAAACATAGCTATTAAAAACTACTAATCCTCCAAGTAAGATGGGGATCATGAGCTCTTTTTGCAAAAATGAGAATCCATCAATCATACACCTCTAGTTGTTTTAGAAATAATGAATTGATTTCATCTGTATACTCTTTTTTAGCCCCAGGTATTTGTGGTGTTTTGGGTAAAGCTGCTAATAATCCTTTTTGCACGAATTTATAATTAGCCATTGTACGCTCCGTATTATTTTCAATTCCTTTTAAGCCCTGTAACACTCGTAAATACTTACTTGGGTTAGCTATAGCCAATTGAGCCAATTCATTGCCTGCGGCTGTAAAAAGGGCATTATCAGCCTCATTAAAAGTGCTTTCTTGCTGAATGAACTGTTCTAAGCGAGCAACTGCATTCTCAAGTGCTTCAAAAGGATTTTCTACCTCTTTAGTTTCGTTCTTTCGATAATTCTCTATATCCTTTATTTTACCGGTAAGTCTGCTGTCTTCTTTAATTGGTGGTGGATCAAAACCTATTCTGTGTACATAAATACGGGCACTGTTCTTAATTTCTTGAATAAGCGTTAAGGCATCATATTGAAATGGCAATGACTTTTCTGGCTCGTTTAATCGTAGGTGTAATTCGGCATCCCACATAATGCTTAATGCCTTTCGCAATTTTGTTTTCAAAGATTCTTCAAACAGAGTAGACTCCTCTGGATCATCATGATTATGAAGATAGTCGTGCAATGGATCTTCAGGTTCTTCGGGATCATTTTCTTCATGATGTTCATGCTGTTTTACCAAGTTATGCTCGTTATCGCCATCATGGTCATGCATGAATTCTTTTATTACATTTTCTTGATCTTCAGCATGATCATGGTCCTCACCTTCTTCATCGCTTTCGATCTCTGCTGGAGCTTCTTCCATTTCAGATTCATCTCCCATAAACTGACCATACTTTAATCGCAACGCTTTTTGGTCAAACCCTAGTTCATTACTTCTCGACTTAAATTCGGTCATCGTAATGCTCGGTTTATCTTTTATCAACTTCTCGGTATCGATAATCAACTGTCGCTGACTTCTAAAATAATCGGGCATTTGATCTACGCCCAAAGTTCCTTCTACACCATATTGCTCACTAACGGTATCTTTAATTACAGCGAAGTAGGTTTCGCTACGCGACACATTTCTTTTAGGTCGTTTTTCATCAAAGGCTTCAATATAAAAATAGAGTTCATCACCCATTTCCATTTTTAAGGCATTTAAATCTAGTGTTTTTGTAGCCCTCACCGATTTCAAACCTTTTGAAATAGTTTCCTTAAAATTCAATTTTTCTTCCCTAAACTTGACCGATTCTCCCGATCCTTTACTTACGGTTGCTATGATATAGGCTTCGTCAATTCCGTAATCATCGGTAATTGTACTTTGTAGTTCGACAACTTTTTTATCTGAAAAATCAAAATACGTGTACCGCTCCAATCCTAAAATCTCTATTTCTGGCGGATTATCGGGTATTGCTTCCAACGAGAATAAATCTGATGTAAATTCAATACCGTCTTCATTCTTGAATTTGAAACTATAGAATCCCGATTCTAACAATACTTGCTTAATACGATACCCGTTTTCGCCTTTTTGCAACGGAATGAGTTCCCCCATTCGGTCTAAGTAAACCTCAGTAACAGAGTTATCAAAGACCAATAGCCACTGAACCGTAGCACCAGCAATCGTCTTTATGTTTGGATCACTTACAGCAATTGTACCTTTTCGGGTATAGGATGGATAAGTAACACTAATATCTTGACTAGAAATTTTTGGAATGATGGACTTCTCACTAATACTATCTGTTGCTATAAACTGAATTTGTATTTCGTTAGTAGCATTCCCTAAAACGCTTTCTACGCTTTTAAAGAAGTCTAATTTCTGAACAACAATACCAAGTAATACCAGCCCTAGCGTAACCAATACCGCTTGTTTTAATTTGTTAGGCGGATGAATAGTATCTAGCCTTTTGCTAAGCTCTTCTGATACTTTATAACGTTGTAGCTTGGCAAGATTTGACAATGAATCTTCTGGCTGCAACAATAGTCCTGTACTAAACGATGCTTCATCTACATGTGCATCCACATAAGTACCTGTGATAGCTAAATTATGTTTCCAAGGCTTCTGTATAAAAAGCACTGCGACTACCGCAACTACAAAGCTTAAAACGCCAAGCCATAGATTTTTAGATGCTAAATAAAAAAGAATGGCAATACCAACAGCATACAAGACAGCTTCTGCGTATGACAAGATTTGCCATCGCCTGTGAAATTTCATCAAGTGTAGTTTACCTGATTCCATTACTGTTTTCGTTTATAAGCCACAAAGCGTTCTACAATCAATAATACTAGCAGAACAATCCATAAATACGGATTCAGATTCCAGCTGGCTTGGTGTGTTTTCGATTCTTTATTATCAATGAAATTTGTTTTTAAATCTGCTTCGTCAACTGTACGAATATCAGCATTAGCTTGTAGTTCACGTAGCTCTTCATCGACATCTAAAATGCTTAGTAGGTTCTCTGTTAATCGCCCAGATAACGCATTTTCTGTAGTGATTCTTTTTGATATATAAAATGTATTTTCATTTTCACCATTTGTTATAAGTGAATTAGAAATGGAATCGTTCTTAAATATAAGTGTCTTTCTAGCTGAAACCGGAGCAGGCTTAGTATTCAACCAAATCATTAAATCCGTTTCCTTATTCTCCAATAGTTCGCTATCTAAAAAACTTTCGACTATTATTTCCCTTCCCAAATAAGTCGATAAAGCCGCCAATGCTGCTTCTATATAGGTCTTATCTGTACTTAAACTATCTGCATACACTAGCGCTACTTCTAATGCCTTTTGTTGAATTACAGGGATTCTTGCTGAGTCTGAACTTGAACTTGAACTTGAACTTGAACTTAATATCTTTAAACTATCGCCATTTGATGTCAGTTGATATACATCACCTAATTCAATACTCTTCTGTGCTATTTTTGAAGCTACCGGACTATTTATGGCTGTAAATAAAGCTATATTTTCCTCTGTCTGATATGCTAATAAAGGCTTCTCAAGATTTTGAGCCGAATCCAAAACTATCCAATTAATATCATGATTGGTTTCTGGTCTAGCTCCTTTTAATCCTTTTGCATATCCGTGGGTAAAAACAATAATGCTATCAGTTTTCAAGGCATTCATTTCTGATGCTAATGACCAGTAATCGGCACTTCTGAAATCTTGTGAATTGGCATATTCAACATCGTTTTTAGGCAAACCTGATTGTAACAATCTTATTTCTTGATCAGCTTGCAAATCAATAAAACGAGCCATAAAATTTTCATTCCGGGCTAATTCAGGTTCAATAATATAGGTCAGTTTACTGTTGTTCACCTTTGATTTCCATAGCGGTTTTGCCATGACCAAAGTGATGAGGGAAATAATTGCCATACGCAGTAGCAACAACCACCATTCGTTTAATTGAATACTACTAGATTGTCTTGATTTTGATTCTGATAGCAGTTGAACACTACCAATTTTTATAGTTTTCGCTTGCTTTTTACTCCATAAATGGATGGCTATCGGAACTAAAAGTCCCAATAAAGCCCATAAATACGAAGGTTGTGCGAATGACATATTAACCGAGTCTTTTACGTTGTTTTAAAAATAATAGTAATGCTTCACCCAAGTGTGCATCCATACGAAAGACATAGTGATCAATACCATTTGAAAGTAATTCGTCCTTAACCTTTTTCAATCTACTTTCTAAAGCAGCCAAATAATCTGTTTTAGCTTTTTCGGTATCTACTTTTACTCGCGCCCCTGTTTCCCAATCTTCAAAAGTGATGTTGGGACCGTAATTAAAATCCATTTCAGCTGATCCCATCACCTGTAGTGCCACAACTTCATTTCTGGCAGATTTTAATCCTTTGATAAACTTTGAAATCTCCTCTCCTGTTTCATACATATCGGTTAGAAAGAAAATCAATTCTTTACCGCCTCTATTCGGAATGCGTTTATTGGAAATATGGGTTTCTGGCCATTTACCAGAATTAGAAAGATTAATTAATTCTAGCAGCAATCTGTTGTAGTGCTTTTTATCTGCCTTGGGGTAAATACTGACTACATCATTTTCATTAAGTGCGAAAAGACCAACAGCATCTCCTTGCTTATGAGCCATATATGCTAGTGTAGCCACCAAGACACGTACAAAATCAACTTTAGTTAAGTCCTTTTCTTTATGCAGCATTGAAGCACTGGCATCTACAATAAACTTAATGGTTACCTGACTTTCTATCTCAGATTGCTTAATGTAGTACCTGCCCGAACGTGCCAACATTTTCCAATCTAGCAATCGTAAATCATCACCAGGTTCGTAACCTCTGTATTGACTAAACTCCATACCAGGACCCACACTGGCACTTCTATTTAAACCTGACGTAAATCCCTCGACCACAATACGTGATATCAAGGAAAGTCCCTCAACCGTATTGATGTCCTCTGGTTTTAATAAATCGTGATAGTCCTGTTTTGCCATGTACTCAATAATGGAGCGTTGTTTATTTGCCTTTTATTTCTATCGCATTCAATAAATGTGATGCTACTTTATCTGAAGTTATGCCTTCTGCCTCTGCTCTAAAGTTGACCAAAACTCTATGGCGAAGTACCGGTAGTGCCACACTTTTAATATCATTTAATGTAACTGCTAAACGACCCTCTAACAAAGCATTAGCCTTTGCAGTTAAGATCATTGCTTGACCTGCACGCGGTCCTGCGCCCCAATCTACCCAGTCTTTTACATAAGAATCCGTAGTGGTTTCTGGTCTCGTAGCACGAATCATATCACTCACCAAACTGATGAGTGCATCGCTTATAGAAACTTCGCGAACTAACTGCTGCAATCGTACAATATCATCACCAGAAATAACCTTATTCAGTTTCTTTTTTATACCTCCGGTAGTTGCCTTTAAAATGGTTTCCTCATCTTTCTGAGTAGGATATCCAATTTTTATATATAGTAAAAAACGATCTTGTTGTGCTTCCGGCAGTACAAATGTACCTGACTGTTCAATTGGGTTTTGTGTCGCTAGAATAAAGAACGGTTTATCTAAAGGATATGTTTTATCTCCGTAAGTAACCTCAAATTCTTGCATCGCTTCCAATAATGCTGCCTGAGTTTTTGGTGGAGTACGGTTTATTTCATCCGCTAGTATAATATTAGAAAATATAGGTCCTTTATTGAACTTAAAGAACTTTTTACCTGTGGTATGATCTTCCTCCAATATCTCGGTCCCGATAATATCCGAAGGCATTAAATCGGGTGTAAACTGAATCCTTTTAAACTTTAAATCGATTGCATTTGCCAAAGTTCTGATCATTAAGGTTTTTGCCAAACCGGGTACTCCTTCTAACAAAGCATGACCACCGGCTAAAAACGTAATCAGTAATTGAGAAACCGTTTCTTCTTGCCCAATAATGACCTTTCCGATTTCTTGCTTTAGGGCACTCAATTTACCGGAAAGCATTTCTACCTCATCTGCAATACGCTGTAATTCTTTATCCATTCAAAAATGTATTTATGAGGTAAGGGCGTACAACACTATGTTGACCCCAAACCGTGTATTGTCTATTTTGTACCAACGTTTATTTCTAAAATCATAATCCCACTCACATCCATAATCCTTATTACTATAAAGCACGCCAATTCTACCATTAATTACGATGGCTTTCAGATATTCGTGCACCAAATCATCGCCCCAACCATTCAGTTCTTGTGATGTGGTTGGCGGTCCATTTTCAAAATCAAAGAAAATGGAATACAATTCGTGGTCGTTGGGTATTTTTTTTAATTCAGACGGACCAAATATTTCTTCCATTTGCCGTTCAAAAGATTTAGCGAACAATCCGTCAATATCATGGTTGCAATCATCTGCGAAAACGAATCCTCCGTTACGCACATATTTTTCAAAATTCTCTTTTTCCTTTTTAGTAAACTCCACCAATTTATGTCCGGATATATAGCAAAACGGACTCTTAAAAATATCATCGCTCGCTAGTGTGATTATCTTTTCTTGGGTGTCTACTTTCAAGGTGGTGTACTCTACCAATGAATTCAACAAATTAGAAGGCATACGTTGATCCACATCCCAATCGCCGGACTCATACTGTAATCTCGTGAAGAAAAATTCGTTGCTCAAGGGCAATTGATTTGTGTTTTTATTCCGATAGAAAAAAGAAAAAACTGGTTGTCGTGACGTGTCACAAACAACCAGTTTAGATATTTATAATGTCATTTATACGGCATCTGAAAGACTGGTGAACGTAAAGTCACGAACCTTCATATATGGTATTAGATTACCATTGATACGTACTTGCTGCCCTAGGGTTTCCAAATTGTTTAACATGATGATCGGACTCTCATTAAACCTGAAGTTTTTTACAGGGTATTTAATTTCTCCGTTCTCGATGTAAAACGTTCCATCCCTTGTTAGTCCCGTATATAATAAGGTCTGCGGGTCAACGCTACGTATGTACCATAAACGTGTTACCAGAATTCCCTTTTTGGTACTCTTTATCAATTCTTCTAAACTGGCATCGCCACCGGTCATAATCGCATTCGAAGGAAAAGGAACTGGCTCAACACCTTTCTCTTTCGCCCAAAAACGATCATAAGCTAAATTTTTAACGACTCCGTTTTCAATCCAGCTTGTTCTTTTTAAAGGTTGTCCTTCGCCGTTCCAAGTTGCTGTAGGTACTTCTGGGTTCAATGGATCTGAATAAATATTAACGCGTTCGTCAACTATTTTCTCTCCAATTTTATTTTTACCATCTGGTGCAGACATAAAGCTTCTACCTTCATCTGCAGAACGTGCGTCTAATGAGCGAAACATATTACGTAACAGATCTGCCGAGGCAGCTGGTTCTAATATCACTGTATATTTACCTGGCTCTATAGCTTTTGTTTCTCTAGATAATACTGCCTTGTCGATTGCGGTTTTTGCAGCTTCATCAGCATCGAACTTATCAACATCGTTAAAATCTCTTTTAACCCAACCAGAACCAGTACCGTCATTGGTACGCATGGTTACCGTAAAATCGACATCCGTAGATTGGTTGTAAGCGAACAATCCTTTAGAATTAATCATTGCATTAAAACCAGCGGAATCATTTAAAAAACCTGCTGCAGTAACATCTTTTGCAGCTGCAGGAACAATACTGCTGCTCGCTACTTCTGCTCTATATTCCGGTGTTACATTGGCAGTTGATTCGCTATATGTAATTGCTTCATCATACATCTGCGGACCTAAAGGTTCCATAAACTCAGGATTTTCAGGAGATAATTGCGCCAATTCCTCGGCTCTTCTTACTACCTTCTCCAATGATGCATCATCAAATTCATCAATAGTTGCCGTACCTGATTTTTTCCCAAAACTAGATTGTACCGCCAAACTTTGATTAGAACTGTACCCAGATGTAGATACCGTATTTCGTGCATATCTTATATTACCGCTGTTATAACCGCTTAAATTTATCTCGCAGGTATCGGCTTTGGAAAAGCTCAATGCTTTCTCCAATATTTTTCTTGCTTCTTCTTTTGTATAAATTGCCATTGTTGTTCTTTTTTGGGTGAAACAATTAAATGTTTCTACCTGTGTTAATTACGTTTACATCATTGAACCTGGCAGTAGAACTACCATGAGATACAGCGCTCACCTGAGAAGGCTGCCCTTTACCATCGAAGAACGTACCGAACAAACGGTAATCATCCTTATCGCAAATCTTAACACATGAATTCCAAAATTCTTGGGTGTTACTTTGGTAGGCTACATCTTCTAACATACCTACAATTTCACCATTTTTAATCTCGTAAAAAACAGTACCACCAAACTGGAAATTATAACGTTGCTGATCAATAGAGTAAGAACCTCTACCAGCAATATAAATACCTTTTTCAACGTCCTTTATCATTTCGGCAATAGAGTACTTTTCTTTACCGGGCTCTAATGATACGTTTGGCATACGCTGAAACTGAACATCGTCCCAACTTTGTGCATAGCAACAACCGTGAGATTCCTCTTCACCGATCATATGTGCTTGGTCACGTATGGCTTGGAAATTTGTCAATACGCCGTTTCGTACCAAATCCCATTTTTTAGCTTTCACTCCTTCATCATCATAACCCACAGCGCCTAAAGAACCCACTTGGGTCTTATCCGCAACAAGGTTTACAATGTCGCTACCATATTTAAAGTTGCCCGATTTTAATTTATCCAATGAGGCAAAACTTGTACCTGCATAGTTGGCTTCATAACCCAATACACGATCCAATTCCAATGGGTGACCCACGGACTCATGAATAGTTAAACCTAGGTGATTAGGCTCTAAGACCAAATCATACTTACCGGCATCAACGGATTTTGCCGTTAATTTTTCTCTTGCCTGTTTTGCTGCGATAGTGGCATCTTCTACCATGTCATAGCTGTTTCTATATAAACGCAATCCAGCAGGACCATCAATTTTCTCAGATTCCAATCCGTCTAAATACTCATAGCCCATACCTACGGGAGCACTCATATTCTCCCTGGTCTTAAAAGTACCGGCAGCCTTGTCTACAGCAGTTACTCGTAGTGTTGGCCACAAGCGGTGAATATCCTGATCAATATAAGAACCGTCCGTTGAAGCAAAGTACTTTTGTTCGTTCACCATAAATAAGGCGGAGTTCACAAAGTTTGCTCCGTTATCCAAAGCAGCAGCGTTGGCGCTTAACAAAAGGTCTACCTTTTCCGAAACCGGAACTTCCTTAAAATCCTTTTTGATCGGTGTTTTCCAAGACACTTCACCATATGCGTTAACAGGAGCTAACTTCACCGGTTCTTTTTGAATTTTAGAGTTAGCTTTTGCAATGGCAACTGCCTGCTCCGTCGCTTTTTTAATACCATCTTCAGTAACACTATTGGTAGAGGCAAAACCCCATGTACCGTTAGCGATTACACGTATACCTATACCAAAGGATTCTGTATTGACCACGTTTTGAACTTTGTCTTCCCTAGTGAATACATACTGATTTAAATACCTGCCTATACGGGCATCTGCATAGGTAGCGCCTAATGATTTGGCAGTATTTAAGGCAACATCTGCCATTCGTTTTTTCACCAAGGCATCCATACCTGGTTCCAGTAACGCCTCTGTAGGGATGTCGTTACCTAGCAATAATGATGGCATCATCAATGCTCCGGCACCCAACCCGGCGTACTGTACAAAATCTCTTCTTTTCATGTGTTAGTTTTATAGTGTTTCAATGTTGTTAGCGTTGTTCTTTAATAAAACAACTATTTCTAAGCTTACCATATGTAATAAGGACAACTCGTGAATATCCCTTTTTACGGTTAGTTTGAAATATGTAACTGAATTCGTGCCCTCTAAAAATAGTTAGGCTTTTGAAATTATTATGTTAACCTTAACATAAATTATAACATTCAATACCGCTTTTGAGAATAATATAAAAATGGGGCATTGATTTTTTGTTCTTCGGAAGGGTAGGAAAGGAAATTGAAAATTGGGTTATTATTTATTATTTAACTAAACTGATTCGACAAGGAAAGCCAAATTGACCTGAAATCGGTTTATTATTATTGTCAACCAATGAAAAATCTGGTAACAATGGATTCAATAGATGTACAATTTGAGATTTTACTTTTAATTCATCAGTTTGAATTTCATACTTTGAAATTAATCCTTCCTCATTAAAGTAAAATTTAAACCAAATTTTATATTCTATCTCTTTACTTTCTATTTTTTCCCAATCAAAATATTTGAAAATATAGTCCGTAATTTTTTTCTTCGAACATGAATTATTATCCCAACTATTTGATAAGTCTTTGCAGTCCTTGTGAACAAAGTATTTGCCAGTCTCCTTTTTATACTCTGATTTAACCTGATTAAAAACTAAAGTATCTTGTGCAAATAGTTGCATACAAATCAATACAAAAATCGAAAACAGAAACTGTTTTTTCATAATTAAGGATAACATTCTAGATGAGTAAATGTTAAATACATTCTTTTATTCGCTTGTTTATATATTCAGAATTTAAAAGAGATAAATAATCCAATTCAATTTCTTTCCATTCCACCGATGTAGCAACACCTTTAATGATATTTATATTTTCTCTTCTTTTTTGAAACATGATTATCCATTCGTCCGCTAGTTTATTACCGAATTTATCTAGGTACTTTTTATTGATTGGAAACTCGAAATGATATTTCATAAATTCCAAGTAGTCTTTATGTCTAAAAAACCAAAACTTGTTTAAGACTATATTTTCATTAACAAGAATTTTTTGTAATTCATAAAACTGCTCCAAGACATTGGGATAAAATATAAACAATAAATTTTCAGAAGATTCTCTTAGATTTTTGGTGATTAATTTTTCGATAAGCTTACCATCAAGAAGTTCTTCATTATTTATAATTTTCTTTATTTCACCACCTATTTCACTTTTACTCTGAGACTCTTTTCTAATTATGTTTTGAATATTAAATATTTGTAGGTTCATAGTTTCAGAAATAATTTTGGAAATATCATTTTTTGAAAAACCCCAATCCACAAAGAGTATATCTATTTCTCTCATTTTTTTAGTTCGTTTTTTTTCCAACTAAGCAACAGATGTACTACACCAACAATCAAAATAAAGACTAACACTTTACCAGTTATTCCAACTAGTACTTGTCCAAAATTCATTCCTAAACTCCAACTACTAGGTAAATAGTCTCGATGTAATGAAGTTGCTATAACAACCATCCTTTCAAATGAAACCAAAAACATTAGGCTTAATAGTAATCTATAAATTAAATTATTGGCTATTTTTTTATACCACAACAACTGACTTAAAAACACCCAGAATAGTGGTTGTAGCCAAATCCCAAAAGAGTATTTCCCTGTTAATCTTTGAGTAAAAGCAATTTTGTCCATCTCATTTTCTATTTCTAAGTAAGAAATAAAAAGTCTAAAAATCCATAATATCCCGAAAACTATACCTGAAAATATTACCACTTTAATTGCGGTTCTATCAAAGCCATTTAATAATCCTTTACGCTTTGAAAAGTATCGAACCAAAAAGAATGCTACCGTATAGAATCCGAATGCAATGATTATATCAACTCTTAGTATTTCGGAAATAAAATATAGTGTTTCTACCAATTATAAAAATTATTTTAAATGCTATAAAGATTTGAGATAGCTATAATTTTCAATCTCTCCCTAGCGATGCAACTGATTTAAAATATTATTCAATATTACCACTACCCTTCTTTTCTCTCTTTTCTTTCAAAAATAGATTCAAACCATAAAGCATTAATGCAAATCCTATCAATAAGCGAAGTGTATCTAAAATAAAATTTTCATTTATTGAATCTATAAATCTGTTCATCCTTAAAATCAATATTCCAATAACAATATATACTTTAGATGATAATGCTCTCCAATCAAATTTCCAATCGTTATTAAGTGAGAAAAGTTTGTTCTCTGCTTTATTGTGTAAATAAATACCATAAAATAAAGCTAAACCACCAATTAAAAATGTTATCCAAGATGGTATTAATTTGCTTGAATTATCTCCAAAACCTAAAAGTGTTATAAATAAGCCAAAATAAATAAGTTGGGATGAAGTCTTCATTTTTGAAGTTTATTACCAATAAATACAATTAAGTAACGTTCAGTGATTATTGATATTGCTTGAAATGATTGGTATCAACTTATCAAAGCCTTATGTTGAGGAATGAAATAAAATAGCTTTTTGTTCACAGTTAAAACTTTAATTTATTTTCACCTTTTTAAAAGCTAAATACATTCATCTAGCAATTTATATTTCAGACCTCTTTGAAAATTAACTTTTCAAGTTAGCAAGTAACCACTTATTGGATGTAGCCTGTGTTGTAAAGAGTATTTTTTCTTTTTTATGTCAAGTAGGTATTCTAAAAATTTAAAGTTTTTATATAAAACTCAAACCTTAAGGTTAAGCTTGAAGCCATTTCCATTTATAAATTATGTTAGCAAATGTCTTTATTTCCAAAACTGCCACCATTTTTTTTCATTTAAGGAACCTTCTTTTATTTGTTCTTGTAAAAATTTTTCATCATATAATTCACCCTCCTCACCCTGCACTTGAGCTTTAAGCTTATCAGCAATGGAAATCATTTTTATTATTATTTGTAAATCAGGATTTTTCACAGAAATTCCCCAATTTTCATTGAAGGTAAAAGTTATAGCTCTATCTTGATACTCCCAAAGTCCAGCGTCTGGCGTTGGTACATTAAGAATATTACCATTAGGCATTTCTCCAGAAATTTCCTGAATTAGCTTAAATTCTGCATCAGATTCAATCAATTCTATCCACTCAGTTTTTGTAATTTTGTTACCATTAAGACGGTTAATTGTCAAGTTGTATCCCATATAAAACATTTATCAAAATATAATATCATTTCTCCTCAACCTACCCCCTACCTATGCATCTTATCTAAAATCTCAATAATCTCGGTTTTCTTTCTAACAGATACTGGTACATTCTCTCCATTCTTCAACATTAAATAGCCGCCATCGGTTTTTATATATGCACTGATGCATTGAAGGTTTACTAAATGACTTTGGTGTACTCGTACAAAATCTTGACTACTTAAAAGGTCTGCAAAGTACTTTAAAGTCTTTGTTACGAATATCTTGCGTTTATCTTGTAGATGAAAAATGGTATTATTACTATCAGATTCGCACCGTATAATGTCATCTAAGCTGACAATTATAATTTGATCTAATGTATGTAGCGAAATCTTGTTCGGCTTTTTCTCTGGCGCTGCAATGGTTTCCTTTAAAATCTGTAAGCGTTCTTTATTTGGCTGTAATTGCTCTTTTGCACGTGAAATCGCTAAGCTTAAATCGTCATTAGCATATGGTTTCAAAACATAATCTATGGCTGCAAATTTGAACGCACGAATTGCAAATTCATCACTTGCAGTTACGAATATGATTTTAGATTTTAAATCGGGGAATATCTCTAATATATCAAAGCCCGTACCATCACCCAACATAATATCCAAGAACAAAATGTCTGGTTGATTTTTACGCAATACCTTGGCAGCTTCCACTACACTCTGTGCCGTGGCGATAATTTCAATATCTGGATGCTGGGTCTCAATATCCTTTTTTAAAAGGGTCATGGCATCGATCATGTCTTCTACTATTATCGCTGTATGCATAGGTCTTTAATAATCTGTTAGTAAAGGTATTTTAAAGGTAATCTTGGTACCATCAATACTACCGTCTTCATTTTTGATTTCACTGATATGCAGGGTATTGGTACCTACAATTGATTCTAGTCTTTCTTTAGTAACGGTCAATGCCATAGATTGATGGTCTGTTTTTGGCTTTTCGCTTTGCGATTTAAAAATACCTAATCCGTTATCAATAATACTACATTGTAAATGGGTCTCGCTAGTACTAAAACCTATCTCAAGTTTGCCCGGTTTATCGCCTTTTAAAATACCATGTCTAATGGCATTTTCCACAAATGGTTGAATTAACATTGGCGGAATCAATATCTCTTCGGCATCAGGATTAGTTTCTACCTTGATAGTATACTCAAAAGGTTTCTGTGCCATTAATTGCTCCACTTCTACATAATGCCGCAACGCCTTAATTTCTTGGTCTAGACTAATATGCTCTTTCCTTGAATTCTGAAGTGTTTCTCTCAATAATATGGCAAAGCTATTAATGGTGGTATCCATCTTTTCTGGCTTGTTGCCTGCCATCGCTTTTATCCCATTCAACACATTGAATATAAAATGCGGATTCATTTGTAATTGCAATGCTTTCTGCTCTAAGGTTAGCAGGTAATTTTGTGTTTTCAACCGTTCTTGCTCCGCTTTGTTCTTTGCTTTTATCTTACGAATGTAAAACCACCCAACACTTAACAATACAACAATTGCCAATGCTAAAACCGACCATTGAAACCAGTCTTTTTTGTACAGCGGACTATCAATAAAAAAACCGAAATTTATAGGTTCACTTTCTTGCCATCTGTAATTTCTAGATTGCACTTGAAAAGTATGAGACCCATAAGCCAGACCTGCAAAATTTTGCTTGTTCTCTTTTACCCACGGACTCCAATCCGTTTCATCTAATCGTGTTCTGTACTCAATTTCATTTGGGTGATCCACATCTACCGTTCTGAATGAAAAACCTAATTGTGTCTGCTCTGGAGTTAGTTGTAGTACCTTGTTACTATTTGTCCAGTCTTTTAAAATTAAAGAATCAATATTCTTATACCGCTCCTCTACTCCCATAAAATAAACTGTTGGTGCTAACGACGCCTTTTTGCTTTCACTAGGCACATGTTTAGTCAATCCGTAAATGGCACCAAACCATAGATTTCCAGAGTCATCTTTATCTACGGCATTTATGCAGGTTTCTATTCCTAAAAACCCGTCATTTCTACCAAAGTGATAGACGTCTAAAATTTCGTTATCAGGATTTAATTCTATTTTATCCACTCCCCTTTCGGAACCTGCCCACATGTACCCTTGGTCATCGAAAATGAGCTGATAAATGTTATTAGAAGACAAATTCTTGTTTCCTTTTAATTGTTGAAAATTTACAGGGTTTGTGCTGTTCGCATACCAAATACCCTTACCCGATGTACCTAAGAAAATAGTATCATCATGAAACAAAATCGTATTAACTGCAGTTTGTTGTTCTAAACCGGTTTCAATACTGGTCACCTTGTTATTTTCTATATACCCTAAATGACCATTCTGTGTGGAGTACCACAGCTTACCATCTGGTGCTTTTACCATGCCTTTTATCAGCATATCGGCAATGCCATTTCGCTTAGAAAAGGTTTTTCTAACCACAAGGCTATCATTATCTGAATAGTAATTGAATTTCACTATACCATTGGCATAGGTAGCTGCCCAGATATAATCATCATCGGCAATTACGGTACGCACCCAATCTGAAGGAAAGCCTTTGCTCTCATCAATGATATGATTGGTGGTTCTTTCTACAGAAACCGTATCTATCTGTATTAAAAAGGTTTCGCTTGATGAGAACACTAAACTATCTACCATTTTAGTTTCTCGAAATAAAAGCCCTCTATTGTCTGATCCTGCCCAAATATTGCCTTTTGAATCGCTATCGATTGTCTTGATCTTAACATCGAAAAATGTACCCTTACTTGGTAATGATTGAATTCCTGTGGAATCTATTTTTGCCAAACCAGCTTCTGATGTGGAAAACCATAATCCGTCTGCAGCATTATGCACCGCATAAACCCGATTTCCCTTTAGACCTGATCTTTGATTATAATGCTTAAAGTTATTCTGAAAGTACTTGTAAAATCCGCCACCAGATGTAGCAATCCATAAATTGCCATTGTCATCTTTTACTACTTTTCTAATATGCGGAGTTGCTAAACCACTAGCTGTATTCAATTGCTTTATCTCTGCAAATTTATTCGTTTCTACAATAGCAATGCCCTCATTGTCAGTAGCTACCCATAACTCATCTGTATTTTGAATTGACATGGAGTTTATACGCGATGGTTCTGGCATTAGAAACCTGTCATCGTTATTATCTTGATCGATGATAAATACACCATCATCAAAAGTAGCCGCAAGAATTTTGTTTTGATGTGCAATAACGGACTTAAAATTATTGACTTCTAATTTTGTTTTTTCTGTTGCTGAATCGCTTAATTCATTCAGTTTCCATAAGCCATTATTGGTTGCTAACCAATAGTAATCTCCATCAAAAAAAATAGAATTGATTTCGCTAGAATCTATTTCAGGATTAATAGTAACCTTACTTAATTCTTTATTTTTAGAATAACTATAGAGACCTTTTTTAGTACCCACATACATCACATTTTCAGCAGTGTAGAATTGAAGAATTTGTGGGGAATTAAAATTTACGAAGTTGTTCTTAACTTTTATAGAAAGTCCTTTTCTGGTTCCCACAAAAAGCGAGTCATTTGTGGTATATAAGGCATCAATATAATTAGAGAGTAAATCGTCACTTTCATTCCATACTTCAAAGGTTTCGCCATCAAAATTTGCCAATCCGCCACCTTGGGTTGCCAACCACAGATAACCCATTTCATCTTGTACAATATCATATACTTGAGACTGTGGTAAACCATCTGCAATGGTATATGCCCGTAACTGGCTATTTTGCGCAGCTAAGTGCATTATTCCAAAGAAACAAAATACCCATAAGACGTATTTAGTAAACAGATTCAAATATGTGTGCTATTTTAAGTAATTATCTAACGTTGTTATGCCTATAATATTTGATATAATAAAGGGTCTTGTATGTTTGTGTTTTGGTACTCACTAGCATCATTAGCCTGCAAAATAGGTGCCAATACGCAGAGTACGGTTGTTTTTCCTTTTATTATTAATTTATTTCCTTGTACCCTACTTCTCCAACGAAATTTTTCTATCGGAATGTTCAATTTAAACAATACCTCTGACATTTCTGGAGATTCTGAAATCCAATCCATAATTGCCTCTTTGTCTTCTAAAGTAGGAATATCGGTAACAGCATCAAAAGTAAACTCCCAATCTACCGGAATATTAAACTTGAAACTATAGGCTTTACCAAATGAAGACTCTTGCCTTGTCTTTAACGCTTTAAACCAATCGATAGCTACATCAGGATATGCTTGCTTAAACTCCTTTGCAAGATGCGCAGGTCCTTTAGATTCTGCTGTTGGGTAATACCCGTAATAGGGCTTTGCCAAATAGTGATCTGCATATTTACCACCGAATACATTAAAGAATGATGACGCCACTACTTGCTCTGCTTTAAACGTATTTTTAAATTCTTGAAGTAAGGGTTGATTTTCTCCTAATCCGCACGAATGAAATATTATTTTAGAACCACTAGCAGTGTTATCACACATTGTTTCTATACTATAATTTTGTACTGCATTTTGTAATGTACTTACGGTAATTCGCTCTCCTGTTTTTGTAGTCTTTAAAGACATACCCAACCAGGCATTACTATGACTTACAATGTGTATTTCTTTAAAACGTACTTGATTTTCTCCTGCACTATTTAGATAACTTACAATCTCATCAATAGCATATAAACTATCTACAATTGGCATTCCTTGTTTTTCAAAATACTGCTTGGCATTGCTATAATAGGTGTTATCACCTTCATCAAAACCAGCAATAAATACTATAGCTTCTTGTACCATTTCTTTTTTGGTAGGTGAAGCAAGTGCCGCTCCCGACTGTTGCGAAAACGGCTTCTTACCACCTAGGATTAGCACACTAACCAATACTATAATTAAACACTTATTCATAATTATTTTTTAAAAGTCTATACTTACTACAGCAGCATCTTTAATCTCACGAACTTCTTCTTTCTTAATTAATTTGGATCCATTCCATATATACGAAGTGGTAATGAATTCTACGTTGTTTTGTGCCAATGCATCATCAAGTGTTTTGATGTTTTTTGTAATGGTCGTTTTCAACAAAATAGTACTCTTAACACCTTGCATATCCGACGGAAAAACAAAAGACTCGGTCTTTAAATAATTGGTGTCTGCATAGTCTATTAAACTTGCCACTTTTTTGAATCTACCATTGTTCCAAAACAGGTAGCTTTTACCTACTTGGTAACCTGTGTCTTTATCAGCTAAATCTACTGTGATTACATCTTCAACATTGAACAAACCTAAACTACCGTGGTTTTCAATATGAACCGGAATCGCAGCAAGACTATCCAATACCATTTTGTCTAATTGTTGTCCGTTTTTAAAGGCACGTAACTGGAATTTTGTTTCTGTAACTCCAGATTCGTTTTTGGCACTACTTTCATAACCATACACAAACTTCACTTGGTTGTCTGCA
Organism: Maribacter sp.; assembly: GCA_020629285.1. Lineage (GTDB taxonomy): Bacteria > Bacteroidota > Bacteroidia > Flavobacteriales > Flavobacteriaceae > Maribacter. Next base: position 53,385 of record JAHDDP010000008.1, read on the forward strand.
ATACTCCCAAAAGATTTTTGAGCGATCATACCTCCCCAAACCCATCCGGTTTCATTGCCTGTTGTTACTCGGTACCAGTGACTATTGATGCCATCTATTTCTTTAGAGTACATGCTTTTTTCCCACAATACCATTTTAGTTCCGATATCTAGAAGTGTTACTTTTTTACTTCTAACAGATGGCTTTTCACGAAGAAATACTTTGTGAGCCAATAAATACTCATACGTTAGTTCTTCTGCAGGAATATCTTTATCCATCACTTCAAATTCTACTTGTTCTACACTTTGGGCGAACATGTTTACAAATGCAAATAAGCATAGGAATAAGGCACTTTTCTTTAAATTTTTCATAATTCTAAATTTTAAGGGTTATTAATAATTAATTGCTGTTATAGCGTCTTCAGTATCAAAATCATCGTCGTTCCAGACGATGCTTCTAAGTACTTTAATGTCTTTAATAGTAGCTGTTTCTGTGTATTCTAATGCTGCTCTTAGTATGGTTCCTTCTTTACCGAATAATTGGTTAGGAAAAATGTAGTGTATGTCTAAAATAGGTTCGTAGGCATACTCATTCTTTATACCTGGCAGCGCGATAAAATCTTTGTCATTACTTACCAAATAATAGAACTCTTCTGTGCTTGAACAGCAAGCATTATATTCTAGTGTTACTTTTAAGATTTCATTGATATCTTCTAGATCAGGATTGCTTAAAACCGAGATTCGTATTTCATCTAGTAAACCGAAATCTGAGATAGATAATGTCGCAACATGACTTTCTGGATTGTTTGATTCGATTACGTCTACCAACCAGGTGTCTTCCTCTTCTTGACCACTACTTCTTTGGTTTGTAATATCGTAGGTATCCGTTAATTGAAACTCCTGTGCATTGGTGATACAAATGCTGAATAAAAAGGCGAATAAGATTAAATTTTTCATACTGTTATTTTTAGTTGTTTTCTTTCTACACTACTAAATTACAGTAGAGACAGCGCTCTTAAGAGGGTGTTCTAGTATTCGTAGCACCTCATCTAGAATTCGTTGAATATGCTGTAATTATTTATTCTGCACCTGTTCTTTATTGAGTTTATTACAAAAGAAAAACCTGCAAGATTTTACAAATCTCACAGGTCTCCTCCTCCTTTCGGAGAACCAACTAACAAAAACTAACTACCTATTTTTTCAACGTTAATGTAATTTCTTTTTTAACGGATTTTAAACTGATTTTCTCCAATTCTGATTGCATGTTTTTATCAATCGTCCAGCTACCATTTTCTAATTTCTCTACACGTATCACCTTGCCTTGTGAATTGAATTTTATTAGTAAGCTTTCATACTTTTTTAAGTACTCAGTTATTAGTTTGGTATACATCACTTTGAACTCCATCGTCAATTGTCTTTTTACATTCTTCTCTATTTCGTTTTCAAAATCTATGGTAAATGTGCGTTTAAATTTGCTACTCTCTTTTACCTCAGCTTCTGCACCAACGGCTGAATTATTTACATTATTAGGCATTGGCAACGGTTGCTTCACTTTGGTCAATGAACCGTCCTCATTTACTATGGCTTCATCTACCGCTACAAAAGAAGTGTAGTTGGTAAGTAGGTTGTATTTTAACCCTAAAGCAACTACCTCACCTTTTACGTCTTCATTGAACAAGTTTTTATAATCATCTAACTCCGCTATTTTCTTTCTTGCCCATAAGTAACGTAATGCTTTGTTCTGCTTACTTAAATGCCCATCAGATACATTATACACTTCTCTAAATCGTTTTTTACCTTGATAGCCGGTAACTATAATTTTTCCTTCTGCCTTGCCTCTATATTTACCATGAACAATAACTGGTCTTGCCGCAAATACATCTGGTATACTCTTTTGGGCTAGGTCATACATATCAAAGCCTTTCGACTCTATTTTTACTCGTGTTAATAATGGTGTAGCAATATATTTCGCAAAGTCTTTGGCTACTTCTGCCGCTTCTTCAGATGTGGTTGCAATAAAGGATTCACTATTAGAAACCTTTGCCATACCTTCTATTAAATACCAATTGACACTAGAACCGATACCGAAGGTGAATATATTGGCTTTATCCAAATTTGAACTTATCAGCTCAAAAGCTTCTTTTTCAACACTTACATAGCCGTCAGTGATAATAACCATAGAACGGGCACTACCCATATCTTTTCTTGGTAATTTATATGCCTCGTGTAATGCGCTCAATAATTGAGTACCACCACCGCCTTGACCTTCTGATAAAAAACGAATGGCTGCTTCAATATTCTGCTCGGTCGATTCTACCGGTGTAGCACTGAAAACAGTTGAACTAGATGCGAATAACTGAACATTGAAGGTGTCGCTCATTCGTAAATTGCAAAGTAGGTTTCGCATTAATTGTCTTGATATTTCTAAAGGGTATCCGTTCATAGAACCTGATACGTCTACAATAAACAAGTACTCACGTGACGGAATATCTTCTAACTCCACATTTTTACTTGGCTCCATTTGATAGGTAAAAAAGTTCTCATCTTCCCCCTCATACATCAATAATCCCGTTTGTATTTGGTTTCCTCGTAAGTTATAATTCAATATAAAATCTCTGTTCGACGGATTCTTATTCCCTTCGGATAAAAAGACTTCAGCTGTTTTCGCATCAGGATGCTTTACGGTTACTTTATGACTAGTGCTATTTATATTCTGAATGATCATACCCGCATTCAAGGTTACCGTCATATCAAAATCAAAACTATCTGCAATACCCTTTGCCGTGTATGGCATATTGAAACTCTCTTCATTTTGAGTGCTCTCACCCGTGAACCTTGGACCTACAACACCTGGCGCTACAAATTGATATTCCCCATTTACAGGCACCAATATTTCTGTATAATAAATATCTATGGCAATTTCATCGCCAGGCATAATATTACCCACATTCATTTTAAACACGTTGGGTCTGTCTTGGTCTAATTTCGCTGCTCGATTGCCTTCGCTCAAAGCGGTTTCATATACTTTTTGGGCTTCTTGCTTTTCAAATATTTTGGCATTTACAATTCTATTGCCAATAGTCATCTGCATTTTATGTACCGCTGCCTGTGTAGAAAGCGGAAATATATATTTTGCTTCTACTGCCCCTGCTCCCTTATTTTGATATACCTGTGTTACCCTAACATGAGCAATAGTACCAGATATTTCAACTTCTGTTTTTGAAGATTTTAAGGGTATGACCGCATCTTCTGTAGAAACCAATAAATACGGACTGTCATTATCTTGAGAGTAACCTGTGAATATGGTGCAACACAGTAAAAAGGTGTAAAGTAGTTTCATGATCGTAGTTTTAGATTATTATTATTTGAAGTAAAATCTAACTGCGAACTACTCGTAAAATGGGTGCCTTTTAGTATTCGTTGGGTATGAACTAGAATTCGTAGTACACTATAGTTTTTCAACTACTGACGAATATCATGTACCACTAATTCAATGATTTATACCTTTATCGCATCAACAAACAACAATAAGGTCATGAGAAGAAATTTAGATAATAAAGAATGTGTAGCATTGTTAGAGCAAAACTATATTGGCAGACTGGCCTATATATCTGGCGGATGCCCACATATTGTACCTATTACGTATTTCTACGATTCAGATACCAACACCCTAACAAGCTATTCTTCTGAAGGTCATAAGATTCAAGAAATGAGAAAAAATACGGCGGTGTGTCTGTCTATAGATGAGATTGCTTCCATTTCAAATTGGAAATCTGTTTTGGTTCAAGGTACTTTTGAAGAACTTTCTCGTATCGATGCCAAGCACATGTTACATGAATTCTCTGAAGGAGTTAAAAAAGTGATTTCCGATAATTTTGGAAAACACCCGAAATACATTAGTGAGTTTTCTGCAAAAATTGATGCCGAAGATGCACCTATTGTTTTTCGAATTCACATGAACGAACTAACGGGTAAAATTAGAATTACCGATAACTAGTCGTTATTGAAATCACTTTTAAATCATATAAAAAAGCTCTCATTAAAATGAGAGCTTTTTCATGTTTAGTTACTTTCAAACAGAAACCGTTTCTCAAAACTATCTTTTAAAAGCTGGCGTGCCGAAGTCAATAATTCTTCTACTTTTGTCAATGTTGTTTTACGTATGTCTGCTATTTCTTCAATAGTTAAACCTTCGTTCGTAAAAAGTTCAAATACCGTTCTCATTGGCAGGTTCATTTTATCTAAGACCAATTGTACATGATTATATATACGTTCTTTATCTAATGTAGCATCTAGCTTATCTGCCAATTTTTTTTCTTCCTCGGTTATAAAGACGTGGTTAAGAGAATAGTTGCTTTTATTTAAAGACTTATCATCCATCTCATCTAAAAGTAAAAAGTCACCATCAGCGTCTTGTGTATAATTTTCTTCCATGGCATCCCATTCTGGTTTTGAATACGTATCTATATTATCAAAAAAAACATGGTCAAACTCCTCCTCTACCAAACTATCTTCTAATAACTCATCTACTTTTTTGAATAGAAAAACATGCAATTCATTTTCACTTTTTATATCATCGATATTATCATACACTTCTATAAAAAGTTGATCTGTAAAATCGCTCGGGTTAAACATACCTTTATTTAACTTTCCATTTGCTATGGCACTATTCAACCTTTTAGACACATATCTGTAAATTTGAGGGAGTACCTTTAATAGTTCTGTATTGAAAGATTCTCTATTCTCTTTTCGTTTATAAGAGACCAGTTTAGAATACGTTTCTTTCATTATTATTCTTATATCATTCATGGTAGCTTCCATAATAGTTTACTTTTAAGATTATTACACTATAAAATTGCAAACTTATAGGCGTATATCATATGATAAATGTCAGTGACTTCCCTAAAGATTTCAGATAATTTAGTACTTGATATGCCTTTTACAAATTAATACCGAAATACAATAGTATGATCAACCCTACCGACTTTGGAATTACCGGACTCACAGACCAACAGGTTGATGATTCTAGAAAAGAACACGGCGTAAATTCTTTTAATTACAAAAAAGAAAATAGCTTTTTAAATGCCCTAAAAAGCATTGCTAAAGAGCCCATGGTTATATTATTACTCATAGCTTCATCTATATATTTTATAACCGGTAATTATGGTGATGGCGTTTTTTTGGCTTCTGCCATTGTTCTTGTTGGCTCCATATCGCTATATCAAGATTCTAGAAGTAGAAAGGCTCTAGAAAATCTCGAAAACCTTACCCATCCAAAAAGCAAGGTCATACGTAATGATGCCGTTGTAGAAATTGATAGCCAAGATATTGTTGTTGGTGATTTTCTTATGGTTGAAGAAGGCACTACCATTTCTGCGGATGGTGTTATAGTTCACTCAAATGATTTTTCTGTAAATGAATCCATATTAACTGGCGAATCACTTTCTGTATATAAGGACGCCACAAGTACAGATAATTTAATTTTTACAGGAAGTACCGTTGCTAGCGGATTGGCAATTGCCCAAATTACAGCAATTGGCAACTTAACCAAACTGGGAAAAATAGGCAAAAGCCTTGAAGACATCACCGAAGAAAAAACACCTTTGGAACTGAAGATTTTCAACTTCGTAAAATTAATGTCCATCTTGGGCGGCGGCGTATTTCTACTCGTTTGGGGAATAAATTACCTGCGTTCTGGTATTGTACTTGACAGTTTACTAAAGGCATTGACCTTAGCCATGAGTATTTTACCTGAAGAAATTCCTGTAGCATTTACCACTTTCATGGCATTAGGTGCGTGGCGATTAATGAAAATGGGAATCGTCGTAAAACAGATGAAGACCGTTGAAACCTTAGGTAGTGCAACTGTTATTTGTACTGATAAAACGGGTACTATTACCCAAAACAAAATGGCTTTAGCCAAACTGTTCACATTAAAGACCGGTAACATAGTAAACACTAAAGATATTTTAGGCGATAATGAAAAAGAACTTATAACTACTTCTATGTGGGCAAGTGAACCAATACCATTTGACCCTATGGAAATTGCAATACATAATGCATATGGTACCTTAACAGATAACGATGAGCGCCCCAATTATAAAATGGTTCATGAATACGCCTTAGGTGGTAAACCGCCAATGATGACCCATGTTTTCCAGGATGATGAGGGCAACCAAATTATTGCCGCTAAAGGTGCGCCTGAAGCTATTATAGCAGTAGCCAATCTTACTACTTCTGAAATTGAAATGATACAAAACACACTTACCGAATTAGGTAAAGACGGATTTAGAATGCTTGCCGTTGGCATGGCGATATTTGAAGGAGAAAATTACCCAAAAGAACAACAAGATTTTAAATTTGATTTTAAGGGAATTATCGCCTTCTATGATCCGCCAAAAGAGAATATTACACAAGTTTTGAAGGACTTTGATAGTGCTGGCATACAAGTGAAACTGGTAACTGGTGATAATGCTAATACCGCTATGGCAATCGCCAAACAAATTAATTTTAAAGGATACGAAAAATGTATTTCTGGTAATGAGTTAATGCAACTAACAGATGCAGAACTACAAGAAAAAGTAAAAGACATCAACGTATTCTCTAGAATGTTCCCCGATGCGAAACTGAGAATTGTAAATGCATTAAAGAAAAACAATGAAGTTGTTGCCATGACTGGCGACGGTGTAAATGACGGCCCTGCTTTAAAGGCTTCACATATTGGTATTGCCATGGGTAAAAAAGGCACCGAAATTGCCAAGCAAGCGGCATCCCTTATTTTGGTTGATGATGACCTATCTAGAATGGTAGATGCCGTTGCTATGGGTAGAAAAATATACACCAACTTAAAAAAGGCAATTCAGTATATCATTTCTATACACATACCCATCATTCTTACTGTATTTATACCCTTGGCGTTACGGTGGATATATCCAAATATCTTCTCGCCATCTCATGTCATTATCTTGGAATTGATTATGGGACCAACCTGCTCTATCATTTTTGAAAATGAACCTCTAGAGAAGAACCTCATGTTCAAAAAACCGAGACCTTTTTCTACTACTTTCTTTAAATATAAAGAACTAACTACTAGTGTTATACAGGGTATATCCATAACTATAGGTGCATTAGTAATGTATCAATATACAGTAGCTGTTGGATTCTCTGAGAATACGGTTAGAACTATGGTTTTTACGGTGTTAATAGTCGCCAATATTTTTTTGACTTTGGTCAATCGTTCTTTCTATTATTCCATATTTACAACCTTGAAATACAAAAATAATTTGGTTCCGTTAATTATAGGCCTAACGATCATTCTTTCCTTAGCAATAATCTATATACCTGTGTTAGCCACCTTTTTTGAATTTGAAAGTCTAACGCTATCTCAGTTAGGTTTGACCATTATTATAGGTGCCATCTCCGTTCTTTGGTACGAATTTGTAAAAGCAGCAAAACGCGCTAAGAAAAAAGTATAATTATAGCTTTTCGCCATATGCTAAATCACCAGCATCGCCTATACCCGGTATAATGTAACCGCGAGCATTCAGTTCTGGATCTACTGCGGCAATCCATAAATGAGTATCAGTTGGGAAAACACTTTTTACAAAATCAATACCTTGCTGAGAGCCTATAACAGAGACAATATGAATTTGTTTGGGCGTACCATGTTTTTTAAGACCTTCCAATACATTTTCTAGGGTTCTGCCTGTTGCCAACATAGGATCTGTAAGTACAAGAACCTTACCTTCTAAAGAAGGAGCAGCAAAATAATCGACTACAACTTCAAAATCATCTTCGTTGTTTTTATGTTTACGATAGGCTGATATAAATGCGTTTTCAGCCGCATCAAAATAATTTAAAAGCCCTTGGTGCAGTGGTAAACCTGCTCGTAAAATAGAGCATATAACTACTTGATCTTGGCTTAAATGCATAGATTTTGTGCCAAGTGGAGTTTCTATATTTTTAGAATTATAAGCAAGCTCTTTACTAAATTCATAACCTAAAATTTCTCCTATACGCTCTATATTTCTACGAAAGCGCATTGCATCTTTTTGTATTTGTGTGTTTCGTATTTCTGAAATAAACTGATTGAGAACTGAATTTTCGTCGCCTAAATTATGAATGGTCATAAATGCTATATTTTAAGGTACTGCTTTCAAAAATAAAACTTGTCACTATGAAAATGGCCATTAACGACCTCAAGTTTTTTAAAAAAATAATGAAACTGTATACGACAATATATACCCCATACTATCTTCATCTAGATTTACTATTGTCTTTCTTTTTATTAAGATATTGAAAATCAACTACTAAAAAGCAAACTTTATGATTTGCTTTTACTCCTCATGATATTTATCATAGGTTTTTTTCACACCCTCCAATACTTTTAAGTATCAATAAAGAAAACTATGAAAAATATTCTCATTCCTACAGATTTCTCTAGCAATGCTGATCACGCGATTGCATATGCCCTTAATATTTTTAAGTGTGAGCGTACCAATTTTTATTTTATACATGCATATGCAGATGAAGTATATGGACCATATCATAATGTAGACAAGGATACATTCGACAAACAAAAAAATAGTATTGCCGAAGAATCTGAGAATAAATTACAGAAGCTTGTTGCGGATACGCAAACAAAAACACATAACCCGCTTCATAAATACGAGGCAATTTCATCTTTTGAATCTCTGGTTGATGCCATTAATGATTTTGCCGATTCAAAAAATATCGACTTAATAATTATGGGTACCAAAGGTAAAACCGCCAGTTCTAAAATCACCTTTGGCAGTAATACCGTGCAAGTTTTTAAGTATGTAAATTGTCCGGTTTTGGCGGTACCTGATCAATACGATTATAGCCAGCCTAAAAAAATACTATTCCCTAGTAACTACATGCTGCCCTATAAACGCAGAGAATTAAAACTACTAGATATTATGGCAGGTGAATTCAAAGCAGAAGTTCTTAGTTTGTACATCTCAGATTTTGAAGATTTAAGCCTTAGACAACTAGATAACAAAAAATTCTTAGAAGAATCTTTACCAAATGCCAGATTATCATTTGTTAGAACTGGTGTTCATAATAGAACAAATGCGATTACTGAATATATTAAAGAGCACAATATCGATTTGCTTGTAATGGTCAACTCTAGACATTCATTTTTAGAAGATATGTTGTACCAGTCTACTATTGATGAAATTGGTCTTTCACCTACCATACCGTTTATGGTAATGCAAAATCTACCCCGCTAATTAAAGTTATTCTACTATGAAAAAGATACTGATTACAACAGATTTCTCAGATAATGCATGGAATGCCATTTTTACAGCCTTAAAAATATACACAGATGTAGAGTGTCACTTTTACCTCTTGCACGCCTTTGAACCTTCGCCAGTAAACATGATGGGTTCTAAAACCCAACAGAGACTTGGTGTTATCTATGATTCGCTTTCTAAATACTCGGTAAAAGAGTTAGAAGAAATGCTTTCATACCTTAAAATAAACCACAAAAACGCAAAGCACCAATTTACGACGTTATCAAAACCAGGAAATTTAGAAGATGCAGTGGAGTCTGTACTGAACGAAAATGATATCGACATGTTAATTATGGGTACACAAGGTGCCACTGGTGCCAAAGAAGTTTTCTTAGGTAGTAACACGGTAAAAGTATTGAATCTTATAAAAAGCATTCCCATTCTTGTGGTACCCACCGGTTTTAACTTTCAAAGTCTTAAATCGATACTTTTCGCAACTGATTTTAGCGCATCCTACACGAAAAATTTATTTGACCTCATTATCGAGCTTAGTAAGCTTTGGAGTGCCAATATTGAAATAGTACACGTGGCTATAGAATTCAATTTAAATGATTATCAAGAGGCACATAAAGAAGTTTTAAAAGAACGTTTAGCTGGGTTCGATATTAAATTTAAGAACATACCTTTTGAAATCAATATTTCTAAAAGTATTGACCTGTATGCTGAAGAAAAAAATTCAAGCTTCTTAACTATACTGCGCCATCAACATACTTTTTGGGAGAACGTAATTGGCGAACCTGTCGTAAAAAAAATCGCTTTTCATTCAAAAATTCCGGTTTTATTCTTACCCCAGTAACAGGTCATCTTTTCTAATATTTAAACTACTACAATGAAAAATATACTAATACCTACAGATTTCTCAGATAACGCTTGGAATGCATTGGTGTACGGAATTTCTTTTTACCAGAAAACACACTGTAATTTTCATATTGTTCACGTTAATGCCATTAATACAACTGCTAGTGGAGAATCTGCGATGTACGTATCTCCAGAAATTTTAGAGACCTCAATATTGGCAGAGAGTAGAGAACAACTTAAAGCTCTTAGTAAAAAAATAGAACAACTACCACTAAACGTTAAGCATGAATTTCATTTTAAAGCTATCTATGGCTTTTTAACTGATCAGCTTAAAGATTTTGTCAAAGAAAAGAGTATTGAACTTATAATAATGGGTACAAAAGGGGCCTCTGGTCTTCAATCTGTGGCTATGGGTAGTAATACAGGTAATGTTATCACAAAAGTACCATGTACATTATTAGCTGTACCAGAGGATGCTACTTATGATAAAGTAGAAGAAGTAGGTTTTCCGTCCGATTTAAATTTATCATACGACGTTCGAATACTTGATACCATCAAAGATATCATCCTGCTAAAAAAATCTGCTTTACGATTGTTATATGTTTCTAGCAAAGGTGAAGAACTCAGTGCTAATCAACTAAAAATTAAAAATTTATTTCTTGATTATTATAAGGAAATGGAATGCACCTTTCACGAAGTTACAGGGAAACATATAGATGAGTCCGTTCAATGTTTTACTGAAAGTAGAAATTTAGATATGTTGATAATGGTCGCCAAAAATCTAAACTTTTTAGAGCGCATTCTATTTAGACCGACTGTTGAAAAAATAAGCTATCACACGAAAGTGCCATTCTTAGTCATACACGAATAATACTATATAGCTTAAGCTAGAGCATTATACATGCTCTTTTATGGCTATTCTAATATCTTCGATTGGCATTACACCTGTATGCCGCCAAAGGGGTGTACCGCTTTTAAAGATTATTAAAGTTGGTACACCTTTAATTTTATATCTTTTTACTATTCCCTTCTTGATTTCTACATCTATTTCAATGCTATTTATTACTTCACCGAACTCCCCAACCACTTGGTCTACAACTGGTCTTAATAATTTACAAGGTACACACCAAGGTGCATAAAAATAAACCAATGTAGGGGTAGTCGAGCCTATACTTTTTCTAAATTTCATTGTCATCGATTTTGTATTTGCTTCTTAATACTAGCTATTAAAAAAAGAACTACTAATGACCAATATCATACTATTTGTAATCTACAGTACCTAATTTTAATTCATCAAATGACAGTACTATGACACGTATTCTATTTCCCACAGATTTCTCTCAAAACTCCCTAACAGCAATACGTTACGGACTCACTTTATATAAAGATATAAAATGTACTTTTTATCTTCTGAATAGTTATATGCCACCTGTTTACCATACCGAATATTTAATGGGGAGTCCGGCGCAAATAGGTCTTGGAGATCTTGTACAGCAGAATTCTCAAGACAACCTTGAAAACCTCAAAGAGAAATTACTAAAAGAATTTGATAATCCTTTACATACTTTCATTACACATTCTGCTCTAAATGTACTTTCTAGCGAAGTTACTAGAACTGTTGAGGCTGAAGGCATTGATATAGTAGTAATGGGCACGCAAGGCGCAACTGGTGCAAAAGAAATTTTATTGGGTACTAATACGGTTCATGTAATTAAAAATGCCAAATGCCCAGTTTTGGTCATACCATCTGGTTTTGAATTTGAAGTACCCGAACAAATACTTTTTCCTAATGATTTTGAAGTAGCACTAGATAAAAAAAGCTTGGCTCAATTGCTAAAGATTACCAATTCTCATGTATCTCAGGTAAACGTTATGCATGTATATACTGGTGACGACCTTACTCCCGTTCAAGAAAAAAATAAAAAACAACTAGCTAAAGTATTATCTGAAAGCGGATTTTTTCATGATGTAAGTAGTAATGAGATTATAGCGGCAATTAATGAATTTCAGATGAAGCAAAAAATAAACTTATTGGTCATGGTACAAAACAAGCATACCTTTTTAGAACGCTTGTTTATTGAGCCCGTAATTAAGAAAATCGGCTTTCACGTTACAGTACCATTTTTAGTAATACCACAATAAAAAACTATGAAGATTAAAAACATACTTGTAGCCACAGATTTTTCTAATGAAGCCTACAATGCACTTTTTTACGCCACCAAAATATTTGCATCTACCAAATGTACTTTTCATATAGTTCATGCTTATGATGATCTTGTACTGAGTGCAAAAAATGCGCTATTAAAAGGGCAGAAAGAGATGAATAATTTACAAAACCTATCTCAAGAAAATTTAACAAAAACAGAACATAAAATAATACTTGATACTGGTAATACGATACATCAATTCAATACCATTTCAAGTAAAGGCAGTCTTGCTAGTGTTATCTCAAAAACAATAGAAAGTCATGATATTGATTTGGTGGTCATGGGCAACAAAGGTAAAACGGGTGCCAAAGAGTTATTTATGGGCAGCAACACCATACAAATTGCAAATACTATTACAACCTGCCCGATTCTGGCTATACCGAGAGAAATTGCCTTTAAACCTATTGAAGAAATCGCTTTTGTTACCGATTATAAAAAAGGATGTACTAAAAATTCGATTTCTATGCTGTTAGATATCGCGTCAATTTCAGATGCTTCAGTTGCAGTTCTGCATATTAATGAAGAGGAATTAATGACTTCTAAACAGGTATCCAATCAAAAACTATTAGATACCTGCTTATTAAATACAACGCACAGCTATGATGAGATTTGGAACTATGCCGATAAGGCAAATGTTATTCAAGATTTTATAGCTGAAAGAGAGATCAATATGTTGGCAATGGCGTATCATAGAAGAAAATTCTTTGAACGTTTTTTACATGAGCCCGTAATTATGGATTTAAGTATTTATGCCACTATTCCGTTTCTGATTCTACCGGTACAAGACTGATATTTATCATAGTAATTCAGTTAACTGGACAATATATTTATAGAACAATCTAAATCATTTAACAATGAACAAGCGTATTTTAATACCTACCGATTTTTCTAAAAATGCTTTAAACGCAATTAGATATACTGTTGATTTGTACGCCAAATTAAACTGTGACTTTTATTTTTTAAATGTATTCAGTTTTGAAAAGTACACTACCAATAGCTTAAATATACCAGAAGAAGGGAGCGCCGTATATGAGCAAGCAAAAGAAGATTCCGAAAAAAACTTTGCGAAGCTATTAGATACCTTGTCCTTACACCCAGAAAACCTAAAGCATAATTATTATACCGAATCTACATCTACTTTTCTATCAGAAGCAATAAAGAAAATTATAAGCGAAAAAGACATTGATTTAGTGGCTATGGGAACAAAAGGGGCTACCGGATCTAAAGGTGTGTTATTTGGTAGTAATACGGTAATGGCAATGGAAAAAATTAGGGAATGTCCTGTGCTTGCAATACCTGAGCACGTTTCATTTATGTCTCCTAAAGAAATTGTTTTTCCTACAGATTATAAAGATGTATACAAAAGATCAGAATTTAGATACCTTATAGAATTGGCTAATATGCATCATGCTGAAATTGCCATTTTACATCTAGAAAAGAATAAAGAACTTACCAAAACTCAACAGAGCAACAAGCGATTGTTATCCTTAATATTAAGTGAGACCGCACACCAATTTCACACACTTACCGAAAAAAATCTAGGTAAAGGTATACAGAGCTTTGTTGAAAGTAGAGAAAGCGATATGGTGTCTTTCATAAACCGTAAACACTTCTTTTTTGGAAATGTTTTCTCTAGACCCTTAATTAAAGAGATTGGTTATGATAGTGATGTTCCCATACTAGCATTACATTAAGATGTTTTAGAATTGATACCTACAGACAAATAAAATAATCATAACATATTTTAGACATCCTTGGTTGGTTGATGTCTAAAGTTAAACCGTCAAAGAATTCGCTTCATAGGCGGTTTTTTTATTACAAATTTTTGCATTAAGATTTAGAGATAATAGCGATGCAACTGTCATATTCATAATTTGAAGAAAGTATTGACCTATTTCTTTAATACGCATTTATATTCTTGTTTACTATAATAGAGAACTGATAATAGTCATTTTTACAAGTTCGTGTATAAAGTATCTTCGAAAAAAATAAAACATACCTGTGCCATGAAAAAGTTTATTGTTTTGTTCTCTTTAATGTTGATGGGCTGTTCTTCTATTAGTTTAGTAGAAAACTGGAAAAACCCAGATATCGTAATATTCAATGCCAATAAGGTCCTAATTGTAGGTATGGCACAAAATGATGATACACGAGAAGATTTTGAAACCAAATTACAAAAAGAATTTACTAGTAGAGATGTAGAAGCATGGCGCAGTATAGACATTTTCGACCTTTCGCTGACCGATTCCCGTAAGACCGAAAAAGAACTAGACGATGTAGAACAAAGTCTTTTAGACAAAGATTTTGACGCTATTTTACTTACCAAAATCATAGGGTCTGAAAATCGCGAGAACTTTGTAAAATCTATCTCTAGATGGGATGACCACCAGTCTAGATTCAACGATGATTATTTAGAACATCAAGGTATTTATTACGATGACAACTACTACGACCAATATACCATTTATCATGCAGAGACTACTTTATATTGCATTTGTGAAGGTAAAGAAAGAGCTATGATATGGAGGGGAATCATCGAAATCACTGAGCCTAACAATATTGATAAGGCAATTAAAGATTACGTTAAAATGATTATCGTTGCGATGGAAGATCAAGATTTGGTTTTTACTTCTCAAGTGGAATAAGTAAATCTAGAACAACGGACTCAGTACTTTGCCTACACCTTCTTTGAGTTTTTTGCTCCAAGGTCTTTTGATATATTCATCATAAGTTAATTCGTTGCTAATAAGACAATCGTTTAGAAAGTCTTCTTTCAATTGTTTGGCAACTTGTTTATGATACATAATTGCATTTACCTCATAATTTTGCTCAAAGCTTCGGTCATCTAAATTTGCTGTACCTATGGAAGATATGGCGTCGTCGCTCACCATAATTTTACTATGTAGAAAGCCGTCAGGGAAAAGATATATCTTAATACCTGCTTTTAAAAACAGCTCAAAATAAGAATGTACAGACCAACTTACCACCTGGTTATCTGCCTTTTCAGAAACTAGCAACCTCACATCTACCCCACTCAATGCTGCAGTTTGCAATGCCCTTACCAATGCCTGCCCTGGTATAATATATGGGTTGGTAATATAAATATAGTTCTTGGCCATATTTATCATAGAAAAATAAGTCTGCTCTAACACAGGAAAATCATCATCTGGTCCACCGGCAACAATTTGTACCAATTCATTAGTATTGGCATCTGGTTCAGCAGGTAACGGAAGTTTTATAGGTTCTAGTAATTGTGTACTTACCAAGTACCAATCTGTCATAAAAACTTGATCTAGCTGTGTAGCAGAAGAACCCTTAAGCCTTAAATGCATATCATGCCATTTACCCAGACCTACTTGACCTTTTAAATATTTATCAGAAACATTAATACCACCTGTAAAGGCAATTTTACCATCTACAACGATTATTTTTCGGTGATTTCTAAAATTCAATGAGTAAAAATACCTACCGAATTTAAATGGTAAAAAAGAATATACTTCTACACCAATTTCTATAAGTTTCTTTAGGTATTTTTTACTTAAAGAGAAGCTGCCAATACCATCATAAATCATTCTTACCGATACACCATGAGCTATCTTTTCTTCAAATAACGCCAATAGTCTATTAGCTAGATCTCCGTCTTCATAAATGTAATATTGAATATGTATTCTGACTTTTGCTCCTTCTAATGCCTCAAATATTGTTTCAAAGGTTGTTTTGCCGTTTTTCAATATTTTCAGATCATTACCTGAAGTTGGTGGAAAATGAGAATTCTTATAACTAAGTGTCATCAGTTTACCATACTTACCCTCAAATACATTTTTATGTTCTGCATTTGGCTTAGGTAATCTTTTGAACAAGTCTTTTTGATTCTGAATAAGTTTGTACCTTCTTCTATTTCGACCTAATAATAAATAAAGGAAAATACCACCCACGGGCAATGCAAAAATGGTTAAAAGCCAAGCCAGACTTTTGGTAGGCTTTGCCCCATATAACAAAATCGACAATACTATAGACAATGCTAGTAGTACATAAATACCAATAAAAATTGAAGTCCACATCTAATGCTTTTTTACAAATTTTTTTCAATTGTCTAATTTGTTTAAACTACAATTTAAGTATGATTAGGTTATAAAAACATGATAAATATTAGGATCCTCATAACTTGACCAGCATTATGCGCAAATTTAGACGGGTTTTCCATATCTAACAATGTAGGAAATTAAAAACAGAGCATAAAAAAACCGAGATTTTCATCTCGGTCTTTTCTAAACTATTTTAAAGCCTTTCTAAGTTTTGCTTTTTTGTTTTCAAGCCTTTTGACCGAAGTACTCAACTTGCTTTTTACTTTTTTGATTTCACTTTTCTTAGCATTTTTCTTTTTTGCTTTCTTTAATTCGCTTTTTAGGCTTTCTACTTTTTTAGCTGATTTGGTAACTTGTTTAATCTCTGCTTTCATTCCTTACTTAATTTATATAGTGTTTAATTTAAAAACTTAGTTATAAAATTGTAGTCCGCCCTGTAATATACAACACAAAGCTAGCTAGTTTATGGTGTTTATCGTTACAACCATACCACCACAGTATAATTTAATTTACACAAAATTAACATTAAATTTACATTGATCCAACATTTTTACTAATTTATTACTTCAAGTGAAACTAAAATCCTACAGGTTTTATAAGTTCAATCAACTTTAGATAAAGATGGCTTTGTTCATAATTTTTCATTTTTTTGACGTACAATTAGTTAATAAATTTCAACACTTAGTGCTTCGTGTAAGTACTAAAATGAACTTTTAATAGTTTAGGTTACATAAGTTTTACAAACCCTTAATTTATTTTTATGAAAATTATTTTATTAGCATTTGCTTTGACTATGTCTCTTTCGACAGTTGCTCAAAGAGAAGCGGACGAGGTATTGAATTTTGATAATCCCGTAAAGGATCTTTTAGTAGTACCGACAACAGGTATTGCAGTTATCACTGAAGGTGATAAAATTCATGGTTATAGTCCAAAAGATAATACAATTATTTGGTCTGCAGACGCTCCGAAGCGTAATTCAATTGATGTAATATCCGAAATTAATATGACTGGAGGAATACCAGGTGCAACTGCCGATTTTATGGCCATTGAGGATACACCATTTGTTCAAAAGTTTTTCGACGATAGTATGTATGTTTTTAATAGTACGAACGGAGAATTACTTTTTACCAACGAGGGAAAAGAGCGGTTTTTTGAAGCTTCATATTTATTTGACGAAAATTCTTTTTTATTACGAGGTAAAGAAGGTAAAAATTTAATCATAGCAAAATACAGTCTTGGAAGTAAAGAAATGCTATGGAAAACAACAGTTTCAACCACATTTGGTGATTTTATGTCAAGTTTAGGTAAGTTAGCCGGTGCCGGTAAAGAAGGTGTCTATGACAAATTAGAATATTCTGATGACAAAATATTTGCTCTTATTAAAAATAAATTTTACGCCTTAAATAAAGATAGTGGTGAATTATTATGGAAATTAGAGGAAGACAATATTAAAGACTTTAGACGCTCGTTAAATGGCGATTATGTAGTAAGCATTACTTCTGGAGGTTTTTTAGGAACCAAAAGTGAGTTTGATTTGTTTGAAGCTGCAAATGGTGAAAGAGTTTGGGATAAAGCATTAGTAACAAAATACTTAGTTCTTTTTGAAGACTGGGAAGATAAAATGTTATTAGCCCACTACAAAGGTTTTAATTTTTATAGCTATAAAACAGGTGAAAAATTATGGGCTAAAGACCCTAAAGGAAAAGGTATCAAATCTGTTATTCCTATTGGCAATGACTTTTTATACGTATACGATAATGAAATGATGTTGCTTGACAAAAATGGAGAAAAACGTTGGAAAAAAGATGTTGAGATTTCAGATAATGACGAAGATCCAATTTACTTTTTGGAAAAAACCAATAATGGGCGTGTATTATATATTACTGCAACTTATGCCAATTTAGTAGATTATAACACAGGTAAAAAAATTTGGAAGAAGAATTTAAAATTAAACGAAAAACGTCCTACAATGTCAGATTACGACGAAAAATCAGGCAATTTTGTTATTTATAATGACGAAAAATTATACAAATTCAACGAAGATGGTAATGAGCGCCCAGAGTATTTTGCTAAGCTGAAATTAAAGGATGAAAAAACCATTAGTTCTATGCAATTATACCCAGACGTTATTTCTATTACTGGACAAAATGAGGTGTTAGGGGTAAGTAGAACAGGTGAGTTAAAATTTCATAATACCTATAAGCAACCTGGAGAGTTTGGTAGAAAAATGCTTAAAGGAGCGGCAATTGCTTCACAAATTGGAGGTGCTGTTGCTGCTGCGGAGGTTGAAGTTTATACTCAATACCGAGATAGTGAAGGTAACTTAAAGGAGCAAGAAGTAGGTAATGTAGCCGTATTTGGTAAAAAAGCTCAGGCCTTAGGCGAAGCTGGTTATTTAACAGGTACTATAGGTTTTCAGTTTGTTAAAGATCGTTATTTGGCAATGCAGGAAACAGATGACTTTTCTATAATTTTTTCTAAAAGTGAAGCTGGTGAAAAGCAACTTGTAAAAGTAAATAAACAAACAGGTGAAGAAGTTGATAATATTTTAATGGTCAATAATAAACCTGTTTATGATATTGATGTTGTTAATGAAGACATTTATTACAGCATCAAGAATCAAGTTCAAATTTTCAGAGCTAATTAGAAATAGTATTTTATTAAATTAACTAACCCTCAGTTAAAACCTGAGGGTTTTTTTAGATTATATCTTTTTTATGAATTTAGTAATCCTGATAAAACTTCTATTTTTAAATTATTATTTTTTTTCTTTACCAGTAAAGCTTAATTACTTTTAGAATGCCGAAATAAGTGTTTCTCAACTCTCTAAATACTTTTTGCTTAAAAACCTTTCATCTTCAATTTCGCAATTAGCTATTTTTTACATCAGCTGTATATCTAGTTGGAACCTTGATATCAATTTTAGCTATTTGTTGGAACCTGTATATGCTTTTCCGAATTTACAAATACCTCTTTATATTATCTAAGAGCTGATAATATGCAAAAAAAACTTCATTGGTCATTTTTTGGTCAAATTTGTAGGGTTAAAAAAAGAATTTTATTATTTGCTATTCTTGGCGAACTCATTTCAATCACTACAGCTACATGAAACTACACGTCTAGAAGTTTTGAATATCCACAATTGTCTAAAAAAATATGCTGCGGGTATCATCACCGCATCGGCAATTAGTTTCCCATACTCACATTATTAACTTACATATTTAATAGTGCATTGTTTATGTATTAATACCCTTTATTGTTTTTTTATAGTAATCAATATTTTGGAGAAAGTGGATTGTACTATTTTGCTTTATTTTCTGGATTAGCAAATACCGATGGCATTACTATAAGTTTAGCAAAATTCACTTCTGAACAAGAAATAGCAAACTGACATTATCTGTAATTGTTACCGACGCAATAAGCAACGTGCTTGTTAAACTAGAAAACTCTATCTAAAGATTTTAAGGTAAGTGATTAATTAATGGGCTATACTTTTGCGGAAATATTATAGTTATTTCTATTATCATGTGATTGCTAATTAATCTAAAAATCACCTCGTAGCATTGACAATAGCATCTGCAATTTCGGGGTAAACCCATTCTAATGTGTTCCTATTAAAAAGACCAAATTCATCGGCATTACCATTGTCCCACCAAATGGGACAAATACCGCGCTCAGCACATAACCCAGCATAATATTCTGCATGTGCTAAACGATCTGCCACATTATTTGCAAATGTAGAGCCCCATTCCCCCATTACTACTGCCCTACCTTCGTTATTGAACTTATCTTGAATGGTGTTGAATTCTTCTGTTAGCTCTGCTTTATCAGCATCGGTGCCCCAAGTTGGATCAGTTCCAGCTAGACTGAACAAATAAGGAGAATAACTATGAATAGATACAATTACATTTACATCGTTATTAGGAACTAGATAATCATCTAAGACATTTTCACCAGTGCCGGCCGCATAAGTAGAAACCATAATTTTACGAACAGCATTATTGCCACCTGTTGCACGAATTGCGTCAACGCTTACTTGATGGTATTGATTTACAACATCTCGACCTTCGGTAGTACCACCCTCCCATTCTTCAGGAGACCCTTCGTGGCGTGGCTCATTTAACGTTTCAAATATTACATAGTCTCCATAAGGTTTAAACCTGTTGGCTATCTGTGTCCATGTTTTTGTTAATCGTTCTTTTACAGCTGGTGCATTTTCATATGTAGGTACAATCCACTCATCATCATGATGAATATTGATGATGACATACATGTCATTACTTAAAGCAAAGTTTGCAATGTTTTCAACTCTATCTAACCAGTCAGATTCTAAAATATAATCTGGCGCATCGCCTGTATGAAACCGCCAAGTAACAGGTAATCGTAAGGTTTTAAATCCTTTTTCAGCAACAGCATCAATCATTGCCTTTGTGGTTATAGGATTTCCCCATGCGGTTACATCTATATCTTCAGTGTCAAGAGTATTACCCAAATTCCAACCAGAGCCCATGTCCAACACAAATTCTTTGGGCGATATATCTCGCATATCACCATTAATGACTTCACTAGGCATACCATCGTTTTCAAGGGTTTCAATACCGTCGGCACCTTCTGAAGAACTATTATTTACTTGATTTTCTGAACTTGAGCATCCTATGAAAATAGTAACACTGAAAAGAATTAAAAACGAGAAAACATTTTTCATTTACGCCTATTTTTTTAAAGAACAAATCATGTAAAATTAATGCTACACTTGAGACTTGTTTACATTAATGAAATATAAGCAATTAAGAAATGAAATGCCATTTAAGACAAATACGACTTTTATAAAGGTTTTCTTGATTAAAGCGTGATTTAGATAATTCTGATGAAACCACGGTGCAAATGACAAAGTGAAGGCTATCGCCTTCTCATTTTATTGATTCCAATCGTTTACAAAAACTATGTTTTTGACACTTTTGTAACCAAAAAAGTGAACCATTCACATGGTTCACTTTATCGCTTGGTCGGGATGACAGGATTTGAACCTGCGACCACTCGACCCCCAGCCGAGTGCGCTACCGGACTGCGCTACATCCCGAAAATTTAATGGAAGAAAATCTCCCCGATTTTATCTAGTTTTTCAACTGCCTAAGATTCACTGTAGTGCAGTTCGTCTTGAGCGGAGTCGAAGGGCTACATCCAGAAAATTCCGATTGCAAAAATAGAGAAGTTCTATAGATTAGAATCTATCTTTTACAAAAAATTGAAATACTATCTCAAAGAAACGATCCAGTCTATCATACGCTCACCCCAATCTTTTAAATGCTCATCATGTAAACCTAATCCGAATCCGTGACCGCCTTTTGGGTAAATATGCATCGTTGCAGAAATACCTTTATCCTTTACCGCTTTATAGAATAACAAGCTATTTTCTATGGGTACTACGGTATCATCTGTGGCATGGAGTAAAAAAGTTGGTGGTGTTTGTTCGGTAACTTGTTTTTCATTAGAAAAATACTCTACCATATCAATCATAGGGTTCTCGCCTATTAAATTATTCTTTGAACCCTGGTGTGTCACTTCGCCAAATGATATTACTGGATACCCTAACGCCATAAAATCTGGTCGTGCACTTTCTTCATCTATACCATCAATTGACTCATAAACCTTTTCATTAAAATGTGTTCCTAAGGTAGATGCTAAATGTCCGCCAGCTGAAAACCCAATTATTCCAATCTTATCAGAGTCTACATTAAATTGTTCTGCGTTAGCACGAACAAGCTTTACCGCTCTTTGAGCATCTATAAGTGGCACGTACTTTTTGTCGGTGTGTGATACATCTGACGGCAAACGATATTTTACCACTATCCCGGCAATACCATTGCTATTCAAAAATTTTGCAATATCCGTACCTTCCCAATCATAGGCTAAAATTCCATATCCGCCGCCAGGAAAAATTAAAACTGCTTCTCCTGTTGCATCTCGTTTTGATGGTAAATACACCTCAATAGTAGGGACTTGAACTTTGCTAATTCTTAAAATTTCTTTTTGCTCATGTACTTCTTTTTCTAAGCTCTTTATCTGGTTAGGAATTTTATCTTTTGGCCATAATTGCATAATGGTATCTTGCGCAGCGGCATTACCCATCATAATCAGCATTAACAATAATAGTGTGTTTTTCATACGTAGTCCACTAAAGTTATTCACAATCCCATTTAAAGTTGGCTATAGGGTCATGAGATGCTCCTTGTAAATTATAATGCCACCACTCTGTTCTGGTAGACCAAAACCCATGTTTTTCCATGGTTTCCTTGAGCAACTTTCTGTTATCTAAAATTTCTTGAGGTAAGTCAAAATTATCGTGATATGCGCGTTTACCAAAAAAATCAAAATCTGACGGCATTTTCACTTCATCACCATCTAGTGTAACCAAAGTTATATCTACTGCTCCACCCTTATTATGAATAGAACCTTTAACAGGGTTTGCTACGTACTGCGGATTAGGTACTATTTTCCACATTTTATATTGTACGGAATTGGGTCTGTAGCAATCATAGAACTTTATTTTTACTCCGTGCTTTTTAAATTCTTCATTGGCTTTTAGCAAAGCCTTTACCGTTTTCGCCCTGGTATAGCATTCACCACAATCGTATACTTGCTCTTTCAAGAAATTATTATCTGTAGCATATCTTAAGTCATACGCAAAGCCATCGCTATAGTCTGCTAATCGCACGAATGTAGTATCTGAAACCCCTTCCAAACTTTTAAATACAGGTTTCTCTACTTTAGGTTCTATTATGGAATCAACCACAATCTGACCTACAGGCTCTTGTTCTGCTGTAGTCTCTTTTTTGGAAGTTTCAGTTTTACAGCCAACAAGTGTAATTATATTTAAAAATATAATTGATATCGTCGTTTTTAAAATTAATGTCTTTTTCATTTATAATTAGTTATAAGTAAGAAACTTATATTTTTTGTAAAATCGTTTCATGATAATGAAGGTAAAAATAACACTCTCAAATTTTATAATAAGCAATTACATAAGAAACCCCATAATCATCAGTTCTGGAAACACAAAAAAACCTCCTATTTAATTAAAAATAGAAGGTTTTGCATTCAAATTGGTAGTTGGTTTACTTCAATGTTTTTAAATACGTCAAGCTCTTTGGAACTTGGGTCACCACATTTTTAGATTCATCTTCTATAAACATGTATTCAATACCTAATTTTTTAGCCTCTGCAACTATGCCGGCAATATCTATTTGTCCTGTTCCCAAAACAACATTGGTATCATCTTCTTCATGACCGGTATTATTACCTTCAATACCTTTTTCCATATCCTTTAAATGTAACAGCGTAATTTTCTTCGGGTATTTCTTCATTAACGCCAACGGATCTGCACCACCATGTTGCGCCCAGAATACATCTAGTTCAAAAGTAAAGTCCTCAGCATTCTGTGCCATATAGTCAAACAATGTCCCATTTTTATAAGGTCTAAATTCATACCCATGCGGATGATACGCCAATACGAGTCCGTTCTGTTTTAAAATCTTGCCAGCTTTATTGAAGACTTCCGTGGCATGTTTGGTTTCTTCTAGATCCCATTTGTTATCATCATGAGGTACCCATGCACACATTACATATTTAGCTCCAAAATCTTTGGCATTTTCTATGACCTTGTCTACATCATTCTCCAAGTCATCGAACCCAGCACCTACACTCACTACCTCTAGATCACTTTCATCTATTAAAGCTTTAAAATCTTCCAATGGCATATCATAGGTTTCGCCACCTTCAATTTTGGTTATTCCCCACTCATTAATCAATCCTAGGGTATTAGAAACATCCATTTTAAATTGATTTCTAAGGCTATATAACTGTAAACCTACCTCTTGGGCTTGCGCTAAAAAACCACTACCCAAAAGGATAGTGGCAATCATTATTTTTTTTATCATCATTTATCAATTACGTAAGTAAATTTCCTTCGTCATCCCACTCTGCCTTAACATTACGCTGACTTTGGTCTACGCACTTGGCTATCCATTCTGGGTCATAAGCAACACCGTGTTGGTCTAATACATCTTGCGGCACACCATCCCAAACGTTTGGTGAATTTCCCTTATAACCTAAATCCGCAATACCAACTTTAGAAGTATAGTACCCTGTAACGGTCAAACCACGCATGGTATAGAAAAACTGAATTTCCAGTGGTTGTTCGCTTAAAGGCTTCTCTGTATCATGCCAGCAAATTTCATCGCAAATCTGTTTCTTTTGGTCTAAGGTGGCGGACTTAAATTCAGTACCAAATTTAGTATTACTCTTATGATCCAACCACATTAAGCCTCCTAATAGTATAGGAGCCATTTCTGGAATATCTTTCCCCATAAATTCTACGAGCGCAGGCACTTCTGCCTCTATAGGACCACCATGTGGATCTTTTGGAGGAAGTATCACTACACTTAAAGCTGCAATAGTTTCCATCTCATGCTCGTTGAACAATTGTTCTGCATTTAACTTTTCTATACGTTCTAATTCTGCCGGTGTTCTGCCAAAATACTTTTCACTACTAGCTACTATATCTTGATCTACAGATTCGCCATTTTCAGTCTTACATGAATTGAAGACTAGCCCAGATGTTGCCGCAGCACCACCGAGTATTAAAGTTTGTAAACTCTTTCTTCTATCCATGATTTAAATATTTTGTGCCTTTAATTGTTCAATGATATAATCTGATGCTCTCCAAGAAAGCGCCATAATCGTCCAAGTACAGTTCTTATCCGCTTGAGAAACAAAAACCCCTGCATCTACTATAAATACATTGTCCGCATCATGTAACTGTTGAAACTTATTGGTAACCGATGTTTTAGGATCATCTCCCATTCTAGTAGTACCAACCTCGTGAATAATCTCACCTGGTTTATTTAGTCCATAATCTTTATCCTTACCTGGTTTTTCACCTAAATAATGACCACCCATATTATAAATAATCTCTTCAAAGGTATCTTGCATGTGCTTCGCCTGATTTATTTCGTATTCTGAATGTTTATAGTTAAACTTCAAAACAGGAATACCAAATTGATCTACGGTCGTAGGGTCAATTTCACAGTAATTGTCTTTGTAAGCAATCGCTTCGCCACGACCACCAAACCCTATTACAGAACCGTAATATTTCTTTACATCATCACGTAAGCTATCTCCATACCCTCCAGATTTTAATCCGAAGTATTGGTTCATGGCATTCGGGTCCCATCCAAAACCGTAGTTTGGCTGACCCATACCACCCCAAACTTCTATGTGATATCCTCTGGGGAAATTTAATTTAGAATTATCTCCCCACCATGGTGAGTAAACGTGCATACCACCTACACCATCTTCATTATATGAAGTCTTTCTGTTCATTAAACCAGGTATTACACCCGATGCACTTGATCCCGTTGAATCATGCAAATACCTACCAACAAGGTTGCTACTATTTCCTAATCCGTTAGGATGTTGCTTACTTTTTGAGTTTAATAGAATACGAGCAGAACTACATGCAGATGCAGCAAGCACGACCACTTTACCTCTTAGTGTATATTCTTTTCTATCTTCTTTGTTAATGTACGATACACCTGTTGCTTTACCTTCTTCATTGGTAAGAACCTCACGTACCATTGAATTCACAAATAGTTTAACTTGACCGCCACTCTTTTGAGCGGGAAAGATCAAACAACTACCTGCTGAGAAATCGGCATATATTTGACATGATCTACTACATTGCCCGCAATAGAAACAAACGCCACGATCCTCGTTGATTCTTTTGGTCAACATTGAAAGTCTCCCGGGAATTACCGGAATGTTCGACTTCTTAGCGCCATTGATATAAAACAGTTCGTGCAATCTTGGTTTCGGGGGAGGAAGAAAGAATCCGTCAGGATCGTTTTCTCTACCTTCATTGGTGCCAAAAACACCAATTAATTTGTCTAATTTATCGTAATAAGGTTTTACATCTTCGTATCCTATTGGCCAATCATCTCCATGACCATCACGCGATTTTCCTTTAAAGTCTTTTGGTCCGAAACGTAAAGAAATACGCCCCCAGTGATTTGTTCGTCCTCCAAGCATTCTTGCTCGCCACCACTTAAATTCAGTGCCTTCTGCATGCGTATATGGCTCTCCTTCTACTTCCCAATCTCCCCAAGACATATCCCATTCACCAAAGGCACGGGTTGTTCCTGCTCCTCTTCTTGGCGAATCATATGGTTGTTTTAGTTGGGTCATGGTTTTTGGGTCGGCAGGGTCAAAAAACGGACCGGCCTCTACAACTGCTACATTTAAGCCTGCATCTGCCAATTGTTTGGTAGCCATACCACCACCAGCTCCTGAACCTACGATGATAACATCAAAGATTTCTGAGGATTCTTTTATTTGCATAATTTGAGATTAGTTGATGATTACAATTTAATTCTTTATTAAAATAAGCACCTTGTTTTTAGCTGAATAACATTCGTTACTGGACGGACAGATACTTTTTAAGCATAATAGTCCGTTTTAAGCAATTTGGTTATTCACTAACAAAGGTTGAAGCAGGCAATCCAGCAGCATTGAACAAAGTTCCTATGTCGGTACTTTTAAAAGCATATCGTACACCTGTCGGATTTTTCACTCCTTTTGAGCTTAATATCACTTCTTCGTTTTTCAATTTTGCCTTTGCAGGAAACCATTCTCCGGCTGCATTTGAAACTTCAAAAAGTGATATTTTCTTTCCTTTATCATATAATCCGCCCGCGTTGCTGAAGCTCACTTTTAACTGATTACCGTCTACTTCAAATGATTTGTAAAGCGGACCATAAACTTCTTGATCTTGTAATAATCCGTAGTGATTTTTCAATGCGATATTCGCCAATCGTAAGCCTACATCTTGCTTGTTCAATGGATGAATATCTTCTGTGGTACAAATATCACTGGTCATAGCCATGCCCGTATTTTTTAACATCAGAGTTCTTCGTTGCTGGTCTCTCACCATACCACCAGCATATTCTTGGTCATATTTAAATGGCGCAATTTGCACGTAATAAAACGGAAAATCGTCATTCCATTCTGCTCGCCAAGATGTAATCATTTTACTGAAAAGTTCATGGTAGCTTTCTGCGTTTGCTGTATTGGCTTCCCCTTGATACCAAAGAACGCCTGCTATTTTAAAATTGGTTAAAGGTGCCGTCATTCCATTATATAATGTAGATTTCTCAACAGTTACCCATTTATTTGTCTCGACCTTTTTATGCGCTTCAACCAGTTCTGGGTGCGCTTTGAAAACATTGTCTGGTGTCCATACCTCAGCGCTTGATGCACCCCATGCGTTATCTATTAATCCTATGGGAATATTTAATTCTTTTTGGACTTTTCTCGCAAAGAAATAGGCAACAGCACTAAAGTCTTGCATGGTTTCAGGTGAACAAGCTACCCAAGTTCCCGCTACATCTTCTTGAGGATATTTAGCGGTTCTCTTCGCAACCGTGAACAATCGGATATTTGGGTAATTGGCATTATCAACTTCAAAATCTCTATTTGCAATTTTACTGTTTGCACTCCATTCCATATTACTTTGTCCAGAACAAAGCCACACCTCACCAATTAAGACATCTTTCAAAGTAATTTCATTGCTTTTCCCTTTAAAGATTATTTGAAATGGTCCGCCTGCTTCAGGTGTTTTTACTGAAATCTCCCATTTTGCATCATTGCCAGTTTTGACGTCAACAATCTCATCGTTCCAACTTGTATAAATCGTAAATTCTTCATTAGGATCTGCCCAACCATACAACAACACATCGGTCTCTCGTTGTAATACCATTTCATTAGAGAATATTTTAGGAAGTGTAATTTCAGCCTTGGCAAAAGTTGTCATCACCAAGCACAGTAACATCAAGGTATAGCGCAAATTCATGTAGTCATTAAGATTTTGATTTAAATATACTTAAATAAGACACACATTAACAAATTCATAATCAATCAATGCTATTTTTAAAGTATTCGCTATCTTAACTACATTATTCGTCTTGTTTGTAATCTACTTAAACTCAACTTGTCATGCCTAACCAGCCAACATTACTAAAACGTCGAAATTTTATTAAAGCTGCTTCGGCTTCTTTACTACTTACTTCAATTAACTCATACGGATTCGAGTTTTTCGCGAACGAAAAGCCAAAAAAAGTAGCACTTATTGGCACTGGTTGGTATGGCACTGGAGATTTATTACGTCTTATTCAGGTGGCAAATGTAGAAGTGATTGCGCTGTGTGATGTTGACACCAAACAATTAAATACTGCGGCACATTTAGTTTCTGAGCGGCAAAAAAATGGTAAAAAACCAAAACTTTTTTCTGATTATAGAGCTATGCTGAAAAGCAATCAATTAGATATTGTTCTTATTGGCACACCTGATCATTGGCATGCCTTAACGTGTATTGAAGCACTTAAATCTGGAGCTCATGTGTATGTTCAAAAACCCATAAGTGTTGATGTTATGGAAGGTGAGGCTATGGTCGCTGCCGCTAGAAAATTCAACAGAGTTGTACAGGTGGGTACTCAAAGAAAAAGCACACCGCATTTAATAGAAGCTAAAAAGAAAATCATTGATACGGGTTTACTTGGAAAGATAGGGCATGTAGATATGTGCTGCTATTATCACATGCGTGCAAATGGGAATCCGCCTGAGCAAGAAGTACCCGATTTCTTTGATTATGATATGTGGACAGGTCCCGCACCTATGAGACCTTATGATGGTCTACCACACAAAAGATGGTGGCGTACATTTCGAGAATATGGAAACGGAATTACAGGTGATATGTGTGTGCACATGCTAGATACCGTTCGTTGGATGCTAAATTTAGGATGGCCCAAACGTATTAGCTCTGAAGGTGGAATATTTGTTCAGAAGGATGGTAAATCTAACATCTCAGATACACAATCTGCAGTGTTTGAATATGACGGACTTAACTGTAATTGGCAACATAGAACATGGGGAAACCCTAATGATCCGGAATATCCTTGGGCATTTAAAATCTATGGAGAAAAAGGTGTTCTAAAAGGTGATGTAATGAAGGCTGAATTTGTACCCGTTGATGGTAGTGAATCTATTCGTTTTGATGTTCTTTATGAAAAAGAGAAATACCTTGAAGACTTATTTGAAAAAGACATTGAATTACATGCCGCACCCGCAACTCGTAGGCATATGATAGATTTCTTAAATGCGATTAAGAACAATACAAAACCCGTTGCCGATATTGAAAACGGACACATTTCTACCGCTAGCTGTATTTTGGCAAATTTATCGATGGATTTAAAAAGACCTTTAGCGTATGACCCACAAAGTAGAACGGTCATAAACGACCCAGAAGCTACTGCATTATTGCAACGAGACTATCGTGGACAATGGGAACACCCACACCCAGATACGGTGTAAATTATTGTAATTTTTTGGTGGAATCCCTTACCAGCAAGCTCGTCTTCACAACTTTAGTCTCGTAAGGCAAACCAGGATTTTTAATTCTGTTTATCAGTAGTTTAGCTGTTTGCTCGCCTATATATTTACCATGCTGACTTACCATTGTAAGTGACGGAGTTACGTATTTAGATAACTGTCCGTTTGTAAAACCAATGATCGAAATATCATTTGGCACGTTATATCCTCTTGCCTTTACCACTTCTAAAACTTGAACGGCAATGAGTTCATCTATACCTATAATCCCATCTATGGTTTTATAATTCAGTAAAAATGACATCAATAAATCTAAATCATCTTTAATCGTTAGATTGATAACCAACTTAGAATCAAACGGAATATCTAATTCTTCTAACGCTTTCTTATACCCTAGCAATCTTAATTTACCAACGCTTGAACTAGATATAGGGTTAACGACCGCTATATTTTTACAGCCAATATTTATTAAATGCTTAGTAATTTTATAGCCTGCTTCAAGATCATCTACAACTACTTTATCGCATTGCACATTATCCGAAACCCTATCAAAAAGCACTACAGGAATATCATTATTGATTACATCAATCAATGCTTCATGTGTGTCTTCATTCTGGCTTTCTTCCGCTAGAGACATAATAACACCATCTACAGTACCGGCATCAAAAAATTCTAGCGTCTTTGTTTCTTTTGCTTTAGACTCGTTACTGATGCAACTTATAATATTATAGCCACTTTCATTTGCAACTTTCTCTATACCATATAACACCTGAACAAAAAAGTAATTTAAAATATTAGGCACTACAACGCCAATGGTCTTTGTGCTTTTGTTCAATAGATTAAGTGCTAACCTATTAGGCTTATAATGCTTTTCTTTTGCGTATGCCTGAATTTTTACCTTTAGGTCATTGCTAATCTCATGACTATCATTTATCGCTTTTGAAACGGTAGAGATAGAAACGCCAAAATGCCCGGCAATATCCTTTAAGGTTACTTTTTTCATAATTTATACTGCAAAATAACAGATTTAAATTGACATTTAAATTATGTAGAAAAAGCAAAATGTCCCTGAGGTAAAAACCTAGGGACATTTTGATTCCTTTTAGATAAACTCTAATACCCAAAAAGCTATGATACTTAAAGGGATAAAATATTTATATGTATTGATTAATGATATTCTCAAACAATTCTTGCTTACCACTCTGTAATTCCAACTCACCATTTTCTTTGGCGATATTGTAAAGATCTTTCATTTCTAGCTTACCGTTTTCAAAATCTTTTCCTTTACCAGAATCAAAAGAACTGTATCTGTTTTCACGTAACTTGTTATATGAAGACGATTCGATAATTTTATCTGCAGTGATCAAAGCTCTTGCAAAAGTATCAGCACCACCAATATGTGCGTGGAAAACGTCTTCCAAATCCGTACTATTTCTTCTTATTTTGGCGTCGAAGTTTACTCCGCCACCTTGTAATCCACCAGCTGCCAAGAATACCAACATGGCTTCTGTAGTTTCTTGAATGTTATTCGGGAACTGATCGGTATCCCAACCATTTTGATAATCACCACGGTTTGCATCCATACTACCTAGCATACCAGCTTTTGCCGCTACAGCAATCTCATGCTGAAAAGTATGCTGCGCCAATGTTGCATGGTTTACTTCAATATTCATTTTAAAATCATTCTCCAAACCATATTCTTTCAAGAACCCAATTGCGGTAGCACAATCAAAATCATACTGATGTTTCATTGGCTCCATTGGTTTTGGCTCTATAAAGAAATTCCCTTTGAACCCTTGAGCACGTGCATAATCTCTTGCCATTGTCAAGAACTGACCCATGTGATCTACTTCGCGACCTAAATCTGTGTTCAACAAAGACATATAACCTTCTCTACCTCCCCAGAAAACATAATTCTCACCACCTAGAGCGATGGTTGCATCTAAAGCCAATTTAATTTGACCACCTGCTCTTGCTACAACATTAAAATCAGGATTGGTAGAAGCACCGTTCATATATCTTGGGTTTGAGAAACAGTTTGCTGTACCCCAAAGTAATTTCTTACCAGATTCTTTTTGTTTTTCTTTTAAGTAGTCAGTAATCGTTGCTAATCTTTTTTCAGATTCTGCAAATGTTGACCCTTCTTGAATTAAATCGAAATCATGAAAACAGTAGTAATCAAAACCGATTTTATCAAAGAATTCAAAAGCGGCATCTGCCTTATCTTTTGCTGCTTGTATGGCATCTGAAGATTTATCCCATTCAAAACTCTGTGTACCAGGACCAAATGGATCTGAACCTTGACCACAGAACGTATGCCAGTATGCCGTTGAAAACTTAAAGTGATCACGCATGGTTTTACCTGCCACTACTTGATCCGGATTATAGTATTTAAAGGCTAACGGATTGTCAGATTCCTTGCCCTCAAATTTAATTTTGTCTATTCCTTTAAAATATTCCTTGTTTGCCATTATGTTGATTTTATAAGTTGTTCAATATTAATTCCAATTCATTTTTCCAAGTTGCATATGCTTCTTGGTATGCCGATTTATCTTTCTTCGGACTAAACGTCATTACGTAATCATTATCTAAAATTGCCTTACCGAATGCTTCAAAATCACCTTTATAGAGATTCGCAGCTCTTGCCGCACCAATTGCCCCTGTAGTATCATAAATTTCAATATCATACCCAATTAAGGTTGCCACAGTATTCGAAAAAATTTCTGAACGAAAAAGATTGTCGTTACCGGCACGCATAACATTCACTTTTATACCGTCTGACTCCATGATTTCCATACCGTAGACAAATGAAAAAGCAATGCCTTCTAATGCAGAACGACACAAATGACCTTTACCGTGATTATTTAAATTTAGGTTGAGAATTCTTGTACCAACATCTTTGCTTTTCAACATTCTTTCAGCACCATTACCAAACGGAATCATAGTTGCACCATCTGAGCCAATTGGCACTTCATTTGCCAATGCATTCATCTCTTCATAAGATGCAACGTTAAGATTATTCAATAACCATCTGTATTGAATACCCGCTCCATTAATACAAAGTAGTTTGCCAATTCTGGCTGGTTTTCCCGGAGAATAATTTACGTGTGCAAAGTTGTTTACACGAGAGCTTTCTTTTACTGAAAGATTATCTGTCACGGCATATACGACACCCGATGTACCACCAGTAGCAGCAACTTCTCCAGGATTAAAAACATTTAATGTCAATGCGTTATTAGGCTGATCGCCAGCTCTATATAATATGGGTGTACCCGTTGATAATCCACTTTCTGTTGCCCCTTTTTCATTTACTTTAGATTGTACTGAAAAAGTATCTACGATATCAGGAATCATTTCCTTATCCAAACCATACTCATCTAATACCAAATCAGCAATTTCATCCTTTTTAAAATCCCAAAAAATACCTTCTGATAAACCAGATACGGTTGTATTTACCACACCAGATAATTTATAGGCGATGTAATCTCCAGGAAGCATCATCTTATAAATCTGCGCGTAAATCTCGGGTTCATTTTCTTTGACCCATTTTAATTTAGAAGCTGTAAAGTTTGAAGGTGAATTTAGAAGATGCGTATCGCAAGTTTCTGCACCTATTTCTTCATAGGCTGTTTGACCAATGCCTACTGCCCTACTATCACACCAAATTATAGATTTTCTTAGGGCATTTCCTTCTTTATCAATAAGCACTAGTCCGTGCATTTGATATGATATTCCGATACCTGAAATATCAGATTTACTAATATTTTCTTGTAGACATAATTTCTCGATACCGCTACAAACGTAGCGCCACCAATCTTCTGGACTTTGTTCTGCCCAGCCATTTTTTACAGCTTCCATAGACATTTCTGTCTCTGGCTCTGTTACTACTACAAAACTTTTTCCTGTTGAAGCATTTACCAAAGCAATCTTAATAGATGAACTTCCGATATCTAATCCTAAATGGTACATAAATAGTATAAATTGGTTTGCTGTAATAAGTTAAACCAAAAATAGGTACTATACCGACCATTCGATATTTGTACTACGAAAAAGTATCGTCAATCAAATTATTAAAAAGATCACATTCTCAAACACAACTCATAATAAATTGAATTTCAAACACTTGAACCTATTTCAAAAAAGCAATTTATTTTCGAAAAGGTTTTCGTACTAGGCTAGAAATCAATGGGTAGCAATTCGAACTTTAATACTGTTCTAATTGATTTTGAAGCTGCTCTAACTTTGAAAGTGCTTCAGATTTTGAATTTACATCTAGCTTCAAATAAATATTCTGAATGTGAAAATTAACCGCACTGGGCGTTACAAATAACTTTTGCGCAATCATTTTATAAGTTGCTCCTTGACATAGAAAGTCTACAATCTGATTTTCTCTTTCCGAGAAAAACGCAAATGTCTTTCTATGAAAATTGCTAATGATTTTCTTAACGATATCATTGCTCATAGCGGCACCTTCAGTTTCTATGCTACGTAAAGCATGTTCTAATTTATCTAAGGTCAACGGTTTTGTCAAATACCCGTTTGCTCCTTTCTTGAACGCATTTTTAATAATGTCAAAATCATTGATTTCACTGAACATGATGATTTTTACTTCCCAGTCTTTTTTCTTGAAAAGCTTAATGGCATCTACCCCATTCATATCTTCCAATTCAATTTCCGATAGAACAATATGGGGTTTGGTAAACTTGTAATCTTTAATAGCATTTTTGGCAGATGTATAACTGCCTACCACTTCATAACCATCAATATCTTCGAAATGATTTTTATAAACAGAATGTAATGTGATATCTTTTTCTAATACAATTATTCTAATATTTGAATTTTTCATGATTTCCATAGTTTTTGAAGCTATCGTTCAAAATAAGAACAATAACCAACGTTAGTTTTGAGTAATTTCAAGAACCTATTAAAAGGTTTGAATAACCAAACAATAGCTATGTTTTATAAACCAATAGTGTATGCTACAAGTTTATTTTTACATTAAAAATCGACAAAGGTCGCCTAGAAGAACAGTCAAAAACAGACCGCACGTCGCTATTGTTCAATTAAAATATTAAGTCATAAACGAATAATCGCCAATGAGTTAATTCATGAAACCGAGGCGTTTGCCAAACTTTGAATCAATGAGATTTCGGAGTTCTAAAATGATAGAAATCTTGTGAAGAAAAAAATGTGTTTTGAAACCGGAATTTAGTAGGATAAATTCTTTCATGGTTGGGGGGATTTGGGGTTATACAATTGGGTTTGAATCTTTTGCTGATCGAAAGATATATATTAAAATAATATACCCGTTGAAAACATCAGAATTTTCGTTCAAATGCACCATTTAACAACACAAAATGGTCATTCATCGATTGTTAACCCTTAGTTTAACCGAAAAATAACCTCTTAAAATAAAAATAAAATAAAGGAGGGGACCCAGTTATCCCCCCGGACAACACCCCTCCTTTTATTAACAATTCAAATCAACCATATAACCGTAAAGGCTTATAGATTTTTAATAAATTACTCTATGCTTATATCATCATCTTCAAAAGTATTAGATGCCGTAGCTGTTGTTTCGCTTACTTGCATGATCCATTTCTCTTGATTGTATTTTCCATTTAAATTTGTGCTTGCAGCCATTTGCGCATCGTTCTTATAATCGTAGTCTGCTAAGTATACATAATACAGACCATTTTCTTTGTTGTAGAATTGTTTAGGGTCCAATCCTTTTTCACGTAATTCTTTCATGAAAGCATTCATATACTTTGTTTGGCTGTATACATTTGCAATTACATAGTAACCAGAGTTCATATCTATTACATTAGCATCTACCATCATCTTTACGGGCATCTGCTTAAAGTTATCTCTTGTGGACGGAAATTCTTTAAAATTCGCTCTTCTAGATGAAGTTGATGTAGTATTTGATACCACCGATGAAGCTTTCGGTGTTTCTGCAGCGAAAGCATTTGCAGGTTCTGTAACAAAATCGATGGCATCGTCATTTATATCATTAGAAGCATAAGATGTGTTTTCTTCTGCGCTAAAATCTTGTAAAGAGCTCTTTATTGTCGTATCAATATCATTACGCAACATTCTAACAATTAACTCGAATCGTTCTTCAAATGCTGCAATTCTTTCATTTTCAATAGAATCTTGACGTAAGATCAACTCATCTAAAATAATTTTGTTCTCGTATGCCAAACTACTCTCGGAAGTTGTAGTCATAGCTTTTGAAGATGCCTCCTGTCTCTTACGACCAGATTTTCTGGCATTATCACGTTCTTCAATTAAATGAGCTATCTGCTCTTCATAATTCCGTACTATATTATCTATTTGATAGTCTGATGAATTATCGGCGACCGAGATAGCCAAATCATCATCTTTGAATTTATAGGCTAAAGTTATTTCATGATTCCAACCTAAATTGGCATCTTCATTCGATAAGTCTTTCTCCATTAAATACCCTAAAGACATTTTCTCACTAAGATTAAAACCAACACCTGCCGCTACACCATACTCTTCATCTATCGTAGTTTGCAACCACCCGTAGTTAGGCATGTCTAGTAATAAAGAACCAAAGTAATACAGACTACCATCATAATTCTGACCTACTTGCCCCATTGGCATTAGTCGGGCATTTTCAAATAGTCCTCTTGAGTGTTCAAATGAGTGTGTATATTGTACCGATGCCTTTACACTCTTGGTAGACAATTCGGTTAAAAATTCGTTTGTTGTTTGGTTGTATTTAAAAAGGTCTTCTGCATAGAACCCAAAATCGAACTTACCTAAAGACAAGTTCATACCCGGTTGTATGGCAATTTTACTTTCTTTACGTGCATCTGCCAATTGTGGATCATCTTCACTTACTACAATTCTATTTTTATCTAAACCTTGATTAAAATAGGTAACATTGGTACCGAAGGTCAAGACAGATTTCTCTCCTAAACGCACAGATGACGCGTAGTTGGCATTGAATCCGAATTCTTGCACAACGCCAGACCACTGACTGTAAACACCAATACCTACTGCGGTATGGTCATTTAACTTGTTGCTGAACCCTAGAAAATAGTTTTGGCTATTATCATCGAAGGTTGCATATTGATTTCTATGTAGAATGTTTAAATATGATTTGTTCTCACGTACCAAAGAGAACGTTGGGTTTATAAAAAACCTGTTGAAGAATAATTGGTTGTGGTACGTACTGCTTGATCCTAAATTTGCATTGGTTTCTTGACCTTTTACTGTCTGGACAAGAGCCAATAAAAATAAAGCAATAAGAAAACTATTGATTTTATACGGACTTTCCATAACGATTAAGTTTAATGATTAAAATTGAATTTGTCTATGAATTGGGGGAAATGAACAATGGGTGGTTATTCATCTTCAAATACAGAGCTGGAATACTGCATTTGTTTACCTGAGTTAAAGGCTTCTAAAAAACGATCATCCCTATCTTTCTTATTAATGGGTTCGTCACTTAAATTAAAGGCTACATTCTGTGCACTCTTACCTTGTGCCATTCTATTGCTTACTACATAGCCAGAACCATCGCTCTGTAAAAGATTTACAGAATACTCATCATATGAACTGTTAATGGTATTGCCCATGTTTACCGCTAACCCAACACTACGCTGCCCTACCTCTACCATATAGACATCTAGCCCACCGTAGCCGTCCCTACCATCAGAAGCGAATACCAAACTACTATTGGATATTGGATTGGGAAGTACATCGTTCTTCTCCGTATTTACTTTTGAACCCAAGTTTTTAGCTTGCCCTAAAGTTCCATTTTTTTGAATTGTTGCTACATAAATATCATATTCCCCAAATGTACCCGGCATATTGGATGCAAAAAATAATCGACTGCCATCTGGCGAAATTGCGGGATGCTTTGCGGAGAAATCACCGGGACAAACTGCTACCTCGGTAATTTTTTTCCATTCACCGTCAACCTTATCGGCTTTGTAGATTTTATGTATTTCTTTCTTTTTGGAAAACATACCGGTTGTAGGCTTACGGTATACTTTTTTACTGTAATATGCAGTGTTGCCACCATTTGTCAATGCTACCGGTGGTGCATATTCACCAGAAGTTTTTACCGGTGCCGCGGTGTTAGAAGCAAATTCCTTTATGGCGCCTTGATCACCCCATGGCAAAAAATTTCTTCTATTATTGGAGGTTAGACGTGATGGCACAATAGTACGTGTCATTTTATAATCGTCTTTGACCAGCTCTGTCCAGTTCTCATCGGCTATTTCGTTTTGGACTTCTTTGCCCAATTGAGAAACCGCATGGTCAAATCTTTTTTGATAGCTCCTTTTTAAAGTACCGTCTTCAGAAATTTCCATGAGCCTACCGTACCAGTATAATGCATTTGCATAATTTTTGGTCAAAAAATTGGCATTACCCAAATCTTCAAATATCTCTGAATCAGAAAAACCTAAACTTTTTAGCTTGTTGTAATTCTCTGTACGGTTGGTTACCTCTTCAACCTTTCTTTGCTTAAAACTTGTGCTGTTGTCATTGTAGGCCAAATCTTGGCCATAACCCATGGTTGCCATACAGGCAAACAATAGGGTGAATTTAATTGAATTGTTCATGTTACTAGATTTTGGGGATTAATACTCCAAAGGTCTTATAACTCATTCAATCGGTTATTAATAAAAATTCATAGGTTTTTAAAAATTTACTAAACAATTAAATCGAAAAATCCATTTAATTATTTAATAATCAGCTATTTACGAAAATTATTAGCTTATTTTCTAACCTGTTTATTTTTTCTTTTATCTGAAATGTAGGTATAACCTAAATATGCCAATTGTAAGCCTACCGCTGCCATTTTCAATTTTCTACTTCTTACTAATAATTTTGCTACTCCAAATAGTGGTGATAATCCCATAATCTTTTTTTTATTGTTCTCGACCAAATTAATAGCAGATGCCTTTTCAGCTTGACTCAATCCCTAAAAATGATATACCAATACACTTAACAACCCCAATGTTTACGGTATTTGGCTGTTTATGGTATAGAGCAAAAGCGATATTTTTTATAGCTAAGTATAACGGTTATATACACGTAACTTAGTAAAAGAAAATTTGTTTAACCATAGACCATGGGGTCTAGTAAAATTTAATATATGAACACCGATATAAAAAAAATCGAAGAACATTTAAAAGATTTAATCAGTAAA
Source organism: Maribacter sp. (assembly GCA_020629285.1). Classification (GTDB taxonomy): domain Bacteria; phylum Bacteroidota; class Bacteroidia; order Flavobacteriales; family Flavobacteriaceae; genus Maribacter. The sequence goes on from JAHDDP010000008.1 coordinate 92,400, forward strand.
AACGAAGATGCAATCAAAGGATTTGAAAAGGCATCGGAGAATTCAAAGGATGTAGGAATCAAAAGTTATTTCGAAAAAAAGATTATAAATCGTATGCAATTTTTAAAAGAACTAAGAGCATCGGTACCAGAGTTAGAATTAGGTAGTGTACAGATTGAAGGAAGTGCAGCAGGAACATTACATAGAACTTGGATGGACATTAAAGCATTTTTTGCAGAAGATAATGATGAAGCCATGCTAGAAGAAGCCATTAGAGGCGATAAAGCGGCTATAAACGATTATGACAATGCACTAACAGAGGTTATGATGCCACATAGATTAAAGGAAATCATTAGAGCACAAAAAGAACAATTACAAAATGCTTTGGAAACTACTGAAGTATTGGAAGATTACAGATAGTAAATCTTTAATCAATTAAAAAAGCCCTTGCAAATTGCAAGGGCTTTTTTGTTGCCATTAAAACTTGTTATTTCTTAACTCTATTAGATTGTTCGGCACATTTCTTTTTTAACCAATTTTTATAAAATTTTTTACCAAAATAAAGTATTAATGCTTTTTTCATAATAGCGTATTAATATGTTTTCATTTTATCTTTTCTCTTCTTCAGTTGTCTTTCTAATTCACTTACTGATTCTATAACCGATTCTTCAAAGTTCTCATTACTGGCTTCAGCGAAAATTCTTGGTCCTGGTACACTTAAACGTATATTACAAATCATGCCAGTTTCATCAGATGATGTATTTTCTTGTTTAAGAAAAACATCTGCCCTAATAATGTCATTGAATTTTGTATGAAGTTTGGTCAACTTCTCTTCTGCAAAACTTTCTAATCTTTGACTAGCGGTTACGCCGTCATATTCATATATAATATCCATATCTTTTATTTTAATCTAAAAATCGAGGCTTAACTCCAAGGAGTTTTGCCCCGATATTTTAATATTCTTAATTCTAAAATCTCAATTACTTAATAACGTGTGGTCTACTTATCTACGTTTACCATCCACCCTATTCCAAACCGATCCGTACATCTACCAAAATGTCCCCATTCTCGTTCTCTAAACTCGTGATGTATCTGACCGCCACTAGACAAGTCTTCAAATAACTGTTTACCCTCATCCAAGCTATTGGTATCAACACTCATATTAATCTGGTTTCCATTATTCAATGGCGTATCTGGTGCAGCATCGTATGCCATAAAATGCACACCCTTGCCTTTTAATTCTGCGTGTTGTAATTTTTGGCGAAAAGATGACGGTATATCTATTTTCTTATCCTCGTATGTTTGTTTATTTTTAATATCTGCATCGAATAGATTTCCGTAGAAATTCAATGCTTCTTGACAATTGCCGTTGAAGGCTAAATATGCTTGTGTTTTCATGATTATTATTTTTATACAAATTACCCAAAACCACAAGTTTACCTTGTCTTAAAAGACATAGTTATTGATGCATTTAACAATACTATTCTAGTACAATCTTATTATCATCTATAAACTGAAAAAAAGATAATTTTTCATTGGATCCGGTAAAAATTAAATTGGTAGTCAAATCAAACAAATGTGCTTCCGTTTCAAAAAAGTGCATCATGTAACCTGCCGTATTTACAAAGGCAACATACTCCCCTATTGCCGGCAATCTTGGTAAGGTTATTTTTCGTTTCAACAATACATCTCTTTCCAAACAATAAGCTCCTGTAAAATATACATCTACATGCTCAATTTCTTCAATTTCAGAATTGTAGAGCATAAATGGATCTAATAGAAAATCTGCGCTAGAGCTCATCATCTGGCTCATATTCATTTCTAGACCAACCAACCATTGTCCTCTTGCATCTTTTTTTCTGTGGATGACCTTGGCCACTGTCATACCTACTTGATCCAATAAAGAACGACCAGGCTCAATGCGTATTTCTATATCATTTTTGAGCAATAAAGATGCCACCGATAATCCGGATACATCATCGGTAAAATCAAGTACTTCTTTTATAAAGGAACCTTTATTTATTTTATTGAAGTACGGGTAGGTATTGCGCTTTCCGTTCAACTTACCATCTTCCAATCTAAAGCCTAATCCGTTATTATTGAACGTAATATCATTGTTCTGATTTATTACAACTTCCTTTAATTTTTCATTGAAATCAATCCATTCTTCCTCATCTTCTAAATAATTCATTAAAATACCGCCGCCTATATCAATAAAGGTGATAGGATATCCTTTTTCCTTTAAAGCTGATATCATATGAATGCTTGCAATTAAACTGATACTTCGTTGATGTGTAGAATAACTATCTAAGTGAAAATGAAGCCCGGTTACTTCTAGTAAATCAAAAGTTTTACCGTCACCTACGTAAGAAGCAATAAAATCTACCACCTCATCTACATCAAATCCAAAACGACTATAAAGTTTCTCGCCATCAACTTCAAATCCGCTAATTCGAAAACCAACATTTGCCTTTCTATTCAATTTAGCGGCTACAGTTTGGGTCAATCTACATTCATCTTCATTATCTAAAATAATAGGTACTCCATTTTTAATTGCCAGTTCTATCTGTGCTTCGGTTTTTATGGCTGCAGTCAATACTAAATTTTCAGCATTTCCGCCCAATGCCAGAGACTGTTCCAGTTCTTTAAAGCTGGCGGTATCTACACCTATACCAGATGCAAATGCCTGTTTTACCAAACCTTTGGATTTGTTCGCTTTTCTAGCGTAAAAAATTCTATACTTTAATCCGTACGATTGAAAAACCTGCTGATAGTTTTCGCAATTTTTATTGAAAGATGGTAAATGATGTATATTTATCGGTGAACCATATCTTTCCACCAAACCTCTAACAACCGCTTGGTCATTAAATAGTTCATGCATCCAGTCAGAAGTTTTTGGGGTTAATTGATATTCAGGTTTTCCCTTAAAATACATGTTCTTGTCTTTCATATTTTTCAATTCTTTCATCTTTCTCTTTAATTGCTTCACAAACATATTTTGCCCAAACCGATGCAAAATCATTTCGGGTTCTTGACAGGGTATCGTTATCACAGGTTATGCCTTCTGTAGGGGTTCCATAAAATGAAATGTCGTTGTTGACATAACCATTAAAGTCTATAGCATTTCCGTCTTTATTAATTTCTATACAACCTGGTTTATAACTAGTCTTTGATTTATTTTCGAATTCACGAATTAGTCCGTTTTTCAATAAATTCTGATAAAGTTCATTTTCAAATCTACCTTCTTTAGCTCTTGATATTGTGGCATTTACTACATAATCTATCTGCGTTCTCTGACCGTTTTCTATATGTAGACTAAAATTATTATCGGAATCGTCTTTCGAAATAGTTGCAGATTTGGAATAAGTAAAATCTAAAACCCCTGCTTTACTTAAGGCTAATATTTTTTTCATGTTCTTTACTGGCGGACCGTAAGATAACCGGTTAAACAAGCCGAAATAATACGAATCAAACTCCCTGTGCGAAACCGCATCTAAACCTCCAAAACTGTAAAGCTCATTAAAAATCGGACTGATTTTACGCCATGTAGCAACAGCTGATATGAGCGGACTTTTTTCCTCTCCATTTGCAACCTCATCAATCAAATACTGCATGTAATCTTGTATTTCATCAGTTGATAAGACAGACTTCTCTTTAAACGGATTTACTATAGTTTCCCAATTGAAAACAGGAGCGTCTGGATAGTCCTCATGAAAATATTTTACCTGTTTTTCCATTACCGAAATATCGGTATCAAAATAAAACTGATGACCATAATTTTTGAACAGTACAGTGTAAAACGAAAAATAAAATTCTTTCTTGATTAGGGGTAACAGCCTACTATGAAAATTAATAGGTTTATGTTGTTTTAGTCTCGCTATAAACTCTTCGGTTAAAAAATACAAATCCGTATCAGCCAAAGATGAACCATTCCTAGGTATCATAGGTACACCTGTTCTTGAGAACGGGTATATTTTACTAGGCTCTCTCCCTGAAGAAATATATTTTAAATCGCCTGTTTCATTTTTTATAAAATTACCTCCCCTGCCTTCTGTCAAAGCCAAAATTGCATCTATTGCCGTTAACCCGAAACCTTTTATCGCTACCAAAGATGGTGAAGAGATATACTTTAATTTTTCATTGGTAGGGTAAATAAAATCAATCTTATTACCTAAAATATCACTTTGGTTTTTTTGAGTCTTAAAAGAATGGTGACCCGTTGTAAATAGGACTTTGTTACACGTAAGAGCTTCCTTCTCACCGCTTATCTTATCCGAATAAAACACCTTATAATCATGATCCTCTTTTATCATATTAGTTACCGTACCAATGTGGGTAACTACCTCAATGTTCATTGGCAATTGCTCTAATACGAATTGATAACAATCTACCAAATAATCACCTACTAGAGCTCTTGGAGCATATGTTCCAGAAGCAACAGCATTATATCCATTATCCGTTAGCCATGTGACAAAATCCGGGGTTTCAGTAGCGGACGAAAAAGGTTCCTTTAAGACCCAACTATTGATATTACGGTTGGCGTAATTCATTATGAGATATTCTGGCTGATCTGATCTATATACATCGCCTGACGCTAAAAATGATGTGTTATTGAAAATATGAATTTGTACGGTTCTCGAAATTTTGGCTTCATTTAAATAAGCTATCAATCTTTCAAAACCATAAAAACCCTTAGGTCCAAAACCTATAATACCAACTTTATATTTGCTATTATTATTCATAGATTAGGCTACCTTCCACCCTCCTAACGGAGTAAAAGCATTTCTACTTTCCGGCAATTCTTTTAATAACCATTCTTGATTATAAATGGTATCTAAATAACGTTCTCCACGATCACATAAAAACAACGCACAGTTATTACCATCCTCTATTTTTTTACTGTACTTTTTTACGGCACTTATCATACCTCCAGAAGAACCACCACATAAAATAGATTCATTTTCCAGCAATGACCAGCATCCTCTTGCGCAGTCAACATCATCTACATATACATAATCGTGAATCTTGTTCGTATCTAAAAATTGGGATGGTACGCCTGCCCCATGCCCCGGAATTAAGCGTTTTAATGGTGGTCCACCAAATAAAACACTACCAACGGCATCTACGGCAATGATCTTAGTGTTTAGGTTGTTTTCTTTAATATAGTCTGCACAGCCCATTAATGTACCACAGGTGCTTGTAGCCACAAATAAGTAATCTAATTCCCCATCTAAAGAATCCATGATCTCTGTCATGGTTTTATGATGTGTTAACGGGTTGTCTTTATTGCCATACTGGTTAGACCAAAAGCTATTAGGAATACTAATTAACAGGTATTGTACGCGTGCCAATCTCGCTGCTAAAAAACCGCCATCTTCTTTTGGTTCTGTAACTTTTTCTATGCGGGCACCATATGTTCTAAGAATTTTCTCTGTGTGTAAATTCAATTTCGGATCTACAACTACAATCAATTTAAGACCATAGTATAAACATGCCTGAGCCAAACCTACCGCCATATTTCCTGAACTTGATTCTATAACCGTATCTCCCTTTTTTATTCTACCATCTGCAAGTGCTTGTTGTAATATAAAAAGGGAAGTTCTGTCTTTAATGCTCCCCGCAGGGTTTGCCGCTTCTAGCTTACCAAAAAGGTTGAACCTACTATGTTCAAATATTTTATTTAATTGAACCAAAGGTGTATTACCAATGGTGTTTATTATAGATTCAGATACAGTGTCTGGTATATGTTGTGCTATCATATTGAATAGATTAGTTTTAATACAAAAAACATGGATTGTTTACGTGCTTAAAAATACTTGGATATACACTCTTTGTATATCACTATTCAATAATTAAATAACTCTTTCGGTTTAAATCTAAAAACACAATGGAAAACGATATTTTCAAGTCTATATCCAATAAATATCACACACATCTCATTACCAATTGATTACACAAACCTTTAGATTATGATGATCTATATTTTATAAAATAAATTTTTAAGATTTTTTCTCCTTTAATCTCGGTCATTTTTCTAAAAAAATACCTAATTTCAAACAACTTAAACAAATAGGAAAAACGAATGGCAAATTTCAGTTTAAAAGTTAATGGAGAAACCAAAGAAGTAGATGTAGACCCTTCTACACCAATGCTTTGGGTATTACGAGATCATTTAAAATTGGTAGGTACAAAATTTGGTTGCGGTATTGCCCAATGTGGAGCATGTACAGTTCATTTAGGTGATAATGCCGTTCGCTCTTGTCAGCTTCCGGTTTCTGCAGTGGGTGAACAATCCATCACTACTATTGAGGGACTTTCTGAAAACGGAGATCATCCGGTTCAAAAGGCTTGGTTAGAAGAAGATGTGTACCAATGCGGTTATTGCCAAGCAGGTCAGATTATGAATGCCAGTGCGTTTTTAAAGCGAAATCCTAATCCTACAGATACTGAAATTGAAGATGCTATGAACGGTAATATCTGTCGTTGTGGTACTTATACGCGAATAAAGAAAGCAATTAAAAATGCTTCGAGTATTTCTAACGCGTAATTATAAGCCCACAGTGTTGGGATTTTAACCTTCAAAAAAAAACAGATGACACTTATTAAAACAACATATAATAGACGTTCTTTCTTAAAAAGCGGTACGCTTGCCGGTGGTGGTATGATTTTAGGATTCAGTTGGCTAGCATCTTGTAAGCCTACCCCAGAACAAGTTAGTAACATACCAAAAGAATGGTTCGATATTAATAGCTTTCTTAAAATTGGCGACAACGGTATGGTGACTATTATGTCGCCTAACCCAGAAATAGGACAAAATGTAAAGACCTCTATGCCCATGATCGTGGCAGATGAACTTGGTGTGGATTGGAAAAATGTAATCGTAGAGCAAGCCCCTTTGAATACCGATATTTTTCAAAGACAATTGGCAGGTGGTAGTCAGTCTATCCGTGTTGGATGGTCTGGGTTAAGAATGGCAGGTGCTACTGCTAGACATATGTTAGTTGCCGCAGCTGCAGAGGCATGGCAGGTTGATGCTTCTGAAATTACGGTTGATGCAGGTGTTATAACTCATACCGCATCAAACAACTCAGCCGGATTTGGTGATATGGCTTCTAAAGCAGCTACGATGACCGTACCTGAAGAGGTGAAACTTAAAGAAACAAATGATTTTGATATTATAGGTACCGATAGACGAAATGTTGATGGTCCAAGTATTGTTACCGGTAAACCTTTGTTCGGTTTAGATATTCAAGAAGAAGGAATGATGATCGCCATGATCGTACACCCACCTGCTTTCGGCATGACCTATAAATCAATGAATGCCGATGCTGTAAAATCTATGCCAGGTATTAAAGATGTTTTTTCTTTTGATGCATATAAAGATGATACAGAGAAACAATGGTCTGATGGCGGTGCCATTAATAAGCTTGTTGCCATTGTTGGTGAATCTACTTGGCAATGTATGCAGGCAAAAAAGGCATTGAATGTGGAATGGGAAAAATCTTCTGCTTTAGAAAGTACAGAAGGGCATGATGAAGCATTGACTAAATTATTGAACACATCAGCTAAACAGCCAGCTCGTAAAGATGGTAATGTAGCTAGTGCATTTAAAAGAGCGGATAAGGTTATAGAGCGCACCTATAGTGCTCCTTTTTTAGCGCACAATACCATGGAGCCAATGAACTTTTACGCAGATGTTACTGCTGAAAGAGCTTTGCTTAACGGACCAATACAAACTCCTGAGTTTTTAGAAAAGACATTGGCTTCTAGACTAGGTATGCCAGTTGAAAAAATTGATATTAAAATGAGCCGTATGGGTGGCGGATTTGGTCGTCGTCTCTATGGAACTTTCGGTGTGGAAGCTGCGGTAATTTCACAACACATGAGAGCACCTATTAAATTGGTGTATACGCGTGAAGATGATATGACCCAGGGTACCTACCGCCCAACATATAAAGTAAAATATAAAGCAGGTTTAGATAAAGAGGGCAATTTAATTGCATGGCACGTTAAAGGTGCGGGGTCTAATGATGATCTACTTTTTGAAAATAGATTTCCGGCTGGTGCCGTCGATAACTATCTAGCTGAAAAATTCAGTTTAGAAACAAATGTAACCACAGGTGCTTGGCGTGCGCCACGTTCTAACTTTGTTGCCGGTGCCGAACAAGCATTTTTAGACGAAGTTGCCGAAGCTGCAGGTAAAGACCCTATAGAGTTTAGATTGACATTATTTGACAGGGCGATTAAAGATCCTGTTGGCGAACCTGAAAAAAACGACTACGATCCGGCACGTTATGCGGGTGTACTTAAGTTAGTAAGGGATAAAGCTGGTTGGGACGGAAGTCAAAAAAACGGTATCGCGAGAGGTGTTTCAGCTTACTATTGCCACAACTCTTACGTTGCGCAAGTTTTAGACATGTCTACCGATACAAAGTCACCAAAGGTCAATAAAGTATGGTGTGCCGTAGATTGCGGAATTGTCATTAACCCGATGGCCGCAAAAAATCAAATTGAAGGCGGAATCATCGATGGTATCGGTCACGCTACTTATAGTGAAATGACATTTGAAGACGGTAAACCTCAACATAAGAATTTTGATACGTATCGCTTAATACGACATAAAGAAGCACCGAAAGAAATTGAAAGCTTTTTTGTTGATAACGGGATAGACCCAACCGGCTTAGGAGAACCTTCTTTACCACCTATAATCGGAGCATTGGCAAACGCCTTATACAAAGCAACAGGTCAAAGACATTACAATCAACCGTTTATTACCGAGAAATCTGTAATAGGTTAAAACCCTTATGCTATTGTAAACGAAAACGCCGAAATCTTAGATTTCGGCGTTTTTATTTTCTTTTAGTCAATTTATATTTTAAACTTTAATACCGCTCTAAAATAACTTCTAGAATTATTGTCGATTGTGAGCAATGTATTATTGTTGCCATCTTCCAACCTATTACTTAAACTAAAATTATATGCGGCACGTACATCTAATTGCAAATGGTTCGTAAAATGATATTCGTATTGAAGACCACCGTTAATTAATGACATATTTATCAATTCCGCATACTCCTCACCATTTATCAAAGCGCCGTTTTGTATGTTAGAAGTAAATCCGTCTAATTGCGCAAAAAGCTTAAAGCGGTGTTTATCTGTAAGATGGTATTGTAAATTAGTTTTTGGCACTCCCAAATTAAATGACCAATCGGGTCTGATTTTTTTATAATAACTAATAAAAGGTAACGGAAACACATACCCCCTATTTTGTGAATAGGATAAACCAACAATTAGCCGCGATGGCTTATCGATATTATCTTCAAAACTTTTAATAAAAACGATGTCTCCCGAAAAAACCAAGTCATTGGCATTTAAACTTTTCGCGGTTAAATTAGTACTAATACCCGGTTGAAACCTTAGCCCCAATCGCCAGTCGTTTTTTAATGGTTTTGTATACCCAAAAGTGAAATCCAATAATTTGAAATCATTCAATAAATTTCGATCAAATGGGAGCTTGTCATTTTTAAAGCGTAGATGAACGTTGCTATAATCAATTCCTAAAAGTAAATACTGCCCTTCCTTTTTTAATTTTATTGGGTAATTGACAAGAAATCTTGAGCGCGTATATTCTACATCTGACCCTTTATTGGGAATAAAAGTAAAATCTAAACGAGCCAAATCACTTAATTGTGCATGTCCCACAAAATTTATAATTAATAGAAAAAATAGAAGGAATCTAAATCGCATTTATTATTGATTGCATCTTTGGTAAAAAATGATAATGCAAGATCCGTCATATTATTGTATTGACTTAGTGCTATTAAGTATAAAACTATCTTAAATAAATTAAGGTAGTTATAATTCTAAAACCTGGGTTACGCGTTCAAGCTGAGCATCAAACAATTCTTTGGTAACTTCTTTTTTATAAAAAGGCACCATTTTACTCAGTTGCTCTTTTCCTTTTTCAGATGTTGTTAATTCTGGAAAAGCTTTTTCAAGTACATCTAGCATGATCTTTACTGAAGTTGATGCTCCTGGCGATGCCCCCAACAAACAAGTAATTCTACCATCCTTACTACTTACTAGCTGTGTACCAAATTCTAACGAGCCACCTTCAAACTCATCTTTCTTAATTGTCTGCACGCGTTGCCCAGCAACCATAATTTCCCAATCTTCGCTTTTGGCATCTTTAAGAAATACTCTTAACGAATCCATTCTATCTTCAAAACTCATAGCTACTTGTTCTACCAAATATTTTGTTAGCGGTAAATTGTGCCAAAACACACCCCACATTGATGGTATATTATCAAAATTTATCGATTTCAATAAATCTAAATATGAGCCTTCTTTTAAAAACTTGGGACTAAACCCTGCAAACGGACCAAATAACAATTCTCTTTTACCATTGATAAAACGTGTATCTAAATGAGGAACCGACATTGGTGGATCCCCAATACCTGCTTTGCTATATACTTTGGCATTATGCTGATTAATTATATCTGGATTTTTACATACCAACCACTCCCCGCTTACCGGGAAACCACCATAACCATCCTTTTCATCAATCTCTACTTTTTGCAATAATAACAAACTACCGCCGCCAGCACCTATAAAAACATGTTCGGCATCTACCGTATTCTTAGCACCTGTATTTAGATTTTCCATTTTTACCAACCACTCTACATCATGATCGGGATCAATATCTTCTACTTCGGTATTGAACAATACTTTAGTATCATATTGTTTTTCTAGAATATCGAATAATTGGGCTGTTAACGAACCGTAATTCATTTCTGTTCCTCTATCAATTCTAGAAGCCGCCATAACCTCATCTTCGGTTCTATTGTGCATCATCAACGGAAACCACTGCTGCATCTTTTCTACCTCTCTTGTAAACTCTATGGTATTGAACATAAAATGCTCTTTAAAAGCTTTAAATCGATTTTCAAGGTAGTCGGCATTATCTTTCCCTTTTACCCAGCTGTGATGTGGTACCGGAGTAATAAATGATTTTGGATCCTTAATAAGTCCTTCAGCTACCAAAAAAGACCAATATTGTTTAGAGGTTTCAAATTGCGTACAAATATTTATTGCCTTTTTAATTTTGACATGACCATCTTCATCTTCTGGTGTATAATTAAGTTCACATAAGGCAGAATGACCTGTACCGGCATTGTTCCAAGCAGCTGAACTTTCTTGTGCCACTTTATCTAATCGTTCAACGATCAGCACATTAAGATCTGGCTTTAACTGTTTTACCAATAATGCCAGCGTAGCACTCATGATACCCGCACCTACACAAATAAGGTCATATTCTTTTCTCAGTTCCATTATCTCTACATTTTTACTACTAAGTTGGTAATAATTTGTAACAATATTTTATTCAAGCTACTAATTAGTTATTAATCCTAAAATAAATATCATTGAATACAAAAATATTAATGACTTTTAGCTCCTTGTTTTTAGCGATTATGGGGCTAACTATTTCTTTTTTGCCAAATGAACTAATTAACTATCTAGACATTGAATCAAATATTATAACAATACTTTTCATAAAAATCTTAGGTGCATTGTATATGGCGTTTGGAATTTTAAATTGGATGGCGAAAGGAACATTATTTGGAGGAATTTACAATAGACCAATTACTATGGGGAATTTAATGCATTTTGGAGTTGGAGCAATTGCATTAGTAAAAGTTGCATCTAACAGTGCCAATTATTCAGAAATTATAATTCCTCTAACTGTAATTTATATAATTTTCGCGCTATTTTTCCTGTACATTTTTAAAACCAGCCCTGCTACTATAAAAGGCAAAAACAATTCACAACAATAGGATGTTTTAAAACCAATGTCTAGAATTCAAGTAAAATTTTATTTAGTAAATATGCGTTCAAATACCTAAAACGAAAATACCTATACCTTAAACTAGTCCATCACAAACTTAAATCCTGCGGTGATAATACTAGAACTAAAGGTTGTATCCCTATCATATTTATAAAACTTCAAATCAATACTTTTAAGTCCCAATTTCCAGATATGCATTTTCGTAAAAATATCTGTGTAAGAAACGCCCATACCAAATTGGTTTGCCGAATATTTTGACAAATCATAATCTGAGGTATAAAACGTATCTGTAGAAAGTGCTTCTTCATAACCAAAGAAATAATTTGCCGCCGTTTGTTGGTAATATCGATACGAGGGATAAACCGTAAATTTATCTGTAAGCTTAATAGGTACCTCTACACTTGCTGTATGGGAGTTTATGCCCCAATCATCATAGTAATACCTATAGAAGCTCCTTACAACCACCGTTTCATTAATATACCAGTTTAAACGACCGCCGGCAGCAACCTTAAATCTGGTATCCGGTAATTGCTCTATGGCATCTGCCAATTGAAAATTATCTATAAACGAATCTGCGACATCGCTGAAATAAACCCTTTGAAAAGGTGTGGACAACAAACCTTCTTGCTGAATAAAATCTAATGCTAATGAACCTTGTAGATTCTTGCTTAAAATTTGAGAAAAACCGAATCCCACGGAATATGAATTTCTCGTTTCATCAGAAAATTCATTGAATATGGGGCTGTAATTGGTATTACCCGTAATTGTATTATTACTAAATAGTCCATTCGCCAAACCATTAGCTCCACTTGCAAAAGGTCTCAACTCTGTAGGATAAATTGCCGTCCATCTATCTAAATAGACATTGGCATTTACACTAACCTCCGTATTCTTTTCATTAAACAACTTTGTTAATCCACCACCGAAACCTAATGAGAAATAATCGTATTCTGATGATACCGATAGTTTACCTGACACAATTGTATTTCTATCATCTGAACTATGACTATAAGAACCAGATAAACTTGACCAAGTATCTGAACTAGAAGCGCCAGAACTTGCTACAAAAGGATCTGCCGGATCGCCACCATCAAAAGGACCTACATTACTAGAAGAAGCTGATGTATATGCGGAAACGCCTGCATCTATGGTAAGAACATCGTCATCGTTTAGAGGAATAGACACTATGAAAGTACCTGTGAAATCTGTCAACTCTTCCGTACCCAAACCACCGCTTACCGCAGCATTGTCGCCATCTTGGGAATAGTAACTTGTTAAAAAATCTACCTCAGTAGTTTCTAAAACACGCTTTTTGTATGTTTTTACAGAATCTTGAGTTTGTTGAGCATAATTCATCGTGAACACGAATAAAGCCGCTAAAGAAACTATTATTTTAAATATTTTCATTTTACAAAAATTATATGCTATACTAATTACAGCCGCAGCCACCACCAGTTTTACCTCCGTTTGCACCTGCTGCAGCTTCTCTGTAAGAATGAGCAGTAGTTAAATTGCGGTCTACCTTTTTATCCTGCAAAACCATATCTGGATCATTAATATTAATTTTTTCGTACTCCTTCAACACGGTACAGCTATTAAAAGAAGCTGCTATCAAGGCAAAAATTAAAATCTTTTTCATCATGACTTTTCTATTTCTATATTCTTTGATGTAATAATATTTCCTTTTTCATCTATGATAATACACTCCACTTGTGATAATTGTTCTATTCTATTTAAGCCGACTTCTATACCCATAACAAATACCGATGTTGCCAAGGCATCAGCTAATTCTGCTTTGGGAGCAAATACGGTAACACTAATAATACCCGTTGCCGGATAACCACTTCTAGGATCAATTATGTGGGTATATCGAATATTATTGAAATTCACATACTTCTCGTAATTACCCGATGTTACTACTGCCCCATTTTGAATTGGCAATAATGCAAAAACCTTATTTTTATTCATAGGGTTGGTTATGGCAACTTTCCACTCTTTACCATTGGGCTGTTTTCCCCAAGTATTCATGTCACCAGATGCATTTATGATACCTGCAACAACGCCTTTAGATTTCAATAGCTCTTTTGCCTTATCTGCGGCATACCCTTTACCAATAGCTCCAAAACCAATTTTCATTCCGGCTAACTTCAGAAAAACGGTATGGTTCTCTTTATCTAAAATAATATTGTGATAACCCACTTTAGCAACAGATGCCTGAATGGACTCTTCTGATGGCATAACTGTCATGCTATCATCAAACTTCCAAATGTTATCCATAGAGGCATAACTAATATCAAAAGCCCCATCGGTCAGCTTAGAAATACCTATTCCCCGTTGTATTAAATTGAATAATTCTATATCAACTTGCACTGGCTTAATGCCAGCATTTCTATTAATTTTTGATGTCTGCGAGTTTGGATCCCAAGAAGAAATCAGCTTTTCTATTCTTGTTATTTCACTGATAGCCATGTCAATATATACATCGCCTTCAACAGGATCTTTAGCCACTACGGTAATATCAAAACGACTACCCATTAATTTAATGGTACGCTTATAAGGCTCTTGGGCATACAGCATACCAATAGAAAAAAATAATACTATGAGAGTTAGTTTCTTCAATCTATTTTATGAATAAATTCAATTCTTGTATGTACTCTTTGGGTGTCAGTTTCTTGTAACTGGTTTCTCCATACACTTCACCATTGGCATTCATAACCACAACAAAGGGAAAAATTCCCTGTCTGTTATAATTTTCAGCCAATGCCTTATTTTTATTCAATTGCTCCTCTGGCAGAGCATTCTTTTTTCTACGAGGAAAATCTGCTTGTAACATTACAAAATGCTCTTTTGCATAGGCTTTAAATTCATCTGTTGACCAAACTTCTCTATCAAGCTTTATACAAGGTGCACACCAATCTGAACCTTGAAATACAAGTACAATTGGTAAATCATTTGTTTTAGCAAGCTTTTTTGCTGTTGTAAAATCTGTATTCCAGTCTTGAGCTGTTATTGAACTCACACTTACTACTGCAAATAACAGCAACACTATATATTTTTTCATATCTATTTATTTAACGGACTCATACTAAGTCAATTATTATACCAATACCTTTCATTGAAAGCAAATATTTCTAACTTACTCCCCTATCAGGCTAAACGCACCTTTTGTTAAAAATTGCGCATCTTGATTAAAAGTCGATGAATTACTGAACGAGGTCCTATTTTCATAACTGCCTAGGGTCTTGACAGGTACTTGCTTAAAATAATACGTATCGCCTTTCTTCTCTTCTAAAAGCATTACAAACGATTCGTTATCAACCACTGCAATAGCATCAGACGGCAGCGACATTTGCTTCGATGTTTCTGTAATAATATTCGCCTCTACGAACATACCAGTTAGAAAGTTAGCGTCATCTTCATTTTCTATATGTGCATGAACCTTTATCGTTCTATTTTTACCTATTGAGGTACCTACCAAATGGACTTCTGCCTTGTACACCTCTTTTGAAGCTTCTGGTATTCTAAATTCTACCACCTGATCTTTTTTTACTTTCATAATATCTTTTTCAAAAACCGAAAGTTCTAAGTGAATGTGGTCATTATTAATAATCTCCATAATTGAAGTTGCCGGAGAAACATATGTACCTTTTGAAACATTTACGCTTGTAATACTACCTACAATAGGTGCATAAATTGAGGCTACCGAACTTATATTTCCTTTTTCTACTTGCTCAGGTGATATATTCAACATGATTAATTGCTTTCGAAGTCCGTTATATTTTGCTACTCCTGTTTTATAATCGCTCTCTGCTTTTAAAAAGCTTTTTTGTGATGTTATATTTTCCGCTACCATTGTTTGCTGACGTTCGTACTCTGCCTTTAAATAACCTAACTGCCCGTTCACCTCCAAATATTGTTGTTGTAAGGATACGAACTCCGGATTTTCAATGGTAACCAACAACTGCCCTTTACGTACTTTGTCTCCTATTAACAAAGGTGTGGTTTTAATATAGCCACCCATAGTTGCATTGACCACCGCTCTATTTTCTGGTGGTACGTCTATCATACCCGAAGTCTTTACCATTACAGGAAAATCACTTTCAGTTATACTAGCAATCTTCATTTTATTCTGGTCGAATTGTGCTTGCGTAATTTGTATTCGGTCATCTGTTTGTACCTCAGATGCGCCATTCTCACTTGATTTATTTGCCTTGTCCCCACAACTTGAAATTATGATGAACATGAAAAGCATTATTATTTTGAATATATATTTTTGCATGATACCCTTATTTATAGTGTTAAGAAATTAATGTCTGTAGCGGTTTCGTTATACGCTTTTAACTTATCTAGATAGCCCAATTTTATATCATAGGCACTTTCTAAACTCTGTATATATTGAAAGAAATCAATTTCACCATTTCTAAAGCTGATGTTTGCGGTCTTCAATATTTCATCTGATAGCTCTGCACCTTCGTTCTCATAGTAATTCAGTGATTTTTGAATTTGAAGGATTTGCTGCTCTAAGATTTCTTGCTTTGATTTTATCTGGATTTTATATGCGACGGACTCAGCTACCGCTCTTTCTTTCGCAATTTTAGACGCCTTGATTCTAGAGGTGTTACCACTGAATATAAGCGGAATTTTTAGCCCTAGTTGATAACCCAAAAGATTATCGTTCAATTCTGAATTTGTTCCTTGAAAATAGGCTAAACTGATATCTGGTAATAGTTGCTGTTTTTCTAGTTTACGGGCTGCAGCCATAAGTTGCATATTATTCTCATAGTACACAGACTCTGGAGAAGCATCTACATTTACCTCTTTAATGTCAATTTTCAAGTTCATTTCTTCAGAAATAACCAAACTATCCTTTACCTGAATTAATTGCAGTAAATTGGAATACGCAGCAAACTTTTCCCGAATAGCTTGCTGATAGTCCAGATTGATTTTTCTCTGCTTAGAAGCTGCGGTTATTTTCTCTAAATAATTGGTTTCACCAAGTTCAAATCTACGAGCTGCAACCTTAGAAAAATTAGCATATAAACTATCCAACTGTTTATACACTCTAACTTTTTCTCGTGTAATTTGATACTCGTAATAACCTCTGGTAACATCCCTAGTTATTGCCTTACGCTGAATATCATATTCACTTTGCACCAAAGTAGTTTTCACCTTATTGACTTTCTTTTCAGAAAAATAAGCAGTTGGAAAACGAAAATCCTGCTGAACTCCAAATACCTTTAATGGCACATCATTTATGGCAAGGTTATTCTCATCATATTCATAATACACATGGGTTTTATTGAACATAAATGCGCTATTGATCAATGCTTCAGATTCATCAACTTTTAACTGACCAGCTTTTAAGCCCATGTTATTATCAATAGCAAGAGGAATTAATTCATCAAGATTCTGACTTTTTGATTCTTGTGCCGATGCGCCAATTGAAATAAGTAATGCAATAAAAGCAATACCATTTTGCAAAGTAGTTTTTGGTATTGGCTTTCTTGAATTCTCATGTTTATCGAAAATGGAATACAACACCGGCAATACTACCAAAGTTAATATGGTTGCCGTAAACAAACCACCGATAACTACGGTTGCCAATGGTCGTTGTACTTCTGCACCTGCGTTGGTAGATATTGCCATAGGTAAAAAACCCAGAGCAGCGGCTGATGCTGTCAATAATACCGCTCGCAACCGATCTTTTGCACCTTGTTTTATTAAATCGTCTAAACTCTCAAAAGAATATTTTTTCAGCTCTTTAAAATGCTCTATCAAAACAATACCATTTAATACTGCGATACCGAACAACGCGATAAACCCTACTCCCGCCGAAATACTGAACGGCAAGCCTCTCATCCATAATAACAATACACCACCTACTGCTGCCAGCGGAATTGCCGAATAAATCATTAGGGCTTCTTTTACCGACTTAAATGCGAAGTATAGCAATACAAAAATGAGTACGAGAGCTATAGGTACTGCCACTAAAAGTCGGTCTCGGGCACTTTGTAAGTTTTCAAATTGACCACCATAGGTTATGGTATACCCTGCTGGTAATTTTACATTTTCATTAATTAATTTTTGAACATCATCTACAACCGATTGTAAATCTCGATTACGGACATTTACACCTACCACTGTTCTTCTCTTGGTATCATCTCTTGATATTTTTGCAGCTCCTTTTTTATAGGTAATATCTGCCAGCTCGCTTAACGGAATCTTTCCTCCATCGGGCAAATCAACGTACAGGTTTTTAAGGTCGTCAATATCTTGTCGTTTTGCTTTATCTAATCGCACGACTAAATCGAACCGCTTTTCACCTTCAAAAACATTACCCGCAGTTTTACCGGCAAATCCCATAGAAACCATATCGTTCAGTTCTTGAATATTTAATCCGAAACGTGCAATTTTTGCGCGGTCATAATCAACACTCATTTCAGGTAAACCTGCAATCTTCTCTACACTAATATCTGCAGCTCCTTCAACGTCTTTAATCAATGCGCCGATTTCATTTCCTTTTTTAGCCAAAACATCTAAATCAGGGCCGAAAATTTTTATAGCAATATCTGCACGGACACCCGTAATCAGTTCATTAAAACGCATCTCTATAGGCTGCGTAAATTCTACTTCCATACCTGGTATAATGGCTAAAGCCTCTTTGAACTTATCAGCTAGCTCATCTTTAGATTTTGCACTTGTCCACTCCCCTTTCGGTGCCAGCTTTATGATAACATCACTTTCTTCCATAGACATGGGATCGGTTGGTACTTCGGCAGCTCCAATTCTAGTGACTACCTGCTGAACCTCTGGAAAATTATCTAGTAAAATTTTCTCTATCTCAGTCGTAATTTCAACCGTTTTACTTAATGAGGTTCCTGTTTTTAATACGGGTTGAATAACAAAATCGCCTTCATCTAAAGTCGGTACAAACTCGCTGCCCATATTCGTATATAAAATTGTAGCCCCAATAAGCAGTATGGCCGCAATGCCCAGAACAACTCTCTTGCTTTGCAAAGCCCAGTTTATAATAGGCTCATATTTCTTATTCAACCATTTCATTAAACGAACAGATATATTTTTATCGGACTCTTTTGATGGTTTTAAAAAGATTGATGCCGCAACAGGTACATAGGTAAAACATAAAATCATTGCCCCAATTAATGCGAAACTAAAAGTCAATGCCATAGGCTTGAACATTTTACCTTCTACTCCGCTCAACGATAAAATGGGAATAAAAACAATGAGTATAATCAACTGCCCAAAAATGGCAGAATTCATCATTTTAGAAGCACCATTAAATGTAATTTCATCTTTTAGCTGCTGTTGCTCTGTTTTGTGCAAAGCATTTATTTCCTGCTGTTTTCTTGTGATTTCAAAAGCTATAAATTCTACAATAATTACGGCGCCATCTATGATTATACCGAAATCTATAGCGCCTAAACTCATTAAATTGGCATCTACACCAAATATGTACATGAGCGATAATGCGAATAATAAACACAGGGGAATTACAGAGGCGACCACCAAACCCGATCTAAAATTACCAAGCAGTAATACCACTACAAAAATGACAATTAAACACCCTAGAATTAAATTCTCGCTTACCGTAAATGTAGTTTTTGAAATAAGCTCGCTTCGTTCTAAAAACGGATTAATATACACTCCCTTCGGTAACGAAGTTGAAATTTCTGCAACGCGTTCTTTTACAGCTTCAATTACTTTTTTAGAATTTGCATCTTTCAACATCATTACTTGACCCAGTACCTTCTCGCCTTCGCCATTACCCGTAATGGCACCAAAACGAACTGCGCTACCAAAGCCAACTGTAGCTACATCTTTAATATAAATGGGTAATCCATTTTTAGTTGTTATAACGATATTTCCAATATCTTCAAGTGATGAGATCAATCCTTCGCCGCGAATAAAGAATGCCTGATTTACCTTTTCAATATAACCGCCACCCGAAACACTATTATTAGTTTCCAGAGCTTTAAAAACATCACTTGCTGTGATATTCATAGCATTAAGTTTTTGAGTATTTATAGCAACTTCGTATTGTTTTAGAAATCCGCCCCAGGTGTTGACCTCAACCACACCGGGTATACCAGACAATTGCCGTTTTACGATCCAATCTTGTATGGTCCTTAATTCGGTCGTGGTATACTCGTCCTTATACTCTGGCTCTACCTCTAAAACATATTGGTAAATTTCACCCAGCCCTGTAGTTATCGGTCCCATTTGTGGTGTACCAAAACCTGCTGGTATTTTCTCTGAAGCTGAAGCAATTTTCTCGGCAATAAGCTGCCTGGGCAAATACGTTCCCAAATCATCTTCAAAAACAATAGTAACAACAGACAAACCAAACTTAGATACCGAACGAATTTCTTTGACTCCCGGTAAGTTTGCCATTTCAAGCTCTACCGGATATGTTATGAATTGCTCCATATCTTGTGTAGATAAATTACGTGATGTTGTTATTACCTGAACCTGATTATTGGTAACATCTGGCACAGCCCCAATAGGTATTTGTGAAAGTGCAAATAAACCGTACCCAATAATAATTACGGTAAATAGAAGAACAATAAGCTTATTCTTTAAACTGAAATTAATGATATGTGATAGCATCTTTTCATATAAATCAATGTGAAGCGCTCAAATTCATAAGGATGAATCTGAACTAATAAATTAAAAAATCGATTGTATTATGAAATGCGGGGCGGCTGTAAAATGCCTTGCGAGTGTAATGAAGAAGATGGTGCTTGGTAATAGAAATTTGCGTCTGAATAATCTGAAAACTCTAATACATTTAATTCTGACTTATAGCTATTAATAAACACGTTGGCAACAGAAATATGTGATGCACCACTATGATTAAATGGAAGCTTTTCGTGATCTTTCTTTTCTTCTTGATGATCACGTTGATGGTCTGCTTTTAATTCACCATAATGTTTAGAGAGAAATACAATGATATTATCGCCATATTGTTCATTATGAAATTGAGCATGCTCGATTAATTCATCTAACTGAACAATATCATCATAATGCACACCAAAACTTTGCAGCATGATAAGCGATGATAACAGTATGGAAAACAGTTTATTCACGTCAGTAAAATTAATAAAATTTTTAGTGTTAATTATTTAAATTCACTTTAAACTAAGTTTAGATTTTGGCATAAACCATGTAATTTTTTAAGCTGCCAATGCATTCCATATTTTTAAAAAATGGCTATTATTAATTACAACCGTATCAGACCAAATATTCTTCAACTATAATCAAAGCGTACTGCTTAACAATTATACGTAATATGAAAATAGTTGTAAATTATAATTATATGAGATTTGTCATAAATAACCCTGCTTACTGTTATTAATTTTGACTATTTATAAAAATAATTAGCCAACTATAAACATAAATGTCAGATTTTCATTTTGTAAGACCTAATCCATCAAGAATCCTATAAATTTGTTAAACACTAATCCCATTTACACGTGAGTAAAGCTATATATATTGTTACTACAGAACCTAATAGTGGAAAATCTATTGTCTCATTAGGTCTAATGCAACTTCTTTTAGGTAGAACTGCCAAAGTAGGCTATTTCAGACCTATTATCGACGATGTACCAAAGGGTAGAACCGATAACCACATTGATACTGTTCTCAGCTACTTTAATGTAGATATGATACCAGAAGAGGCTTATGCATACACGCGTAGCCAAGTGGTTCAATTAAAAAATCAGGACAAAGACGACGAAATTGTCGGGCATATCATACACAAATATAAAACCATAGAAAATAGGTTCGATTTCGTCTTGGTAGAAGGAACCGATTTTTCTGGAGAAGGTGCTATAATCGAATGGGACATCAACGTACTTATTGCAAAGAATTTAGGTATACCTGCAGTTATTCTCGCTAGCGGAAAAAATAAAACCTTAGATGAGTTAGTGGGCAACCTTTATATGGCATACGATTCTTTTAAAGAGAAAGGTGTCGACGTCTTGTTAATTGTTGCCAATAAAGTGCAGCCAGAAAACGTTACTATGGTTTCTGACGGACTAAAAGAAAAATTACCTGATGACGTTTTAGTGGGAACCATACCGGTGAACACTGTTTTAGGTAGCCCTACACTAAAGGAGATTGCCCAAGAACTTGATGCCAAAGTTCTTTTTGGTGAAGGTTATATTAACAATCAAGTTGGGAGTTTTAGTGTTGGTGCCATGCAACTACGCAATTATTTAACACACCTAAAAACCGATAGTCTTGTAATAACCCCAGGGGATCGTGCAGATATTATTCTTGGAGCGTTACAGGCAAATATTTCAACTAATTACCCTAGTCTTTCCGGTATCGTGCTAACTGGTGGGCTACTTCCAGAAGATTCTATTATTAAACTGATTGAAGGACTTTCAGATATTATCCCCATTTTATCGGTTGCAAGAGGTACGTTCTATGTTACCAACAAAATCGGTACTATAAGACCGCGTATTTATGCTGAAAACACCGAGAAAATACAAACATCTATTCAAGAGTTTGAGAAACATGTACCTACCCAAGAATTGGCTGAACGGTTAATTACATTCAAGGCTAAGGGCATTACCCCTAGAATGTTCCAATATAACCTTTTGCAAAAAGCTAAATCTTCTAAAAAACATATCGTGCTACCAGAAGGTTCGGATGAAAGAATTTTAATGGCGACAAAAATGCTAATTGATGCCGATGCCGTTAACATTACCCTTCTAGGAAATAGAGAGCAAATTGTTTCAAAAATCACTGAACTAGATATTGATCTAGATGTTAATACTATCGATATTATCGACCCGACAACATCCGAACAATTTTTAGATTACGCCTCTACTCTATTTGAATTACGTAAGCACAAGAACGTAAACTTGGCAATGGCTAAAGATTTAATGGAAGATGTATCGTACTTTGGTACTATGATGGTTCATAAGGGGCATGCTGACGGCATGGTTTCCGGTGCAGTTCATACCACCCAACATACTATTAGACCAGCTCTTCAGTTCATTAAAACAAAACCAGGGGTTTCTATAGTATCGTCTATATTTTTTATGTGCCTACCCAATAGAGTTACCGTTTTTGGCGATTGTGCTATTAATCCTAACCCAAATTCTGAACAATTATCTGAAATTGCCATATCATCTGCTGCTACAAGTGCCGCATTTGGAATTGAACCTAAAGTAGCTATGCTTTCCTATTCATCAGGTGCTTCTGGCGTCGGCGAAGATGTTGATCGTGTACGTAAGGCCACTGAAATTATTAAAGAGAAAAGACCTGATCTTAAAGTAGAAGGTCCTATTCAATATGATGCTGCGGTAGATGCTAAAGTCGGACTTAGTAAATTGCCGGATTCTGAAGTTGCAGGGCAAGCTAGCGTCTTTATATTCCCTGATTTAAATACAGGTAATAACACGTATAAAGCAGTACAAAGAGAGACTGGGGCGTTAGCTATCGGACCAATGTTACAAGGCTTAAACAAACCTGTTAATGATTTAAGCCGTGGCTGTACCGTAGATGATATTTTCAATACCGTAATAATAACTGCTATTCAAGCAGAAGGATTTTAAACCAATTTTCATGAATATTTTAATTATAAATTCCGGCAGTTCTTCTATAAAATATCAACTTTTAGAAATGCCTTCCTCTAGAGTTATCTGTGTTGGCTCTATAGAGCGTATTGGTAGTACAGATGCCATATCAAACTATAGAACAGATAACAATAAAGTTGAAAAAATTTATGAAATAGCAAACCATAAAGCCGGGCTAGAACGAATTACCTCACTTTTATTAGATGCCGAAATCGGTGTACTTAAAAGTACCGAAGAAATCGATGCTATTGGACATCGTGTGGTACATGGCGGAAGTGATTATACGGCTACGACATTAGTTACAGAAGAAGTAAAAGAAAAAATAAAGATTTTATCTCCACTTGCCCCTTTACACAACCCTGCCAATTTAGAAGGTATTTTAATGGCAGAACAAATATTTGCGATCGCTAAACAAATGGTCGTTTTCGATACCGCTTTTCATGGCACCATGCCTGTTAAGGCTAAAAAATATGCAGTTCCTAATGAATTATATGAGAAAGACGGAGTTCAAGCTTACGGATTTCATGGTACTAGCCATAAATATGTATCGGAAAAAGCAAATGAATATTTAAATAACCAGCATACTAAATTAATTTCCATTCACTTAGGCAACGGGTGTAGCATTACCGCAATTCAGGACGGAAAAAGTATCGACCACAGTATGGGCTTCGCTCCTTCAAACGGACTTGTTATGGGTACCAGAAGTGGTGATATTGACCATTCCATCATTTTTTATATGGTAAACACACTGGGTTACGATTTAAATGAAGTAAGCGAACTTTTAAATAAAAAGAGCGGAATGTTGGGACTTACAGGTTTCAACGACCTTAGAGATATTGAGGAAGAAGCAAGTAAAGGGAATAAACAATGCATTTTGGCACTTGAAATGAATGCTTACCGAATTAAAAAATATATTGGTGCATACACCTCTGCCATGAACGGTTTGGATGCCATTATATTTACTGCGGGTATTGGTGAAAACTCTAGCTTAATGCGTCAGTTAATTTGTAAGGATATGGAATACTTTGACCTTAATTTAGATGATTCTAAAAATGATCTTAGAGCATCTAATCTTAGAGAGCTAAATACAGAAGATTCTAAAGTCAAAATTTTAGTCATACCTACAAATGAAGAATTAGAAATTGCAAAGCAGGTATACCAATTATTATCGAAATAGTCTTACTAAATATTTATCTCAGATTAGTTAAGATTATCAATAAAAAAATAGCTAAGAGCAATGCTCTTAGCTATTTTTTCGTTTTAGTTTTATATTTTTTTACTCTACCACAATAAACTCCGATCTTCTGTTGAGTTGATGTTTCTCTTTGCTACATGGTACATTGTTGCTACAGTTGTTCGTAAGTTCCGTTTCGCCATAGCCCTCATATGAGATCCTGTCGCTAGGGATGCCTGCCGCTATGAGGTAATCGACTGTTGCCTTCGCCCTGTTCGCCGATAATTTCATGTTGTATGCATCGTTAGCACGTGAATCGGTATGCGAGCGTACCTGTACGTTGACACTTGGGTATTCGTTAAGGTATGCCAGAACCTTTTCTATACTGATCTTGGCATCTTCCCTGATGAAGTACTTGTCGAAATCGAAGTAGATCGGTTCTATGTTCAGGTATTTCGCAAGGTCCGTGCCTACAGGTGCCGATGGGTCTACCTGTGCCAGTACGATCTCTATGCCGGTCGCGTCTTCAGCCTTTACCGTCATGAAGGTCTTGTTGCCTTCCTCGTAGTCCGCTTTGGTAGCTACTACCTTATAACTACCTTCTGCGCAGTTGCCTTCCATTTCGAATGCTCCGTTCTCGTCCGTACTCGAGCTCGATACCACTTTGTTATCCTTGTCGTATACCGTTACCGATGCATCCGTTAACAGTGCATTGGTCTTCTCGTCCTTTACGATTCCCGTGATATTTGTATGACAGGTGAAGTCGAGCGGGGTCATTTCTACAAAACCGTAGATATCGTCATTGCCCTGTCCTCCTTTTCGGTTCGATGCGAAAAAGCCTTTCTTGGTCTCTTCGTTGATAATGTACGAGAAGTCGTCTTCCTCCCCGTTCAAAGGGCGTCCTACATTGTAGATCTCTCCCCTTTCATTGTTCAGGTCCGTTGCGAAGACGTCAAGTCCCCCTAGTCCCGGATGTCCGTCCGAAGAGAAATATAGTTTATCGGATTCCGTTACGAACGGAAAGGTCTCCCTTGCTTCCGTATTGATGCGTTCTCCAAGGTTCTTCGGTGTACCGAAACTGCCGTCGGTGTTAATATCCACCACGTAGATATCCGATTCCCCTTTCGTTCCCGGCATGTCCGAGGCGAAGTATAGTTTTGTCTCTTCCTTGTTTAATGTAGGATGTGCCACCGAGTAGCTGTCACCGTTAAAGGGCAGTTCCTCGATATTCTTCCATTCTCCGTTTTCTTTGGTCGCCCTGTATATCTTTAACCTGCTCACCCCTTCCTCGTCCCTCTCGAACTTGCCGTCGTCCGAGTTGTTACGGGTAAAGTACATCGTACTTCCGTCCTTGGTGAATGCCGTTGACGATTCATGGGTCTTCTTGTTCAGTTTCTTGCTCAGCTTGTCCACATCGGTGAAATTCCCTTGGCCGTCCTGTGATGCCTTGTAAAGGTTCAGGAAAGAACCGTTGTTCCATCTATGGATGTTCTTCGTGAGCAGTCCGCTGTCACGTGCCGTCGAGAAGACCAGGTTTTCTTCATAGAAGGATGGCGCAAAGTCCGATACCTTCGAGTTCAGCCCTATGTTCCTCAGTTCGTACCTCCCCGAGCGTTCCTCGATCTGTTCCAGGTAGTCCTGGTTCTCGCCATAGAGTACCCCGCGTTGGTCGTTCGCCTTTGCCGCTTTGAACTTCTGCATCCAAGTGTCGGATTCCGTATAGTTTTCCAAGGATTTTAAGGTCTGTGCGTAGCGGTACATATACTCCGGGTCGATGTCCGCCCCTTCCAGTGCGAACAGCTTGCCGTACCAGCTCGATGCCTCTTCGTAGTTCGCGTTCAGATAGTTCGCGTTGCCCAAATTCTTGTACACCTCTTCTTCCGTATAACCGTCCTTTACCAATTGCTCGTACGACTGTATCGCCGAGGCATAGGCATAGTTCGTGAACTTCGTGTCCGCTTTCTTTACTTTCTTGTCCTGCGCGCTTGCCATCATGGCCATCACCGCAAGCCCGTAAAATAGATATCCTGTTTTCTTCATGTCGTTTTTTTAAAAGAATCTTGGGGTGATCACTCGTTTGTACTTGTTCAGGAACTCATACCTCAGCATGATCTCGAAAGAACCGTCGTTGAACCTGGTCGCCCCAAGGTCGGTGGTTTCCTTATCGTACGCCAGACCGAGCATCAACTGGTCGGTCATCTGAAAACCGAACAGGGCGCTGATCGCCGCGTCCCACCTGTACGCCGCTCCCAAAGAGAACTTGTCGTTGAAAAGGAAGTTCGCGCTCAGGTCTACCTGTAAAGGTGCCCCCTTTACAGCTTTTACAAGTGCCGCAGGCTTGAACTTTACGTTCGGGTTCAGGTCGAACACGTACCCCGTGATCAGATAGAGGTTCATACGCTCCTGCGCGATCAAACTCGAACTGTTCGAATCGGAACTGTCGAAATGCTCGGTCTGCAAAAAGTTGGGTACCGATAGCCCTGCATAGAATTGATCGGTATGGTAATAGATACCAGCTCCGAAGTTCGGCGAGAACTTGTTGTCAATGTTCGGCAGGTTGCTCTCCGCCCCGTAGTTTCTCAGCTTCGTGAAGTCCACGTTGAACAGGTGACCGCCCGCTTTTAGACCGAACGACAGCTTCCCCTCCTCAGAGGTGTTCACCGTATAACTGAACGCCGCGTCTATATACGTATCCTGGTTGGTACCGTTACCGATCTCGTCGTTCACCACCGATAGTCCCAATCCTACATGTTCGGATACAGGGGTATGGAAGTTCAGCGTCTGCGTCGTCGGCGCGCCATCGAGCCCCACCCACTGAGAACGGTGAAGTGCGGCTATGCTGAACATGCCCCGTGAACCTGCGTACGCAGGGTTCACCGATATCGTATTGTACATGTACTGCGTGTACTGCGCATCTTGCTGGGCATAGCCCATAAAGAGTCCCGAAACTGTAATTATAATGGTTAGAAAATATTTGTTCATCGTATCTTTTTTAAAGGGGATTTTTTTATCTGTTGATGTATAGGTAACCGGACTTGTCCAAGTTATCTCCGTTGTTATTATACTTGATTACATAGAAATAGACACCCACTGGCAATTCTTCATCTTGACCAATGGTAACTCTACCATCAGATGCTCCCCTGAATACATTGGTGTTGTTATCATAGCCGCTCATCTCGTATACCACGATTCCCCAACGGTTATAAATCTGTACCTTATTGTTAGGGAAGGACTCGATATTTTCTATTCTGAAAAAGTCGTTCGTACCGTCACCGTCAGGTGTAATGACCTCATTGGCAACCGCTATACCAGAGTCAACTACTTCTGCATTACAACCGGCATCTAAGGTTGGAACACCTCCAATTGAATCACATGGGTCCAATGGATCAGTGCCATCCTCGACCTCTTGACCATCCGGTATAGTATCACCATCGGTATCCGCATTGTAAGAATCTGTTCCGATTGCATCTTCTTGAGCAGTCGTTAATCCGTCACCGTCACAATCACTCTCTGGCAATGCTGTACCACCTACATGGTTACAATCATCTAAAGGATTTGTTCCATCCAATAATTCCTGTCCATCTAAAATACCATCATCATCTGAATCTGGATCATTAGGATCTGTACCTAAAGATGCTTCTTCATCAGTTGTCAATCCATCTTCATCACAATCCGAAGTTCCTAATGGGGCTCCTCCATTTGAATCACAATCGTTTAGTGGATCTGTGCCGTCAGAAATTTCTTGACTATCTAAAATACCATCTCCATCTGTATCTTCATTATAAGGGTCTGTACCGTTAGTAACTTCTGTTCCATTTACAATACCATCTCCATCACAATCTGCAGAAGCCCAAATGGTGTTACTTTCAAAATACCCTGTGTAACCAATTGCTTGTTGTGGATCACATGGATCTAATAAATCTGTACCATTTGTTGTTTCTAAATCATCTGAAACACCATCTCCATCTGTATCACTGTTGTAAGGATCGGTACCATTGGTAACTTCAGTACCATTATCGATTCCATCACCATCACAATCAGCAGCTGCCCAAATAGCATTACTTACATCGTAACCATCATAACCTGCTACTTGAATTGGGTCACAAGGATTTAAAGGATCCGTTCCATTCGAATCTTCCAATCCATCAGTTATACCATCTCCATCTGTATCTGTGTTATATGCATCGGTTCCGTTTTTAAATTCAGTTCCATTATCAATTCCATCACCATCACAATCAGCAGCTGCCCAAATAGCATTGCTTGCATCAAAACCCGTATAACCAGCTACTTGAATTGGATCACAAGGATTCAATGTATCAGAGCCATTAACTATTTCTAAATTATCTGAAACACCATCACCATCTGTATCATTATTGTAAGGATCTGTACCATTTGTATCTTCCACTCCGTTAGTTATTCCATCACCATCACAATCAGCAGCTGCCCAAATAGCATTACTTGCATCATAACCTGTATAACCTGTTGTCTGAACCGGGTCACAAGGGTCTAAAGCATCTGAATCAATATCATCAGGAATTCCGTCGCCATCGGTATCCGAGTTATAAGGATCGGTACCATTGGTATCTTCTGTTCCATTTATTACTCCATCCGAGTCACAATCAGCTGCTGCCCAAATGGCATTGCTTGCATCGTAACCTGTATAACCTGCTGCCTGAACCGGATCACAAGGATTTAATGCATCTGAATCAATATCATCAGGAACTCCGTCACCATCGGTATCGGTATTATAGGGATCCGTTCCATTGGAATCTTCTGTTCCATTTGGTATCCCGTCTCCGTCACAATCCGCAGCTGCCCAAATAGCATTGCTTGCATCGTAACCTGTATAACCTACAATCTGAATTGGATTACAAGGATTGGTTCCTTCCGCATCAGCATTGTCAGGAACGCCGTCACCGTCAGTATCCGTATTATATGGATCTGTACCATTAGTTACCTCAGTACCATTTGCAATTCCGTCACCATCACAATCAGCTGCTGCCCAAATGGCATTGCTTGCATCGTAACCTGTATAACCTGCTGCCTGAACCGGATCACAAGGATCTAAAGCATCTGAATCAATATCATCAGGAATTCCGTCGCCATCGGTATCCGAGTTATAAGGATCGGTACCATTGGTATTTTCTGTTCCATTTATTACTCCATCCGAGTCACAATCAGCTGCTGCCCAAATGACGTTGCTTGCATCGTAACCAGTATAACCTGCAATCTGGATTGGATCACATGGATCTAAAGCATCTGAATCAATATCATCAGGAACTCCGTCTCCATCCGTATCTGTATTATAAGGGTCTGTACCATTGGCCACTTCAGTACCATTAGTAACTCCGTCACCATCACAATCCGCAGCTGCCCAAATAGCGTTGCTCGCGTCGTAACCTGTATAACCTGCTGCCTGAACCGGATCACAAGGATCTAAAGCATCTGAATCAATATCATCAGGAATTCCGTCGCCATCGGTATCCGAGTTATAAGGATCGGTACCATTGGTATCTTCTGTTCCATTTATTACTCCATCCGAGTCACAATCAGCTGCTGCCCAAATGGCATTGCTTGCATCGTAACCTGTATAACCTGCTGCCTGAACCGGATCACAAGGATTTAATGCATCTGAATCAATATCATCAGGAACTCCGTCACCATCGGTATCGGTATTATATGGATCCGTTCCATTGGAATCTTCTGTTCCATTTGTTATCCCGTCTCCGTCACAATCAGCCGCTGCCCAAATGGCATTGCTTGCATTGTAACCTGTATAACCTTCAATCTGAATTGGATTACAAGGATTGGTTCCTTCAGCATCAGCATTGTCAGGAACACCGTCACCGTCAGTATCCGTATTATATGAATCTGTACCATTAGAATCTTCTACTCCGTTACTTACACCATCTCCGTCACAATCTGCCGCTGCCCAAATGGCGTTGCTTGCATCATAACCTGTATAACCTGCAGTCTGTACTGGATCACAAGGATCTAAAGCAACACTGTCCGTGTTATCGGGAACGCCATCGCCATCGGTATCCGTATTATAAGGATCGGTACCATTAGTAACCTCTGCACTATTGATTATTCCGTCACCATCACAATCAGCTGCTGCCCAAATGGCGTTGCTTGCATCATAACCTGTATAACCTGCTGCCTGAACCGGATCACAAGGATTTAAAGCATCACTGTCAGTGTTATCAGGAACTCCGTCACCATCGGTATCGGTATTATAAGGGTCGGTACCATTTGTATCTTCCACACCATTGGTTATTCCATCGCCATCACAATCCGCTGCCGCCCAAATAGCATTGCTTGCATCATAACCCGCATAACCAGCTACTTGAATTGGATCACAAGGATCTAAAGCATCACTGTCCGTGTTATCGGGAACGCCATCGCCATCGGTATCAGAATTATAAGGATCGGTACCATTAGTAACCTCTACACTATTGATTATTCCGTCACCATCACAATCAGCCGCTGCCCAAATGGCATTGCTTGCATCGTATCCCCTATAACCAGCTGCCTGAACTGGATCACAAGGATTTAATGCGTCACTATCCGTATTATCGGGAACTCCGTCACCATCCGTATCCATATTATAAGGATCGGTACCATTGGTATCTTCTGTTCCATTTGTTACTCCATCCGAATCACAATCAGCTGCTGCCCAAATGGCGTTGCTTGCATCATAATCTGTATAACCTGCCGCTTGAACCGGGTCACATGGATTTAGAGCATCTGAATCTGTATTATCAGGAACGCCATCACCATCTGTATCTGTATTATAAGGGTCTGTACCATTGGTGACTTCTGTACCATTGGTAACTCCGTCTCCGTCACAATCAGTCGCCGCCCAAATAGCATTGCTTGCATCATAACCTGTATAACCTGCAGTCTGTACAGGATCACAAGGATCTAAAGCGTCACTATCTGTATTATCGGGAACACCATCACCATCGGTATCCGAATTATAAGGGTCCGTACCATTAGTTACCTCAGTACCATTTGCAATTCCGTCACCATCACAATCCGCAGCTGACCAAATGGTATTACTAGCATCATAACCTGTATAGCCTGCTAATTGAACCGGATCACATGGATCCAATGCATCAGCATCCGTATTATCGGGAACCCCGTCACCATCCGTATCGGTATTATAAGGGTCTGTTTCATTCGTATCTTCTGTACCATTCGTTACTCCGTCTGCGTCACAATCTGCAGCCGCCCAAAGAGCATTGCTTGCATCATAACCTGTGTAACCTGCCGCTTGAACTGGGTCACAAGGATCTAAAGCATCTGTATCTGTGTTATCAGCAATACCATCACCATCGGTATCGGTATTATAAGGGTCTGTTCCATTCGTATCTTCTGTACCATTGGTTACGCCATCGCCGTCACAGTCTGCAGCCGCCCAAAGAGCATTGCCCGCATCATAACCTATATAACCTGCCACTTGAGCCGGATCACAAGGATCAAGGGAATCTGTGTTATTGGTAACCTCGGTTTGATTATCTACTCCATCACCATCGCAATCAGCCGTATTCCATGCCACTGAAGGTGCTACTGTAGCACTTCCGATAACATAGCTACATAAGTCTAAAGGATCTGTACCATTTATATTAATTTCAGTTCCATCTAACACACCATCGCCATCAGAATCTGCATTTGTAGGATCTGTACCTGCAGTAGTTTCTTCATTAGTTGTTAAACCATCATTGTCACAGTCGCTTGTTCCTAATGGACTTCCTCCATTAGAATTACAATCATCCAACGGATCCGTTAAATCAGTTTTCACTTCTGTTCCATCTAAAATACCGTCGCCATCAGTATCTGGATTTGCCGGATCTGTTCCCGCTGTGATTTCTTCATCGTTGGTAAGACCATCTGCATCACAATCATTGGTGCCCTGTGGTCGCCAATCTGGATGACCATTATCTACACATGGATCAGTATCATCATTATCTGCTGCATCACAAATATTATCCTTATCCAAATCTTGACATTCAGGAGTTTCTATAGAGAAAATAGCATCTGCACAAATTGCACCATTACAAACTCGGTAATCTATAGTTACTGTTGTATTATTTTCTGCATTGGTAGGCGTATAAGAAATTTCACCTGTTGTTTGGTTTATTACAATCGTACCTGCTGCACTTCCTGTACCTAGGTCTGTAATTATACTACCCGGTAAAAAGTCGTCATTGAATAAAATATTTATTGTTTTCTCAACCAATACTGTGGCAGTTGTATAATCATCTGTTGCTGTTGGGGCAAAAGGATTAGGATCTGTACCATTATTGTTTCCATCAGCATCACAATCAGCTGCTGCCCAAATGGCATTGTTAGCATCATAACCAGTATAACCAGGAGCTTGTGCTGGTAAACATGGATCTAAAGGATCCGAATCTGTATTATCGGGAACACCATCACCATCGGTGTCGCCACTGTATGGATCTGTTCCGTTGATCTCTTCTGTTCCGTTGGTTACTCCATCACCGTCACAATCTGCAGCTGCCCAAATGGCATTGGTTGCATCGTAACCTGTATAACCTGCGGCCTGAACCAGATCACATGGATCTAAAGCATTTGCATCCGTGTTATCAGGTACGCCGTCTCCATCGGTATCCGTATTATACGGGTCCGTTCCATTGTTATCCTCTGTTCCGTTGGTAACTCCGTCACCATCACAATCTGCTGCTGCCCAAATGGCATTATTCGCATCGTATGCTGTATAACCTGCTGCCTGAACCGGGTCACAAGGATCTAGAGGAGCTGTATCTGTATTATCGGGAACACCATCACCATCAGTGTCGCTACTGTATGGATCTGTTCCGTTGGTATCTTCCGTTCCATTGGTCACGCCATCACCGTCACAATCCGCTGTTGCCCAAATGGCATTGCTTGCATCATATCCTGTATAACCAGCAATTTGAGCCGGATCACAGGGATTCAGTGCATCTGAATCGGTATTATCTGGAACACCGTCTCCATCGGTATCCGTATTATAAGGATCCGTTCCATTACTAAATTCAGTACCATTGGAAATACCATCTCCGTCACAATCGGCTGCTGCCCAAATAGTGTTGCTTGAATCGTAACCTGTATAACCTGCTACCTGTGCTGGATCACAAGGATCTAAAGCATCACTGTCCGTATTATCGGGAACACCATCACCATCGGTGTCGCCACTATATGGATCTGTTCCATTGGTATCTTCCGTTCCATTGGTCACGCCATCATTATCACAATCAGCAGCTGCCCAAATAGCGTTGCTTGCATCATAATCTGTGTAACCTGCAGCCTGAACCGGGTCACAAGGATCTAGAGGAGCTGAATCTGTACTATCTGGAACACCATCGCCATCAGTGTCGCCACTGTATGGATCTGTTCCGTTGGTATTTTCCGTTCCATTTGTTACTCCGTCAGCGTCACAATCAGCAGCTGCCCAAATAGCATTGGTAGCATCGTAACCTGTATAACCTGCTACCTGTGCTGGATCACAAGGGTCCAATGCATCACTGTCCGTATTATCGGGAACGCCGTCACCATCGGTGTCCGTATTGTAAGGATCCGTTCCATTGTTCACTTCAGAACCATTGGTAACTCCGTCACCGTCGCAATCCGCTGCTGCCCAAATAGCGTTGCTAGCGTCGTAACCTGTGTAACCTGCTACCTGTGCTGGATCACAAGGATCTAAAGCATCACTGTCCGTATTATCGGGAACACCATCACCATCAGTGTCGCCACTGTATGGATCTGTTCCGTTGGTCACTTCAGAACCATTGGTAACTCCGTCAGCGTCACAATCAGCAGCTGCCCAAATAGCATTGCTCGCGTCGTAACCTGTATAACCTGCGGCCCGAACCGGATCACAAGGGTCTAAAGCATCACTGTCCGTATTATCGGGAACGCCGTCACCATCGGTATCCGTATTATAAGGGTCCGTTCCATTGGTATCTTCTGTTCCATTTGTTACTCCGTCCCCGTCACAATCCGCAGCTGCCCAAATGGCATTGCTCGCGTCGTAACCTGTATAACCTGCGGCCTGAATTGGATCACAGGGATCCAATGCATTACTATCCGTATTATCGGGAACGCCGTCACCATCCGTATCCGTATTGTAAGGATCAGTACCATTGGTCACTTCAGAACCATTGGTAACTCCGTCCCCATCACAATCCGCAGCTGCCCAAATAGCATTGCTAGCGTCGTAACCTGTATAACCTGCGGCCTGAAGCGGATCACAAGGATCTAAAGCATCACTATCCGTGTTATCGGGAACACCATCGCCATCAGTGTCGCCACTGTATGGATCTGTTCCGTTGGTCACTTCAGAACCATTGGTAACTCCGTCAGCGTCACAATCAGCAGCTGCCCAAATAGCATTGCTCGCGTCGTAACCTGTATAACCTGCGGCCCGAACCGGATCACAAGGGTCTAAAGCATCACTGTCCGTATTATCGGGAACGCCGTCACCATCGGTATCCGTATTATAAGGGTCCGTTCCATTGGTATCTTCCGTTCCGTTTGTTACTCCGTCACCATCACAATCCGCCGCTGCCCAAATAGCATTACTCGCGTCGTAACCTGTATAACCTGCTACTTGAACAGGGTCACATGGATCAAGGGAATCCGTATTATTGATAGCTTCAGTTTGGTTATCGATTCCATCACCATCACAATCTGCTGTATTCCAAGCT
>JAHDDP010000126.1 GCA_020629285.1 Maribacter sp.
ATGCACGAAGAACAAATACAAAGTGTCATAATCGAAGGCGGATTACAAACACTTCAAAGTTTTATTGATGCTAACCTTTGGGACGAAGCACGAATTTTCAAAGGAACAAACAGATTCTCTAAAGGTATTGCCGCACCGAAAATATCAGGACGCAAACTAAAACAAATTCAAATTTTAACCGACCAACTAACCATAATACGTAATGATTAAAAATATCATATTTGATTTTGGAGATATCTTCATTAATCTAGATAAGCAAGCCCCTTTATTAGAAATGGCAAAATTCGGATTCACTGAATTGACCCCGGAATTGGATACTATTTTTAAAGAATACGAAATGGGATTAATGGAGTCTGATGAATTTATTAATCGACTACAGGGTATTTTTACCAATGCTTCTAAAGATCAAATTAAAGACGCATGGAATTCCATTATTTTAGATTTCCCAGAAGAACGCTTAGAATTCATTGAAAAATTAAAAAACGATAATAAATACCGATTGTTTTTATTAAGTAATACCAATGATTTACACATAGACAAAGTGAAAGAATCCATGGGATTGGAACGCTTCAACAGATTTAAAAACTGTTTTGACGTTTTCTACCTATCTCAAGAAATGAAAATGCGCAAACCTAATGCAGATATTTATGAATTTGTCTTGAAAGAAAATGAATTAAATGCAAATGAGACGTTCTTTTTAGATGACACTAAAGAAAATACAGATGCCGCTTCTAAGCTAGGTATACATTGCTGGAATCTTCAAGTAGGTAAAGAAGATGTTCTAGAAACTTTAAGCCATCTCTAAATGATGTATTTAGCGCTTAGCATTCTTTTTTCAAGTCTAATCTTCGTTATTTTTAAATTGTATGCCAAATATCAGGTTCAAACGATATATGCGATAATTACCAATTACTTTGTTGCTTGCACTGTAGGTGTCATTTACTATAACGAGCCCATAAACCTAGCTGAAATACCACAGAAAAGTTGGTTCTGGGGAAGTGTCGCCCTAGGTCTTCTTTTCATACTGATATTCAATTTAATGGCAGCCACCTCTCAGAAACTGGGAGTATCCGTTGCTTCGGTTGCTACAAAAATGTCGTTAACCATACCGGTATTATTCGGAGTGTTCTTCTATAAAGAATCACTTGGAGCATTAGAAATTATAGGAATCATATTAGCCTTATTAGCAGTTTACTTTACTTCATTAAAAGAAAAGAAGATCAAAGCGGAGAAATGGGCTTTTGCATTACCTGTTTTGGTCTTTCTAGGATCCGGAACTATCGATACCAGCATAAAGTATTTTCAAGATGCGCATATGCCCGAAGAGGAATATGCCTTGTTCTCAGCTACTGTTTTTGCCGCTGCAGGTATATTCGGTTTATTCTTCATAGCATTTAAATCTACAAAGCAACGACTTAAAATTAATTTCAAAAATATACTTGGCGGTATTTGCTTAGGTATACCTAATTATTTTTCCATCTACTTTTTATTAAAAGCGCTACAACATCCTACATGGAACAGTGCTTCGGTTTTTACCATAAACAATGTTGCTATTGTTATGTTCTCAACTTTGCTTGGTATTTTACTTTTCAGAGAGCGCCTAACGACCAAAAACTGGTTTGGAATAGGATTGGCTATCTTTAGTATCATTCTGGTCGCTTTTGGTCAGCAACTAATGACTTTCATTTAAAATATACCGATTACTACAATGGACGACTATAAAACAATCGCCAAACCATCTGGTCCTATTTTGTTCAAAGAGCGAAAGAGCAAGTTTTATGGCTATTGTTTTCCTGTTTCTGATGAAGAAGCGATTAAAGAACACATTGAAGCTCTTAAAAAAGAATATCCCACGGCAAACCACGTATGCTATGCTTGGCAAATGGGTATTGAAACAAAATCATATCGCGCCAATGACGATGGTGAACCAAACAATTCTGCCGGTATGCCCATTTATGGTCAATTACAATCTTTTGATGTAACAAATACCCTAGTTGCAGTTGTACGTGTTTTTGGTGGCACAAAATTAGGAGTAGGCGGATTAATAAGTGCTTACAAAGAAGCCGCTAAGCTTGCGTTGGAAAATGCTATAATAGTTACCAAGGTTTTACAGCAACAATTATCGGTAACTTTTGAATACTCAGAAATGGATGTTGTAATGCGTTTGGTAAAAAAACACCAATTGAATATCGTTTCTCAAGATTTACATTTAAAATGCAAAATGATACTCTCTATCAATAAAAGTGATTTCAAAAAAACAATGAACCTTTTAAAAGCTCATCACAAATTAGAAATAAGGGAAATTGAATAATTTTTAATACTCCAATTTATCTAAAAGTATTTGCGGACATCTAGTAGGTCTTTTACGATCCATATCCATAAAAACCAAAACGGTATTTGCCGTAGCTAATAATTCTCCTGCCTCATTCGTAATTTCATAATCAAATTCAATTCTTACAGCAGGTTTTTTATTCAAAATAACTTTAACGGTTATTAAATCATCATACAATGCCGACTTCAAATATTTTATGGACAAACTTATTACCGGAAGCATAATTCCGCCTTCCTCCATGCTTTTGTAGGAAATACCCAATGCCCTTAACCATTCAACTCTTGCCAATTCTAAATATTGAGCATAGTTACCATGATAGACAACCCCCATCTGGTCAGTTTCTGAGTATCTAATTCGAAAAGAAATTTCATTTGATCGCATTTATTTCAAGTAAAAAGTATATATTTAAAACATCCCCTATTGAGTGAGCGAACATGAGAAAAAAAAAGGTCAAATTCAATGACAATCGATTTTTTTTTTCAATAATTTGTTCACATATTTGCCCAAGTTGAACGAGAACCTATATTGATTTTTCATAATCATCTATAGCTCAACACTAACCATTAAAAGAGTATAATTTATTATGAGTGTTACTGCAAATTCCGTATGGAAAAACTGTTTGGTGTTTATTAAGGATAATATCCAACCGCAGGCATTCAAAACATGGTTTGAGCCCATTAAACCGATCAAACTTTCAGAGAAAGCACTAAGTATTCAGGTCCCAAGTAAATTCTTTTACGAGTGGCTAGAAGAACATTATGTTAAACTTTTAAAAGTTGCCTTAACCAAAGAGTTGGGTGAATCTGCAAAGTTGGTCTATATCATTAGAATGGAAAACACCTATGGTAACAAAGAGCCTTTTACAGAAAAGATTCCAAGTTCCAACAGAGGTGCAATGGCGGCCCAAGAAATGGATGTTCCGATTAAATCTAAAAATCCAGAATTACGCAATCCGTTCGTAATTCCGGGTATTAGAAATATCAAAATAGAATCGCAGTTAAATCCTAATTATAACTTTGACAATTTCCTTGAAGGTGACTCAAACCGATTAGCCAGATCTGCCGGTATGGCCGTTGCCAATAAACCAGGTGGCACATCTTTTAATCCGTTATTGGTTTTTGGTGGTGTAGGTCTTGGTAAAACTCACTTAGCTCATGCTATTGGTGTTGAAATAAAAGATAAGTACCCAGAACGTACGGTTCTTTATATATCCGCTGAGAAATTTACACAACAGTATATTGAATCGGTAAAGAAAAATACCAGAAATGACTTTATTCATTTCTATCAGTTAATAGATGTATTGATTATTGATGATGTACAATTTCTATCAGGTAAATCTGGTACGCAAGATGTATTCTTCCATATTTTCAACCATCTACACCAAAACGGAAAACAAGTTATTTTAACTTCAGATAAAGCGCCTGTAGATATGCAGGATATTGAACAACGTTTACTTTCTCGTTTCAAATGGGGATTATCGGCAGAATTGCAGAGTCCTGATTACGAGACAAGAATCTCCATCTTAAAGAATAAGTTATATAGAGATGGTGTTGAAATACCTGAAGATATCATTGAATATGTTGCTAAACATATTAAAACAAATATTAGAGAATTAGAAGGTGCGATTATTTCCCTAATAGCACAGTCTACTTTAAATAAAAGAGAGGTTACTATTGAGCTAGCTCAACAGGTTGTAGAAAAGTTTGTAAAGAACACCAAACGCGAAGTATCTATTGACTACATACAAAAAGTGGTTTCTGATTACTTTGAAATGGACGTTGCCACTTTACAGTCTAAAACAAGAAAGAGACACATTGTACAAGCAAGACAATTAGCTATGTTCTTTGCCAAGAAGTTTACTAAAGCTTCATTAGCAAGTATTGGTTCGCAAATTGGAAAAAGAGATCATGCAACTGTTTTACACGCATGCAAAACTGTTGACAATCTTGCCGAAACCGATAAGCAGTTTCGCAAATACATAGATGACCTTACTAAGAAATTTTCTTAAAACTTACGTTACATGAAAGTGTTGATGGTTTGCCTGGGTAATATATGTAGGTCTCCATTAGCAGAAGGCATTCTAAAAAGTAAAGTTGACGCTACCAAAATTTTCGTAGATTCGGCAGGTACCGGAGGTTATCATATTGGTAATAATCCTGACCCTAGGTCTATTAAGGTAGCCCATGAACATGGTTTGGACATAAGCTCTCAAATTTGCAGAAAATTTACTGTTTCTGATTTTGATGCTTTTGACGTCATATACGCCATGGATAAAAGTAACTATGCCAATATCATAAGTTTAGCAAGAAATAATGATGAGGTAGAAAAAGTAAAGCTTATTTTAAATGAAATAAGTTTATCTGATAAAGAAGTGCCAGATCCATATTATGATGCTGAAGACGGATTTGAAAATGTATTTCAAATGATCGACCAAGCTTGCGATCGTATAGCAGCGAGATTACAAAGTAAATAAATGAGTGTGCAAAACGGAAAAACAGGACAAGTATATTTAATACCTACAACATTAGGCGATATGCCACCTTTAGAGGTTTTACCAATCTCCATTAAACAAACAATTGAGAAATTAGACCACTACGTGGTTGAAAATGAAAAAACCGCTCGTCGTTTTATCAAAAAAATCAGCCCTAGAAAATCGCAACCTGACTTAAAACTATTTGTTTTAAACAAGTTTACGGAACCTGCTGAGATTCCAAGTTTTTTGAATCCGTGTTTAGAAGGTTTCGATGTAGGAATACTTTCTGAAGCCGGTTGCCCAGGTATAGCCGATCCAGGCGCTGCAGTAGTTAAAATTGCACACGACAAAAATATTCAAGTAATACCTTTGGTTGGCCCCTCTTCCATTCTATTAGCTTTGATGGCAAGTGGTATGAACGGTCAAAATTTTGCTTTTAATGGCTACCTACCAATTGATAGTTCTGACCGTAAAAAGTATATCAAGAATTTGGAACGCAGGTCTAAAGAAGAAAACCAATCTCAAATATTTATTGAAACACCCTACCGCAATAACAAAATGCTAGAAGAGCTTATTAAAACATTAGCTCCAAGCACAAAAATATGCGTAGCAGCCGATATTACATTACCTACGGAATATATTAAAACCAAGACGGCTATACATTGGAAAAAAGAGAATGTAGATTTACACAAAAGACCTGCTATCTTTATCATTCAGGCATAAAAAAAACCTTGACAAATAAATGCCAAGGTTTCCCATTTTCATATCT
>JAHDDP010000127.1 GCA_020629285.1 Maribacter sp.
GGCAAGTAACCAATGACGAATTGTTGGGAAATATATTTGCTAATTTTTGTATCGGAAAATAACATCACAAAACTACACTTAACAAATAACAGCTAAACCCAATAAAATATAGGTTTTTTCTAAATTTATTTTCAAGACTAAGTGATATTTAGTGTTTTTTAGCTATTATTTGTACCTGTTTTGTACCTCGTTATCATTTTTAATTTATATTTGAACCATAGGGGGAAATGATGGCGACTAATTACACTTAAATACTCTTATCTCCACTTATTTCCCCTTATGTCATACAATTTCAATTGTTGAATGAGTTCAAATATTAAGGTTTCACGAATTTGTCAAAACTGCAACGTAGAGTTTGTAGCACGTACTACGGTCACAAAATATTGCGGACCAGTTTGTGCTAAAAGAGCTTACAAAACCAGACAGCGAAAAAAGAAAGTAAAATCTTCTTATGAGGAGACTTTAAAACTGAAACTGCAACCATATGAAGTACTAGCTGTAAAAGATTTTTTGACTGTTAGAGAAGCTTCTATCTTAATGAATATCTCCACTAGAACAGCATATAGATTAATTAAAGAAGGAAACTTAGAAGCTGTAAATCTTTCCGATAGATTGATAAGAATTAAAAGAACTTCAATAGACAAACTACTAACTTCTATATAAAACAATTGCTATGGCAAACGTTACCGTCCGAAAAAAGAAATTAGCATCTGGCAAATGGAGTCTGTATTTAGACTACTACCCTCCTATTATTCATCCGAAAACTGGAAAAGAAACCAGAAGAGAGTTTTTAAAACTTTACACTCATGTTACTCCAAAGGATGAAATGGAAAAACTCCATAATAAGAAAACTCATGAATTTGCCGAAATAGTAAGAGCAAAGAGGTTGTTACAATTACGAGATAGAGAATTCGGACTTAAAGAGAATATTAAACTGAATGTAAAAATTGCCGCATACTACAACAGTATTGTGGAAGAAAAACTTAACACTGGCAGCCACAACAATTATCTAGCCTGGAAAGCATCGTATCAACATTTTTTAAATTTTGTTGGCGATAAATTACAAACGCAGCAGTTTACCAAAAAGCATGTAGCCGACTATAGAAAATACCTACTAGATTTAAAGAAGGAGAACACAAATGAGAAAAAACTAGCTATCAACACAGCATCGACATATTACAAACATTTTATTAATGTTCTTAAAAGTGCTTTTAAAGACAACTTAACTGATACCAACCTTGCAAAAGATGCAGTCTATATAAAGGCAGAAGAAACTCGTAGAGAGTATTTGACAGAAGAGGAATTAGGTATTCTATGGAAAACTCCTATCAAAATTGAGAAGGTAAAGCATATGGCGATATTCGCAAGCCTAACGGGGTTTCGATTTTCTGATATCGTATCATTGAAATGGGAAAGTGTTTTCACAGATTCTCACCAGGGTAATTATGTAAAGCTAAAAGAAAAGAAAACCGGTAACATTAGTAATCACCCGATACCTAAAGCTGCTTTTAGTATTTTAAAACTACAAGCTACTACTAAAGGTTTAGTATTTGACAACATTGATTATTCTAAAACAGTTAGACCATTAAGACAATGGATTGTAGACTCCGGTATAAATAAAAAAATATCCTTTCATAATTTCAGGCATTCATACGCCACATTACAACTAGCAAACGGTACAGACATTTATACAGTTTCAAAATTGCTAGGGCATAAGAATGTATCTACTACTCAAATCTATGCTAAAGTTATGGATAAAAACAAAATTGAAGCCGCTAACCGTATAAATTTAGAATTGGATGGATTATCATAGAATATATATTGACCATATTGTTTCAAATTTCGAAGAATTGAAAGCTTTAGCCATTGAAGTATTAAAAAAAGGAAAGAAATCTCATCACGCATTCGATACAACATTTGATGAAGTCCTAGATTCATTTTTCCCAAAGAATAATCTACTGAAAAAAAAATTAAGAAATAATGGATTGGATATGGCAATACATGAATTCGATAATTGGCAAAAAAAATATGTTATCTCAAAAGGTCTTGAACTTGCAATCAATATCGACTTACATGAATTTTATTTAATTAATATAAATAGTAAAGAAATTTTTAATGAAGAAAACTTCGAGGAATTCTTAAAAGATTTTGCTTTTATAAATACAGCTACAATGTTTACAAAAGTACTATATGATAAAAAGCCAGTTCTTATTAAATTTTATAAGTCTAATGATTTGACATCTTTAAGTGATGATGAAATTTCACTTACAGAAGCCATCCCCGAAAAAGTACCTCAAATTATTAAATCACCAGAATCGCTCAAAGGTTCAGACAAAGTTGAACCTTCTACAAAAAATACCATTCAAGAAAAATCCACAGAGCAAATTTTAATAGCGAATGATATTAAAAAATTTAATAAAAAAGAAAAAACCATTCTTCTCCACATATTGTATGAATTCACAAAAGGAGATGACAGCATAATAAACCTGGAAAAATTATTATTAACAGATTTTCTCAAAATAATAACTATAACCAAAGACATTTGCGACCTTTCATTGTTTGAATCTAGAGCCGGGTTAGTTACTTATTACAATAATATTGCCGAAGGAGTTAATAAGTATAACAAACACCAATTAATAAAAATTTTAAATCAGATTAGTGAAAAACTAGAAGCGATGAACATTTTAAAATTCGCCGAAATTATACGGGAATACCCTAAATATATGAAAATAAATAAAGATTCAGAAAAGACACTAAAAGACAAAACTATTAATTTAACAGATTAATAAAATTTTAAAATATTGATTATCAAATACTTAAATCATAGACCCTTAATAGACTCACTATAGACCTCACTAAATAAAGCTAACTAACACTTATACATTCGTGACTATAATTTAAAAAATATAGTTATGACGAAACAAGTCTTAATGCTCACCAGCGATGGAATAAAATTCCTTGCTGAAGAACTCGCAAAACATTTAGAGTTATCGCCTAGGAAAAATACAATACAACAAGAAGATGTATTTCTTAGCATTGAAGAAGTAGCTAAACTTCTCAAATTATCCAAGTATACCATTTATGGTTTAGTCCATAAAAACTCTATCCCTTATCATAAGCGAGGTCGTCGTTTATATTTTCTAAAATCGGAAATTCTTGACTGGCTAA
The DNA here is from genome assembly GCA_020629285.1 of Maribacter sp. GTDB lineage: Bacteria > Bacteroidota > Bacteroidia > Flavobacteriales > Flavobacteriaceae > Maribacter. The sequence continues at coordinate 3,169 of JAHDDP010000127.1, forward strand.
AAGCAGGAAAGCGAGAAGACAAAACCTCTATTCAAAATGAGGTAGATGAATACTTACTTAAAAATCAATTGTAGTCATGGAAAAGGAAACTAGAACATTTTCACCAGACGGTTACGTTCAAATTGATGAAGTGGTAAAGGACATAGCCCACTTAATTTATATGCATAATGGAAACATAATGTTAGTACGTTCTTTAAATCTATTGATAACAAAATTGAATGTTGCTAAAGAAATAATTAGCTACATGCCTAAGCTGCCTTTTTATCAAATTGATCAAGCGGTTATTTCATTATTCAAAAAAGACACAAGTCTTCATGGTGTATATATAAAACTTCTTTTTAAAAGTATAAGTCAAATCACTGATCTTTCAAAAATGGGTGAATTAACCGTAGAAATAGAAAAATCATGAGCGAACAATACATGAGAATAGGTACGGACTACTTCAAAGAAGCCTACTTGCCCTTACACAGCGGTGATAAAACGAAAGTTCTATTAAAATGGAACAAAGGTGAAATTATAACAGATTATGGAAAGGAGTATTTAGAAACTATCCCCAGGTATGATGGGTTTTGCTTAATACCCTTACACACTAATCACCAAAAGGTGATAGGCGGATTCTTAAATCAATACCATGCGGTTGACCATGAACCCATACCGGGAGAACTAAAAGTAACCACCCAATTCTTGAAACACTTTTTTGGTGAACAATACGAATTGGGGCTGGACTACCTTACTCTACTATGGCAAAAGCCAACACAGACACTACCTATTCTATGCCTAGTGAGCACCGAGCGTAACACGGGTAAATCTACATTTCTAAATTGGTTGAAAATGGTATTTCAAAGTAATATGACCATTAATAACAATGAAGATTTTAGGAGTAGATTCAATGCTGACTGGGCTGCTAAATTAATCATAGCGGTAGATGAAGTCCTGTTGGACAAACGAGAGGACAGCGAGCGCATTAAAAATCTATCTACAGCCAGGAGTTACAAAAGTGAATCTAAAGGCAAAGACCGTGTTGAGATACCGTTTTATGGTAAATTCATACTGTGCTCTAACAACGAAGAAAATTTCATTTATGTAGATAATGAGGAGATACGGTACTGGGTACGGAAGGTCCCCAAGCTACCTAAGAATGGTGACAATCCTAATATGTTGGATGCGCTAAAAAAAGAATTGCCGCATTTCATTCACTTGTTGGATAATAGAGAAATATCAACAAAAAAGACTACACGTATGTGGTTCACAAGAGAACAAATACATACTGCTGCGTTGGATAAACTAGTGAAGTCGAATAAAACTTTTATTCATAAAGAACTAGAGCAAATTTTATTGGATGAATTCGATATGTTCGACCAAGATGTTCTGAAATACTCTAATGCAGATTTGGTTAGAAAATTATCTGATAATAATATTAGAGTTTCATCTTCGAAAGTTACGGAGGCTATTAAAATACATATGGGACTAGAGACTACTAATAGTAGCTATAAAAAGTTCCACATGTCAATATTACCAACAACACAAAAGCCATTCGTAGAAACCACCCATCATAAGGGTAGACATTACACGTTCACTAGAGAAAGTATGGAAAACAACAGTTGATTTGTTGCATATGGTTTAAAATGTCCAGCCGGCGGGCGTTTAACCATTCAACAATACATCAACTTGTTGTCAACAATTGAATTGTTGAACTTATGTTGAAGTTCTGTTGCAGCTACAAACTAAAGTAAATACTGAACCTACAGTCATAATCTAGGAAAATTTCAACAGTCAACAACAGTGATATCATTTCCTTCGGCACTAGCCCATAAAATAGCTATACTTTTCATTCAGCATAAGAACTTTCCTTTTTAGTATTTACAGGTACAATCTTATTAGCCATATACTCTGTTATAGCCTTCAAAGTTTTACCATTAACGGGATGTAAACCTGGTGCTGTAAAATATTCAATTGTATTACCAGATTTGTGATACCAAATCAATGGTTTACCGGTAGTTTCATCGAAAAATTCTGTAGTTAAATCAACGTCAACTTTTTTAAAATTTTGCAACCTCACTTCATCTAAGGGAACCACCTTATCCTTATAACTTACCGAACACGCCACCTTTTCAAAATGGTCAGCTTTCCACGTCATACACAATGTCTCCTTATTCTTTTCGCTTAACCCAAGAATCAATCCAACAACTACAGTCAAACCTACAAAGGCTATTACTCTCCAATTCTTTTTTCCTCCACCGTTAATAACATCAGCGCCTATCTTAGTCTTACCATTTTGTTTAACGTATACTGCGTAAGAATCATAATTTAAATACTTGCATAGCTCATTTATCGTATGTTCGTT
>JAHDDP010000027.1 GCA_020629285.1 Maribacter sp.
TAGGTATTACAGATAAAGATTTTGTTTTCATATTTATTGGTAGGTTGGTGAACGATAAAGGCATGAACGAACTGGTCAGCGCTTTCTGTAAGCTTATTGAAAAACATGCTGATGTAAAATTGATTCTTGTAGGTTCTCATGAAGGAGAAACAGATATTTTACCAGAAAGTACCTGGAAAAAGTTAAATGCAGAAAAACGCATTATCTGGGTTGGCAAAAAAGATGATATTAGACCCTATTTATCTGTATCGAACGCTCTTGTTTTTCCAAGTTACCGAGAGGGTTTCCCCAATGTAGTTCTAGAGGCCGGTGCAATGGGGTTACCAGCCATAGTAACAGATATTAATGGAAGTAACGAAATTATTAAGCATGGCAAAAACGGACATATTATACCATCTAAAGACGAACAATCTTTATTAAAAGCCATGACCAATTTTGTAGAAGACCAACAACTTGTGCTACAAATGGCAAAAAATGCGAGAAAAGTAATTACAGAACGCTATGAACAAAGCTACGTTTGGCAATCAATATTAGAAGAGTACCAACGTATTATCGCAACTGCAAAATAAATTTGCAATTGTAAATAATTTTAAAAACAAGAGCTCTTGTTCATTAGCCCTATATTACCGCAATTGGTCTAATTACTGCTACATAAGAATCTTTTAATATTTAATTTTGTAACCTAAGCATAGTTTATAACATGTATACTAGATTTTTTAAAAGATTAATTGATTTTGTAATTGCCGCACTGGTGCTTTTAGTTTTTAGTCCGGTATTTTTAATCATATGGGTATTACTTTCTATTGCCAATAATGGTAGTGCGTTTTTTTATCAACAAAGGCCTGGTAAGAACCAAAAGGTTTTTAAGATTATCAAGTTCAAATCAATGAACGATAAAAAAGATAAAGAAGGAAATTTACTACCAGATTTTAAGCGTATGACAGTCATAGGAAAATTCATTAGAAACACGTCTCTTGATGAATTACCACAGTTGCTCAACGTACTAAAAGGCGATATGAGTCTAGTAGGACCTAGACCGTTGTTGGTATCTTATTTACCTTTATATAGTGAAAAGCAAAATAAAAGACATTTGGTAAAGCCAGGCATTACAGGGTGGGCTCAAGTAAATGGAAGAAACACTATTTCTTGGGATCAAAAATTTGAATACGATGTATGGTATGTTAATCATGTTTCATTCATACTAGATATGAAAATATTCTTTATGACTTTCTTGAAAGTGGTTAAAAGATCAGACATCTCTGCATCTGAAAATACGACCATGGAAAAATTTGTTGGAAGCAAATAACACTATCTATAGCTTTATCACGTTCAAATAATAATAATAAGCATAATAGCTCGTTTTACTATCTGTAATTTAAAATGTGATAATGAAAACCGTAATGATTTTAGGAGGTGCCAAAGGTGTGGGCAAAGAAATATTGAAGTCTTGTATCGAAAAAGGCTACAATGTTGCTTTCAGCGGTAGACAAAATGCTGACGGTACAGCTTTAATTGAATCATTAAATGCAAAAGACAGACTTTACTTTCATGAACTAGATTTAAATAGCATTGATGGCATTGAAGATTTCTACAATGAAACAATCAAGCGATTTAAAAAAATAGATGCTTTAGTGTTATATGCTGGCATTTCGCCCATAGCATCTATACTAGATGCTGAAGAGGATATTTACGATAGCATTTTCAATGTTAATTTGAAAGCACCATTTTTCTTGATTAAACATGTCTTAAAATCTATGGTCGACCAAAATTCTGGATCTATCATTTTCTTTGGTTCGGCACATATGGATTATGGTGCAAAAGATAGAGCGCCCTATGCCCTAACCAAAAATGCGCTCAACACGTTATCTACACATATTGCACATCACTATGCCAAGTATGGCGTTCGATCTAATTATATTGTTATGGGTTGGACAAATACCGAAGGTGAGCTAGAATTAAGATCAAAAGAAGGCATATGTGAAAAAGAGTTACAAACAAAAGTTTCTAACGTAGTACCAATGGGCAGAATGTTAAACACTATTGACCCGTTACCGGCGGTAATGCATCTAATATCAGATCAGTCTATGATGACTACAGGATCTGTTATAAGAATAACTGGAGGAGAGTATATATAGTAACAATTTATGACCCAAACATTAATTTTTAATGGAAATTCTGAGCTTTTGGAAGGACCTGTATTTGATACGAACAATAATTGCCTCTATTTTGTATCCATTTTTGACCATTTAGTTTACTTTTATAATCCACAAACGAAGGAGTTACTTAGTGTTAAACTTGACTCTCCTGTAAGTTGCATATACATACAAGACTATAAAAAAATTATAGCTGCATCTAAAAACGGTTTTTTTGAAATTAATTTTAATACGCTAGAAAAGAAATTGGTTTTTAAAATTGAAATTGATGATAAGGTTCGATTTAATGATGGTATCAAAGATCCAAAGGGCAGGTATATTATTGGTACTATGGGATACCCTGAGGTGAAAAAAAATATAGGACAAGTATTTTCATATGATAAAGGTGAATATATAACCATCATTGAAAATACGACAATATCGAACGGGCTAGCATTTTCTTTAGACAACAAATGGCTTTACTTTATTGATACACCAACTAAAAAAGTAGCTAAATATGCCTATGACCTAAATACAGGTAATGTTCAATTTGATTCTTATGTAATCGAATTAAAAGGCGAAGGAAGTCCTGATGGTATGTGTATAGATAATAACGGTATGTTATGGATAGCCGAATGGGGTGGTTCATGTGTATCTCAATGGAATCCTTTAGGTGGAAATAAAATTCAACAATTAGAATTACCGTGTATTAATATTACCTCTTGTTGTTTTGATAATAATGCGAATTTATATGTTACTACCGCAAAGTCAACATCTGAAAATAATATTTATGAAGGTGGTCTATACTATCTTGAATTAAACAAAAAATAAATTTATGAAAACTGTAGAGGTTAGCGTAATAGTTCCTATTTATAGAATAGAAAAATATTTACCACAATGTATTGACAGTCTTTTATCTCAATCATTTTTAAATTTTGAATTAATTCTGGTAGATGATGGAAGCCCAGACAACTGTCCTCGAATTTGTGATGAATATGCAAAAGCAGATAGCAGAGTTAAGGTAATTCATAAAAAAAACGGAGGTCTGGTAAGTGCCCGTAAAGAAGGTTTAAAAAAAGCAAACGGTAAATTTATCACCTTCGTTGATGGTGATGATTGGGTAGATAAATTTTACCTAGATATCATGTTCAAGCTTGCCGATGCCAATGAAGCAGATTTGGTAGTTACAGGTCACTTTAGGGAATTTGATGGTAAAATAGAAACCATAAAGCCAAAAAATGTAGGTATTTATAATGAAGGTGATATAAAAAAAGAAATACTACCAAATGCAATCTATAACGGTGAATTCTGTGAGCATGGAGTATCTACTTATGTTTGGAACAAACTTTTCAAAAAAGAATTATTAGATCAAATATTATTCAATGTACCTGATGATGTTGTCATGGGTGAAGATGCCGCAATAACTTTCTCATATTTAACGATATGTAAAAAAATAGTCATTAGCAGCACTCCACTTTACTATTATCGCCAACGTCATGATTCTATTGTAAAATCAGTTGAAAACCCAAAAACCGAATATTATAGATTAGGGTTATTAATGAATTACTTACAATCTAAACTTCAACTTTCGTTAGATGAAGAAAATATTAGAAAGCAAATAACTTTTTACCTATACTCTCAAATATTAGTAAGGTCTGGCGGTTTAATATATAATGAAGATGGCGATCAACTGTTCAACCCTTTCTTAAATGTTAAAAATAATTCTAAAGTTGTAGTGTACAGCTCGGGCTCTTTTGGTCAACACATTCTATCGACCAACTTAAAAAATAGTTTTTTCGATGTAGTTAATTGGATAGACATTGATTATCATGAATTAGAAATTGGCGGCAATAGCGTAAAACCCATTAGTTCTGCGAATAACTTAGATTATGACTATTTAATTATCGCTACAATAAATCCAACATATTATAAAGAGATAAAAAAAGAATTAAGTCTAGTTGGTGTAGATGAGAAAAAGATTGTAAAAATAAATACGAATTTCGATCAAGTAAGTAATCTACTTGATCAATTGGGGTTTGACAGTGAGTTTAAATTTCAAAATATTTAATTATTTAAAAATTAAGACACATTATCATTCTAATGATTTATAAAAACAAATAAGGTTTTACAATGAAAAAACTTATAATATTAGGAGGCAATCCTGAAACAGCAATTCTAGTTGATATAGCAATATCAATGGGTATTCATACTATTGTAGTTGATCCAAACCCAAATGCCCCTGCAAAAAAAAATGCTTCTGAAACTTACGACATAGATGGTTTCGAAGTGGACAAAATAGTACAATTGGCAAAAGACTTAAAAGTAGATGCCGTACTTGTTGGTGTAGCTGACATTCTAGTAAAACCCTATGGTGAAATTTGCAAGAAGTTGAATATGCCCACTTATGCCAATAAAGAGGCTATTGAAGCATTTTGTAGCAAAGATGGATTTAAAAAATATTGTGAGAAATTCAATATACAAGATATACCTGGTACTTATCTCGATACAAATTCAAGTATAGAAAAACCACTAAATATTGATTATCCATTAATGATAAAACCTGTTGATAATGGTGGTGGCGTTGGTATGAAAATATGTAGGGACGACAAAGACTTTAAAGATTCTGTAAAAACAGCATTAGAATTTTCTAAAAAAGGAGTCGTTCTAGTAGAAAAATATATGGAATGTGATGATATGGCCGTCTATTATACATTTAGAAATGGCACACCATATCTTTCCGCTACGTATGATAGGATAACTACGAAAATACAAGGAGATTTCAGCCCCGTGGGTATTGGAGCCATCTATCCTTCAAAAAACACGAATTTATTTGTTGAAAAAATACACCCGAAACTTAGCGACTTTTTCAAAAAATTAAATATTCAAAATGGGGTACTTAACCTTCAATTTTTTGTAGAGAAAGGTGTTTTTTACGCTTATGATCCTGGATTTAGGTTACAAGGTGAAGCACCACATATTCATTTGGCACATATTAATGGTTTTGATCATAGAAAAATGCTCATCAATTTTGCCTTTACGGGAGTTCTGGGGGAAGAAGACTTCCCTGAAAAGAACGACTATATGTTTAGAGGTAAAAAAGCATGTACAATTTGGGTTCTTTTAAAAGAAGGAACAATTAATTCTATTAAAGGTTTATCTGAAATTAAAGAAGATAAAAATGTGATTTTTGTTTTAGATAGATTTAAAGAAGGCGATAGCGTTAAAAAAGAATGGTTAGGCACAGAGAGACAAGTTTTTTCACGAATTTATGTTGTAGCCGATTCACTTGAAGAATTAAATTCCAAAATATCAGAATTTAAAAAGGAATTAGTGATTACCGATCATTCTGGAAATGACATGATATTAACATGGCCAGAAACAATAATTAAAGAAAATTATCTTTAATAAGAATACATAGAATTAACTACTGATATATAAGAATATGCAAAATAAAACAGCCGTTATTACCGGTGGATCAAGAAATATAGGCTTAGCAATAGCTGAAAAATTTTACGCTATTGGTTACAATGTAGCCATATTAAGTGTTTCAGAAAATAGTGCAAAGAAGGCAGCCGAAAATATTGATAATACTGGAAATAAGGTAATTGGTTATAGGTGTGACGTTACAAATGTATCATCGGTTGAAGAAACTCTTGAGCATATTAATTTGCACTTCGGTGGAATAGACATTCTCGTAAATAGTGCCGGCATTTTAGATATGGCTAGCATAGAAGATACATCTATAGAAGAATGGGATAATGTTATGGCAGTAAATCTAAGAGGTACTTTTACCATGATTCAAAAATCAATTCAGTATTTGGAAAAAAGCAAACATCCAAGAATTATAAATTTATCATCTAATTCTGGCAGAATGGGTGGATTTGAAAATGGAATGGCCTATAGCGCATCTAAAGGTGGAATCATTGCATTGACATATGGTTTAGCCAGAAGACTTGCCAAAAAAAGAATTACAGTTAACTGTATTGCACCAGGGACCATAGAATCAGATATGTCTGCGGCACGTAGCCCTGAAGTTTTAAAGAAATTAAAAGAAAGATTTCCTTTAGAAAGATTTGGAACACCTAAAGAAGTTGCAGCCGCTGCTTGCTATTTTGCAAGTGACGATGCTGGCTTTACAACAGGTTCAGTTCTAGATGTGAACGGAGGATTATTCATGGGATAAAATAAAAAATATGAAATCAAATATATTAGAATCATTTAGTTTAGCCGGAAAAAAGGCAATTGTAGTTGGTGGCGCCGGTGACCTTGGAAAAGCCATGGTTGAAGCTATTTCACAAGCAGGTGCTCAAACTGTAGTTATAGACTTTGACGAAAGGGTTTTTGACATTTGTAAAGAATTCAAAAAAGACGGTCTAGAAGTAGATGCTATTAGAGCAGACATCAGTAAGATATCTGAAATTAAAGAATCCTATCAATCGGCATTAGAACTATTAGGTGGAAAAATCGATATTCTAATCAATTCGGCGGGTATACAAAGAAGATACCCTAGTGAAGATTTTCCTGATGAAGAGTGGAGTAAAGTAATTGCCATTAACCTTGACGCTACTTTCTATTACTGCAAATATGTTGCAAAAAACATGTTAGCAAATGGAGGCGGAAAAATAATAAATATTGCTTCTTTAATGAGTTTTTTAGGAGGAATTACTATTCCTGCCTACGCAGCTTCAAAAGGGGGCGTAGGTCAATTGACAAAAGCACTATCCAATGATTGGGCTGCGAAGGGTATCTGCGTCAATGCTATAGCACCTGGTTATATGGATACGCAACTTAATACAGCTTTGATAAACGATAAAAAAAGAACAGAAGAAGTTTTCATTAGAGTACCTATGAAAAGGTGGGGTAATGGTGAAGATTTAAAAGGTTTGACCGTATTCTTATGTTCTTCTGCTAGCGATTATATTACTGGTACCGTTATACCTGTAGATGGAGGGTATTTAGGGAGATAAATTATCTGATTTTTAGATTTTTAATTATAAGTTCATAAAGAAATAATAGGTTCGTAAAATTAAATTGAAGTAATTAATCCGATTAAAATGTTAGAAAACAATTTTATTAGGTGATAATGCTAGAATCAATAATTTTACGACCTATTTATAGTACATTAAAAGTGGGTAAAGCAATTTTGATTTTTATAATTGCCTTCTATATTACTATGACACCTATGTTAAATCCAATTTTAAAATTTTGCTAAAACGTTAGCAACCAGTGATGAAATTAAGCATAATCATTCCTTTATATAATAAGGAAAAGTATATTGAGCGTTGCTTACAGAGTCTATTAGACCAAGGATTATCTTCTAGCGATTACGAAATAATCATTGTTGATGATGGCTCAAAAGATTCTAGTGTTGCCACCGTAAATAATTATGTAAATAAAAAAAACATAGTCAATGTAAAATTGATTTCACAAATTAATCAAGGCCCAAGTGCCGCCCGAAATAATGGATTGCGCATTGCTGAAGGAGATTATCTTTATTTTCTAGATGCAGATGATTTATTATCCAAAAACGCATTAAATGTTCTTCTATCATTATCAAAAAATAAGAATCTTGATATTTTAGAATTTGATACTAAAGAAGTTGAAGAAGGAAAATTAACCGATTTACCAAGTATAAATTTAGAGGATATAAAGAATAAATACACCTCTATTATGAAAGGTACTGATTTCATCACTCAAAATGATTTAAGAAATCAAGCCTGGCGGTATTTAATTAGTAGAAAATTTCTTTTAAATACAGGTATTCTATTTCTTGAGGATATGAGAGCATACGAAGATCTAATTTTTACTGCAAGTGTTTTTTTAGCATCAACTAGAACCTTAAAAGTTGATATTGACGCACATAGGTATATTAAGGTTGCTGGTTCTATAGTTACCTCAAAAAAACCTAAAAAAAATCTAGAATTTATTTTAGGTATGGTAAAAGCAGTAGAAGAGCTTGATAAGCTGATAAAAATTAATGATCGATCTATACCAGAAAACAAATTAGTTATATCAAAATTAAAAGCTAAGCAACAGGCAGTAGTTTACGCTTTAATTATACGCGCATTTAAATATCGACTTAATTCAAACGATTTAAATAAAATATTAGATCAAATGAAAACGTTAAATGCTTACCCAATTAACCCTAAATTAGGCGGAGTAGGGAATAATAACCTAACAGAAAAATTAGTTTTGCTACCGATAATAAATAACAAAACCTTACTTCTACTAGGCTTAAATATTTCAAAGAAATTTTCATTTCTTTAAAATTGAATAATAACAAAACAAGCTTTGGTACAAAAATTACCAAAAAGCTTTATTACTTGAACTAAAATATATAAATATGATTTGTTTCCTTGTACCTGTAAAGAGTAAGAAACTTTCTTCTGATTGGGATAAATTCAGTGAATTGGTAAACCGTAGTCTAAAATCAATCAATGGTCAAAAAGACAAGGATTTTCAAATAGTAGTTGCTTGTCATGAATTACCCACTAATAAGTTTGAACATCCTCAAGTTCATTATATACAAGTTGATTTCGATATACCAAAATTAACTAACGAAGATTGGGAAAAAGATAGACAACTCAAAGAAGGTGATAAGGCAAGAAAAATACAAAGCGCGTATTCATATGCCATAGACAACTTTAACGTAGATTACTTTATGGTTGTTGATTCTGATGATTGTATCGATAATGGCATTAGTAAATATGTAAATAGTAGAATCAAAGAAAATATACCTGGTTGGTATGTTGACAAAGGTTATTTCTATACAGAAGGAAGTAAATTTGCCTTTATGATTCGTAGTAATTTTAATGTTAGATGTGGTACTTGTATTATCATTAAGAAAGAATTATTTCAACAGGTAATACAACAAGAGCCATACCTCTATTATTTTCATGAAACCATAGAACTTAATAATAATCTTTCATTGATACCATATCCTAACCCCGCCGCATTGTATAGTATGGCAAATGGAGAGAACCATTATATGTCCCAATCAAAAATGATGAAACTTGTAAATCAAACTAAATTTTTGACAATAGGTCATATTAAAAGCCTTTATTCTAAAATTACAAGATACAGACCTAGATACATAGGAAATAGATTTAAGAAATCATTTAATTTTTATAATATTTCTTAAAGATTAATTTCTAGCAATTTATAATTTTCAAATAACAAAGCTTCAACCTAAATCACAATATCAGTGAATATAGTTGAAGCTTTTTCATTGAAAACACCCATCTTTCAAAATTACCTTATCAATTTAATAAACCGCAAAATAATAATTAGTATAATTAATGACATGTACTTTTCGCATGTGTAACAATGCTCCCTTTTCATGATATTTTCACATACCTCTTTTGAAGTAAAATTCATTCATATTCAATAGCGGTATTAAAATTTTAAAGAGAAAGAAATTTAAAATTATTCTTTTTCACTGATATACATAAGATTACCGATTTTAAGGCTTTCCTCTTATATTTAAAATAATTAAAGAACTATAATTATACTCAGCAATTTTAGTGTTCAAAATTTTGAATTTGTGCATTTCAACGATCTTTTTAAATTATTCTGGTATTTAATAGACCAAAAAGATACTTTCGTCGTAAATAAGTTGAAGTTTGTCGTTAACAATCTCTCCCCAAGTTTAATAGACAACAACTTATAGTCAAATTCCATCGCGCAATATTAACCGAAATATTTAACTATTTAATTATTAACAACTCCACTAAACATTAATTATGAAATTAAAAATTACTCTTATTTTATTGTTACAGGCATTCTGCTTTCAACAAATTTACGCTCAATGTGACGGAGCGGATTTTGAAGAACAAAATGGTATTGCCATTTTAGAATTAGATTCAAAAGTTTCTGGAAGCTGGCGAAAAGAATCAACTTCTGGTTCATCAGGAGGTTCAGCATTGACCTATAGGGGAAGTAATTATTTTAACTCACCTGGAAACTCAACTATAACCTATAAAGTTAAAATTAACTCATCGGGAACATATAGATTTATATGGCGAAACAAAATTAGTGTTATTGCCAGTAGTAATGCTAGTACAGAACATAATGATTCTTGGTTGAAAATTAGTGCTTCGGACTTTTATGGTCAAAGAGGCAGTAGTAGAATTTATCCTAGGGGTTCAGGAAAAAGCCCAAATCCAGAAGGAGCAAGTTCAGGAGGCTGGTTTAAGGTATATACAAATACTATAGATTGGAGCTTTAGTACGAAGACAAGTGATTTTGACGCACATGCAGTATATGCACGATTCAATAGTCCAGGTGTATACAATATACAAGTTTCTGCAAGATCCAATGGTCATACTATAGACAGAATGGTGTTGTATAAAGAGGGTAGTTATTCTGCAAATCAAGCAGAGAGTTTATCCAGGTCTGTTACCTCTTGTTCTGGAAGTACACCTTCACCTACCCCGACACCGACACCGACAACTAATGAAGCTCCTACTGTAAATATTACTAGCCCAAGCAATGGTCAAAGTATTACAAGTGGTAGTTCTGTTACGGTACAATTATCTTCAAGTGATCCTGATGGAAACATTACTAAGCATGAACTTTCTGTAAATAACAATTTAGTCGATACTGATGGTGTTAACTACAGTCCATATACTATTACTAACATTCAACCAGGTAGCTATGTAATTACAGCAAAAGTAACAGATAGCAATGGTGAATCTGATACTAGTACGGTAAATATTACAGTGACCGGTGGTGGTTCTACTGATCCAGATCCTGAACCTACTCCGCCAACATCCAATACTGCTCCAACGGTTGATATAACAAACCTAAACGATGGCCAAACAATCGCAGCTGGATCTAATGTTTCTGTTGCAGTTAGTTCTAATGACCCAGATGGTAGTGTTGTAAAACACCAAGTATTTGTTAATGATGTATTGGTAGATACTGATGGTACCAACTACACACCCCACATTATAGAAGATATTAGTACTGGTAATTATTCCATTAGAGCTACCGTAACTGATAACTCAGGCGAGACAACTTCAGATACTGTTGTTATTACTGTGAATGATGATGATGAACCAACTACAAATCCGACACCTCCAACATCAAGTTCTGATCCTGCAGTAACTATTACTAACCTAACTAATGGTCAGAGTTTCAATGCTGGCTCTGATGTATCAGTAAATTTAACAGCTTCTGATGCCGATGGTAGCGTTGTTAAATATCAAATTTTTGTAAATGATAACTTGGTTGACACAGATGGCTCAAATTACACTCCTCATATTATTAGGAGCATTAGTAATGGAAATTATGAAATCAAAGCTACTGTCACAGATGATGACAATAATACAAATTCTGCCGTAGTTAATATTACAGTAGGATCTACTACAACTCCTACTCCACCAACAAGTGGAAATCAAGCACCGACAGTTCAAATAACTTCATTAAGCGAAGGACAGGTTATATCTGTAGGACAAGAAGTTTTGGTTGACGTAATTGCTAATGATAGTGATGGTGATGTTATTAAGTACCAGGTCTTTATTGATGGAGATTTAGTTGATACTGATGGAGAAGTATATACATCTCATCCTTTTCAAGAATCTACATCAGGAAATTATCAAGTTCAAGTAGTTGTTACTGATAATGATGGTGCTACAGGTTCAGATATCGTAAATGTATCGGTAGGATCTGGTGGTTCTACTCCAACAACACCAACTACTCCTACTCCTTCATTAACATTAAATCTAATCGATGCGATATCTAATGCGAATATTGGTACCTTATCAAATGAATCAGGTTTAAGCTCATCAAATACACAAAATGTAAATATTAGAGCAAATGTTCCTTCTACGGCGCAGAGTGTACTTTTTGTACTTTCAGGAGCACAAAGTGAAACAAGATATGAAAATGTTGCACCATATGCTTTGTTTGGAGATATTGACGGAGATTACCTTGCTGCAAACCTTTCTAACGGTTCTTATACTTTAAAAGTGTCTGCTTATACAGGTGCTAATGGTAGTGGATCTCTTGTTGCTACAGAAACAATAAACTTTAGTGTTGGTTCGGTTACAAATAAAACTGCATATGCATTTCCTAACCCAATTCAAACAGACGGTAAAGTATCAGTTCATTTACCAAAAGGTAATGGTGGCAATTACGAATACACCGTTTCTAATGCTATGGGAATTCAATTAGAAAAAGGTACATTTAAGGCTGGTGAATCTGCGACAGATATTGATCTTGAATTATCTAATGTTGGAAGACAAACGAAGGGTGTTTACTATTTAAGTATTTCAAAAGGTGGTTCCAATCAAATCATCCCACTTTTAAGACAGTAGTCTTTAAAGTAACTAATATAAAAGTCGGCTTCTATTTTTAGTTGCCGACTTTTTTTATTTAATAAATTACAGAGAAATTAATTTTACCTTCAGATAATAACAGAAATATATACTGAGTCCAAAATAGTTCTAAACAAATTAATATATTGGATTTTAAGAACCCTAAAAAACTGATATATTTAGAACAGAAGTATTTTACTAGATATGAATTCTCTTACAGAAAATACCATTGAAATAGCTATTTTTACAGTACTAGAAGTTTAAGAATTATTATATAAACTTAATTACACTCATTAAGTTTAAATTTTAACTAACTATTCTTCATGGAAGTCTACGAATAAGACAGATTTATAAAGACAAAGTATCCTTCAAACTTAAAGCAAAATGAAAAAAGGGTTGATTCTATTTTTTATAGTATTTATAATTCAATCATGCGGAGTTGATTTAGATGTATTAGAATATGCGGATACTGAGCCAATAGATGATGGAATAGATATTTTGTTAATCTATCCAGAAAACGAATCTGTAATTAATGAAGGTACAAATGTATCCGGTACCGAAAGCAGATTAGTTTTTAAATGGTCAAATAAAAATGACGATAATTTTAGTCCTTACAGCTTGCAACTTATTAACTTAAATAGCAATGACACTATTATTTATGAAAGCTTAGAATCTGAATCTGCAATAACCCTGCAAAGAGGTGTTGAATATTCTTGGTTTGTAACAGGTATAGCAGATAGTAAAAGTAATACCTGGTCATTTTATAACAATGGACCTGAAATTGATTCCAATGCACCTATTCCGGCAATAGCTATCTCCCCTGTTAGTGGTGCTTCGATATCTCAAACAAGTACTACAGTAAACCTAATCTGGCAATCTGAAGATCCTAACAATGATATTACAGCATATGATTTATATTTTGGGAAAATAGAAGATCCCGATATTTATGAAAACGATATTACCACTTCCAGATATAATGACATTCCTGTTGAAGCTGGCAAAATCTACTATTGGAAAATTGTAACCAAAGACAGTGTAGGAAATGAGTCCACCTCAGAAGTCTTTACTTTTAGTGTAGGTTAGAATTGTAATTTATAACTTATAGAAAAGGACTGTAGTAAATATTTACATAAACAAAAAGCCCGATAAATGTCTAAAACACATATCGGGCTTTTCTTATATCTTAATCTTTTAAAATTCTTGTATAACAAACTCAGATCGTCTGTTTACTGCATGCTTTTCTTCTGGACAAAACGTATTGTCATCACAATCATTTAATAACATAGATTCTCCATATGCCTCTGTCATTAATTTATCTTCAGAAACACCTTTGGAAATTAGGTAAGCTTTAGTTTTATCAACTCTTCGTTGAGATAACCAATCGTTATATTTAGAAGTTCCTCGTGAATCTGTATGAGAAGTAATCTTTAATTTTAATGTTGGAATTTCCTCTAGAACTAGAGCTAAAGAATCCAAAACTATTTTTGATGATGGATTAACGTAAGATGAATTTAACGCAAAGTAAACATTTCCTAAATTTTCTATCTTAGATTTGATTTCTGCTTTTCGTCTATTCATAGCATCTACTTTTGCTTTTTCAGCAGCAGCTAATGCATCAGCCTCTTGTTGCTTCTTAAGTCTTTCTGCCAATAAGGCTTCGTCCTTCAAACGATTTACTTCATTGATAGAATCTGTTTGGCGTTGCTTTTCTTTTTCAATTGCCGCTAATAATTCTAACTTCTCTTCACCTCGTTTAGAAAGACCTTTTTCAATTCCGAATTGATAAACAACTCCAGCGGCATGTTGTATATGATTAGTAGCCCCTTCTCCCTGGCTCATAGCCCATTTTCCGGTAGAATTAAAGTCTAACCCCCATCTGTCAGAAAACCATGTTCTAAAACCTACAACTGCATTATATGTACCCCTACCTTTATTATTAGCATCAGTATAACCAGCACCGATACCAACATAGGGATCAAACCAAGCAGTTTCGCCAATAATTTTATTTAAATCATACGTTATTCTACCATCTAAGCCGAAATAACTGATGTTTTCAGTTATAACTACACCATCAATATTATTGCCTTCCTTATATTGATTGTAGGTTCCTATAGCCTCTAAACCTAGACCACTCTTGAAATACCTACCAATACTTAATCTAGATGGAAATGGAACCATATTCCACTCTTCCCCTACGTTAAAGATACCATCAAAAACATTACCTGAATCATCTACAGCATTTAAGCCAACACCGAAAATCCAAGAACTCTGCACAATACTATCTTTCGCAGTAATCTGAAGTTCATCTTGGGCAAAACCGACAGATGACACCATGAGAAGTAATAAAAAACTAAAAAAAGTAGTAGTTTTCATAATTATAAATTTGGGATTATAAAATGTAAAATTAGTTGTAGATGAGAAGATTGGCAAATAATTACCGTGTACAGTAATTAAAATCGTTTGATAGTCGAATGTAGAATTATTATCGACTAATTACTTCATAATTTTAAGAGTTTTTGTACTTAAAGGCAACTTATACACACTGAAAGGACTTACAATAAAACTATTTTCTTCTTTAGAAGCTGTAGTTTTAAGCTTATGAATTTGCAAAATATCAACCTTCTCGTTCAATTTTAAATCAGCATAACTGGAAGCTGTACTATCGCCACACCAAATTAGAATCATTTCGCTATTAAAATCTATAGAAGGCGGAGTTAATCCTGGTTTTCTTGTTCGATTTATTTTGCCATAAAAGGCATTTAAATCTTTTTGATTTTTTATTAAAATATACTCTTCTTGTTCAAAGCCGCTATAATTTTCATTTAAGATAAGCTCCATACCCATTTCATTAGATTCTTGCAAATTACTTTGAGCAGTACTTTTACAAGAATTCAATTGAATTATTGCTAATAAAATTAAATAAATAGAATATTTAGACATTTTTGAATCTTCCGTTATAAGCTCTTTCATAGACCTCCTCATAAAGAGGTACTACTTTTTGAATATCAAAACGTTGTGCTTCTTTTAAGGCATTAAGTTTAAATCGTTCCAAAACACTATCATTTTTTAAAATGGTAATTGCCTTAGCCGCCATATCGCTAACATCACCTACATCACTTAAAAATCCGCTAACGCCTTCTGTATTCACTTCTGGTATACCACCTGCATTACTTGAAATAACAGGAACTTTATTAATCATGGCTTCAAGAGCAGCAAGACCAAAACTTTCGGATTGAGACGGTAAGAGAAACAAATCTGAAAAGCATAAAATCTTATCTATCTCATTACTATTACCTAAGAATATAACTTTATCCGCTATACCTAATTCTTCACACAAACGTTCAGCACCTGCCTTTTCAGGACCTTCACCTACCATAATTAGTTTTGAAGGAATCTCTAACTGTATTTTACTAAATATTTTAATAACGTCTGGTATACGCTTTACTTTTCTAAAATTACTAATATGAGTAACAATACGCTCATCTTCAGTTGCCATGTTAGATCTTTGACAATCAGTAAAAGATGTACTATACTTTTTAGCATCTATAAAGTTAGGGATAACTTCTATATCCCCCTTGATATCAAAAGTATCTAAAGTTCCTTGTTTTAAACTTTCAGAAACAGAGGTAACAACATCAGACTGATTTATGCTAAAGGTAACCGCAGGCTTATAAAATGGATGTTTACCTACTAAAGTAATATCCGTACCATGCAATGTAGTGATCATAGGCACGTAAATACCTTCTTCTTCTAACATCTTCTTAGCCATATACCCTGCATACGCATGAGGTATGGCATAATGCACATGTAAAAGATCTATTTTATGAAGTTTAATAGTATCGACCAACTTACTAGATAATGCAAGTTCATAAGGTTGATAATGAAAGAGTGGATATTCTGGCACATGAACTTCATGAAAAAATATCTTATTACTCAAAAGCTCTAAACGCACGGGCTGCTTATAAGTAATGAAATGAATCTCATGACCTCTATTTGCCAATGCAATTCCTAATTCTGTTGCTACAACACCACTACCACCAAAAGTAGGGTAACATACTATTGCTATTTTCATTACAACAAAATTACCTTTTTTAATTCAGAATTGAATCGTAAATGGCTTGTTGAATTCTTGTTCTTAACCCAGATTTAACTAAAAGTGTGTTAGATGCGGAAGGATATGTTCTATTGGATAAAAATACGTAGACTATTTCTTCTTCTGGATCAGCCCAAGTATACGTACCGGTAAAACCACTGTGCCCAAAACTTTTTCTAGATACACAACCACAAGTAGGACCACTATGTTGCAACTGTGGCTTATCAAAACCTACTCCCCTACGCACATTATTATCACAGAAATAACAGGTATTGAATTTCTTTACAGTTCTAGAATCGAAAAACTTAGTACCGCCATAATACCCATCTTGTAGATACATCTGCATGATCTTGGCAACGTCATTAGCGTTACTGAAGAGACCGGCATGACCACCGACGCCTGCTTGCATTGCAGCACCCATATCATGAACGTAACCCTGTACTCTGCCATACCTATAATAGTTATCTTCCTCAGAAGGAACAATCTTATTCTTGTCAAATTTCTCTAAAGGATTATATGAGGTATGGTTTGCCCCTATTCTATTGTATAGAAAATTAGATGTTAATCCGTCTAACCTTTGAACGTAACTTTCTTCGACTACCTTTTTCATTACATAATATGGTACGTCGCTATAACGATATCTGTTAGATTTTAAATCTTGTCTACCTATTCTATTGTAAATTGAATCTTTATACGCATCTGCTAAATATAGATTGTCATACACTTTTGTTGAAAAACCAGGCAATGGTTTATTTCTATAAAATTCACCTGATGGTTTTTTATTTTCGTCTAAAGTATTTATGTAAAACGGAATCCAAGCTGGTAAACGGCCGTAATGGGAAAGTGCTTTTAAAACAGTAACATTTTTAATTTCAGTGTTAGAATAATTTGGCACCAACTCTTCAAAAGTATTGTTCAAACCTATTCTACCTTCTTCCTCCATCTTCATTACCATTGGCAAAGTGGCCAATATTTTGGTTAAAGAAGCAAGATCATAAATGTAATCATTGGTTATTTTTTCTTTACTATCATAGGTAGGTTTACCAAAACTTTTCTGATAAATAACTTTTCCTTTTCTAGCAACTAAAACTTGAGCACCAGGAAACATTAAACTATCCAAACCATGGCTCATTAATTCATCTATTTCTCTAAGTCCTTTTGAGCTCATACCAACACGCTCTGGTATACTATATCCCAATCTACTTAATGATTTTACCTGAACGCCTGTATGCACAGGAAATTCTGGATGTGCAGAAACAGGTATTTTACCTGTAGCACTAACAGCTCCAAATAATACTTCTGCCGTTTTCTCTTGTGCTATAGCACTATTTTGATAAGACATGACCACGCCATCAATCATATCATATGATTTAACATCCAACAAGGCATATGGCTTAGCAAATACACAAAGTATAAGGTTAGAGGTACGTTCACTTCCTATGGCTTGCAACCAGTTTAGCTCTTTAGTTGAAAACTTATAGGACTTCCACGGACTTTCATTACTCTTATGATGACCAACAATAACTAAATTGAAATCTTTTAACTTAGCTTTTAAGGTATTGATATCATTTGCCTCAACTACTCTAACATCGGCATAATTCTTTAGCCCATCTACAAAAGCCTCGTTATCAGAATCGCCCATTTTCACATAAGCGATTTTCTTATTATCAAGGTTTCTAATAGACAGTATATCGAGCTTATTTTTTACAACCGTAATTGCATTTTCAATAGCTTGCTCGTAAATAATATCATCTTCTAAGCTATTTAAATCTTCGTATAGATTATTTAAAGCAATAGGTCTGTACTTATTTAACCCTGCCTTATATTTCGCCATTAAAATCTTTTTGACAGAATAAGCCAAACGCTCTTCAGACAACTTACCCCTATTATAAGCCTTTGCTAATTTTTCTTTTGCGCTTACAATATTTTCAGGCATTAATAACATATCGTTACCTGCCATAAAAGCATCTAGTTCTACGCTACCATCTTTACCTTTTGTAGACACCCCTTTCATATTAAGTGCATCGGTAAATATCAATCCTTCGTAACCTAATTCTTCTTTTAGAATACCTGATATAATTTGTTCGGATAATGAAGAAGGCATTCCTTTTTTCATCTCAAGGGCAGGCACTTCTAAGTGAGCAACCATAATACTACTTAAACCAGAACTAATTAATTTTTTAAAAGGATAAAGTTCTAGGCTGTCTAATCGTTTTCTCGAGAACGGTATTACCGGCAAATTGTGATGAGAATCTACCTCTGTATCACCATGACCAGGAAAGTGTTTTCCATTTGCCAATACTCCTGCGCTCTCCATTCCGCGTGTAAAAGCTATTCCCTTTGCAACTACATTATCCCTATCCTCTCCAAAAGAACGATTGCCTATAATTGGATTTTTTGGATTTGTATTGATATCTAAATCAGGCGCAAAATTTATATGAACACCTAATCGTTTTGCATGCTTACCTATTTGGTAGCCTACTTTTTCAACAATAGAATTATCTTGAATTGCACCCAAGGTCATATTCCACGGAAAAGCATAAGTTGAATCTAAGCGCATAGATAGTCCCCATTCCGCATCCATACCAATAAGTAATGGAACTTTTGAGGCTTCTTGATAATCATTGGTAAGTTTAGCCTGACGTACAGGTCCACCTTTAGAAAAAATTACTCCGCCTAAATGCTCTTTTACTATTAAATTCTTGATTAAATCTGTTGCTTGCTTACTCTGATTGGAAGCAACGCTTACCATAAATAGCTGACCTAACTTTTGGTCCAGACTCATTTGAGCGTATTGAGCATCTACCCATCTCTGCTGATTGGTGCTATCCTTAGTTACTAAAGGATTTTGAGCCAATATACTTGAACAGCAAAACAACCCACAAATAAGAATAAAAATATAGCGCATAAAAAAATATGTACTGAGATAACTATTATGGATTGAAATTATTGCATTTCATCGATAAAACCCAATAAATTCCGACAGTTAAGAAGAAATTATGTTAAAGAAAACGAGCATGCCAGCTCTCGGACGCAGGTACTTCCCAATGCTGCAAATACTCCCCTTTATTGGCAACCAGATTGTTAAATACGATTGTGTTTTTTGAAATCGCTTTTTGTTTCGCCATAGCCTTAAAATCAACTAAGCTTTTATAAGCTACAAATTCACCCTGTTTATAGGATACATTCATCTTGTCCAGCAACAAGACATCGTACTTCTTTTCCAATGCCTGAATAAAATGCACAGATGCATCTATTGAACAGCCTGTAGCACCTTGTAATGTTTGGTCTAGGGCTATGATAATAAATCGTTTATATTTAATCTCGTAGCCTGCTTTTAAATCATTGCCATGCGCTGTCCAAGAAGTTAAAAAAGTTTTTAAATCTGCTTCAATTTCATCCATTTCCTTCTCAGAAAACGATCGATTACATTGGTATATCCAAACTCTTGCAGTCTCAGGTAACGTATTAAATTCTACTAGCAAATTTTACTTTTTTTTAAATTATAGATCTTCGGCGGCCGCAATCATTTCGGCAATATCCATTACTGCAATATCTGCTTCCTTTTCTTTGTTCTTAACACCATCTGTCATCATGGTATTACAAAATGGGCAACCTGCAGCTATTATCTCCGGTTTAGTCTCTAAAGCTTGTTCTGTACGTTCTATATTAACATCCTTATCGCCCTTTTCAGGTTCCTTGAACATTTGTGCTCCACCTGCTCCACAACAAAGACCTCTTTGCTTACAGCTTTTCATCTCAATAAGCTCGGCATCTAGTTTTCTTATTAAGTCCCTAGGCGCTTCATATACTCCATTTGCCCTACCCAAATAGCACGGGTCATGAAAAGTAATACGCTTTCCCTTAAAGGACCCACCTTCCATAGAAATTCTACCTTCAGACAATAGGTCTTTTAGAAACTGTGTATGGTGAACCACTTCATAGTTGCCGCCCAAGCCCGGATATTCATTTTTTATGGTATTGAAACAGTGAGGACATGCCGTAACTATTTTCTTTATTTCATAGGCATTTAAAACCTCTATATTGGTCACTGCCTGCATTTGAAACAGAAACTCGTTACCTGCGCGTTTTGCAGGATCACCCGTACAACTCTCTTCTGTACCTAATACAGCAAAAGAAACATTGGCCTTGTTCAAAATTTTCACAAAAGCTTTCGTTATTTTCTTTGCCCTATCATCAAAACTACCAGCACAACCTACCCAAAACAACACTTCAGGTACAGTTCCCGACGCAAAAAATTCTGCCATTGTAGGCACTTTTAATTCACTTGCCATATCTATCTTTAAGATTCTTTACTCCAATTTAAACGGTCCATTTGGTTAAATGGCCAAGGTGCTCCATTATTTTCAATATTACCCATCATATTATTCAAATCTGTCGGAGCAGCAGATTGTTCCATTACCAAATACTGTCTCATATCCATAATTATGGAAAGAGGGTCAATACTAATTGGGCAGGCTTGAACACAAGCATTACAAGATGTACATGCCCATAATTCTTCTGGGGTAATATAATCGTTCAACAATTGTTTACCGTCATCTTTAAACTCGCCTTTATTAGCATCGATATTCTTACCAACTTCTTCTAGACGGTCACGAGTATCCATCATGATCTTACGAGGAGATAATTTTTTTCCGGTCTGATTAGCGGGACACTCACTAGTACAACGACCACATTCGGTACAAGTATAAGCATTTAGTAATTGCACCCAACTCAAATCTTGCACGTCTGATGCACCAAACTTATCTGGAACAGCAGCATCTTCTGCAGGTTCAGCATAAGGATCTGCATCTGGGTCCATCATCATTTTAACTTCATCAGTAACTGATTGCAAGTTTTTGAATTGTCCCTTTGGTGTCAACTTCCCGTAATACGTATTTGGGAATGCAAGTAAAATATGTAAGTGCTTTGAGTAGTAAAGATAATTTAGGAAAAATAAGATTCCAGCAATATGCAGCCACCAAGCGGTACGCTCTAATAACACCAAACTAGAAATGGACATACCATCAAACAAAGGAGCGATCATACTACTAATAGGAAAGGAACCTGCCTGTACGTAGTGGTCAGCACCCATTTGTTGCAACTGATAATCTGCACCGTTCATGGTCAGAAAAAGTACCATTAATACTACTTCTATATACAAAATAAGGTTACCATCATTCTTTGGCCAACCTTCCATTTCCGGTTTAAAAAATCGTTTTAACTTAATAACGTTTCTTCTAATCCAGAATATAACTACGGCAACAATAACCAATAAAGCAAGCACTTCAAAAGACCCTATTAAGAAATCATAAACAGGTCCTAATACGGCAAATAACCTATGCGTACCAAAAATACCATCTAAAATAATTTCTAAAACTTCAATATTGATAATTACGAAACCTATATATACGATAATATGTAAAGCTCCTGCAATGGGCCTGACTACCATTTTGGATTGCCCAAGGGCAATCTTTGCCATATTTTTCCAACGTTGTGGCTTATTATCCGTTAACGATTCTTCTTTTCCTAAAAAAATATTACGTTTTAATCTAGAAACATTTTTTACGAAAAAACCAATACCTGCTACAAGCAGTATTACAAAAATTACATTCGGGAGATATTGCATATAATTAAGTCTTCTTTACTTCTCAATAGAATTTGTGGCCGGATCATTTTCTGGCAACTCGTAGTCTTTCTGCTTTTTACCAAACACAGAAACATTAACATACCTTTTTGGATTCAAACGAAAATCTTGCAAAAGTAAGTCTAATTCACGTGATGCATTATTTAAATTGGTATATAATTCTTTATCGTTCATTAGTAAACCAAGTGATCCATCACCATTTTCTATCTTGTTGGTCACCTTATCCAAACTGGCCATAGTAGATTCTAAACTAGCCAAGGTCTTACCTAGTCCGGCAGAATTTAAAGAATCTGAAAGTTTTGCGAAATTAGCAGTCAACTGTTCAAAATTCTCAAAAGAATTATTCAATTTATCCTTATTCTTGTCTAAAACCGAATTAAGCTGAGTAGCACTACCGTTTAAATTAGCTATTAAAGTGTTTAAACCTCCAATTACTTCTTTTAATTCTTTTTTGGTATTCATATCCAAAACTGAATTTACATTGACCAAAACGGAGTCTGCATCAGAAATTGCCGTTTCGACTTTACGTACCAACGGATTTAATTTTTGTTGTGCCAAATCTGTAATACCTGGTCTTGTTTCTGTACGTAATGTATCACCAGATTGCGCTAAAGCCTCATCAAAAACAGGTTTGATCTGTAATCCCTTACCACCAATAATACCGGTATCGTAAAGTTCGACAGTACTATTTTTAGAAAACTTAAACTCATTACCAACAGTAAACGTCACCAATAAATTTCCCTTTTCATCTAAAAATCTAATATCGTTTACTTTACCAACACTAAATCCGTTTATAGAGACATTAGTACCTGATTGTAAGCCACCAACATTTGGGTATACGGCAAAAAACGTTTTACTATTATCAAATATAGGAGTTGACTTTAAATAGCTGAACCCCATGATGAACAGCAATATGCCACCAATTACGATAATTCCTGTTTTTAATTCTCTAGATAGTTTCAAACAAATATGTTTTTAGTCCTCTCAAAATTATGAATAAATTTTGCAACTTATGGTCTTAAATTAGAAACCTCGTCAATAGCGTCTTTAATAGGAATTCTTTCTCCTAACCTATAGGCAACAATATAAGCCGTTGCATATCCTTTTTCTTGGGCTTGAGTCTGCATCATTTTTGCTTCCCTATACGACCTTGTTTCACCGTACATATAACGATATAAGTTTTTATATGGCTCTTGAGATAGGTTAGACAATCCTTTAAAATTGTTTGAATTAAGTGCTACATTTTTACTACTGGCCATTAATTGAATTTTAAAGACAATAGAATTTGCAACTTCTTTTTCATTGATCGCTTCTTCAACCTTAACGACAGGCGCCTCTGCCACTTCTTTTATTTCTTCAACTTTTGGTGACGTACTAACCTCTGTTGGCTTCTCTACTTCGGCAACTTCTTCTTTTACAGGCTCAAGAACAGCCTCTTTGACCGGTTCTATAACAACCTCTTTCTTATCCTCTACCTTTTCTACAATTTCTTTTGTAATTGGAGGGGCTGTTGGTTTGGCAACAACGGTTTCAACATTCTTCGTAGTTGGTTGAACTCCTTCTTTATAATGTAAAATCGCCTTGGCAATTGCATCGCCCATTTCATTTTGACCTTTTGTAGAGTTTAAATAAGCCCCTTCATCTTTATTGGTCAAAAAACCTGTTTCTACCAAAACACTGGGCATAAAAGTTTGATGCAATACAATAAAACCTGCCTGTTTCACCTTTCTGTCTGTTCTTTTAAGTTTCTTAGAAAAATTTTCTTGAATCATTGAAGCCAATGCTACACTTTGATCTAAAAATTCTTCTTGCATTATGGTAAGGCCTATAACCGATTCTGGTGAGTTAATATCATAATCGGCATATCTATTCTCATAATTATCCTCTAAGTAGATTACGGAGTTTTCTTTCTTGGCTATTTCAAAATTTTGCTTGTTGGCATGAAGCCCTAATACAAAAGTACCCGCACCATGCGCATCTGAAGTATGCGAATCGCAATGCACAGAAACAAACAAATCTGCATTTGCTTTATTTGCCACTTCCCCTCTAACGTATAAATCAATAAAAGTGTCGTCTTTACGAGTGTAAATAACTTTTATATCCTTGTTATTCGAAAGAATTTCACCAACTTTCAAAACAATGTTCAGAGCTATTTGTTTCTCTAAATAACCGTTACCTAAATTACCAGGATCATGCCCACCGTGCCCGGCATCAAGAACGACAATAAACGGATCATCTGATTCATTTTCTTTGTCAGACGCTGTAAAAGACAGCAGTAATAACGCTGTAGTTAAAACTAAAGAAATGCTAAAGAATTTTATTTTCATATGTGTTAGGGATTTTATCGCCCTTATAATGGTTAAATTTATTGTAAGACCCTACATACGGATTAAAAAATATATGTAAGTTTGACATCTTAAATAACGGCTCATTGGACCGCCAAACCTTTACAAAAATAGGATATATAGCCTTGCAATCAAACAAACAATACTTACTTTTCCTATTAATGGTCTTTGCCGGTGCTTTTTATGCCACCGGTCAAGAAGGTAAAATTACGACTCTCAACATCAAAGCTGAAAGAGATTCAATAATTGCACCATTATTACCCCCAACGGCAATTAAAGACGCTGTAGCCAACGATTCTTTAGCTACAGATACCTTAAACCAAAAACCCCCTTTGCTTTTAGATAAAATTAAATATAAGGCAAAAGACTACGTAAAATTAAGTCAAAAAGAAAACAAGATATACCTCTACAATGAGGCGGAAATCTATTATCAAGATACCGAATTAAAAGCCGGTATCATTATAATGGATTATATTAAGAATGAAGTATATGCGGGTAGAATGGTAGACTCCCTAGGAAATTATACACAGCTGCCTTATTTTAAACAAGGAGAAAATATTGTTATACCAGATTCTATACGTTTCAATTTTGACACACAAAAAGCGCTGATCTGGAATTCTAGAACGGAACAGCAAGCAGCTGCCGGGTCATTGGGTAGCGATGCTATGAAGGTTTATGCTGAAATTACAAAAAAAGAAAACGATTCCGTTTACTTTTTAAGCGAAGGTAAACTGACCACCTCAAAAGACACTATAAATCCTGATTACTATATAAGAGTTAGAAAGGCAAAATTCGTACCTAAAAAGAAGGTAATTGCCGGTTTCAGTAATTTATATATTGCTGACGTACCTACGCCTATTGCAATGCCATTTGCATATTTTCCATTAACGGTTGGTAGATCGGCGGGTATTTTAATGCCATCTTTCGGTAACGACCCAAATACGGGCTACTTTTTACAAGATATGGGATACTATGTTCCATTAGGGGACTATGCTGACATAACGCTATCTGGAGATTTTTATACCAATGGTAGTTACGCATTTAGAACAGCCTCTATTTACACGAAACGCTATAAATACCGAGGCAACATTAACTTACGGTTCGAAAATCAAGTAAGAAGCCAAAAAGGTTTCAGCGACTATAGTCTGTCTAGAAATTATAATATTCAATTTTCACATTCGCAGGATACGAAGTCAAGTCCGAATTCCAGGTTCTCAGCTTCCGTAAACTTAGGTAGTAGTGAGTATTATAGAAATTCGTTGCAACAAAGAAATTTACCCAACACTCAAAATAACACCTTATCGTCGTCGATTTCTTACTCTAAAACATTTCCGAATTACCCATCTGTTAATATGAGTTTAACCGCTACACATTCGCAATTGACCTCTGCGACGGCAACAGAGTCAGATACCGATAATATCACCATGACCCTACCTACTTTTCAAGCTAGTGTAGAGCGTATATATCCTTTTGTAAAACGCGACGGAATTAAAAAAGGCATTATTGATAACATTAATTTTCAATACAACGTAAACGCGCAAAATAGGCTTACTACGAACGACACCGACTTTTTGACCGCAAAAATGTTCGATAACGCAAGAATTGGAGCAAGCCACAGCATTCCCGTTGCGACCAACTTCAAAGTAGCTAAATTTTTCAGTGTCAGTATGGGCGCTAGCTACGAAGATGTTTGGTCTTTAGAAACTTACAACAGAAGCTATGATAATGTTTTAAAAGAAGTTGTTATAGATACTGTAAGTGGTTTTGACAGGTACAACAGCTACAATTTTAGCGCTAGTGTCGGTACTACGCTATACGGTACTTTTGATTTCGGGGAAGACAAAAAAATTCAAGCGATCAGGCATACCTTGAGACCTTCTTTAAGCTATGGTTACGCCCCATCATTTGAACAGTTTTATGATGAGTATCTTGGTGAAGACGGCGTTGAAGTGCAGTACAGCCGTTTTACGGGAACTCTTAATGGCGCACCTTCTTTAGGAAAATCGAACAGTTTAAGTTTTTCGTTAGCGAATACCTTAGAGGCAAAGGTTCGTGATAAAGATTCTACAAAAATAGAGCCCAAAAAAATCTCGTTATTAAGTAATTTCAATATTTCTACAGGATATAATTTTGAATCGGATTCGTTACGCATCAACCCTTTGAGCATTAATGGCGGAACCAACATTCTTGACAATAAAATGTCGATTAACTTTTCTGCAGGCCTTGACCCTTACGCAATCGACAACAACGGTAGAAGAATAGATACATGGAACGTTGATAACGGGGGAAGCCTTTTTAGACTAACAAGGGCTAATGCCAATGTATCTTATTCTATTAGCAGTGAAATGTTCGGTAAAAAGAACGATAAAGACAGAGACGAAGAAGAAGAAACCGATCCTTTTGACTATGTTGCCCAAAGTGGCGGTAGAGAAGATGATTTATTTGGTCGTGCAGATGACTTTAACGCAAACCCCGTTAGAAAAGACAACGAAGACTCTGATGTTGAAAACCCCATATTCGGAACCAAAATACCATGGAACTTTAGATTGGCCTACTCAGCCAATTACAGTAATTCTGCACGACAAAATGAATTTAGTAGTCACTCGTTGATGTTTTCGGGAGATATAGAACTTGCTCCTAGATGGTCCGTTGGTGGCTCATCTGGTTACGATTTCAAGAATCAAGGCTTTACATTAACTCAACTTCGTTTTCAGAGAGACTTAAAAAGTTTTACCATGCGCTTTAATTGGACTCCTTTTGGACAATATAAAAGGTGGTACTTCTTTATAGGTATAGATTCGTCTATACTTAAGGATCTTAAATGGGAAAACAGAAGCCAGAACTAACACCAAAATCAGAAAAAATGAAGAAAATTATAAACACAAATAACGCTCCAGCACCTATAGGACCTTACAACCAAGCAACATTAAGTAACGGCACTTTATACATTTCAGGTCAAATTCCTCTAAATCCTAAAAGTGGAGAATTAGTTTCTGGGGATATTAAACTAGAGACCAAACAGTCTATGGAAAATTTAAAGGCCATTTTAACCGAAGCTGAAATGACCTTTGAAAATGTTGTTAAATCGTCTATTTTTCTTAGTGACATGAATCAGTTCACTGAAGTTAACGAAGTTTATGCTTCTTATTTTAATGCAGAAACCGCACCAGCAAGAGAAACCGTAGAAGTTGCAAATTTACCCAAGTTCGTAAATGTTGAAATTTCTATGATTGCCGTAAAGTAATAATTTACATATTGGCTTTATGAAATTCTACAAGACCTTCAATAGGTTTTTGTCTAATTACACCAACTATTAAATCGTTTCTTAACAATACAGAAGTTAGTTCTTCTCTTAGGTAATAAGCAACACTACCAACAAAATTGATTGGTACTTTTGTTGCTAATTCAAACTGCATTACATAGTTATTAATAAACTGCTGAAATCCTTTATCTATAACACCTTTAGAATATGGATGATCTTTGTTCTCGATCAAAAACCGAGCAAAAGTTGCCAAATAGGTATTTGGATTGGGCTGCTTATATAAATTCTCTTTAATAACATCTGGATCCAAATCATGCTGCTTAGCAAATTTATGTGCTAGATCCGCAGGCATTTTATGAAAGTAGTAATCACGTATTAATTTTCGACCAAAGAAATTACCACTACCATCATCCATAGGTATATAACCTAATGACGTTACTTTTTGAAACAATTGGTTACCATCGTAATAACTACAGTTAGAACCTGTACCTAAAATACATACAATACCTTGATGACCAACTTTTGTTGTAGCAAATATGGCGGCATATGTATCTTCTTTTACATCAGCTTTTGCATTCGGAAAAAAATCTTTAAAAATTGCTTTTAAGAACAATTTCATTCGGTCGGTACCACAACCAGCTCCATAAAAATAAAGGTGGGTTACTTTCTCCCTATTCTTCGAGATCTCAAAATTATTCGCTAAGCGATCTTCAATAACATCTTTTGTCAGAACCTCAGGACTTAGACCTAAAGTTTGTGTTAAAAAAAGTTGTTCACCATTTTCATCCAATGCAATCCAATCAGACTTGGTTGCGCCACTATCTACTATTAAAATCATATACCGAAGGTCTTTAAAAAATAATCCTGAAAATAAGGTAAAAGCGCCTCATTTTCAGGATATATCTATGTTATACTAAAATTAAGGTTATAAGGTATTAACGTGCTGCATTAAGTCTACCATTTTGTTAGAGAAACCAGCCTCGTTATCATACCAAGAAATCAATTTAAAGAAACCAGAGTTAAGCTCTATACAAGCCTCTGCATCAAAAACACTTGTTCTTGGATCACTTACAAAATCTTGAGAAACAACAGCTTCATCAGTATAACCCAATACTCCTTTAAGCTCACCTTCAGACGCAGCTTTGAAAGCTTTTTTAATCTCATCCAAAGAAGTTTCCTTACTTGTTCTTACAGTCAAATCAACAACAGATACATCTGCAGTAGGTACTCTAAATGCCATACCGGTAAGCTTTCCTGTTAACGCAGGTATAACCTTGGTTACCGCAACAGCTGCACCAGTAGTCGAAGGAATAATATTCAACATTGCAGAACGACCTAAACGGTAATTTTTTCTAGAAGGAGAATCTACAGTAAATTGAGTAGAAGTACTTGCGTGGATTGTTGTCATCAACGCTTCTTCTATACCAAAACTATCATTTAACACCTTAGCAACAGGAGCCAAACAGTTTGTAGTACAAGATGCATTAGATACTATAACATCCGATGCCTTCACCTCTTTATGGTTTACGCCCATTACGAACATTGGAGCATCTTTAGAAGGAGCAGAAATAACTACTTTTTTAGCACCACCATCAATATGGTATTGAGCCGTTTCCAAGGTTGTAAAAATACCTGTACATTCTGCAACGGTGTCCGCACCAACAGCATCCCACTTAATATTTTTAGGATCTCTTTCTGCTGTAATACGCACTGTCTTACCATTTACGATCAATTGACCATCTTCAACCTCAACAGTACCATCGAATTTACCGTGAACTGAATCGTACTTTAATAAATAAGCCAAGTGCTCAACATCTAACAAGTCGTTGATAGCAACTACATCAACATCACCACGTTTAATAGTAGTTCTGAACACTAATCTACCTATTCTACCGAAACCGTTAATTCCTATTTTCAAATTTGACATTTTCTCTATTTTTAATTTTTAATATTATGTAGTCATTATTTCTGAAACCCTTATAAGCTCCTTATCAATTTTTGTATGCCCTTTGATTGCCTTATTGATAGGCGTAAGGGTAAGCATATTATCTTGAATACCAACCATTAGATTGGTTTTACCCTCTAGCAAAGCCTCTACAGCTTTAACACCCATTCTACTAGCAAGAACTCGATCGTAACAAGATGGCGCACCACCTCTTTGCATATGGCCTAATACCGATACACGAACATCGTAAATTGGCAAATGCTCCTCAACATATTCTTTAAGTTCAAATACGTTTTTACCAGATTTATCACCTTCTGCAACGATTACGATACTTGAAGACTTACCAGATTCTTTACTTCTCTTTAAAGACTCAAGCAATCGATCCAACCCTAAATTCTCTTCTGGAATCAAGATTTCCTCGGCACCTGCACCAACACCTGCGTTCAATGCTATATGCCCAACATCTCTACCCATAACTTCTACAAAGAACAGTCTGTTATGAGAACTTGCCGTATCTCTAATTTTATCGATACACTCTACTACCGTATTTAATGCTGTATCGAAACCTAAAGTAAACGTAGTACCAAATATATCGTTATCAATAGTACCGGGAATACCTATAACAGGAAAGTTATATTCTCTATTGAAAATCATGGCACCTGTAAAGCTACCATCACCGCCTATAACCACAAATGCATCTATACCTGCTTTTAGTAGTTGATCGTGCGCTGTCTTTCTACCTTCGGGAGTTCTAAAATCGTCACATCGTGCAGATTTTAGGATAGTACCTCCTTTATTGATAATATTATTTACGCTACGCGCATCCATAGGTTTAAAATCCCCCTCTATCATACCTTGGTACCCTCTATAGACTGCAACACAATCTACCTTCATGTAGGCACATGTACGAACAACTGATCTTATGGCAGCATTCATACCTGGAGAATCACCCCCTGAAGTAAGTACTGCTATTTTTTTTATTTCTGAAGACATTGAAAAATTTAAGCTAACGAAATTAATAAATCTAAGTCAAAAACTGAATAAAGGTTAGTCGTATTTTAAGAAAAAATCAACGAAAAGGATTTCGTTATAACAGATTAATATTCAAATTGTTAAATTTTGTTATTTAATGCAAAAAAGAAAAGAAATGGCTTTTTAATTTAATGATTTAGGCTTATCATAAAACCGTATTAAACTATCATTACCCATAACCGAAGATGGGGTTTCAATTACCTTTACCGGTTCTTCTTCAATTGCTGGCTTAGTCGCCAAGATTTTTTGAAAAAGTTCTTTAAAATTATTGAAATCTACCTCATAAGATATTCCCGCCCCTTGGGTGGAGCCTTGTTGATCTGACAAATAGGCTTGTATCTCACTCTGCCTACTAAAGAAATTAGCACTTAGCGTACCTTCTTCATTCAGCAATACCTGAATTTCAAAATCACCCGCAACCAAAGTTTCACTAGATGCGCCGACCGGAACACCCACTTTACCATTGAACAATATTCTATCTGATATTTGGGTAGATACCGTAACCCCTATTCTATCATCGGTTTCAATATCTGCTGATCGATCCAATATACCTTGCTCATAAGATAGACCAAGGTTAAACTTATCATTACCACCACTTAATATAGAGTTTAGAATACTAGATGCACTTTGAACCAAGTTACCTGTAATCGCTTGTTGATTGATACCACTTTGAGAATTTACGAACGTACCTTGTGCCAATAAGAATATGGCATTTTTTTCTTCTACCGTTGGATCCTGTAAACGATATTCCAATTCAGATTTGACGATGGAGTTCGTACCCGGAAAATCAATACCAAAATCAATATCCGGTTTTTGAAGTTGACCTGTTAGACTAATAATTACATCAGTAGGTATTCTTCTAGTAAAACCTGCGTCATCAAGCAAAGGTGCCGGATTGGCATTTAAAGAATACACCGCCTCCATATCTAAAATAGCTTCTAAAGGTTTTTGATCCCAATTTATAGTACCACCGGGCTCTACCTTAAATTTCTTATCTATGATTCCCCCAAACTTATAATTGAACTCACCGGTAACTACAACATAGTCCCCGTACATTTCAAATTTACCATTGGTATTGATCTGTATCAATATAATACCCACACCGGTACCCTTCAGAGAGCTTCCTGTTTTGGTATCGGTCACAATTTCAACTTCGGCATCAGGCGTTACATCAAGGTTAAATTCTAACTCAAGACCCTGATAATCTTTTAATTGACGTTGGTTTTCAATTCTTAACTTATCTTTCTTTTCTAAAAAATTAATGAAGGAATAATCACCTACACTTACCACATCACTTAAAGGAATTTTTAGTGATGTACCTTTTGCCGTAGATCCATCGACCGTAATGTTCAATGCCGTTGTTGGACCATAAATACGACCCGTACCATTCAAATAACCGGTACCATAGTATAATTCCCCCTCTTTAAACTCCGTATTAAGAATTAAGAATTTATCATTCTTGGTATCTACATTCAGATCCAAAACCCAATCTTTAAAAAAGCTATGGGTAATTGTACCATCTAAATTAGCTCGTGTGCCTTTTGTGACATCTTCTAATGCTATATTTTCAAAGTCGAAAGTCTGATTTTTAAGTATTACTCTTGAACGGGGTGCAAAACCATAATCGACATTTAAATACGGCACGGCAATACCTGCATTATCTAAAGTTAACAGACCATTAAAATCAGGATTATCCACATTACCTTCTATCTTGACCCTACCATCAATATCACCACGTATATTGTCTATAACACCTTCGCCCAAGGGACTAAATGGCTCTAAACCAAAATTATTGAAATTGGCAATTAGGTTTGCTTTAGGTATTTTTCCTTTATTCTCAATACTACCAACAACACTAAATTTTTCTTGCTTATTGTCAGACAATTGAGAATTTACCTGAAACTCGGTCAAATCTTTATTACCGATAATATTGATTGCTAAATCTCCTAAAGGAATACGGTTAATTCCAAAATCAACAATATTTAAATTTGACGATGGTAAGTAGATTCCGTCTTTTTGGAGTACGTTCAAAGTACCGTTAACCTCTCCTTGTAATTTTAGACTATCTATTACAGGTGTTATTTTATCTAAGGAAACTATTTTGAACTGAAGCTGCAGATCTTTATATGTTGAATCTGCCAATTGGCCTTTTAATCTTATCTGCTCCTTTTCCTCATTGTTCATTACAATTTCTTGAATTGTAATGCTATCTAAAGTTCTATTTAGTATAACCTTGTTTTTAGTATCACCATCTTTATTCAATACCCATTTATTGCCTTTAAAATTAACATCGGAGGTCTTTAGGCCAATAACAGATTTATTATCCTTATTAAACGTATGATAAAAGTTCAGGTTATATGAATCGTTAAATTCACTACCTCCCTTAAATTCAGACCTAAAGAACAAGGTATCTTTTAGAGTGGTGTTAATTAGATTAAAATCTTTAAAATTATAATATGGTGTATCTAACTCGCTTACAGAAACGAAAGTATTGAAGAGCGGATTCTTATTATCAATTCTCACCTCAATACTATCGGCAGCCGTACCAAAAGCCTCTATACTTGGTGACGCAAAATTGAGCTTAAAATCACCATCATCAGCTACTATATTTCCTTTTATAAAAGTGTTGGGGTCAAATCGTACTTCTGGAAAGAATACATCTACAATCTTATTATAGATCTTAAAATTAAAGGAAAGGTTTTGACCATCAGATATTTGAAAAGGTCTATAATTTGTATAAATACTACCCAAAGAGTTTTGTACAAGTTTACCCAATTCCCTCACTTTAAAATTACCCTTCATAAAACCGGTAATTATATCTGGTGAGTTTATATTGATAGTGCGCTCGCGATCCTCACCAAAGCTAGAGGTCACTGCAAAATCTTCGAAATAATAAGTATCATTTACGTTTTGATAGCTCGTTTGCGTGAAGTTGATATCACCCGTAATATTATCTAAGGTAGTACCGGTAATATCCATACTAACGTTACCCTTAAACACAGAAACACTATCATTTATAATATTCAACTTCTTAAGATCGGCATAATCTACAGAAGCTATAAAGTTGAAATTATTTCTTGTTTCCGCCACATTGGCCAGACCCTTAAAATCAAATTTAAAATTCTCGTCATTACTGATTAAAGAACCATCGAACAACTGATCTTTAATTAGACCTGAAACTCGTAAATCTTGATAATTGTAGTTATTAAATTCTATAGAATATATTTGCCCTATAACCTCGGTATTCAATTTCTCTTTCACAAAACCTTTTCCTTCTACGTTGAAATCCAAAGTCGTTTTTCCTAGGTTTTTATTTTCAGTAAAATCACCTAAATCAAAATCTATTAAAGAGATAAATCCTTTATAGGTAGCATTGTCAATATTATTAAAATCACTTAGTACAATATCCGCATAACTGCTACCTACGGCGGTGTTTAAATTTACTTTTGCATCTACTGAAGAATTGGTAATAAAAGCATTACCACGAATAGTAAATTGCCCAAGCTTACTAAAAGAAGAAGGTAATGACTTGCCAATTAAATTTGGTAATAAAGCATTTAGTTGATAATAACTGCTTGTTACATTTTTCATTTCAGCATTTAAACTGAAAGGTTTTTGCTTATTAAATAAATTTTTAAAATTAAAATCGCCACGTATACCGGTATCATCAGAAAACAGGAAGAGATCATCGGTATTAAGATCATTTAAAACTCCGTTGACATTGGCGTTGAACGTTACTTCTTTTCCCTTACCAAATTCATTGTAAAGCAAGTTGACTTCATCAAAAGCAACCTTAGATTCTTTAAACTCTGCTACCACATTAACCTTGTTCAAGAAATCCGCAAAATCTTTTCGGTCATAATTAAATACCAAATTACCATCTAAAGCAGAAAGCGGAGTTTGTATTTGCAAAGAATCAAAGCGCATTTGCTGCTTTGTATACTTAAAATTTGTTGCTAATCTATCAACTTTTAATCCTCTATTACTAAAGAAGGACATTTCTTGAATATCTGCAGAAACCTCAGGACCTAGAATTAAAAAATCTCCTGCGATTATATTGAGACTATCAAAATTTAAGACAGTTGCATTATTTAGATTTTCATCTATATACTTAAACCTACTATTCTCAATATCTACATTAGATGAAGAAAGCCTAAAAGGTGGCGTACCTGGCTCGCGTGGTTTGCCATTATCTAGTTTATCTACGAAAACCTCTAAATTAGTATTTGTTTCGCCGAAATACGTTTTAAGCTTAAAATTCAGAGCATCAACATCTATATCTCCGAATTCTAAATTACCTTGAGCTAAATTACCTATGCTAAGAATAGAGGTTTTAAGCTCATTTACATAAAACAAAGTGTCTTGTTTGTAATCTTCAATATAGATCCCTTCCAAACCCGTATTCCATGAAATCAAAGAAACCTTTAAGCGCTCAATATTGATATGCGTACCATACTGATCGTTAATTTTTTTCGTAGCAAACTGTGCCAGCAAGGTCTGTACCACCGGCAGTGAAAATATTATAGTACCTAAAACACATATCAGCAAAAGCACCAATAATGTTCTAACCAATATTTTTCTCAGTTTTTTGATAGGTCTTTATGTTTTACCTTTGTTATTCAAATTTTATTCCAATTATGCCTGAACCCGATCCAATTTATATACTTGCTATAGAATCTTCTTGTGACGACACTTCTGCGGCAGTTTTAAAGAACGATAAGGTGCTCAGTAATGTTGTGGCCACCCAGGCTATTCACGAAGAATATGGAGGGGTTGTACCAGAACTTGCCTCTAGAGCACATCAACAAAATATTGTCCCAGTCGTTCATCAAGCCATAGCCAAAGCAAATATCGATAAAAAACAATTATCAGCCATAGCATTTACACGCGGACCAGGACTTATGGGTTCATTACTTGTTGGCACCTCATTCGCAAAATCTTTATCCTTAGGTTTAGATATACCGCTAATTGAAGTTAACCACATGAAAGCCCATATTTTAGCTCATTTTATAGATGACGAAACTATGAAGGCACCATCATTTCCTTTTTTGGCATTGACCATTAGTGGTGGTCATACGCAAGTAGTTCAAGTCAATGATTTCTTTGATATGAAAATTATTGGGCAAACTTTAGATGACGCAGTTGGTGAAGCATTCGATAAGAGTGCGAAAATTTTAGGTCTACCCTACCCTGGCGGACCATTAATAGACAAATATGCAAGAACTGGCAATCCTCATAAATTTGAATTCACCATACCAAATGTAAAAGACTTGGATTTTAGTTTTAGCGGATTAAAAACCAATATTTTATACTTTATTCAAAGACAAACGAAAGAAAATCCGGATTTTATCAAGAACAATTTAGAGGATATTTGTGCTTCCATTCAATATACGATCATCACTATATTGATGAGAAAATTGAAAAAAGCTGTAAAACAGACTGGTATAAAAGAAATTGCCATTGGCGGTGGAGTATCAGCAAATTCCGGTATTAGAAACGCATTGGTTGAAGCACAATCCAAGTTTGGATGGAAAACCTATATTCCTAAATTTGAGTATTGCACTGACAATGCTGCCATGATAGGTATTGTAGGCTATCAAAAATACAAGAACGAGAAATTTTCTCAACAAGATGTAACGGCTAAAGCCAGGTATGTTATATCATAGCTTTTAAAACTATTCACATGCAATTATTTTATAATTCAGATATAAAAGACACTGATGCCACTTTCATTTTCGATAGTAATGAAAGTAAGCACATCATAAAAGTTTTGAGAAAAAAAAATGGTGACCAGCTATGGATTACAAATGGTTATGGTTATTTATTTGAAGCAAAAATAATTGGGGATAATTTAAAAAAATGCGAGGTAGAACTTGTGTCATCTAAAAAAACCCATCCAAAATCTCATTGGTTACATATAGCAGTTGCACCAACAAAAATGAATGATCGTTTTGAGTGGTTTTTAGAAAAAGCTACCGAAATAGGGATTGATGAAATAACACCTATCATTTGTGACAGATCAGAACGCAAAGTACTAAAACTTGAACGTATGCAACGTGTGTTAGAATCAGCCATGAAGCAATCTTTGCAAACATATCTACCTAAACTAAACGAACCCATTAGTTTTTCTGAATTTTTAGAAAAACCAGCTGCTGAACTACAATTTATTGCGCATTGTGAAGACACCGAAAGGCATGAACTAAAAAGAAGGGTCGCTGCAGATAAAGATGTTACAATTTTGATAGGTCCCGAAGGTGATTTTTCTCCCGAAGAGATTAAAAGTGCCATGCAAAAAGGATACGCCCCTGTTGCTATGGGCAAAACAAGATTAAGAACAGAAACTGCCGCAATCGTAGCTTGCACTATTATAGCAACCATTAACAATGGCTAATATTAAATAGCCAAAAACCCTTTTTATTTATCACAACCTATTTTTGTAGATTTGAATATGAAAAGAATTATATATGTCTTATGCTTTTTCATATTAGTTTTAAATTGGTCTGCCAATGCCCAAGAAATAGCTATTTTAAAATATCAAGGTGGTGGAGATTGGTATGCCAACCCCACTGCATTACCTAACTTAATCACCTATTGCAACAATAATATTGACACAACCATAAACAGTAAACCAGAAACCGTAGAGGTTGGTAGTAGTTCCATTTTTCAATATCCCTTTTTACATATGACAGGGCATGGTAATGTTGTGTTTTCTGATCAAGAATTAGTAAACTTAAGAAACTACCTTTTATCTGGTGGATTTTTACATATTGATGACAATTATGGCATGAAGCCTTATATTACTAGAGAAATCAAAAAGCTTTTTCCAAATACAGAATTAGAAGAATTAAGTGCCGAACATCAAATATTTAAAAACACGTATTCTTTTCCGAAAGGGTTGCCAAAAATTCATGAGCATGATGGGCAACGCCCACAAGCCTTTGCCATATCAAAAAACAATAGAATTGTATTATTGTTTACATCAGAATCAGATTTAGGTGATGGATGGGAAGACCCATCGGTGCACAACGACCCTGCAGAGGTAAGAGAAAAAGCGCTACAAATGGGCGCCAATATTATAACTTATGCCTTTAAAAATTAATCAATGACCGCAAAAACCATATCGCAAGGCATATTAAGAGCAATAGGTGTATTAGTTGGCATAGCCATTTTACTCTATTTTTTATATACCATACAATCTGTTATCGCGTATTTGGCAATTGCAGCAGTTATCGCATTAATAGGCAGCCCACTAGTACGCTTTTTTAGATTACGGCTTAAATTACCAAATATACTGGCAGTTATCATCACAATGGTTCTCATGGTGGGTTTGTTGGCAGGTATTATAGCTCTATTCATACCATTGTTAACAGAGCAAGGCAAAAACCTGTCGTTACTTGATATAGACGAATTGCAGAAAAGCTTAAATACATTATACCATCAAATTACAAATTACCTAGGCTTATCATCGCATATAGTAGAAGATGTAATTGACGATTCTGGTTTAGAACAAAATATTTTACAAGGTTTGGATATTGGTTTTATCCCGAATTTTTTGAACTCCTTTTTAAACATCTTGAGCACGGCGAGTATTGGTTTATTTTCAGTTCTTTTTATTTCTTTTTTCTTTTTAAAGGACAGTAAATTATTTGAACACGGTTTATTGATTTTCGTTCCGGTCGATAAAAAGAAAGGCACCACCAATTCAATTGGAAAAATTAATGGATTATTGTCAAGATACTTTGTTGGTCTTTTACTACAGATTTTTATCCTATTTGTCATTTACACGATTGTCTTACTTATAGTCGGTATTGAAAATGCAGTAGTAATAGCCTTTCTTTGTGCCCTTTTTAATATCATACCTTACATAGGTCCTATAATAGGTGGTGTTATCATGTTGACATTGACCATGACCAGTAATTTAGGTTCTGATTTTAGTGAAGTAATATTACCAAAAACAGGTTACGTCTTTATAGGATTGCTCATAGGGCAATTGGTAGACAATTTTTTCTCCCAACCTTTCATATTTTCCAATAGTGTAAAGTCTCATCCCTTAGAGATTTTCTTGGTTATTATCATTGCAGGCTTGTTATTTGGTACAGTTGGTATGATAGTAGCTGTTCCTGGATATACTGCTATTAAAGTTATTTTAAAAGAATTTCTTTCTGACAACCAAATAGTAAAATCTTTGACCCATAATCTTTAGATTGTTGTGAATAAAGAATTAATAAGTAGTGAAGTACAAAATTTTATTGATGATAACCTAAAGACCGATATTCACAAAATCATTTTATCAAAACCAAAGTTCAACAATGTCAGCCAAAAAGAGTTGGCTGAACAAATCGAGTCGAAAGTAAGGGCAAAATCAAAATTACCTACATGGTTTAAAACCAAAAATATATATTATCCTAACAAACTTAATCTTTCACAGACTTCATCAGAAATTACGGCAAATTACAAAGCTTCATTAATAGAAGGCAATTCTTTAATTGATATAACTGGTGGTTTTGGGGTAGATTCATTTGCGTTTTCCCGTAAAGTAAAACAAGTCACTCACCTCGAAAAAAACGAAGCTCTATCTAAAATTGCAGATTACAATTTCGCCCAAATGGGCATTACAAATATAAAATGTATTTCAGAAGATGGATTAGCATTTTTGAATAACACCTCTAACACATATAATTGGCTTTATGTAGACCCATCTAGAAGAGACAAGAACAACAAAAAAGTATATTACTTAGCTGATTGCGAACCCAATGTAATAAGCAACATGCATCTTTTACTGTCAAAATCTTCGAATCTAATTATTAAAACCGGACCATTGTTAGATATTAAAAGCGGTCTAAAAGAATTGGGATCTGTAAAAGAGATACACATTGTAGCTGTTAACAATGATGTAAAAGAGCTACTATGGCTAATTGAAAAGGGTTTTAATAGTGAAACTCTTATAAGAACAGTAAATTTTAAATCTAATAATGTACAAGAGTTCAATTTTAATATAAGCGACGAGGAACATACAATCTCTGAATATTCAGAGCCTTTGGCATATATATATGAACCAAACGCATCCATTTTAAAATCTGGTTCGTTTCATTTTATAGGAAAGCATTTCAACTTACATAAACTTCACCCTAATTCTCATTTATACACATCAGAAAAATTAATTGAGTTTCCTGGGCGTATATTTAAAGTTGAAGATATTTATGATTACTCAAAGAAAACATTTAAAAAATCAGGGATTTCCAAAGCCAATATCACCACAAGAAATTTCCCGGATTCGGTTGAAAAAATCAGAAAAAAACTAGGCATTAAAGACGGTGGAAACGACTACCTATTCTGCACCACGAACATCGATGGAAAATTAATAATAATTTCTACTTTTCAACATTAAAAATCATCCAAAAAAAAATCGTTTTGAAGTTTTCTATGTCCACACATTCATAAAAATTAGAATGTAAAATTCACTAACTATAACGTTGTAAATTATAAAATTATCTGTAGATATTTTCTTACATTTAACAACAAAAATGTTAAAAAAAGAACTTAATGATTTACAAATTATATCAACCCTAAATTATTGATAACCCAATAATTACGCCTATTAATACAATTAATTACAATAACAATAGCTTATATGAGTAATATTAGCCTAATAAAAAAATACAACTATACTTACGGTAATTCAAGTAAAATTGCTATTATTATACCAGATTTTGATTTTTTTAACATTTAATACTGCAACTAAAAAATTTAAATAATACAAAATCTACTTAATTAATTTAAACTAACAAACAACAAGGATTATGAATCAAAAACGTGATTACACGTTGATGAAATCTGGAAAAAGGTCTTCCTTTTTTAAATCTGGAATTTTATCGATGATCGTTTGCTTAGGCACCCAAATGGTACAAGCAAATGAAAACACAAGTGCTTCAAATAAAGTTGAAGTAAAAACAGTTCAATCTACTATTACGGGTACCGTTTTAGATGACACAGGCCAACCACTACCAGGAGCCAATGTTGTCGAAAAAGGAACAACGAATGGTACGCAAACAGATTTTGACGGTAATTATACCTTAAACGTATCTGATGGCGCAACTTTAGTATTTAGCTATATAGGGTTTAAAAGCACTGAGATAGCTGTAAATGGTCAATCAAGTGTGAATGCAACTTTAGCTGAAGATGCTGCTGCTCTAGACGAAGTTATTGTATTAGGGTATTCTCAACAAACAAGAGGTGATCTAACAGGCTCGGTAGCATCTGTAGATGTATCTGAAGCAACGAAAGCACCAGTTGTAAATGCTGCTTCTGCTTTACAAGGTCGTGTAAGTGGTGTAA
>JAHDDP010000128.1 GCA_020629285.1 Maribacter sp.
TCCCCCAAAAGCGGAATATACTTAAAATCTGCACCTCTTTTTTCTAAGAACTCAGCTTTGGCAGATGCTACCAATTTTTTATCCTTGAATAAATCAATTGCGGTCATGGTCAATGTTTTTGCAGCGATCATCATGCCTTTGTTACCAATAGATGTTCCGCCAGCGGCAACTGCTTGCCAGCTATGCGCAGGTGTGCCTGGTACCCAAGTAGCAGTACTAAAACCAACAGTTGGTACGGTGAAACTAACATCGCCAACATCTGTAGAGCCAAATGCTTTAGCTTCGGTTTTGTATGGTTGTATACTTTTTGCCGTGGCAAGATCAGCCTTTTCTTGACCTAATGATTTTGCGATTTTATCGGCAAAAGCCTTTTCTTCTGCAGTATATTCCATTCCGCCAACTTCAGATAAGTTTTCATGCATCACTTTCTGTAAAGTAAGATTTGGTAGTAATTCATGCGTGCCACCGATCATTTCATAATCCATAGTTGTACCGGTACCCAATGCAGCACCTTCTGCAGCTTTCACCATACGGTCAAAAATTTCTATAACTACGTCACGTCTATTGTGGCGGGCATAGTAATATACTTCTGCAAAATCAGGAATAACGTTAGGTGCTTTACCGCCATCTGTAATTACATAGTGTATGCGAGCTTCTTGTGGTATATGCTCACGCATCATATTTATCATCATATTCATAGCTTCAACACCGTCTAAAGCAGAACGACCTTTGTCTGGTGATGCCGCGGCATGAGCAGAAATACCGTGAAATCTAAATTTAGCCGATTTGTTCGCTAAAGCTGCGCCGGCACTTGCTGCATTTTGTGCCCCAGGGTGCCAATGTAACGCGATATCTACATCATTAAAAAGTCCTTCGCGAACCATATATACTTT
Organism: Maribacter sp.; assembly: GCA_020629285.1. Classification (GTDB taxonomy): domain Bacteria; phylum Bacteroidota; class Bacteroidia; order Flavobacteriales; family Flavobacteriaceae; genus Maribacter. The sequence goes on from JAHDDP010000128.1 coordinate 894, forward strand.
TCCTGAACCACCTTCTTCCGCTGGTGTACCGTAAAAACGTATAGTTCCTTTAGAGTTGTTAGCTTCTAACCAATCTTTCGTTGAAATGGCAGCAGCTGTAGAAGCCGTACCGAATAAATGGTGCCCACATGCATGACCTGCCGCGGCACCGGCAGATTCTTTTTCAGAGACCGCTTTTTGAGAAAGACCTGGTAAGGCGTCGAATTCGCCCATTATGGCAATTACAGGACTACCACTGCCGTATTCTGCTATAAAAGCAGTTGGTATACCGGCAACACCTTTTTTTATAGTGAAACCAGCATCTTGTAAGGTCTTTTGAAGAAGACCGGAGCTTTGTTCCTCTTGGTATCCCATTTCTGCGAATTCCCAAATATTTTGAGCTATAATTCCGTATTCGTCGCTTTTTTGCTCTAAATTTTTAATAATATCTTTTTCGCTCTTTTGAGCTTTCATCGAATAAAATGAAGTACCTAGTACTGCCAATAAAATAAGGGTTTTACGCATGGTGCTATTTGTTTGAGTTATCTTTTAAAGATACTAAAAACACATTATTATTTTAAAGTAGAAGTCCATTTGTTTAATTTAGCATTTAAGTATTCATACTATGAACATACCTCTTTCGAGCTATCCTAGAATTGTGATAATAGGTGGTGGTTTTGGCGGAGTCTCTCTCGCTAAAAAATTAAGTAAGCAAGAAGTACAGGTCGTTCTTATCGATAAGAACAATTACCATACTTTTCAACCATTATTATATCAAGTATCCACAGGCGGTCTAGAGCCAGATTCTATAGCATACCCTTTACGTAAGGTTTTGATAGGTTACGATAATTTTTATTTTCGTTTAGCAGAGGTTGATTATATAGATACCGCAAGTAAAAAAGTAAATACGAATATCGGTGATATTAGTTTCGATTATTTAGTGGTGGCAACAGGTTCTGAGACCAATTTCTTTGGTAATAAGGAGATTGAAAAGAATGCGATGAGCATGAAGTCTATTCCACAATCGTTGAATCTACGTAGTTTAATATTAGAGAATTTTGAACAAGCGCTTCTTACAGATGATTATCATGAAAGAGACGCGTTAATGAATTTCGTAATTGTAGGTGGTGGACCAACAGGGGTAGAGTTGTCTGGTGCCTTGGCAGAAATAAAGAAAGGTATTTTACCAAAAGACTATCCTGATTTAGATACCAGAAGGGCGCAGATAAATTTAGTGCAAGGAGGAGATTGCTTATTGCCGGGTTTTAGTGCGCAAGCATCAAAAAAAGCAGAGGACTTCTTAGAAAAATTAGGAGTGCAAGTATGGAAAGGAGTTCGTGTTACCGGGTATAATGGCAAAACGGTTACCACAAAAACAGATCTTAAATTCGATGCGGCAACCGTAGTTTGGGCCGCAGGGGTAAAAGGAGCCGGTATAAAAGGTTTAGATGCAGAAGATGTTATTGCAGGCGGTAATAGAATAAATGTAAACGAATATAATCAGGTAATAGGTCATCCTGAGATATTCGCTATTGGTGATATTGCTTGCATGGCAACAGAAGATAATCCTCGTGGGCACCCAATGGTAGCGCAACCGGCAATTCAACAAGGAAATTTATTGGGTAAAAATATAATAAATCTAATAGAGAACAGACCTATGAAGCCGTTTGTGTATTTTGATAAAGGTAGTATGGCTACTATTGGAAGAAACAAAGCGGTTTGCGATATTAAGAAATTCAGGTTTCAAGGTGTTTTTGCTTGGTTTGTTTGGATGTTCGTACACCTTTTTTTCTTAATCGGATTCAGAAACAGAATGGTCGTATTTATCAATTGGGTATATAACTACATTCGCTTTGATCGTGAAGCACGATTAATCATCCGTCCGTTTCAAAGAGACTATAGTCAGTTTAAAGATTAGGAGTTTTTCAATTTATTTAGGATAGAAGTTTTCTATATTCTTGACAGTTAAATTTTTGCCAAGTATTTCGTTGGTTCTTATTTTTAAAATATCTTTTGTAGGAATTTATTTCAATAACCGATATTTGACCTATGAAAGTTCTTGTACATAGTTTTCTATTCTTATTTGTAATTGTTTCTAAAGGTCAGGAAGTAGAAGAACCGCCAGTAACAAATTTAGCATCGTCATTAACCGGATTATCTATAACCGGGCACGCATATCCTGCTTCCGCAATTGGTGATGTTCATAAGTCGTTTATGGTGCAATACGGAGTTTCAAAATCGTTTCAATTAGAACTTCAAGGTTTTTATGATACGTATATATTAAGTGAAAGATTTAGATCCAGCGTATTAGCTAAAGTATACATGAATAAACGATTATATTTACTTGGTGGGCTAGAAGCAGGGATAGCTACGGAAAATGCAGGTGTTGCACAAACACCATATCGTCTTGGTTTTGCTACCGGGATAGGATATGATGTTGATCCTGATTTAATGATTGAGTTGAAGGCTAATGTACAATTCAACAACCCGAGCATAGGTGCTTTTGGTGAAAAGCATGCAGTAACGCCTGCTGCACTTACAATAGGTAGTAAGTGGAAATTTTAATGATTTGTTCTAGGGTGATACGTACTCATGACCTCTGCCAAATGCGAACGGTCTACATGCATGTAAATTTCTGTGGTGGTAATACTCTCATGACCCAGCATTTGTTGAATAGAGCGTAAATCAGCTCCGTTTTCTAGTAAGTGAGTAGCAAAAGAGTGTCTGAAGGTGTGGGGACTAATACTTTTCTTTAAGTCAATTGTTATGGCTAAGTTTTTTACGATGGTAAATATCATTGCTCTTGTAAGTTGCCTGCCACGTCGGTTAAGAAATAGAATATCTTGAAACCCTTCCTGTATTTTTAAGTGAACTCTAATTTCGTTTCTATAAATATCAATGTATTTCTTGTTCACAGCACTAATAGGAACAAAGCGTTGTTTGTCTCCTTTGCCGGTAACTTTAATAAAATCTTCCTCAAAAAAAAGGTCAGATATTTTTAATCCAATTAGTTCAGAAACTCTAAGTCCGCAACCATATAAAGTTTCTAACATAGCCCTGTTGCGTTCTCCTTCTGCTGAGCTTAAATCTATAGCGCCAATCAATTTATCTATTTCATTTTCAGATAGTGTATCTGGTAATTTGCGACCAATTTTAGGCGATTCTATTAAATCTAATGGGTTGTCTTTTCTGTAATCTTCAAAAATAAGATAGTTGAAGAAACTTTTGAGTCCGGATATTATACGTGCCTGTGACCTTGGATTAACCACTTTGGCAATTTCATAAATAAACTGTTGAACAGTGCTTTTGTCAATTAGAATAGGCGTAGCGTTTATATTATGGTTTTCAAGAAAAGACATTAGCTTTTCAATATCCATAGTATAGCTCTGAATAGAATTTTTAGACAGACCACGCTCAAGCTTTAAATAGGTGGTGTAATCTTTTATCGCGTGTTTCCAATTCATGGTTTAAAGATAGAGAATACATAAATTCTGTAGGGCATAAATTATAGCGCTTAGAAATAAATGCAGAATTATTTGGTGTAAATTTTCTAATTCATATAACGTATAACCTACCTAAATGTAAAATGTACAACTACTTTCATGGTATTCACAACAAAGATGCCTATAAGCTTAGTCTTACCTTTATTTTTGAAGAAAATAAACCAACCATACTATGAATAAGTTTTTCATTTTATTATTTGCCTTATGTCTTTCAACCGGAATTTTTGCTCAAGAAGGCTTTAAGTTCGGTATTCAAGGAGGTATTCCGTTAGATGATTATAATGAGGCGGTCAGTGTCGTCCTTGGGGCAGATTTCTCCTATATGTATCCTTTAGGTGAAGTAGTGGATATAGGTCCGGCAGTAGGTTATATACATGGTTTTGCAGAAACATTTCAAACATCTATCGTTAGAGAAGAGCAAGAGGCAGTTCAATTTATGCCTTTATCTGCAGGCGTTCGTTTTTGGACATCAAATTATTTCTCGTTTGGAGGGAATGTAGGTTATGCCATGGGAATAAGTGATGGTAACGAAGGCGGTCTTTACTACAGACCTACAATTGCATATTTAATGAGTTCAAGTGTAGAGGTCAATCTTTCTTATACAGGTATAGATATTGAAGAAACAACATGGTCTACAGTGACCTTGGGTATCGTATACAATTTCGAGCCTAAATATAGAACGCGTCGCTAAGGCAATACTTTAGTTTACTTCTCATATTTCTAATTCATTGTAAGGTAACATTCGTTATTTTTGATATATGAAGATTATCATTATAAATGGTCCCAATTTAAATTTATTAGGGAAAAGGGAGCCAGAAGTATACGGTTCAGAAACTTTTGAAGATTACTTTTCAAAAC
>JAHDDP010000028.1 GCA_020629285.1 Maribacter sp.
CAAAAGCCAAAAGCCAAAAGCCAAAAGCCAAAAGCCAAAAGCCAAAAGCCAAAAGTATAAAGTATTAAGTACGAAGTACAAAGTTTAAAACATTGAAATTTATTTTTTGAATTTGAGTTTGATTTTTGAACTTGAACTTGAACTTTAGTTTGAATTTGATTTTTGAGCTTGAGTTTATATTTTAATTTTCCAACAACCAAAGAATGAGTTTTCAAAATCAAATAGAATTTCTAAAAGAATTACAGAAAAATAATTCTAAAGAATGGATGGATGCCAATCGTAAATGGTACCATCAAGTTCGTAATGAGTATATCGATTGGCTTAATAGTATGAATAAAAGACTGTCGGCTATTGATGATGAGTATTATGATACGCCAGGTAAAAAGGGAATTAACCGTATTAATAATAATCTGATGTTTCACCCTAACAAACCGGTATACAAAGACCATTTCGGAACGGGATTTGACAAAAAACCTAAGACAGCAGATTTCTATTTTGAACTAGGTATTGAACGTTGCATTTTCGCAGGCGGATTATGGCGACCAGAACCAAAAGTATTGCGAAGTGTTCGTGATGCTATTGATTATGACGGAGAGGAATTAGTGAAAATATTGAAAAATAAATGTTTTAAAACTCGTTTCGGTAATCTATACGAAGATGCCAAATTAACCAACGCACCCAAAGGTTTTGATAAAAATCATAAACATATAGAACTGCTCAAGAATAAGACTTTTGCCATATTTCAAGAGTTTTCTACAAAAGAAACCAACAAGGCTTCATTTGATGATGAACTAATAAACGCTTATAAAGAAATGCTTCCGTTTAGGCGTTATTTGAACAAGGCGATTACAGTTTAATATTTTGAAACGATTAGCGATTTATTTTTATGATTCTGGGTATATTTATACATCAATGGTTAAAACTTGTTAATTGAAAAACGGAAGCATAAAAGACGTAGAAAAGAAATTGCTATCAGATAACTGGTATACACTTAATAAATACAGCTATAAGTATCAAAAGCCTGATGGTACATGGGAAACTCAACATAGAGAAGCTTACGACAGAGGTAATGGTGCTGCTATTTTATTGTATAATTCTGAAAAGAAGACCGTTGTGCTTACCAGGCAATTTCGAATGCCTACATATGTGAATGGTAATGAAGACGGAATGATGATTGAGGTATGCGCTGGACTTTTAGATGGCGATGACCCTGCCGATTGTGTTCGTAAAGAAACCGAAGAAGAAACCGGGTATAAAATAACTAATGTTCAAAAGGTATTTCAAACCTATATGTCGCCCGGATCTGTTACTGAAATTTTATATTTATTTGTTGGTGAGTATGATGATAGCATGAAAGTAAGCGATGGCGGTGGTGCAGATGATGAAACCGAAAATATCGAGGTTTTAGAGTTAGATTTTAATGATGCTATGAAGATGGTGGCTAGTGGAGAAATTAAAGATGCAAAAACCATTATGCTGCTACAGCATGCAAAGTTGACTTCGTTAGTTTAAAGTTTTATAAGCGACTCTTCTAATATGCATAAAATCTTTAAAGTCGGTTTTGGAGGTGGTTGTCATTGGTGTACCGAAGCGGTGTTTATGTCACTCAACGGTGTTAAAAAAGTGGAACAAGGCTTCATTGCTCCGAAGGAGAACCCAACAGATTTTTCCGAGGCTGTAATCGTCCATTATAATGCTGCGGTTATAGAATTGAAAGATTTAGTAGCTATTCATTTAGACACCCATAAAAGCACCGAAAATCATTCTATGCGAAAAAAGTACCGTTCAGGTATTTATTATTTTAAAAAGTATGATAAAAAGACTTTAGCTGGTATTATGAAAGAGTTACAACAAGATTTTGAAACTCCGTTGATTACCGCAGTTATTCCATTTGGGACATTTAAATTCTCTGCAGAACGTTTCCATAATTACTATTTTAAAGATACCGAGAAGCCTTTTTGTAGAACTCATATTTCCCCTAAAATTAAGTTGTTGAAAGAGAAATATACCAAACATGTTTCAACAAAAGTTCAATAGTTAATAGGTATCTCTAAGTGTTTGAAGCATTTGTTCAAGCCTATTTCGCTCTTCTGATGTAGATTGTTTAAAGTGATTGTTCATAAAACTGAAAATCAAGACTTTTCCTGAATTTGCAACCAAATATCCGCTAAGGCAGTAGTTATTACTAAGGCTTCCAGATTTTGCATATATATAGGGATTCTCATCTCCTGCAAATCTATTTTTTAAAGTACCCGATAATCCCCCGGCAGGGAAAATAGAAAATAAACGCTCTTGAGGTACCATTTCATGTAACCGGCCTAAAACCGAGACCATGTTTTGCGGTGTAAACAGATTGTATCGCGAGAGTCCCGATCCATCTACCCACCTAGGTTCTTGTTTTAAATTTTTTAGTTCATTTTCTAAAATATAACTTCTAGATAGTTTCCCATTTAAGGTGTCTGTGAGAACACCTGCAGATACGAGTAAAAGCTGTTCTGCAATAAAATTATCGCTTTCGTGCATCATTCTCATGTACAGTGAATCTGATGAAATACCATACAAAGTTTGTTTTTTTCCAGAGGGCATAGCAGTGCTCATTCCTACTTTTTTATTCAATAGACTCTCTAAAATTGATTTGGTAGTAAAGTTACTCGTGATAAACGGCGTTTCAAGAGTATATCTAGACTGAGTTGGATAGTAAAAGGTGTTAGAAAATTCATTTCGTTTATTCTTGTTTGTCAATTGAATAACACTGTCCTTAAAATAAGCAGGAGAAACCATAAGCTCCGGATTCCTATACGTCATCACTACATTACCATTTATGGGTAGCGCACTTTTCTCTGCAGAATAATAGTACTGGTAATCGTCCCAAGCCCAACCTGGTCCGTATTTTTCATCTTGAAAATTGTTAGCAACAAATACGAGGTTGTTATATCTCTCAAGAAATTTTAGAGTTGTGGAATCTTTTATATAATGATGCAAAAAAGAAGGGTCTCCAGTACCTTCAAAATACAAAGTGTCATTTGCTTCAATATATTTCAGAGCCGGTATCTGATCTGGCAAGTTTTTAAGCGCTGCGTAAAGTGTAAAAATTTTGGTGTTACTGGCAGGAATAAAATACTTATGACTGTTATTGGTATAAATAGTGTCTTTCGTTTCTGCATCTATTACCAAAACACCGGTAAACTGATTTTGATAAAATGAAGATGACAACTGTTGGTTAAAATCTTTTCGTATAATAGATTTTGTTGAAGTACAGGCCGAAACAAGTATTAAAATAACTATAATAAAAAGAAAATTTTTCATGAATTCGAAATTACAAAATTGCATACTTATGAATGCGATAAAAATTTAACATGTAAGTAATTACTTTAACTTTTTGTATACAATATTACAACTGCATTTCTGTTTACCTTTATACAACAACAAATCTATTAATCTATCAACAAAATGTCTAAGTCTATGCTAGAGTATAGTAAAACAGTGCTTAAAAAGGTTAGTTTTGATACCTTGCTATTTTGTAAAGAGTTGAAAAAAGCCTTAACGACGTTACTACCTGAAGAGGTAGAAGAGTTAAAAGTTTGGTTAGAAAGTTTTATAACCGATAAACCAGAATTACATCAAAGTTTAGTTTATTTAAAAGCATAATAAAGAGCCACGTAAAGTGGCTCTTTTTTTTTTACGCAACCTATAGCTTTATTTGCATCTTACATTAAAAGACACAATGGCTATTAAATTTACGGTTGCGATATTTTTGTTATTCTTAATGCAATGTCAAAATGACGACATGCCTTATGATGACACACCTGTTGACGATACTAGTTTGGTAGGTGAGTGGTTGTTGACATCATCTTATGTGAGTCCTGGTGGTGCCACGGAATGGAAAGATGTTGAAGAAGGATATCGCTATTTCTTCAATGAATTTGGTAATTATGAAAGAACCGATTTTAATAGAAGTCTATTGGATTCAGGCGATTATGAAATTAAGGATAAAGAGCTTTACCTATACTTTATAACCGAAGGTGAAAAAGATACACTAGGCTATAGCGCAGATTTCAATGATCGTAAAACAAGATTGACGCTATCGCCATCTTACCCAGGTATATGCATTGAAGGTTGTTTGTACAGGTTTGAAAAACAATAGGTATTACTTGTGTATAGGGCTTATGATCTTAACATCTTGAAAAGCGATTGCACCACGAACAATACCTGTAATAACATCTCGTAAAGCTTCAGTAATCTGTACCTTTAGTTCTTTTTTGTGGTAAATAAGACTTACTTCGCGTGCAGGCGAAGGTTCTTTAAAATACTTCAGGTTTTTCTTTTTTACATCATCAAGTTCTAACGTATTTAAATAGGGTAGTAGGGTCATACCCAATCCTTCATTAGAAAGATTGATTAGCGTTTCAAAACTTCCACTTTGCAAACTAAAATGATCTCCGCCAATTTTTGGAGTTTTACAAAGATTTAAAACACCTTCTCTAAAACAGTGCCCGTCTTGTAGTAGTAAAATGTCTTCAATATCTAAATCTTCTGGTGTAATCTGTGTACTATTCCCTAAACGATGTTCTTTTGGTACATAACCAACAAAAGGCTCATAATATAAAGGTCTTTCGGTAATGAAATCTACCTCTAAAGGTGTTGCGGCAATGGCGGCATCAATATGCCCGTCTTCAATATTTTGAATTAAGCTTTCGGTATTCTGTTCTTTGATAATCAGGTTTACCTTCGGATATTTCTGGATAAAATTCTTCAGGAACATCGGTAATAAAGTGGGCATTATAGTTGGGATGATTCCCAAAACATAATCCCCACCAATATATCCTTTTTCTTGCTCTACAATATCTTTTATACGTGCCGCCTCGTTTACAATATTTTTTGCTTGTGCTACAATTTTTTTACCGACTTCGGTAATAGTGATTGGTTTTTTGCTACGATCAAAAAGAAGTATATCTAATTCATCTTCAAGCTTTTGTACTTGCATACTTAAGGTTGGTTGCGTTACAAAACTCTTCTCGGCGGCGAGTGTAAAATTTTTGTATTCAGCAACGGCAAGCACATATTGTAATTGAGTAATGGTCATGTATATAGTATAAGATTATAAAATTACTAAAAACGATTATGATAACCTATTGGCAACAGATGATCAAATATTAAACAACCTCTAAAAACGAAGCGATAATTCTTTATCCTCACCTTCTATGATAAACTTTGCTTCACTGAAAGTTGGGGCACCAACTGGTAATCTACCGCTCATGGCATAATCTTCTGTAGGCATGCCATTATTTGCAAAATCCATTCGGTTATTGTCATTCGCATCATGTAATACTGAAAATGCGTAATCACCAGGTTGTATGTTCTCAAAAGTTAAAATCAACTCTCCTGCTTCAGCTTTGTTCTTACTGGTTTTAATACCTTCCGCTTTCATAAAGGTTGTTTCATTATGCAATCCACTTAATATATGACCTTCATTGTTCAATACATTTTCGATAACGACGGTTAATGTTATGCCTTTTTCTTCTTGGGCGTTCATTGTAAAACTCATTGCAAATACGGTAACTGTAAATAATAACTTTTTCATTTTATAAGGTTTTAAAAATTAATTGATGCTTCAAAGATGCCTTATAAATGCATGTTTTAAAAAAGTGATGAACCCAATTGTAGAAATGTGTTACTGAACTGTAATAAGGGAGTACTGTTTCAAAAAACTCTGATTTTAAAAGAAGTGAATTTCTATATCCTTTTGGTAATTAAGTAATCAAGTCCAAATTTTCCAGAGCCGAAGCCCATAAAAAATAAGCCTAAGCAGAAAAAGATAAATGTGGGTATTATGTTCCAAGAACCATCCCATGGTCTACACACTATAGTAGTGAACATAGTTACGGTAATAAAGAATGCGGTCAATCTCGTATTTAATCCTAATATCAATAAAATACCACCAAGAGCCTCTGTTAATCCCGCAGACCAAGCGAACAATTCTGGCATTAAAGAGAATGGAAATCCAAATTGTGTTACTAATGCAACAAACCAATCGGAAACCTCAAAATAAGCTAAACCCATGGAGTCAGGAGTCCATGGAGTACCAAATTTATTTATTGCAAAAACAAAAGAAAGAAGATAGCCGGCAATTGCCCTAGGTATTAATATTAGAAAATTAGGCAATAATGCATCTACCCTAAACGGAATAATTAATTTTTTAATGGGTTGTAGCTGATGATACATAGGTTTAAGTATTGGTTACTTAAACTTATAAAAATTTAGGGAATTTATAGATGATAAATATCAATGTTCAATTTTTTTAAAATGATTAATTTAAATGTGAGGTTCGCATTATTTCAATGCAATACTATCTACTTCAAGGGTAAAATCTTCTTCAACACCATTCTTTATAATGAAAGCAATCTGAGCTAAATAGTCGCCGTGGTAGTTGGGTAATTTTAATTCTTCACCTCTAAAAACCGCTTCCATCTCATCAAAAGCAATCTCAATCGTTTGCCATTCTTTACTAGATTTAAAATCAAAGCTATAGGTATGTCTTTGGTGTTCTCCAGATTTACAGCGGAAAGCATATCTTTTTCCATCACCCTTAATTCTGATAACAAATTTAGAAAAGGCATCTACTGGTACACGCTCTAAATCATGTCTAACTAAACAAAAACCACCATTGTTCTCAAGAGATACATGTCCGCTGAAAACACCGTTACCTTCAAGATTCATTTGAATGAGCCCCATAGATAAACCGCCCATAACACCATCATTGACAATTTGCCATTCTTTACGGTTAGAATTTTTATCGAATTTATAAATGGGTTTCACTTCGCTCATTGCTATAGGTTTAAAGAAATAATTACTTTAATTAAAAGTAGATGAAATGAGGATAGTATAAACACTCTAAACCATTTTATATTAACTGGTTTAAATGATTTTAAGGCATTCGTTTTTTCATTTCATCCGCGACAGCTTTTTCTGGGGCACCTTGTTTATCAAGTTCATGTATGATTTTTTGGTGATCATGCTCTCTGCCTTGAGATAGTTTGTTGACAGCCTGTATATCATTGATTTCAATTTCAAAACCAATAATCCCTTTTACCTGTCGCATTGTTTTTTGGGACATGTCGTTTAACGAGATAGGATGATCTGACTGTTGTTCATACTTATCTACTAGCTCATGTAACGATTGTAGCAATTCTTCTGATGTTTGAATTTTTATGGTACCGTAGACATGAACGGCTATATAGTTCCAAGTAGGAACCTCTTCTTCTTTATACCATGAGGAAGATATGTAGCTGTGCGGACCATTGAAAATACAGAGTACTTCGTCACCATCAACCAAGTTTTTACTTTGCAGATTCGCTTTGGCAATATGGCCTACCAAGATATCTTTATCTACTGAATTCTTTGATAGTTCTAAAGGAATGTGCGTACCCCAAGGTTTTCCTTCTATGGTGTTTATGAGTATACCGAAACTATTATTTTTTAGAAAATCATGAATCTCTTTGGTGTCCGTATTTTTATAGTGCTCCGGTATAAACATGTGGTCTGGTTTTCTGAGTAAATATAACTGTTTTGAGCAAATGGTTTTAGAACCAATTATTTAATCTTTCGTGTTACATAATTAACGAGATACTAATTATCTTGTCTATGAATTTTAAAACGAGAATATGCCTTTTATAACAAATACAAAAGCAAAAGAACAAGTAGATATATTTTATGAAGATTACGGAAGTGGACAACCGGTGATTTTAATACATGGGTGGCCATTAAGTCGTAAGTCTTGGGAACAACAAGTATGGAAGATAGTAGAGGAAGGCTATCGTTGTATATCGTATGACCGTAGAGGATTTGGAACATCGTCTTCCCCATGGGATACTTACGATTATTCAGCCTTAGCGAGTGATTTAAATGCAATCATTGAAGAATTGGATTTAAAGGATACAGTTATCGTTGGTTTTTCAATGGGCGGAGGAGAAGTGGTCCGTTATTTGACTGATTACGGTTCTAGTAGAATAGCTAAAGCAGCATTGATAAGTTCAATTGTTCCGCTAGTAAAACAAAAACCAGATAACCCGGCGGGGGTACCTGAAGAAGCTTTAGATGGTATTATAGATATGCTACAGAAGGATAGAGTAGGCTTCTTAAAAGAAAAGTTTCATAAAGGATTCTATAATTTCGAAGAAAACGAAGGTAAAAGAATAAGTCAGGCACAATTAGATTATGATTTCACCATTGCTTCATTTGCATCGCCAAGGGCAACCATACAAGCAGCGTTAGCTTGGATGCATACCGATTTTAGACCAGAGTTGGAAAATGTAACTGTACCGACATTAATAGTGCATGGAGATGCTGATGCTACCGTACCTATTGAGACGTCGGCAAAACAGGCACATGACGGTATTAAATATAGTACGTTAGAGGTTATTGAAGGTGCCCCACACGGACTCAATGTAACCCACTCAGATGAGTTGAATGAAATATTGATTTCGTTCTTAAAAAAGTAATTAGCAGTACTCTTGTAAAAAAATCGAATCATTTTTGATTCGATTTTTTTATTTCTATATATCTGTAAAACAAAAGATTCAATGCAAATAGGACTACAAGTTAGAACGTTTTTTATGATCGTAATGACTATCGCTGTGTCCAGCTGTAATCAAATAAGAAACATAGCCGATGTTTTTGTAAAACCTACCGCTAGAGAATTATATGCAAGGGAGTTTGAAAAACAAGATTCTTTGAGCTATAATAAGTGGCATAAAGAATTTTTGGTTAGTAAAAACGATAGTTTACAAATTCACTTACCTTATATAGAACAGGGTGCATATTTTAAAAATCGATTAGTGGTATACACGTACAATCTATTTTTAGAGGAAGGGGTAATATTTAATATAATTATCAATAATGAAATATTAGGTACAAGATGTTTTATTGACCTATTGAAATTAAACGAAGATGGTGGCCTAAAAGATGTTATGCAGAATAATTTTGGCGAGAACAACTTAAAATTTAAGATTGTAGAAAGCGGGGTGTATAAGGTTTTAATACAACCAGAATTAAACTCGCAAGGTTTATTTTCCGTTGAAATTTATAATACGCCTAGTTTTGGTTTTCCCGTTTTAGGAAAAGGCAATAGTGCGGTTCAAAGTTTTTGGGGAGCGGCAAGAGATGGTGGAGCCAGAAGTCATGAGGGTATAGATATTTTTGCAGAAAGAAAAACACCAGTTGTTGCAGCCGCAGCAGGTAGGGTAAGCTCTACGGGAGAAAGAGGTTTAGGGGGAAAGCAAGTTTGGCTTAAAGCGGGACTTTTTGGCGAATCTCTTTATTATGCCCATTTAGATACTATTTTGGTTTCAACGGGAAGCAAAGTTGAAATTGGTGACACTTTGGGTTTAGTTGGTAATACGGGTAATGCAAGAACCACTGCACCGCACTTGCATTTCGGTATTTATAAGACAGGTAAAGGAGCGATAAATCCGCTACCATTTGTTAAAGTTACAGAGCGTCTAAGTTTTAAACCTTTAAGTAGTATGGCTGAACGTTCAAAGATATCTTCCAAAGTTGCTAATATTAGAAATGCACCAACTGTTTCGGGTACAATTTTGGGCGAAATCAAGCGAAATGATACAGTGTCTCTACTAGGGTACACAGAAAATTGGGCACATGTTCAATTAAAAGACGGTAAAGGAGCTTTCATTTATAAAGGTTTAATTTCTGAAATTGATTGACCGCTACATAAAACAATTAAAAAAAGCCTTTTAATTTTTAAAATTAAAAGGCTTTATCGGTTTTATCGATACCGTATTAGTTCATATTAATCATTATGAATACAGGTAAATGATGAAATAAATGTTTTACTGGTCTGCAACTTTATACTTTTTAAACCAAGCAAGAACACTTGCAATCTTGGCGACCAAGTTGCTAGGTCTGTTGGCGATACCATGTCCTGCACCTGGTATACGTACCATAGCCGTTTCAACACCCTCTAATTTTAATGCAGTATAGAATTGCTCAGATTCTGCAATAGGTGTTCTGTAATCTTCTTCTCCGGTTAATAGCATGGTTGGGGTAGTTACATTGGCAACGTACATTAATGGAGAACGTCTAAAATAGTTTTCTGGATCTTCCCAAGGTTTCTTGCCGAACCAATATTTCGAGAAAAATGCGGCACCATCGGCATATAGCACAAAGCTTGTCCAGTTGATAACTGGTTTTGCAACTACGGCTGCTTTAAATCGGTCAGTTTTTCCCACTATCCAAGCAGTAAGCACTCCACCGCCACTACCTCCGGTCACGAAAAGATTGTCGGTATCGATATATCCATTTTCAATAACGGCATCAACACCGCTCATAAGATCTTCATAGTCATGGTTAGGGTAGTCGTGGTGAATTAAATTACCGAATTCAGCACCATAGCTTGTACTACCACGTGGGTTACTATACAAAACCACATAACCAGCAGCGGCGTAAGCTTGTATTTCTGCACTGTAAACAGAACCGTAGCTAGTAAATGGTCCGCCATGAATTTCAAGAATAAAAGGATATTTTTTATTAGGGTCAAAGTTTGGCGGAGTCACCACCCAACCTTGAATTTTTTGTTGATCGAATGAAGACTCCCACCAAATTTCTTCGGTTTTGCCCAAATCTCTAAAAGAATAAAGGTCATCATTAACAAAAGTCAATCGCTTAGCCCCTTTTTTATCGGCAGCTCCTAGATCAGAAGGGTGTTCGGTATTTCCTAAAGTATAGGCGAATCTTGAATTTTTAGAAACCGTAAAATCACCAGCATTATAAGGTCTTCCTAAAGACAAACCGCCAAGTCCGTCAACAAGGGTGCTTACTTTACCGTCTAATGTAATATGCCCTATTTTAGTAGCACCCTCCGTATCATATTGAAAATAAAGACCTTTGCTGTCATTAGCCCATTGTGCATTGGCAATATCTCTATCAAAATTTCCAGAAAGAAGTTTAGAATTGCTTCCGTCGGTATTCATCACATAAAGATTTGTGATCTGGTACCCTTGCAACTTATCATCGTTACCGGTGTAGGCAATCATTTTTCCATCAGGGGATACTTGTGGAGAACTATCAGGACCATATCTTGTAGTTAATGGAGAAACTTCTGCCGTAGCAATATTCAAGGCATACACTTCGCTATTGGCAGGCTCTAAGGCTTCATCAGAATTAAAATTTGCAGAGAAATAAAGCGTTCTGTCGTTTTTTGCCCATACAGGAGCACCATGGTCAAACTTTGTTGTAGTCAATTTCTTAGGTGTGCCACCATCAATAGATAAGGTGAAAATTTGCGTATGTCCACCTTTTATATAACCTTGACCGTCACCTCTATAATTTAATTTATCTATATAAGTTGGTGGGGTATTCCACTTTGCGCCTTCTGGTTTTGCCGGTAGTTTTACAATAGATTGTTCTGCTTCTGGTACAAATATGGTAAAAGCTAAGTAACGGTCATCATGAGACCAACTTACGGCACCAGGTGCTTTTGGGGTGTTGGTTAATGGGGCAATCTCTTTTGTGTCCATCCACATGAGATACAATTTCATTTTTTCATCTTCTTTGTTCGATTTAAAGATGATTTTTTTACCGTCGTGCGACCAACGCGGGTAGTAGTCATTCTGGTTGCCAGTAGTCAAAGGTCTATTTTGCGAACCATCATAATTTATAATCCAAAGGTTCGATAAATTTCTATCGGTCATAATATCCTTAAAGTTCCTAACATAGATAATTTTACTACCATCAGGAGAAATCTGAGGGTCAGAAACATACTCCATATTAAAAATATCGGTCAGCTCAAGATTAGAGGAAACTTGGGCGGTAATCGATGTTGTAAAGAATAGAAGAAAGAGTGTTTTAATAAAAATTTTCATAGTGTAGAGTTTGGTTTGAAAAGATGCTATGAAGATAGCGAAATACTTAAATAAATGAATCGGTATTTTGTAGAATTGAGTAAGTATTAATATTCAATTTTTTAATCCTTTTTGTATTTTCACAATATGGAAGAAAAAGGATTTTTACATCAAATTCATCCTGTATTACCAGTTTGGGATGTTGTTGAGGCGCTAGACTTTTATGTGAATAGATTGTGCTTTAGAATTGCTTTTGCCGATGATGCTAAGAACCCTAAATACGCAGGTATATTAAGGGATGATATAGAAATTCATTTGCAATGGCACGATAAAAAAATGTGGGAAGTGGAAATGGACAGACCATTGTTACGTATTGTCTCTCAAAATATCGAAGCCTTATATAATGAATATTCTAGGGTAGATGTTTTTCATGTACATACCCTGTTACGGGAAACAGCTTGGGGTACGCGTGAGTTTGGCTTTTACGACCCATTCAAAAACGGATTGACATTTTATAGAGATGTATAGCGTTTTATTTAATTGATTATTAGAATTAAAATATAAAAATGAAGGTATTATTTATAGGAGGAACTGGGAATATCAGTACACCAAGCAGTAGATTGGCAGTAGCTAAAGGAATAGAATTATATGTATTGAATAGGGGAAAAGCCAAAGTTGAGATTGAAGGAGCACATTCCATAATCGGCGACATTAACAAACCGGAAGAACTTACAGAACTTAAGAAGCACGACTGGGATGTTGTGGTGAACTGGATAGCTTTCACACCCGATGATATTGAGCGCGATATTAAATTATTCAAAGGGAAGACCAAGCAATATATTTTTATTAGCTCGGCATCTTGTTATCAAACCCCTTTAAGTTATCCAGTAATTACGGAATCTACTCCGCTACATAATCCGCTTTGGGACTATTCTGAGAATAAAATACTATGTGAAGACCGATTACAAAAAGCGTATAGAGAAGAAGGATTTCCAATTACGATTGTTAGACCTTCATTGACCTATGATACTGTAATACCAATTGCAATCGGAGGATTTGATAAATATAACACGGCACAGCGAATTTTAGATGGAAAGGAAATTATTGTTCACGGTGACGGTACATCGCTATGGACGGTTACCCATTCAGACGATTTTGCTAAAGGTTTTGTTGGTTTGTTAGGATTACAAACAGCAATCGGTCACGCATTTCACATTACTTCAGATGAGGTTTTAAGCTGGAATATGATTTATAAGATTCTAGCCGATGCATTGGGTAAAGAAGCTAAAGTAGTACATATAGCATCAGATTTTATATGTAAAGTAGAACCATCATTTACAGGAACGTTATTGGCTGATAAAGGAGAAAGTGTTTTGTTCGATAATACGAAAATTAAAACCTTTGTACCTGGTTTTAAAGCAACTATTCCGTTTTCCGAAGGAATTAAAAGAACTGTTAACTGGTTGAAAGAGAATCCTGAGCATCAGAATATTAATGAAGAGACCGAGGCTAAAATTGAGAATGTGTTGAAGGCTTATAAGGGTTTGTAAGCTAACGAGAGTACTAGCAGGTTGAATCACCATTCGTATTACCCACCCCTTAATCCCCTCCCAAGAGGGGAGATACACGTTTTTGATTGCGAGTTTGATTAAAAAGTAATTTAAAAGCGATAAGTGAAATTTATCGCGAAGGAATAAAATTATGTTCAAACTATTCCCCTCTTGGGATGGGCTAGGGGTGGGTTTCGAATGTATAATAATTTGATAATTGTTACAATGAAAAATTAATTACAACCGTTGTAACTCTAAGTACCTAAGATAAAATAGTACTCGGTATCAATTCTTCCACAATTTCACCATCTTTCAAATACACGTAGTACGAATGATTTTCATCGTTCAAGGAAACCGAAGTATGAACTTCACCATCAATGAAATGAATTGCAGAACGGTCATCGCAGGCGTAACCATCAGATAATTTTCCAGTTTTAATATTCTCGAAATACAATGGTCTACGTGAAGTTTCAGAATTGTAATGCGGACAGTGGCTTTTGTCAATAAACGCCATACCACCAACGATACTTAATTCCTTGGGTCTGGAGTCTGTAGTACCGCCATTGAACCAGCATAAAGATCCTGCGCTACCGCCACCCATAACTACGCCATTGTCATAAGCTTTCTTAAGTGCAACATCAATGCCTTGGACTTTCCAGATGGCAAGCATATTTAAGGTGTTGCCTCCACCAACAATAATAGCATCCATACGAGAAATGATTTCTTCGAAAGATTCTTTTTGGTCGTAAGAGTTAATCCAAACTGATAATACATGCGGAGTAACATCTATTTGCGAACACACTTCATGAAAAGAAGCAATATACTGCTCGTCTTCTCCACTGGCGGTAGGAATAAAACACATATTCGGTTTTTCCTTGCCAGTAGCTTTAGCAATATAATTTAAGAATGGTACGGTATGGCGACCGCTACCGTAAATCACCATTTGCTTTTTCATAATGAGAAGTATTAGTATGAATATGATGCTAACAGAAGCTATTCGCTTCTGCTAGAGTCATTTCTTTTTTTTGGTCTACTTGTATTTCTATTGTTCTTTCCTCTAAAGTTGTTACCACCAGGTCTATTTCTGTTTCTATTTTTGTTTCGCGAATTGCCTTGCTTTTTTTTCGGTGGCATCGGTTGATCATCAGAAGGCGTATCGGCATCTACAAATTGATGTTCTGGCATACGTGGTACAGATTGTTTTATTAATTTTTCTATATCACGTAAATAGGCTCTTTCCTCTTTATCGCAAAATGAAAGTGCTATACCACTAGCATTTGCACGCCCTGTTCTACCAATACGGTGAACATATGTTTCAGATACATTAGGTAAATCGTAATTTACAACTAATGACAAGTCTTCAACATCGATACCCCTTGCGGCAATATCGGTAGCTACCAAAACTTTAAGATCTCCGTCTTTAAAAGCTTTTAATGCCTTTTGTCTTGCCGTTTGCGATTTGTTACCGTGAATAGCAGCGGAACGTATACCGGCTTGGTCCAATTTCTTTACGATCTTATTAGCACCATGCTTGGTTCTTGAGAATACGATTAAGGTATTTTCAGGATTCTCCTTGATAAGGTGAATTAAAAGTTTAGGCTTGTTCGCTTTGCTAACAAAATAAACTCCCTGTTCAACTTTTTCTGCTGTAGCTTGTTCTGGCTTAATAGTAACGCGTTCAAAATCGCCCAACATTTTTCTAGAAAGCTCCACGATATCTTTTGGCATTGTAGCTGAAAAGAACAATGATTGTCTTTTAGGGGGCAATTTTGCAATGATTTTTTTGATATCGTGAATAAAGCCCATGTCCAACATTTGGTCAGCTTCATCAAGTACTACATGCTCTAAATCTCTAAAAGAAATAAAACCTTGATTCATTAAATCTAATAAACGACCCGGAGTAGCCACTAAAATATCTACACCACCTCTAAGTGCGTTTACTTGTTTCCCTTGTTTTACTCCACCAAAAATAACGGTATTTCGTAACCCTGTATATTTACCATATGCGGTAAGACTTTCGCTAATTTGAATAGCTAGTTCACGGGTAGGTGTAACAATAAGTGCTTTTACTTTTCGCTTTGTCTGTCGTAAGCTGATACCCTCATACAACTGATGTAAGATAGGAATACCAAAAGCTGCTGTTTTACCAGTACCTGTTTGCGCAACTCCCAAAAGGTCTTTGCCTTGGAGTAATATAGGAATGGATTGTTCTTGAATTGGAGTAGGGTGAGTATATCCTTCAGCTTCTAATGCTTTTAGGATTGGTTCGGCTAGGCCGAGTTCTTTAAATGTCATAAAATATTAATAAGATGCAAAGGTACGGTTTAATGTGGAAGGAAATATAAAGTGAGATTAAAGTACGAAGTGCAAAGTGCAAAGTACAAAGTATTAAGTAATAAGTATTAAGTAAGAAGTTCTAGGTCGTTCAAAGTAAGAAGTATTAAGAGTTTAGAAAATAGAATAAAGAGAATAGACTTTTTTAATAGTTCTTGATCAAGCGTATTTAGCGTAGCTAAATTTTATAATTTCTAATAACGAACAACGAACAACGAACAACTCATTCTGAACTTAATTTTTGAGTTTGAGCTTGTATTTAAACTTGTATTTAAAACATCATTTGTCGGTTAACGACATCAAAAATCGGTAAGGTGTTTTTTGGGTTGTTGTCGTTTATCGATGCGATTTTACACTTTACCCGAACTTGTGTCAACTAACGAGTATTAGGGGTTTTTCAGCGATTCATCACCTAGTAAAACAAGGTCTGCGGCGTTCTATTATTGTAACAAACGCAAGTCATGAAAACAATAATAGCAACAATCTTCATCATCTTTTTAAGCTTCACTGCTCAAGCACAGAACTCTACTGAAGAAGTAAAGGTTGAAACTATTGAAATGAGTATTGTTACAGAAACTGTGAATGAAGTAAAAGCTGAATCTAATACTGAAGTAGCTAGACTATACAAATTCAAAAACTCAAGAATCAAAAGAGATTTGAACTTTTTGACTAAAGCGAACAAGCCTAAGATGGCGTAAGTTTTAGTATTCAGTTGCCAGTTACGGTTTACAGTATTTAGTAATGAGTATTAAGTACAAAGTACAAAGTACAAAGTATTAAGAAGTTAGAAAATAGAATATAGAGAATAGATTTTTTGATTAGTTCTTGATCAAGCGTATTTAGTATAGCTAAATTTTATAGTTTCTAACAACGAACAACTCATTCTGAACTTAATTTTTGAGTTTGAGCTTGTATTTGAACTTGTACTTAAAACATCATTTCTCGGTTAACGACATCAATTATCGGTAAGGTGTTTTTGGGGTTGTTGTCGTTTATCGATGCGATTTTACACTTTACCCGAACTTGTGTCAAGTAACGAGTATTAGGGGTTTTTCAGCGATTCATCACCTAGTAAAACAAGGTCTGCGGCGTTCTATTATTGTAACAAACGCAAGTCATGAAAACAATAATAGCAACAATCTTCATCATCTTTTTAAGCTTCACTGCTCAAGCACAGAACTCTACTGAAGAAGTAAAGGTTGAAACTATTGAAATGAGTATTGTTACAGAAACTGTGAATGAAGTAAAAGCTGAATCTAATACTGAAGTAGCTAGACTATACAAATTCAAAAACTCAAGAATCAAAAGAGATTTGAACTTTTTGACTAAAGCGAACAAGCCTAAGATGGCATAAGTTTTAATGTTCAGTTGCCAGTTACAGTTTACAGTATTGAGTAATAAGTATAAAGTACGAATTATTAATAAGTTAGAAAATAGAATATAGAGAATAGACTTTTTTCATTAGTTCTTGATCAAGCATATTTAGCGTATCTATATTTTATAGTTTCTAACAACGAACAACGAACAACCAACAACTCCATTTTGAACTTGATTTTTGAGTTTGCGCTTGTATTTTACAGTCCTGCCATTGCAGCTTCGGCACAACGTTCTCCGTCCATAGCGGCAGAAACGATTCCGCCAGCATAACCACCACCTTCACCACAAGGAAAAAGACCTTTGATCACAGGGTGTTCTAATTTTTCATTTCTTGGGATACTAACCGGTGATGAGGTTCTAGATTCTACTCCTACGATATTTGCTTCAGCCGTATAATAGCCATGCATTTTATCACCGAAGGCTTTAAAGCCTTGGCGTAATCTACTGCCTATAAGTTTGGGTAATAGTGAATGTAGTGGAGCAGAGTTGAGTCCTGGTTGATACGAAGTCGGATTTAAATCTACAGAAAGGTTTCCTTCTACAAAATCCGTCAATCGTTGTGCGGGAGCAGTTTGTGTTCTTCCACCTGATGTAAAAGCCAATCGTTCTAAGTTCTTTTGATATTCCAATCCTTTAAGCGCTCCAAATTTTTCGTACTTGGGAATATCTTTATCCACGTTAATTTCAACCACGATACCCGAATTTGCATATAGATTATTTCGTTTTGACGGAGACATTCCGTTCACCACGACCTCACCAGGTGATGTTGCAGCAGGAACTATGAATCCGCCAGGGCACATGCAGAATGAATACACGCCACGGTCTTTCACTTGTTCCACCAAGCTATATGAAGCTGCTGGTAGCAATTCGCTACGGTCGCCAGAGCAATGATATTGAATACTATCTATAATATGCTGCGGATGCTCTACACGAACTCCCATAGCAAATGACTTTGCTTCAAGAGCAATATCTTTTTTATGAAGTAAATCGAATATATCGCGAGCTGAATGTCCCGTTGCTAAGATTACTCGTTCCACAGCCATTTCATCGGTTTCGTTTAAAACTATCGCTTTTAGGGTATTGTCTTTAATAATGAAATCGGTCACCTTAGTATTAAAGTGAATTTCACCTCCATGATGCTGAATTACTTCACGAATATTCTGTACAAT
This sequence comes from Maribacter sp., assembly GCA_020629285.1. Lineage (GTDB taxonomy): Bacteria > Bacteroidota > Bacteroidia > Flavobacteriales > Flavobacteriaceae > Maribacter. The sequence goes on from JAHDDP010000028.1 coordinate 18,286, forward strand.
TTTAGGCAGTTTGTTCGTGCCAATATGCGGATGAGCATCTACCAAAATCTGGTCGGTAGCACCGTGAAAAACTAAACTTTCAAATATGCGACGAACATCGCCACGTTTAAGGCTACGCGTATATAATTTTCCGTCGGAATACGTACCGGCACCACCTTCACCAAAACAGTAATTGCTTTCAGGGTTTACCTGATGGTCTTGGTTGATGGCTTTCAAATCTCGTCTACGATCTTTTACATTATTACCTCGTTCCAGAACAATAGGTTTATAACCCATTTCTAAACAACGCAGCGCCGCCCACATACCTGCAGGTCCGAAACCAACAATATGAATTGGTTTTGCGTTCGAGACATCTTTATATTTAAAATCAAGAGTATCGCTAGGGGCGGGTTCATTGATATAAATTGCCAGTTTGTAATTAAAGAAAATTTTAGGTTTACGAGCATCAATAGATTTGCGAAGTACCTTAATTTTAAAGTTGCCATCTTTGAGTCCCAAGTACTTTGCCGCACGAATTTCTAATCCGTTAGGTGTGCCTTCTTCCTTTAATGTTAACCGCAACTGTACATTTCTGACCATGCTGCAAAATTAAATGAAATTATATTATTGATTTAATTATCCAGACATTCCTTTTTAGGTAATTTGAATTATAGATTTATTTAGATATTTCATTTAAAGCTTGTTTAAAAGAGTTTACAGAGCGTGTAATATCAGATGCAGTTGTTGCCCAAGAACAAACACTGATTCTGATTACTTTCTTGCCATTCCAGACAGAACTGCCTGCCCAACACTCTCTTAGGTCTTGAACCCTTTTCAGTACATTATCGGTAAGTGCATCGGTTTCGCATTGAATTAATACTTGATTAAAAACAACGTCATTAAGAACAGAGAATCCGTCTACAATCTTAATTTCATTGGCAAATTGAACGGCTCTTATGTGCATTTCATAAATCATTTCATCAATACCTTTTTTACCCAAATATTTCATTGTTGCCCATAGCTCAATAACTCTGGCTCTGCGTGACATCTCAGGCGTGTAGAACATTCCATCTCTTTTATCACTTGTAACAATATAACTTCCCGCCATGTGTAGGGCAGATCTAATTGCAACTTCATCTTCGCAAAGAACAATACCACAATCATATGGAGTGTTTAGGGTTTTATGTCCGTCAACAGCCCAAGAGTTGGCTCCTTCAATACCCTTTGTTAAATACTTTAATTTATCTACGGCACCGGCCCACAAGCCAAAAGCACCATCAATATGAACCCATGACCCTGCTTTTTTTGCAATTTTACATAGCTCGGAGAAATTATCAAATGAACCGCTATTCACATTGCCAGCTTGTAGAATTAATATAGTTCTTTCATCTAATTGGGGTAAACTTGATAGTTCTAGTCTACCTTGGTCATCAACATCTACCTATTCAATATTTTCTTTACCAAATCCTAAAAGTCCGATCGCCTTAAGAATAGTGGAATGTGCATGTTTACCAGTAACAATTCGTAGTTGAGGAGCATTGAACAGTCCTTTATCGTTAATATTCCAATTAAGGTTGGATAGTAACCTAAAGCGCGCAGCTGCCAATCCGCATATATTAGCCGTAGATGTTCCGCTAACAAAACCAGCAACAGTACTTTCAGGAAGATTAAAAATCTCTTTTAACCATTTTTCAACCACAGTTTCCAGTGCTGATCCAATAGGGGAGAGTACGTGCATGGCCGGTGCTTGATCCCAAAATGTAGATATAACTTTTGCGGCTAAACTTACAGGAACGGCACCACCGGAAACAAAGCCAAAATATCTAGCGCCTGTTGTGGTAACTGTCGCAGGAGAACCGTATTCATTTAAAAATTTGATTACATCATTAGCATTGGTAGGATCTAGCGGCATAGATTCATCGAATTTATCTAGGTCTGCTAATGCCTGTTCTGTGGGATATACATTTCGTTCAAAAACACTTTCTAGGTATTCTTTTGCGAATTGTGACGCTTTTTCAAAAATGATTTTCTCATCCACTTCTTTATACATCTGGTTCTGTACTAAACTTGTACTGCTCATTCTTTTATGTTTTTAGAATTGTTATTAATTATCACATTCAAAATTGAACAATTTGTAGATACCATAACAGATTCAGTTTTTGTAAATTTAACCAGTACAGATAAAACAATCATATTGAAATCAATACCCACAAAAAGTTATAAGTACATTGAAATCGCTAACAGTATAGAGCAACAAATTTATGAAGGCGTACTTAAGTTAGGCGATAAGTTACCTTCATTACGTGTATTGCAACATGAATACGGTGTTAGTATAAGTACAATTCTACAGGCGTATTATCAATTAGAAGCAATAAGTTTAATTGAGCCTAAAGCAAAATCTGGATATTTTGTCATTTTTTGCTCACCGGATATTCCAAAGAATCCTGTTAAGAGTAATCCGGATCAATCATCTGTAAAAAGTAGTTCAACAGAGATTATCGTTGATTTTTTTCAAAACCTTTCTATTGAAAAAGGCGTTGATTTTTCATTGGGTGTGCCATCAAAAGAGTTGTTACCTATTGCGAAGTTAAACAAGGTAATGCATGAGGCAGTTATATCGTTGCCGCTAGGTGGCAGTGCGCAAGGCGATATTTTAGGACGTGAGAATTTACGAAGACAAATAGCGCGAAGGTCTATTTTATGGGGAGGTAAACTTACCGAAAATGATGTAATCATAACATCTGGTTGTACCAGCGCATTATCATTTTCTTTGATTACCGTTACAAAGCCAGGAGATACGATTGCGGTGGAAAGTCCTGTTTATTTCGGATTATTACAACTTGCAAAGACATTAAGGTTAAGGGTTTTAGAGTTACCAACAGATCCCCTTACAGGTATAGACTTGAATGCCTTAGAAAAAGCGATCGATAAGAATGATATTAAAGCAATTGCCATAATTTCAAATTTTAATAACCCTATGGGGAACACCATGTCTGATGATGGTAAAAAGGCTTTGGTGAAAATTATTCAAAAACATAACATTCCGCTTATAGAAGATGATATATATGGTGATATTTATTATGACGAAAGTAGACCTACTACTTGTAAAACCTATGATGATACAGGTCTTGTAATTCTATGCGGCTCTTTTTCTAAAACTCTTGCTTCTGGTTATAGGGTAGGATGGCTAGCACCAGGTAAATACTTCGATGAAATCGTGAAACTAAAACTTTATTTGTCTTCAACCACGGCAACAATTACCGAAGAAGCATTGGCATTGTTTTTAGAAAAAGGAAGGTATGACCACCATTTAAGAAAGCTACGGCAAACACTACATGCAAACAGTTTAAAATTTTTAAAAGCTATTGTAGCATATTTCCCTAAAGATACACGAGTAAGCAAACCAAAGGGAGGGTTTTTATTATGGGTAGAATTAGCTGCAACTATAGATACAGAGGTGCTCTACAAGTTAGCGGAATGTGAAGAAATTCGATTTTTTCCTGGAAAGATTTTTACACTCCAAAATCAGTACACCAATTGTCTTCGTCTTAGTTACGGACTGGTTTGGAATGAAGAAATAGATAATGCTTTATACCGTTTAGGAATGCTCATTAAAAACTATGAGCAGATAAAGAACTAAGCATTAGTTTGTATGAAATTATTTTTCCACAATAGTTCTAAAAGTCAAATTTACTCTAGGGTTTTTGCTTTTAGTTGTTGGCGGCAATCGATGTAACCAATTTGTTTGCGTTTCATCTTTCATAATCAATAAGCTGCCATGTTCTAAAACCAATTCTACTTTCTCTTTAGTTTCTTTATGTTTAAAAGCGAATTTACGTTCATCGCCAAAACTAAGAGAAGCAATGGCGCCGTTCTTTTTTAAGTCCTTTTCGCCGTCACTATGCCAAGCCATACCCTCGCTACCATCATGATATAAGTTTAGTAGGCACGAGTTAAACGTTTCTCCCGTTTCTTGTTCTATTCTATCTTTTAATTCCAGTAACTCCGTCGTCCAAGGTAACGCCAGTTTTGTAGTATTAGAGTAAGTATATTCGAATGGTTTTTCGCCATACCAAGCTACTTTACGTTTGGTAATAATCTTTTTACCAAAGATGATAGCTTCATCATTCTTCCAAACAATGTTATTGAGTAGTTTGTCTAGGTAATTCTCAGCTTCCTGTTGGATAAGTATTTTTCCGTAATAATTAACTGTGCCACCCTTCGGAAGCAAATTTTTACTATGGTCAACCTTAATATCAAATAATTTCATTTTCTAATTCATGCTCATGTGCTTTTACAAGCTAATAAAATTTTAACGCTTTAAAAAACAAAAGCGAATAGCTAACCTTTTTTTTATAAGATTATCTACTCGCTTTTATGATTATAGTGAACTCTGTTGATATAAACTAATTGCTTTTAAGCAAGTTCTTAATCACCTTGTTCCATTTTTCTATGGACTGAAACTCTCCGCTCAATTGATAGTTTACCTCCGCATTATAGAATTCAAAAACGGTATCGGGTTCATTTGCTTTTTTCGAAAAAAGGTTTAAAAGTAAGCGCTCTGTTATTTTCTTTTTTCTAGCATACGATTTGCCGATGTTGGCAATTTCAGAGGTCTTAATGGTAGCTAAATCGGCGTATTGCTGATTTAAAACTTCTCCGCTTTTAGAAATAAAGAATACGAACTTTTTTTGTGCATCAATACCTATGGCGTAGTGACCAAAAATTTTATGTTCCGTTATTTTACAATTATGTTTACTGGCAACATCGTTTAGAGATGTCATCAGTTGTTTTTCTTTCGTTATTCTACTTCTGCTAGTTACAACAAAAGGCATTGCACAAAGTGCAACAGATGCTAAACCAATAGCGGCTATTCCTAATTCCATTTTTTAATTTTTTAAATATGATATATTGTTTTCTGTATGATGTTTTAAATAACATCATATCAAATAGTTACATGTAGTTATCAAAACGATAACCTTTAAAAAAATGGATTACCAGAAACTATGGAAAGGGAAGATGAGATCAGACTTTCTATGTCTTATCAATAACGTATTAGCGAACAGTTGGTACTGCTTTATTCTTGCTGCAAAGCGTAACTCACTATTATTTAGATGTGAGATTAAACTTGTGAACGGTAATTTGTAATTCGGTGATGATACTTCCGCAACATCAGAAACTGAAATTTCAGATTGCTGTGCATGTGGAGATAATGTCTTTGTAGATTCTTTGAATAAGGATTGCTTATTATTGCTAAGGTTTATTACAACCTCATTAGAAAATGGTAACGTATTTGCAGAACTATATATCCCGAAACAATAAATTGTAACGAGTAAAAGCACTTTAAATATGTTATTTATACTTTTCATATTAAGCAATAACCGCTTGGTTTAGAATTACATTAACTTCTTTCAAACTTTCGTCATTATCTAACAGCAATACTAGAGTGTCATTAGCTTCTATAATGGTAGAACCGCCGGGTCTAACAAAAGTGCCATCTCGTTTGATCATAACAATGAATGCAGCTCTTGGTAAGTGCAAATCTATTATACGTTTATCTACCGCAAAACTATTTGGCAAAATTATAACTTCTTCCATTGCGGATTTAGGTAGATTGAGAACATACCTGTCATTTTCTGCTATAGGTTTCACTTCGTCAGGCAAAGCAACATTCAGCCATTTTGCAAAAATAGACAATGTAGTACCTTGTATTAGTACTGATGATACCGATATAAAGAATACGATACTAAAAATGATATTCGCCTTGTCAATACCTGCAAGTAGTGGATAGGTAGCAAATACAATAGGTACCGCACCACGCAAACCCACCCATGAAATATAAAACCGACGTCCCATTTTCATTTTAAAGAACATGAGGCTCAATAAAACACTAACCGGTCTTGCTACTAGAATGAGGAATACTGAAATAAGTAATCCGATGCCTAAATATGGAATAATTTGCGACGGAAAAACTAATAATCCTAAGGTTAGGAACAATACAATTTGCATTAACCAAGCCATACCATCGAACATTTTTAAAATGGTCGATTTATGAATTAAATCTTGATTACCTAAATATACGGCACAAATGTAAATGGCTAAGAATCCGTTACCACCAACAGCATCTGTAGCTGAAAAGGTGATGAACATTAGAGCGATTACCAATACTGGGTAAAGACCTTCAAAACCAAGTTTGATTTTATTGATGATAATCTCACTCAATTTACCAAAAGCAAATCCACCTATAGCCCCCAGTATCATTTGTTGCAAAAATAGGGGTATGATGGAAAGAACACTTAAATCTTGATTAATGACCAAGGTTAAAAAAGCAAGTGTAAGTACATAGGCCATAGGGTCGTTACTACCACTTTCTAGTTCTAATGTAGGTCTAAGGTTGCTTTTTAAAGCTAAGTTCTTTGAACGTAATATGGAGAAGACTGCGGCGGCATCGGTAGATGAAACTATTGATCCCAAAAGCATACTCTCGTAAATGGTAAAATCTGTAATGTAGTACACAAAAGTACCTAGTGTAAGTGCTGTAAGTAAAACACCTAAGGTAGAAAGTACCAAACCTTCTTTTAAAATCGGTTTTACAGCTTTCCAGTTGGTATCCAGCCCACCGGAAAAGAGAATAAAGTTAAGAGATACTATACCAATGAATTGTGCAAGCTTAGGGTCGTCGAACTGAATACCACCAATACCATCAGAACCTGCCAGCATACCAATGGCCAAGAAAAGGATTAATGTAGGTACCCCAAACTTGTAGGAGGTCTTACCTACTATAATGCTAATAAACAGCAGAATAGAACCTACTAAAAGTATGTTTTCTATGGTGAGATTCATTGGTGGTTATTAATCTTAATTTTAACGTAACAAAGTTAAATCATTTATTAAAAAACCAATGTAAATGCTAAGGTTTGGCACAATGTTAACATGTTGTATTAATACCTAACATTTATTAAAAAAATTTAATTTGTTTTTCTGATTAGTGCAATTATAATATTTACGAGATACAAAGACTGTATACAAACTGCAACAAGTGCGGATAAAGTAATAGTTACTTGTGCATCAAAATATAAAGAGGTAATACCTTGATTGGATTCCGGTAAGAAAAATGGGATCAATAAAATCAAGCATAAACTGATAACTGTGATGATTAAATGAATTATGGTAAGCCAATTTACCAATCTTCTGTTTAATTTAATAACTACCCAATAGCCAAATCCTATAATTCCACACATAATTGAAAGTAATACACCTAAATTAAGCATGGTGATTACAAAATAGGTATCATGAATATTGATGGCGATAGTTTCATTTGAATCTATATAGCCAATTAAAAGTAAAACGGGAATAAGAATCCAGAATACGAAATGAGGTTTTTGAGTAATTTTCTTCATCTATGGTTGTAGTATTATTCTTAAGGTCAAGTTAATCATTATTAAGGTCTTGCCAATTTGTATTTTAAATTAATATTTATAAATACATTTGCATGTATCAATATATTAAACACATCATGGATCTAAAACAGGTTGAGAAAATTTCTAAGGCATTAAGTGATGTTAATCGGTTGAAATTGTTGCAGTACATGCAAAAGAATCAAGGTAAGGTAGAATGTACTAAAGCCTGTAATTTGCTTGATTTAGCACAACCATCTATTAGTCACCATGTAAAAAAGCTTGTAGAAGCAGGCTTGATAAACAAACACAAAATAGGTCGTAATTATAATTATACCTTGAATCATGAAGTGTGGGATAATTACTTGTTGAGGTTACAAAATCTGTAATTTTTTTAAATAGATATATAGATACTTTTAAATATATAAATGAATTTATCTACATGAAAAATATAAAATATTCTATATTGGATTTAGCCATCGTATCTGAGGGTACTACGCTAAAAGACACTTTTGATCATTCCGTAGCTCTTACGCAAGCAGCGGAAGAATCTGGCTATACCCGTTTTTGGTTGGCAGAGCATCATAATTCCATAGCTATAGGTAGTAGCGCAACATCTATATTAATAGGTAAGATTGCCGAAGAGACAAAAACAATACGAGTTGGTTCTGGTGGTATTATGTTGCCTAACCATTCCCCGTTAATTATAGCGGAGCAGTTTGGTACATTAGGCATATTATATCCTAACCGAATAGACTTAGGCTTGGGTCGCGCGCCAGGTACAGATCAGTTAACTGCACAGGCTATACGCTCCGATTTTTTTCAGGCAGCACAGTCGTTTCCTTTAGAAATTGAAAAAATACAACGTTACTTTTCTACTGAAAATGCAGGTGCAAAAGTACGTGCTACTTTGGCGGAAGGGGTGGAGGTGCCATTGTATATTTTAGGCTCAAGTACAGATAGCGCTCACTTAGCAGCTAAAAAAGGATTGCCTTATGCATTTGCCAGTCACTTCGCAACGACACACTTAATGAATGCCTTGCAAATTTATCATCAAGAATTTCAGCCATCGAGTGAGTTAGAAAAGCCATATACTATGGCAGGAGTGAACATTATCGTAGCCGATACCGATGAAGAAGCAGAACGCATTTCAACATCGCTTTACAAAATGATTGTAGGCTTGTTGACAGGAAATAGAGGTTTTATGCAGCCACCAGTAGATATGACTGAAGATATACGCGAGTTAAGTCAGAATCCGTCTGTACAACAAATGTTGAAGTATTCCTTTATTGGTAGCAAAGAGACCGTTAAAAAGCAAGTGCAACAATTCATTGCAGATACCCAAGTAGATGAACTCATTGCGGTAACCAATATTTATGATGGCAAAGACCGTATTAAATCTTACCAATTGTTTGCTGAAATTATGAAAGAGCTAAATGGAGAGCAGAAATAACTGCTCTCTGTTTTAATCTTTTATTTCAACGGTAGATTGTCGCTCTCTATTAACGGTGAGTTTTGTTACATCTGGTCGTGAATAATGCCCAACGGAATCAAAATTCTGTCTTTCTTGAAGCACCCTATTAAAATCTATTGTCGTTGTAATAAGTCCTTCTTTGTCAATAACCGGTGGTAATATCCATTCTCCATTCGGTCCGGCAATACAAGAACCTCCGTTTGCCAGAGTATCAGGACAGTTTTCAAGAATAGTATCTAAGTGTGGTGTGTCTTTAGGGAAATCGGTTTTGCTCATTAAACTAGAAACAGAAACTACAAAAGATCTAGATTCCCTTGCGATAAATCGTGTAATATCAGCAGTGTTGTAATCGGAACCCGGCCAGACGGCAATATGCAAATCTTCTCCTAAACCATATAAGGCGGTGCGTGGAAGAGGCATCCAATTTTCCCAACAATTTAATCCACCAACGGTGAAGTTTTTTAATTCGTGAACTCGTAAACCATTACCATCACCAGGCGCCCAAGTAAGTCGCTCTTCGTAGGTTGGTTGTAATTTTCTGTGAACAGACTTAATTTCACCATCACTATTTATGTAAACTAGCGAGCAGTAAATACTGTGACCACCTCTATTCTTTGCACGCTCCATTAATCCTAAGTAGATGGCAATTTTATGTTCCTTTGCAAGAGCGCAAATTTCATCTAATTCACCCGCTTCTATTTGAATGGAATTTTTAATATAATGAGCGTGAATTTCTTTCTGAACTTTAGAATCAAACTGAGCACCATCGGTCATGGAAACCCAAAAAGGATAGCCAGGTAATAGAGCTTCACCAAAAACTACAAGCTCACAATCATCTTCACCAGCTTTAATAATATAATCCTTGATTTTATCAATAGTCTTCTCTTTATTTAACCAAACCGGTGAGATTTGAGCCATGCCTATTTTAAGGTTGTTTTGTTCTGGAGTATCTATAATTTTAGTCATTATTAGCGTGTAATTATTTTATTTCTAAAACTAATCTTTCTTTAAAAATCAACTTTAATTTATAGTTGATAAGTAATTAATTTTTAAATAGTTGAAATTTAATGTGTTAAGATTTGATTTTGACTTACGCTATGAAAAGAAGTTCCGTCAAAACGGAACAATCCCATATAGCCTCCCAGCCAAATTCTCCCTTCATTATCTTCAAATGTACTTTGTATAGCACCACTTTTAAGTCCGTCTTTTTCGTTGTAATTTGTTGCAATTGTACCGTTGTATCTGTAAACACCAAAACTTTCAATGGGAAACCAAATTTTACCAGCTGTATCTTCAAATAAGCTCCAAACTTCAGTACTGTTTCCTCTTTCCTTTGTTGCAATTTTAGTGAAAGATTTTCCGTCCCAATAACAAACTCCTCCGTAATGAGTGGCAAACCAAATGTTACCATTTTTATCCTCTAAAATGTCATTTACAGCGTTATTGCATAATCCGTCGGTTTCTGAAAGATTAAATAATGATTTTCCATCATAATAATAAGCACCTTCGTTAGTGCCGAACCACATAGTATTCTTACTGTCTTCCATTATACTATGTACTATTTTAGCACTTGTAATACCTCTGTTGTAATCTGGTTTGGATTCTGGTAAAGTAAACGAAGTAAATTTTTGACCATCAAATAAATTTATTCCCTCTAAAGTACCTATCCAAATGATACCTTTACTGTCCATAAAAAGACTCCAAACATTATTATTGTTAAGTCCATCTTTTTCCGTAAAATTTATAAAAGAACTGCCATCAAATTTTGTTATACCGCGTTCGGTGCCAAACCAAATATTACCGTCATTATCTTCAATGATTCCCCTAACAGCGACGCCACCAAAACCCTCATCGATAGAAAAATAATCAAGAGTAGAACCGTTATACCTTGCAACACCATCTCCATTGGTGCCAAACCATAAGTTATTGCTTTTATCTTGAAATATTCTACGAACAAATTCGCTTATGGGTAAATTAATAGCCGGTTGCAAAAAAGGACTACTATATTCATTTTTAAACGGTTGTGTTTTTTGTAATGGAATGTCTTTCAGAGAGGTTCTTGAATCTGTATCGTTTGACTGCTGTTTATTTTCTGTTTGTTGACCGTTGCAAGAAATGATAAAGGCTGAAAACAGGAGTAGGAGTAAAGACGATACACCAGTAATGCCATTATAGATATATGTCGTCTTTTTCATTTATATTGTTTTTAAAATGGTTTACTTGTTGTTGTGTATAATTTTAGTCATTACTGATATTGGAGTTTAATTTAGTTTGGAGCTGTTTTTTAAATCGTTGTGCGAAAATATGATTAGGGTCTAATTCAAGTGCTTTATCAAGGTTTGAAGTTGCTAAAGACAAACTATCCATTTTTAAATAAATACTACCGTATAACACATAAGGTTGAGGTATATTCGGGTCATTGATCTGGGTATTAAATTGGTCGGCAATAGCGAGAGCTTTTTTGAAATTCCCTAAATCTGATTCCAAGGTAGCTGCATAGCTAATGAAAAATGGTATTCTCTTTTGTATAGGTATGGTAAGAATGTGTAACGAATCTAAGGCTAATTCAGGTCCGTAAATAGCATTCAATACCTCAATGTATTCTGCCTTTATATATGATTCGTTGGGGTATTTATGTATAAAAGTTCTATAGTTTTTCTCAGCTGTTGACAAGAAATTTGATATAAAATCTTTCTCTAGTTTTATTTGTTGTTCACGTGCATTAAATAGTTCTAGCGTAATCATGGTAACTTCTAAAATCAGTTGGTCGTCTTCACGAACCTTAATTTGAGAGCTATTTAGGTCGTTTAAAATTTGAATTCTTTCCTTGAGATTGGTCGTGTTTTTGCCAACCAACGCCTGCCCAACAATAAAAGTAGAATCTAATGCTACGGCTTTTCTAAATGCTTTTTCAGATAGCGTCCATTGACCATAATCTAGAATATGCTCCCAACCTTTATTAAAGTAAAAAACAGCAGAATCGTTTTTAGCGCCGTAAGTGTAAACGGCTGGTTGGTTAGATGATTTATTTTGTTTTTGCTGACATGAAGTAAACAATACAAAAGCTAGTACATAAATGGAATACTTCCATGACATGGAAAATAGATTTAATCGAAAATATTAATTTTAATTTCATTCGAGCCATTCCAAGATCTAAAATATATTACCGAATCGGCTTGACCTACAATTTTTATTAAATCATCAATAGCTTCTGGTATATATTGAGATTTGTGGCAATCTGATGCGGTATGACCAAGCAATAAATCTTCCTTGTTGAATGGTATTCTATAGGTTAGAAATCTCTTTTGAGTTCTTTTTAAATTATCGTTTAACCATTGTACTAAATCAGTATTAAAGCTAACATTCGTGTTACCTATTTCTTTCGGATACCCGTAATACAAAAGGTTTTGTAAAGATTCTGATGTTTCTCGTTGAAAAACCTCGGTAACCACGTTACTAACAATTCTATGGTCTGGGTGACCATATTGGCCACCAGGTCCAAAACTAATTACAGTATTGGGTCGGTATTTCGTAAAAAGGCTATCAATTTTTTCGTCTAAAGAATTAATGTTCTCTTTTTGCGCTAAATCTCCGTCTATATAACTAAGAAATATCGGTGAATTAATACCTAAGGTTTTTGTAACACATAATGCCTCTTCTGCACGTGTTTTTGCCAATAATTCACCCGCAGGAATATTTGCATGAGGTGTAACTCCTTTTGAGCCATCGGTAACAATTACCAAGTGAATATTTACCCCTTCTTTTTGGTACTTCGATAGCATAGGGGATATAACAATCTCATCATCTGGGTGGGCAAATATTGCCATTAGTGTTTTGCCGTTGTTGGAAGAGATTTCATTTTTAATTGATTTCTTCTTATGATTGCCACAGGATGACAATAGTAGAATAGTTAAAAGAATCGGTAATAGTATTCTCATTGTGTTGGTTAAGAACGATAAAGTTCAATTAACGAATTAATTCAATCAACTTCAAATTTAATTCCTCTGTCAATTCGGGTATGGTTCTTATATGATCTGTATTAGTTTCCCAAAATAGTTTTGGTTCTTTAGCAGCATTAAAAATGTTCTGTCCTCTTTCGAATGGAACTGCCCTGTCTTTGGCACTTTGTATAATAAGTTTAGGTATATTATTAATTTCAGCTATGTCTCTAATGGCAACATAATCTTGATTATAGTCTTGGGTGTTATTAGTAAATGATTTTAAATAAAACGCTCTAAAATTATCTGTAATAAAGCTATGAGCAGATTCTAAAGAGCCGTCTAGAACTAACGCATCTACTTTAGTTTGATTTTCTTTGGTCAGCTTTACTGCCAATTGACCACCTAAAGACATGCCATAGACGATTGTTTTTATACTATCATTTTTAGTTCGATTCAAAAAATCAGCGAATGCGATCTCTGTATCTTTCATTAAACCTTTGTAAGTCGGTACTCCATTAGATTTTCCATAGCCTCTCCAATCCGTAGAATACACCTTAAAGCCATTATCTACAAGAGGTTTAATTAGTTCTTTACTTTGGCTGGTGTTTCCACCGTTGCCACGAACTAAAAATATGTTTGCTTTTGCTTTAGTTGAGGGATGAAATAAATAAGTATGAATATTTATAGAATCTTCTACGGTAAGTATTTGTTCTGAAAAATTTAAATCATCTAAAGTCTCAATTTCTGAAGAAGGTCTATAGAAAAGTTTAGTTTCATTGTTTTGTACCAATGCTTTTATGTATGGATCTGATATGTAGATGAATAGACCGTAGGAGGTTGCTAGAATTACTAAAATTAAAATTGATCGGATGATAAATTTGATTGGTTTTTTCATATTGGTTGCAACGTGTTTGTTGATGTTTTGTTGTTGAAAGAACCTTTTTAGATTCCTAATGGTTTTAGATATAGCGTATATTCAATTGAATTGTAGTTTTAACTTTTTAAAATCAATTTTTACTACTTTAACTGACTACTAAATAATAGCTACATGAAATGTTTAAAGTATTTAATGGTATTTGTATTGTTTACGGCATGTAAATCATACGAAATAGGTAAAATAGACACTCCAAAAGGAGAAATTTTAATATGGTTGCATGATGAGACTCCCAAACATAAAGCAAGTTTTATAGCATTAGCAAATGAAGGTTATTGGGATTCGTTGACCTTTAATAGGGTAATTCCAGATTTTGTAGCACAAGGTGGTTGCCCAGATACTCCGGAAGGATTTAATGACCCCGAATATTTGTTAGCGCCAGAATTTGATTCAAAACTTACACATACGTATGGTGCAGTAGGAGCAGGGCGAGATGGCAATGCTGAAAAATTATCTGCCCGTTGTCAGTTTTATATTGTACAAAATAAAGATGGTCTACATCGCTTAGATGGTGATTATACTGTTTTTGGTAATGTTTTAAGAGGGATGAATGTTGTGGACCAATTAGTCAATGTTCCAAAAGATTCTACAGATAGGCCGTTTACACCGTTACCATTAGACATTTCAGTAGTGAAGGTATCATCTAAAAGGTTAAAAGAACTACGGCATGATCTTAAACAATAGAATGTTTATAGTTTAATTAATGTAATCCTAAAAAATACTTTTTGAATACTTTTTAATATTAGGCTATTTTTTCTCCAGAAGTTGAAAGGGTTTGCAATAAATAGCACTAAGCAAATTGGTATTTGCTTTCTGCTACGCAGGTAATGCTATCTTTTTGTAGTACTTTTTTTTCAATCCGATTTGAAAATAATGCCTAATTTCATTCCAATAACTAGTTCTTAGTTTTATTTAACTATCTCCTCTACCTAAATATGCACGAATTGAAGATATTTTACCTTCAGAATTAATGGTTATCACATCTACAACATAAAGTATCTCAGTGGAGTCTACTATGATTTTCAATTCAGCCGCTACGGTGTTTTTGTTTTATAAGTAGATAGCACTTCAATTTCTATTGTATCTGCATTTTTAAAATTTTTACGTGTTTCTGCAAGAGCATTTTTTATTCCTTCAACACGAAGTTTCCAGTCACGTAATACAATGTCTTCAGAAAACATTTTTTCGATATTGTTTAGATCCTTTTCCGCATATTTTTTCAAATATGAAAGACATACTTCCTTTTTTGATATCTTATTCATAGGCAGGTTTTCTTATATTGATTTCGATTTAAAATTGAAAATTTACTTCCGCTGATTATGCTATTTTTTTTTAATGGTAAATGAAGCTGTTAGTCCTACACTAAAATTTCGAGGAAGCTTTTCAACTCCAAAAATTGCTCTAGAATGTTTATCTTTTTCTTTAAGCACCTTTACGAATAAGTCTGAAGCCCCATCAACTACTTTGGGCGATTCATCCCAATCTTTACTTGGTTGAAAGTAGGCGTCTATATGGTTTAGTCCAACAACTTTATCAAACCCTATTTTCTTGTTCACTTGAGCTAAAACGTTCAAGGCACATAATTCCATCGCCTTATAACCATCTTCGGTCGAAATTTCATTTCCTAAACGTCCTTGAAATTTAAATTCTTCATTTAAAATTGGAAATTGAATAGCTATGTAGGCTATATTTTCTCTAACGTTTACAGAAATGTAACTTCCTGCTGGCGTTGATACATTAGGTAGTTGAAGTCCGATAGTTTTTAATATTTCGCTTGGGCTCATTTGTTTTATACACCTAGTTTTATACAATTTTTATTCAAAAATCAGTTTTAACTTTCCGTTTTCAGGAATCAAATTCCACTTTTTACACAGTTGGTCAAATTCAGATTTCATTTTTTCAATATCTGTTAAATTCATATTCGGAACTTTAATTCCGCTGATATTTTGAGCTTCCCAATTTATTAATTCAATGAATTGTTCAGTTTTCGCTGCTCCGGAACCAATAGATTGAAGATTTCTCGCCATAATTTCAGATAGCCAAGTTTCAGAGTCTAAATTTTGAATTATTTCTTTATCAGATAGTTCTTCTATGGTCATTCCAGATTTAACTTTTCCGTAAAAACCATTTTCTAATTTAAATACTTTTTCAACAACATAGTGAGCAATATCGTGATTCGGGATATCAGGTCCAAGATTTATACTTGTCATGGTTCCATCTTTTCTTTTACAAGTTAAGGTGTTTCTATTTTTACCTTTTGTGATTATTATTTCCATTTCTCAAATTGCATACAACAATAGTCTATACAACAATAATGTTATTTTTACTTCCAATATATAACATATATCTTTTATAAATTTTTAATGATCAAGAAGATTCGATATCAATAGTTTCAGTTAGTTTAAAATACAGTTCAGCTACTAGATAGTACAATTCAGAATATATTTTTATTTATTGAGTAGAAAAAGTTTCATGTTTGCTTTTAACTAGGACATTTTCAGAAAGAACTATACTTCTAAAAGGAAATCCCTAATTTTAAAAATTAGAAAGCAATCAATTTAAGCTTACAAACATGAGTAGTTTTTTAAAGGTAGTAAGGACAGCAATAATCATAGCCTTGGTTATGGAACTAGTTCGGTTGCTTCTATCTGATTGGGAAAGCATAACATTATATAGCGAATTACAATTTACTGGTATAGCCTTGCTATATTCTTTTATGCTATCTATGGTTAATATGTATTTCAGCGACTATATCTCTCAAAAATATACATGGGAGAATGAAACGCAAAAACGGTTATGGTACGGTGCCGCTGGCTCTATTGTACTTACTGTATTGGCGTTTGGTGCTGTACGCGCGTTTACTGAAATCTATATATTTGGTAAAAGTTTTGAACAGTACGTAGCCGGGGAAAGGATACAATACTATTTCTATGCGCTGTTGGTTACCCTAGTAGTTTCATTGTTTTTACACGCTTTCTACTTCTATAAAGCCTTACAAGATACCAAGGTAAAAGAACAAAAAATTATTGCAGGTTCAGCATCTGCAAAGTTCGATGCTTTAAAGAATCAGTTAGACCCTCACTTCCTTTTTAATAGCTTAAATGTATTGACCAGCCTTATAGAAGAAGATCCTATGCAGGCGCAAAAATTTACGACTTCGCTTTCAAAAGTATATAGGTATGTGTTGGAGCAGAAGAGCAAAAATCTTATTTCTGTTGACGAAGAACTAAAGTTTGCAAGAACTTATGTGCGACTTCTAAAAATGCGTTTTGAAGATAGTATCGTATTTGAAATTCCTGATGAGGCACTGGATCCTGAGGCTAAAATAGTACCATTATCCCTACAGTTGTTATTAGAGAATGCGGTAAAGCATAATGTGGTAACCTCTTCAAAACCACTTCATATTAGAATATATGAAGAAGACGGGTACTTATATGTGGTCAACAATTTACAAGAAAAACAAGTAGTTAAAAAGAGTAGTGGTGTGGGGCTGCAGAACATTCGTCAGCGTTATGCCATTCTTACCAAAAAGGAAATGCAGATTTTTAAGACCGCTAAAGAGTTTAAGGTGCGTTTACCTATGCTGACAAATGCAATTTCTTTTCGAGAAACACAAGATTCCCATATAAGCGCCAAGCGCTATGAGAAAGCAAAAGAAAGGGTAGAACTCATTAAAGGATTCTATGGTAACCTTACTTCTTATTGTATTGTTATACCTTTTCTTGCCTATATAAACT
Source organism: Maribacter sp. (assembly GCA_020629285.1). GTDB lineage: Bacteria > Bacteroidota > Bacteroidia > Flavobacteriales > Flavobacteriaceae > Maribacter. The sequence continues at coordinate 35,748 of JAHDDP010000028.1, forward strand.
TTAAGACGACCAGTTTTGTTTGGGTTATTTTCCCTGCTATGGGTTGGGGTATTGGTTTAATAGCCCATGGTTTAAAAGCATATGGTTATAATCCGTTGTTTGGTAAAGGCTGGGAAGAAAGAAAAATAAAACAGTATATGGAAGATGATAGATTCTGAATGAATTTTAAACGGAAACACTATGAAGCTAACAAAAAAGATAAAAGCAGCTATAAGCGATAGTGTATTATGCTGGTTGGCAACCTCTTCTGCCGATAACATACCTAATGTGTCACCCAAAGAAATATTCAGTTGCTTTGGAGATAACATGATTATAGTAGCAAATATAGCATCACCACAAACAGTAAAAAATATTCAACAAAATAAACACATTTGTATCAGCTTTATAGATATTTTAAAGCAGAAAGGCTTTCAATTGAAAGGAGAGGCTGAAATTATTACAGCAGCTAGTAAAGAGTACGCTAAGATGGAAAATGTATTGTTGGTGCTAACAGAAGGCAAATTCCCCTTTGGTTCAATAACCAAGATTAGTATTACCAGTGCTAAGCCTATAATTGCTCCTAAATACATACTATTCCCCGAAACTACAGAAGAGGACCAGATTGCCAGCGCAAAGAAAAACTACGGATTTTAAGGTCTCTCAATAGTCTAAGAACATGCTTTCTACAATTCAGTCGTAAAAAATTACAACTGGGTATTTCATTTTTTCAAAACCTGTACGATCTGCCGAAATTTGAAGTATAGAAATAAATTAGAAATCACTAAAACTTTAAAAAGATGGAATCAAACTTCACAACAGACAGCAATTATAAGTATGAAAAGGCAAAAGAAAAAGTACAAGCTATAAAAGGCTTTTACGGTAATTTATTGGCCTACTGTATCGTCATACCATTTTTAGCATATATCAATTATAATACAACAAGTTTTCTTTGGTTCATTTTTCCGACACTTGGTTGGGGGTTTGGTCTATTAATGAACGGACTTTATGCCTTTGACTATAACCCATTATTCGGTAAGAATTGGGAAGAAAGAAAGATCAAAGAATTCATGCAAGAATAATAACCTAAAAGACTAAAGATCATGGAAAACACAAAATATACAAGAGCAAAAGCAAGAGTTGAAAAAATTAGAAAATTTTATAGAAAAGTAGCGTCGGCTATCGTAACCATTATAATTGTAGCGACAATCAATTATTATTTTAATGAATGGAGGAATGCCTGGTTTCTTTGGGTAGTATTCGGTTTAAGTATTAGCTTATTTTTTAAAGCAAATAAAATCTTTAACTTGAATCCGTTTACGGGCAGAGACTGGGAAGAAAGAAAATTACAAGAGTTTTTACAACAAGAGGAAAATACAAGAAGATGGAGCTAAACGAATTTGAACAATCGGATAAATTACTAAGAGCCCAAAAGAAGGTAAAAGAGATAAAGGGGTTTTATATTCACTTACTTGTTTACGTACTTGTAAACCTGTTTATTATGACAATTACCATTATGGGGATTATGTCTGGCGGAGCTTCGTTCACAGAGGCTTTATTTAACATCGGTACTTTAACAACTCCGTTTTTTTGGGGAATAGGTTTGGCATTTCATGCCGCTAGAGTATTTGGATATAGTCCTTTCTTTAGCAAAGATTGGGAGCAGCGCCAGATCAATAAATATGTAGAGCAAGATAAACGAGATGCTGAAAAATATAGATAAAATGAAAACTGAACGAGCAAACGATTATCTTTCTAATGGCGAGGACAGTAGTTTCTCTAAGTATGAAAGAGCAAAAGAGAAAGTGGCAAGTATAAAGCGCTTCTATAATCACATATTGGTTTTTCTGATCATAAATATTATGTTGTACGTCTTAAGACATAAGTTCGTTTTCATTTTGGTAAGTAAAGAAGCATTCGGTAATCCTGAGTTTTTAGAGTGGATAAACTGGAATGTCTACGGTACCTCCATTGTTTGGGGAATAATACTGGCTATTCATGGAATTGTTGTTTATGGCAATATTTCAGGGTACATGAAGAGGTGGGAAGAACGTAAAATTCAGAAATACATCAATTCATATAACGATTAAAGCATATAAATCTAATCAAACCATAAAACCAGACCATGAAGACCATTATAATTGAAGATGAAAAACCGGCAGCACGCAGGTTGGGTAGAATGTTAGATAGTTTAGATTTGACCGTTTCTACAATGCTACATTCTGTAGAGGAAGCAATAGATTGGTTTCAGACCAATGAACACCCAGATTTAATCTTCTTGGATATTCAATTATCGGACGGACTCTCATTCGAGATCTTCGATGTTACAGAAGTACACAGTGCTATCATCTTTACTACCGCTTTTGATGAGTACGCCCTTAAAGCATTTAAATTGAATAGTATAGACTATTTATTGAAACCTATTGATGATGAAGATCTAGAGCAGGCGGTCAATAAATATAGAAAGCTGTTTAAGTCTGCAAATGAGCCAAGTAAAATCGCTTTAGATTTTGAAGATATCAAGAAATTATTGGTTAACCCATTAGAGCGCGAGTATAAAAAGCGATTTACGGCGAAGGTAGGTCAGCATTTAAAAATTATAAATGCAGAAGATGTAGAATGTTTTTATAGTGAAAACAAAGGTACATATGCGGCTACTAAAGATGGTCGCAATTATTTATTGGATACTACTTTAGAACAGCTAGAAGAGGAACTAAAACCACAGATGTTCTTTAGGGTCAGTAGAAAGTTCTTTGTGAATATAAATCACATTAAGGATATTGTATCTTACACCAATTCTAGATTACAGATCAAGCTAAAGAACAATCCTGATCATGAAATTATAGTGAGTAGAGAAAAGGTGAAAGACTTTAAGCTTTGGTTAGAGTAGAATAATTAATATTCTGATAGTAAGTTATTTACGATATAAATCTTCTTCCTCGTCAATTCTATTTTCATCAAATGCCGATGGTAATAGCTTGGGTATCAGCTTAATGAATATTGGCAGTAAAATAGCTCCGCCAGGTAGTATGAATATAGCCAAAGACGGAATACTTTTAAAAATATCTAAAAGTTGATTCTGTACTTTTTTCTTTTCTTCATTACTTAAATCCCTAACTGTAGATTTTGACAGCAGGGCAACTAACTCTGCACTTTGCGAAAGCTCCTTAAGCAGGCGTTTGCTATTTCGTAGAATCAACTTCTTTACGATTTTACCCATACTGTCGTAAAACTGTTGTGCTAGGTTCTTTTCCTTTAAATAGGGTATGACATCAAAATTGAGTTTAAAGAACTCGGTAACATCGGTAATTGATGTTGAGATAATGGTTCTATCGAATCCTAAGTCTTTTCCTATTCCGAAGATAAATTCAGATTCGGTATAATCTAAAGAATGATCTTCCCAAACCGTAAGGCAAGCTATGTCAAGCAAGTATTTATTTTCCCAGTTATCCTTATTATCAAGCAATCTTTTACGGTAAGAACCATCAAAACTACTCTCTGCACAATTAATATAGGTTAACGAAGAGGCTAATAGTTGAGAAAGCTTATTATCTTTTCTGTCTTGCTCTTTAGAGCTTAAGGCATCAAATGTAATGTTGATGGCTAGGTATTCTATCTCTTCAGCTTTCTTCTTTAAATCAATAGATTCATTTAAAAAAAGCTTAAAAAGCAGTACATCAATAAATAAAAGAGAATTGGTAATAAGACTATTGAAAGTTTTACTGATAATATTGTCTTCAATATAAATTCTTGAGGTCATCAGCTTTTCAAGCTTTGCAGAAGTTTTGTTTCCGGTAAACCACTTGTCAAAAAAACCTGCACGGCTAATATTCAGTATTTCGTAAAATTGAAATACCTCTTCTATAAAAGTGCTGTAGTCGTTACCACCCATAATTCTATAGGTGAAATACAGTGCGTGTAATAAATTGATTTTCGCTTTTTCGTCTTCAGATAGGGTATACTCCAATTCAATGAACCCTGGTATACTAGAATTTAGCCCATAAACAAATCCGCTTTTTTTAAGCGTAGCGTATAACACTTCAAAAGTTGGAAATTCGTCTTGGTGTTTTTGAACAACCGAACCATATTTCTCGATCCAACCAGAGGAAGACGGATTCATATCTTAATGATTTAACACTGCAAAGTTAGCTATTTATTAGTTCACGTTTATTTACAAATAGTTACATAATAGGGTATACCAAGGTTTTTTTATAATTCTAAGGGCATAGCTAAAAATAAAAAATTAATATTTTTTTAAAAAAAATGAACCTTCCGTTTTTAACTCCGTAAGTAAGGGTGATTCTAATCTAAAAAAAGAGATAATGAAAAAATCAAAA
>JAHDDP010000029.1 GCA_020629285.1 Maribacter sp.
GTATGAAAAAACCGAATACAGCAGTTTATATCGCTTTAGTAATCGTTATAATCGGTCTTATATTTCAATTTATGGAAATGGGAGTTTTTGGAGAAGATCCCATACCTGAAATCACCCAATATAATCAACTGTTTTTTTGGACCGGAATTCTTATTTGGGCTCTTGGATATATGAAACAAGAAACTGTAAAAAAGAAGGATAGCGAAAATGACCTGTAAACTAAACAACAATCTAACGGGTCTGTTTACGTTGAACTACCACTATAAAACCAACAAACCTTTCGCTACCCTTTTTAAAAATATAAACTTCTTTATTTGAATAGACGAATAGAAGATTCTTTCAAATTCAATTTAGCTGGTTGCGGAAATTCTGCATGAACTATCAATACATTTTCATGATGTTGCTCTAACTCACTCAACACCTTTCTGTTCAACAATAAAATGGTTGAATGACCGTAATGGTCTAATTTATCAAGAATGGTTTTTCCGTTAAATTCACACACCCAATGTGTTTCTGACATATTTTCTTCGTAAAACAACTCTAAAGTTGGCACTTGATAATAATCGTGCTCACCAATACCTTCTAAATCAATAACCAAACGAAGCAATCCGCCTTCCAAAGAGGCTCCTTCACTAGAAATACCTAATTGTTCAAAAGACAATTTACCAGAAGTTGGTTCATTAAATTTTACTTTTATCTCTCCTTGATTTATCTCTACTTTGCTCATCTACGTTTGTTTTTATGATACCACCAAAGCTAGACAACAACGTAGATCAATACTATGACATTTATCAGGATTAATAAATCAATGCATCTTATATATTACAGTTACAATAATACCATGTTCATCTACGACTTTTAAAAGCTCGCTCTGCGCTACAACTTTCAAATTAAATGGTGCCAACAAAAGATTGATGCCACTTTGTTTTTTTAAACGAGTACCTTGACCTGAGATAATATCTACATTAGGTATAAAATCTTTATTAGGAAGATGTTCTGTTACTATTACATACTTGTAATCAACAAGCTTAGCCGCAACTTGCTTTACCTCATTATTAGAGATATGCTGCAAGACTTGCCGAAGAATAGCACAATCTGTATTGGGCAATGTGTCTTTAGCTACATCTAGACATAGAAATTCCAAATTAGGAGCTTTATATTTTTCTTTGTTACGTTCAATTAATTCTGGAACAATATCCACCGCAATAAAATTCTTGGCGTGGCCCACCAATTCTTTTCCCACATTAAAATCCCCGCAACCTAAATCACATACTGAAATTGGTTTTTCAAATGAACTTAAAAAAGCAATTAATTTCTCTACATAAGGTTTTACAATTTCTGGTTTATGCGAACCTTCACCAGAATAAAAATCTTCACCGCCACTACCCCACAAGTTTTTTTCATAGACTTGTTGCATAGCATCTTTTGTTGGCCATGGTTTTTTACTTCTTGATTTTTTTTGTTTACCCTTCATTTATTATCTAAAAACGTGAACTTTTATCTGTATGTAGTAATATAAAGTAAAATCACCAGAGACGATTATTAGCCTCCTTATGTATTGCATGGGGCTTAAAAAAACAACAAATGCGACTCATTAAAAAGTTAACATATAAAAAATGTATTTTCACTAACATAAAAATTCAATTACATGGAACAAATAAAAATCATATTTTTTCTTTTAGGTTCGTTCTTTGGTATTGAAAACAGCAGAATTGCTTCAGACAAAACCACTGTGACCATTTATCCTGAAAAACACAAAATAGAGATTGTTCAGGAAAACCTTTTTACCATAATCCAAGCCGAAAAAGACACTGCTCTTATCTTGGCACAATGGGAGCAATTAGCAAATCGCAAAGAAAACAAACTGCCGTGGGCTAAAGAGTTAGAAAATTTCACCAATAAAAATGTGACAATTGAAAATAAGGAAGGAGCCATAGCACCACGCATTTCTTTTAATTACACTGACGAAGATGATTTGCGTGCCTTGGGTATCTGGTATAATAATGAAAAGAAACAATATTCTATTAATAACATTCCAAGAGAGCATACCGCAAGCGAAAACGGTAAATTAGAAGGCAATTATTGGATTTTTGAAGGAAACAGCAAATTTAGCTTCACCATTGAAGCTTTTATTGACTTGCCCAATGAGTTTAAAAAATCAAAACTTGCAATCACTGAAATCTTTGAGGACTAAATTTTAAGTATGGATATACAGAAAAACAAAGAAAATGCCATAGCATTTTACAGAACAGCATACTTGGGTAATCCAAAATCAGCCATAGAGAAATATGTAGGCAGTGAATATATTCAACACAACCCAGACGTTGCCAATGGCACACAAGGTTTTATTGATTATTTTGAACGTATGCAGGCAGAATATCCAGAAAAATCTATTGAATTTGTACGCTGTATTGCAGAAGGCGATTTAGTTTCACTGCACACGCACCAAACTTGGCCAGGAAATGATCAATACGTGACTATGGATTTCTTTAGGTTTGATGCAGAAGGAAAAATATGCGAACATTGGGATGCTATTCAGCAAATTCCCGAAACATCCAAGAACCCGAATACCATGTATTAATTTAATATAAAAGCCTAAAAAGTTATTATGAAAGATATTGTTATTCAAGGAATTAATTGGGATGCCAAATCATCTTTTCAACAAGGTCCGGCGAAAGCCCCTGACCTCATTAGAAAAGCATTATTCAGCGATTCTATGAACTTATATACAGAACTTGGGGTATTCATAGAAAACGATGCCATTACCGACAAGGGCGATTTTACCATTAATGAGTATTTTGATATTGAAACCATTACCAAAAACAACCTAGATGCTGGTTCTAAATTACTTTCTTTAGGCGGAGACCATTCTGTCACTTTCCCCATTATCAAGGCTTTTAACGAGCACTACCCAAAATTAGATATCTTACATATTGATGCGCATGCAGATCTGTATCATGAATACGAAGGGGACCCTTATTCTCATGCATGCCCTTTTGCAAGGATTATGGAAAACGGTTTTGCCGTAAAATTGGTGCAAGTCGGTATTCGCACTTTAAATCCGCATCAGGCTAATCAAGCAAAAAAATTCGATGTCGATGTTCATGAAATGCGGAATTTAGATTTAAACGCGATACCTAAATTCAATAATCCTCTTTACATTACTTTAGATATGGATGGCTTTGATCCTGCTTTTGCACCTGGAGTTTCTCATCACGAGCCAGGCGGACTCTCATCTCGACAAGTTTTAGACTTAATTCATAGTATAGATACCGAAGTAGTAGGTGCTGATATTGTAGAATATAACCCTGATAGAGACTTTCATGATATGACCGCTTACTTGGCCGCAAAAATGATGAAAGAACTTTTAGGAAAATTGATAGGTAATTGAAATCATCTTTCAATAAAAACCAGTAAATTGAGCTGTTACTAAACCAAGACCCCTAATGCCGATTACCTTTAAAAATTACATGAAACTCCACAAAGTTTCCTTGATATTGGCAGTATTAAGTTTTGTATTTTACTACACCTTCGCCTATCATTTAGATCGAACCGATTTTATAAAATTGCTCTCTCTTTTTGTAGCACTTTTCTTTTTCTGTTTTAAATTGATACAGTTTGAAAAACTGAATTTCAGGTTCTTATTAGGTTTTGGAATTATTTTTAGATTAATTTTTCTATTTATAGAACCCAATCTTTCTCAAGATTTTTATAGGTTCATTTGGGACGGTCATTTAGTCTCTAGCGGCGCCAACCCCTATTTACACACACCAGATCAATTAATGGAAAACATGGTATCTATGATACCAAATGCCGATATACTATATGAAGGCATGGGCAGTTTAAGTGCACGGCATTATAGCAATTACCCACCTTTGAACCAGCTTATTTTTGCTATTGCGGCATTTGTAGGCGGCAAAAGTATTTTCGGCTCTTTATTTGCCATGCGTGCCATTATTATTCTTGCAGACATAGGTGTATTCTATTTTGGTAGAAAGCTGCTAAAAAACCTGAACAAATCTCCGCATTTAATATTCTGGTACTTCTTAAATCCCTTGGTTATTGTAGAACTCACAGGCAATCTTCATTTTGAAGGGGTAATGCTGTTTTTCTTTATTCTAGCCCTATTTTTATTATCTATAGATAAATGGAAAACTACAGGTGTAGTTATAGCTTGTTCTATTTCAATAAAGCTCGTACCCCTATTATTTTTACCGCTTTTCCTGAAGTACTTAGGATGGAAAAAAAGCATCGTTTTCTACGCTATCATTGGCATAACATCTATTGTACTTTTTCTTCCATTTAATATCCCAGAATTTATAGACAACTATTCCAAGACTATAAAACTATGGTTTTCTAATTTTGAATTCAATGCAAGCATCTATAACATCGCTAAAAAAACTGCCATACATTTTGATGCAAAGCCGTGGGAATTTATTAAGGAATATGGCAAAATTACACCGTTGTTTACCATAGCCACTGTTGGTCTATTTACATTTTTACCAAAAAGGTATGATTTAAACAGAGTGCTCTGGTCTATGATGTGGGTATTGACCATCTACTATTTCGTATCTACTACCGTACACCCATGGTACGTTATTTTTCTGGTGCTGCTTTCTATTTTTACAACCTACAGATATGCCATCATTTGGTCTGCAGCCATTGTACTGAGCTACTTCGCCTATTCTCAGGCAGATTTCAAAGAAAACCTATGGCTTCTTGCCATTGAGTATATTTCAGTCTACGGCTACATTGTTTATGAAATTGTTGCACATAATAACAAAAAGTGAAGTTTTTGTAAAAATTATGCGATGCGTGATGTCAAATGAATATAATTTGTACATTTACCCCGTAATGAACGAAAACAACTACATAATATATAGCAATGAGTGCATTCCTGCTCTTACGCGTCCGTTCATAGCTCGCCGCCGTCGCCCGTAAGGGTAAGATATAATTATAGAATTAGGTGAGTCCATTTCCGCACAACAAATCAAAACTTTTTTTACACTTTATAAATCTAACTGGCAATGAACTTAATTGTTGCTAACGAATCACATTTTAAATACGCTCAGGATATTTGCGACACCATAGCCGACTCCGCTAAGGTACGTGGTACCGGTATTGCAAAACGTACTCCTGATTATATTCAGAAAAAACTAGCTAACGGCAATGCTGTTCTTGCATTGGACGGAGATAAGTTTGCAGGCTTCTGCTATATTGAAATTTGGGGACATGAGAAATTTGTGGCCAACTCCGGACTCATAGTACACCCAGACTACAGAGGTCAGGGGCTAGCTAAGAAAATAAAAGCTAAGATTTTTGACCTTAGTAGAGAGAAGTTTCCAGATGCTAAAATATTTGGGATCACTACCGGCTTGGCAGTTATGAAAATCAACTACGAACTAGGTTACAAACCGGTTACATTTTCTGAATTGACAGATGACCCAGAATTTTGGAAAGGCTGCCAAACCTGCAAAAACTTTGATATTCTTACAAGAACAGAGCAAAAAATGTGCTTATGTACAGGTATGCTTTATGATGGCGCTACCAAGAAAAAAACCGAAGAATCAAAAGAAATGAACGGTAAGGCATTTACTAGGTTAAAAAGTATTAAAGAGAGTTTGTTTCTGAAAAAGAAATAAGAGTATAGAAGTTAAAAAATAAATATTGAGAGTAGTGAAATAGCTGATTTATAAAATCTTTTTTCTATTGTCTTTTTTCTAAGCTCTCTTTTCTAGCTCTATCAAACTAAAACAATAATTACCCGGCATCACCGGATTTGAACATATTATAATGAAAAAATTAGTACTAGCATACAGCGGCGGATTAGATACATCTTATTGCGCTAAACATTTATCAAAAGACAAAGGATTTGAGGTTCATGCAGTAAGTGTAAACACTGGCGGATTTTCTTCGGATGAAATAAAAGAAATCGAGAAAAAAGCAATCGAATTAGGGGCATCGTCATATACCTCAATAGATGCCGTACAGACTTTTTATGACAAAGTAGTAAAGTATCTTATTTTCGGTAACGTATTAAAAAACAATACCTACCCGCTTTCTGTAAGTGCTGAACGTATTGTACAGGCAATCGAAATTGTTAACTATGCTAAAAAAGTAGGTGCAGGTTACATCGCTCATGGCAGTACAGGAGCTGGAAATGACCAAGTTCGTTTCGATATGATTTTTCAAATCATTGCTCCAGAAATCGAGATCATCACTCCTATTAGAGATAATAAATTAGCAAGAGAAGAAGAGATTGCATACTTAAAAGAAAACGGAGTAGATTACCCTTGGGAAAAAGCTAAATACTCTATTAACAGAGGACTTTGGGGAACATCTGTTGGTGGCGAAGAAACTTTGACTTCTGAAAAAGCATTGCCAGATAATGCTTATCCAAGTCAGTTACAAGAAAAGAATCCGACAGATGTAAAACTGACTTTTGAAAAAGGAGAGCTAGTTGCTATTGATGGAAAAAAAGATTCTCCCGTTGCTAATATTGAAAAGCTTGAGGCATTAGCTTCAAAGTACGCAATTGGTAGAGATATCCACGTTGGCGATACCATTATTGGGACTAAAGGAAGAGTTGGTTTTGAGGCTCCCGCATCTTTAATTATCATAAAAGCACACCATTTGTTAGAGAAGCATACGCTTACAAAATGGCAACAATACCAAAAAGAACAACAAGGTAATTTCTACGGAATGTTGTTGCATGAAGGTAATTACCTTGATCCAGTCATGAGAAATATAGAAACCTTTTTGACCGACACTCAAAAAACGGTTTCAGGAGATGTTTTTGTTGGCTTATATCCTTTTCAGTTTAGACTACACGGTATTTCTTCTGAACACGATTTAATGACAGATGCTTTCGGTAAATACGGTGAAGTCAATAAAGGTTGGACCGCAGATGATGCTAAGGGCTTTATAAAAATACTTTCTAATTCAGGAAAGATATATAACCATGTTAATGGGGATAAATAAATAGTTGGGAGTTAGGAGTTGGGAGTTAGGAGTTAGGAGTTAGGAGTTAGGAGAAAAAATAGTATTAAGTAATGAGTACAAAGTATTAAGTGAAAAGATTAAAAATGTTATTCAAGTACTTCGTACTTAATACTTATTACTTGATACTTGATACTCTTTACACAAAATAAAATTATGATTAAAGCAGGTATTATTGGTGGTTCTGGTTACACGGGTGGGGAGCTTATTCGCATCTTATTAAATCATCCGGCAACGGAAATAGATTTTGTTTTCAGTACTACAAGGGCCGGAAAAAAAGTAACCACCGCGCATCCGGATTTGCTAGGAACTACAGACCTCGAATTTACGGGAGAAGTCAACCTTGCTATAGATGTTGTTTTTCTATGTCTAGGTCATGGGAACTCTACCGCATTCTTAAAGGCACATGACTTTTCTTCGGAAACAGTAATCATCGATTTAAGTAATGATTTTAGATTGCATGCCGATGCCGATTTTGGTGGAAAACAATTTGTATACGGGTTACCTGAATTGAACAAAAGCAACATAGAGAATGCAAAACACATCGCCAACCCTGGTTGTTTTGCTACTGCTATTCAACTAGCGTTGCTGCCGTTGGCGAAGGCGAACTTATTAGAAAATGAAGTACATATAAATGCTGTAACCGGCAGTACAGGAGCAGGTGTTAGTCCGTCCGCAACCTCTCATTTTTCATGGAGAAATAATAATGTCAGCTGGTACAAGCCTTTTACACATCAACATTTGGGTGAAATAAATGAGAGTTTGCATTCACTACAAGAGAATACGGGCAACTTGTTTTTCATGCCCAATAGAGGAAATTTCACTCGTGGAATTTTAGCTACTTCGTACACCAAATTTGTTGGTGATTTATCGGAAGTTAAAGCATTGTATCAAGAGTTTTATAAAGACGCCATGTTTACCCAAATTTCAGATGAACCTATCAACCTGAAACAGGTGGTAAATACTAATCAATGCCATATTCATTTACACAAACATGATGATATTTTATTGATTACATCAGCAATTGACAACCTCTTAAAAGGTGCATCTGGACAAGCGGTACAGAATATGAATTTAATTTTTGGATTAGAAGAAAATTTAGGCTTGAACCTAAAAGCAGGTGTCTTTTAACTTCGGCTACGCTCAGTTACCTAACATAGTAGATGGTGAGAAATAGAAATACAGTTGATGGTTAATGGAATTTTAAAAATCTATTTAAAGAAATCAAGATTAAAATAATATAGTTGAATTATAAGCAGAGCATACTAAGTACTAATAAATTAGAATATACTTTTCACTTAATACTTTGTACTCATTACTTAATACAAAAAACATGAAAATAGCGATTATAGGTGCAGGTAATTTAGGACTTTCTATAGCAAACGGAATTCTAAAAAGTAATGGTGCCACTAGTATGTACCTTACTAAAAGAGACATCAAATCTATTGCTGATTTTGAAAAATTTGACAAGGTTACCGTTACAAACGATAATCGCTTGGCGGTACAAAATTCAGACATTCTAATATTTGCGGTACAGCCCGTTCATTTTGCTGCAATCTTAGAAAGTGTAAAAGATTTATTGACCGAAAATCATGTGATCATATCTACGATAACAGGTTTTGGGATCGAAAAAATAGAAGCAGTTATTGGTAAGGACAATTACATTGTTAGAAGTATGCCAAATACCGCAATCTCAGTTGGTAAATCTATGACCTGTATTTGTAGCAATGAAAAAGGGAAAAAACGTATAGATCTTACAAAAGCAATTTTCAACAGAATGGGGCATTCTATGGAAATACCTGAAAGTCAAATGCAAGCTGCAACAGTTATTTGCGCAAGCGGTGTAGCATTTTGGATGCGTTTAATTCGTGCCACCACCCAAGGCGCCATACAATTAGGTTTTGATGCTAAAGAGGCTCAAGAACTAGCCATGCATACCTGTAATGGTGCTGCAAGCTTATTAATAGATTCTGGCAATCACCCTGAAGAAGAAATAGATCGGGTAACAACACCAATGGGCTGTACCATAACGGGGCTAAATGAAATGGAACACCAAGGTTTAAGCTCTTCTTTAATACAAGGTATAATTGCCTCTTACGATAAGATTACTGAATTTAAAACGAAGTAACACCAGCCAACAAAACCAATTCACTATTAAAATTGATGCTATTGAATTATGAAATTATTCGACGTTTACCCACTATATAATGTTACTCCTGTTTCCGCAAAAGGTATTGTGGTGACCGATGACAAAGGTCAAGACTATTTAGACTATTACGGTGGGCATGCCGTAATATCCATAGGACATTCGCACCCACATTATGTGAAGCGCCTTAAAGATCAATTAGATAAAATAGGATTTTATAGTAATGCGGTACAAAACCCGCTTCAAGTAGAACTTGCTGAAAAACTAGGTGTAGTTTCTGGTTGCGAAGATTACAACTTATTTTTATGTAATTCTGGTGCCGAGGCAAATGAGAATGCGCTTAAAATGGCTTCTTTCGCTACTGGTAAATCTAAAGTTATCGCCTTTAATAATGGTTTTCATGGACGAACTTCTGCTGCAGTAGCGGCAACAGACAATCCATCTATAAATGCCGAATTAAATCAGCAACACGAAGTTGTCTTTCTTGACCTGAACGACATTAAAGGTTTTGAACGGGAAATTTCAAAGAATGTCTGTGCGGTAATCATAGAATCTATACAAGGTGTAGGCGGATTAGATGAACCAACTACCGAATTTTTACAAAAAGTAGCAGCGCTATGTAAAGAAAATGATGCGCTATTAATTGCCGACGAAGTGCAATGTGGCTTTGGTAGAAGTGGTAAATTCTTCGGATTTCAACATCACAATATAAAACCAGATATCATTAGCATTGCAAAAGGAATGGGTAATGGATTTCCTGTTGGCGGTGTTCTAATTCATGAGAACATTAAAGCAAAATACGGAATGTTAGGAACCACTTTTGGCGGAAACCACCTGGCATGTGTAGCTACTTTGGCTGTACTTGAAGTTATTGAAAAAGAAAACTTGATAACCAACGCGCAAGAGCTGGGCATGTACTTTAATGAAAAGGCAAAAGAAATTCCGCAAGTAAAACGAGTAAAAGGAAGAGGATTAATGTTAGGATTGGAATTCGATTTTCAAGTTGCCGATTTACGCAAAAAATTAATCCACGAACAACACTTGTTTACTGGTGGAGCAAAAGATAAAACGGTACTAAGAATTTTACCTGCTTTAAATATTACAAAACAAGATTTAGACGTGTTCTTCACAGCTCTTAAGACTGTATTATCATGAAAACAACACTTAGTTTAGAAAAAAGAAATGCCGTATTAAAACGTATGGTAGAATTGGTGCAACAAGAGGAATCTATTTTAATGTCTGCCAATGAGAAAGATTTAAATTCTTTTGAATCAGGCGACATTGCCATGATCGATCGCTTAAAGGTAAATAAGGACAAGGTAGCAGAAATGGTTTCTTCCTTAAAAAAGTTAGCTTCCCTACCTGACCCTTTGCATGTAGAACGTTTTCAATTTACGCATGACAACGGTTTAGAAATCAGTAATAAAACGGCTCCCTTCGGTACTATTATGATCATTTATGAATCTAGACCGGACGTGACTATTGAAGCTGCAGGAATTGCTTTTAAATCTGGAAACAAAATTTTATTAAAAGGAGGAAAAGAGTCGCTAAACTCAAACTTAGTTCTGGTCAACCTTTGGCATAAAGCATTAGAATCTTGCGACTGTGCTACAGATTGGGTGACCTATCTAAATTACTCTAGAGTAGAAACACAACAGTTTTTAGAAAACCCGACTCAAAAACTAGATTTGATTGTTCCACGTGGTGGTGAAAAATTAATCGCTTTTGTAAAACAACACGCTAAGTGCCCAGTAATTGTTAGCGGAAGAGGAAACAACTTTGTATATGTTTCTCAAGATGCAGATTTGCAATTGGCACTTGATGTTATTGTAAACGCAAAGACGACTAAAATATCGGCTTGTAATGCTGTTGATAAAGTGATTATATCAAGAGATTTACCTCGTAAGGCTGAATTTTTAAGTCACTTGATACAAACCTTAAAGAAGCATAATGTAGAAATATTGACCGATGCCAAACTAGCTGGTATGGATGGTACTTCTCAAATGGAAAATGATTTGGTCTGGTATGAAGAATTTTTAGATTATAAAATTGTCATTGGGCAAGTACCTGATGTTGAAGAAGCTATACAATTGATCAACACTTACGGTGGTGGACATTCTGCTGCTATCATCACAAAAGACGAAGAAGAGGCAGATATTTTTATGCAATCAGTTGACACGGCTGCAGTATACCATAATGCATCTACCCGTTTTACTGATGGCGGACAATTTGGATTAGGTGGTGAACTAGCTATAAGTACTGACAAATTACACCAACGCGGTCCTATTGGCTTGCAGCATTTGGTTACCAATAAATGGTACGTTAAAGGAAATGGACAAGTAAGATAGGTGATTGGTTGTTCGTTGTTCGTATAACGAATAATTATTGTGTCCGGTCGAGCGCAGTCGAGACCTGAAAAAAGGAGTTAGGAAAAATAAAATTTATCCTGATAAAATAAGAATTAGCATGTTGAAAAAGAGAATTTTATTGAAATTAGGTTCCAATACCTTAACCAAGGATACTGACCATATCTCTCGCGGTAAAATCGAAGATATTGGTAGGCAAATAGCAGCTTTAAAAGACCAATATGAATTCATAATTGTAAGTTCTGGTGCTATTGCGGCAGCTAAGCAATTCGTTAAGATTGAACATAACGGTGAAGAAATTAACGTTAAGCAAGCGCTCGCATCTATTGGTCAGCCTCATCTTATGCGTATTTTTCAAGAGAATTTCAGAGAATTAGGTCTTTTTACTTCTCAGTGCTTATTGTCTTATTCCGATTTTGAAAAGGAACAAACCAGAGTGAATATTAAAAACACGATAAACGTTCTGGTCGCTAATAATTTCATCCCTATCATTAATGAAAACGACACGGTAGCAACAGATGAAATTAAGTTTGGTGATAACGATAAATTAGCCGGATTAACAGCTTCTCTTTTATCTGCGGACATTCTAATTATCGCAACTAATACTGATGGAATATATACGAAGTCTTCCTTATCGACTTCTACTCCAAAAACCATTGAAACAGTATGCGATCTAAATACCCTATTAAAAGAAATTGGCGAATCTAAATCTACCCATGGCACAGGAGGTATGCAATCTAAACTAGATGCAGCAACCATTGCCCAAAAAGCAGGTATAGAAACTTGGATAACCAATGGTTTAAAAGATCATTTCATTACTGACGCCATTGATAACAACAGCACATTTACAAAAATTAAAGCATCATGAATTACCTTTCTATAAACGATATCGATTCTTTATCTACCTGGGTAAAAGAAGCCATTGCCCTAAAAGAGCAACCTAAAAAACATAAAGCTCTTGGAAGTGATAAAACTATAGGTTTACTATTTTTCAACAACTCACTTCGTACGCGTTTAAGCACTCAAAAAGCAGCGATGAATCTCGGCATGGAAGTCATTGTCATGAACTTTGGTAGCGAAGGTTGGGCTTTAGAATATGCCAATGGTACTGTTATGGACCAAGGTACTTCTGAGCATATTAAAGAAGCTGCACAGGTAATTTCTCAATATTGCGATATCATTGCCATCCGTGCTTTTGCAGGTTTGAAAGATAAAGAATTGGACGAAGCCGAGGAAGTTTTGAACGGATTTAAAACATACGCTTCTGTACCTATCGTAAATATGGAAAGTTCTGTTGGGCACCCGTTACAGGCACTAACCGATGCCATTACTTTAAAGGAACATAACTTTAAGAACAACCCAAAAGTGGTATTGTCTTGGGCACCCCACCCAAGAGCTTTACCTCATGCGGTTGCCAATTCATTTATACAAATGATGCAAAAGCAAAATGCTGAATTTGTGATTACCCATCCGCAAGGATATGAGCTAGACCCAAACATCACTAAAGATTGTACTATTGAGCACGACCAAGAAAAGGCGCTAGAAAACGCCGATTTCGTATATGTAAAAAACTGGAGCAGTTATAATGACTATGGTCAAATAAAATCTCAAGATTCCAATTGGCAAATGACCCTTAAGAAATTAGGGAAAGCTAAATTTATGCATTGCCTACCGGTACGTAGAAATGTAGTGGTTGCAGATGAAGTTTTAGATAGTGAGCAATCATTGGTCATAGAACAAGCGAATAACAGAACATACGCAGCACAATTGGTGCTAAAAAAAATATTGGAAAGCAATGAAAATTAATAAGTGGATTTATATAGGCATCGCTGTATTTGCCCTAATCTTATTTGTCGTGAATATGGCAGATATTGACCACAGCACCGCGCATTGGAAAACGTACATGGGTCCTGTAAGCAACATTATTCTTATTATCGCCATGGTTCTCATGTTTAAATTTGCCGACTATGAAAAATAAACTAAGTGTTGTAAAAATTGGTGGTAATGTCATTGAAGATGAAAAAGCATTAGATATCTTTCTTACTACATTTTCCAAAATTGAAGGATTAAAAATATTAGTGCACGGTGGTGGTAAATTGGCTACTCAACTAGCTACAAAATTAGGCATTGAATCCAAAATGATAGATGGTAGGCGCATTACCGATGCGGAAACCGTAGATATTATTACTATGGTTTATGGCGGATTGGCAAACAAAAAAATCGTTGCTCAATTACAAGCAAAAAATACGAACGCTATTGGCTTAAGCGGTGCTGACGGTGATAGCATACAGGCACATAAACGCCCCGTTAAGGAAATAGATTATGGATTTGTTGGCGATATTGATGGAGTAAATTCAGAATTATTGACCAAACTTTTATCTGCCGATTTAACTCCAATTTTCTGTGCGTTATCCCATGACGGAGCCGGGCAATTACTGAATACCAATGCAGATACTATTGCTTCTGAAATTGCAATTGGCATGGCATCGACCTATGAAACAACCTTGTATTATTGCTTTGAGAAAAAAGGAGTTTTAATGGATATTGCCGATGAAAACAGTGTTGTTAAACATATTGATTCCAACACCTATCAAAAGCTCTTATCTGACGGTATCATTGCGGACGGAATGCTACCAAAACTTCATAATTGCTTTCATGCATTAAACAATAACGTAGCAAAAGTATGCTTGGGTGATGTTACGATGCTAGATACAAAAACAGAACTGTTCACGACAATACAACTATAAGATGAACCAAATAGAACTTACAGAAAGTGCCATATCTTTATTAAAGGAACTTATTTCCATAGAGTCTTTTTCTATGGAAGAAGACAAAACTGCTGATGCTATACAAGCTTGGTTGGCTAAATACGATATCCCTACAGAAAGAGATCTCAACAACGTAATTGCGAAGAATAAATTTTGGGACGATGCTAAACCAACCTTACTTTTAAACTCGCATCACGATACGGTTAAACCTAATAAAGCGTATACTAAAGACCCTTTTTTGCCCCACATTGAAGATGGAAAATTATTCGGATTAGGTAGTAATGATGCTGGAGGTCCATTGGTATCCCTTTTAGCAACTTTCGTAAACTATTACCATGATGAAAACCTCAACCATAATATTCTTATGGTCGCTTCTGCAGAAGAAGAAAATGCAGGTGAAAATAGCTTACGCGGATTGTTACCAAAATTGCCGCATATAGATGTAGCCATTGTTGGCGAACCTACTTTGATGCAACTTGCTATTGCAGAAAAAGGATTGGTGGTTTTTGATGCTGTTGTTAAAGGTACTCCATCGCACGCCGCACATCCAAACAATGATAATTCCATATACAACACCATTAAAGTTCTGGAATGGTTCAAGAATTATTCTTTCGAAAAATCTTCTGAAGCCTTGGGCGATGTGAAAATGACGGTTACCCAAATAAATGCTGGCAAACAACATAATGTGGTACCGGCACAAGTAGATTTAGTAGTAGATGTACGTGTAAACGATGCATATAGCAATAAAGAAATTGCAGATTTATTAAAGAAGGATGCGCCATGCGAATTAAAGGAGCGATCTTTGCGTTTAAATTCATCGAAAATAGATAAAGACCATCCGTTGGTGCAATCTGGTATTGCCTTGGGCAGAACAACATATGGATCACCTACATTATCCGATCAAGCAGCGTTAAGTTGCCAATCGTTAAAATTAGGACCTGGGGACAGCACACGCTCCCACTCTGCCAACGAATTCATCTATGTACATGAAATTGAAGAAGGTATAGATTTATATATTAAATTATTAAAAGGCTTCCTTTCAATCAACAATTAAAAATAACCAATTACCAATAAGCATTGTTCATTGCTTAATTGATAATTGATAACTGACAACATATGAAACTCTGGGATAAAGGATTTAGCACCGATAAAAAGATTGACCACTTCACCGTTGGAAATGATAGAGAATTAGACCTACACTTAGCTAAATATGACATAATAGCTTCTAAAGCGCATGCTAAAATGCTTGGTAAAATAGGACTGATTTCCCATAAGGAAACTGCAGAGCTAGTAAATGAATTAGACCATATTGCAGCACGTATTGAAAAAGGAACTTTTACTATTGAAAATTCCTTTGAGGACATGCATTCTAAAATTGAATACTTGCTTACCTTAAGCCTAGGTGATACAGGTAAAAAAATACATACGGCACGTTCTAGAAACGATCAAGTTCTTGTAGCAATGCACCTATATTTAAAGGACGAATTGACCGAGATCAAGTCGATGACCAAATCGCTTTTCAATCTTTTACTAGTAAAAGCTCAAGAACATAAGGACGTCATGTTACCTGGATACACGCATTTACAGATTGCAATGCCTTCCTCATTCGGACTATGGTTTTCAGCCTATGCAGAAAGCTTAATAGATGACCTTTATTTTATTGAAGCAGCTTATAAAGTTGCCGACCAAAACCCTTTAGGCAGTGCCGCTGGTTACGGTAGTTCTTTTGCCATAGACCGTAGTTATACTACTGAAGAAATGGGTTTTGCAACTATGAAGTATAATGTAGTGGCTGCACAAATGAGTAGAGGAAAAGCGGAGAAAGCTACTGCCTTTGGTATTGCCAATATTGCCGCGACCTTGTCTAAAATGGCTATGGATATCTGTTTGTATATGAGTCAGAATTTTGATTTTATCTCGTTCCCAGATGAGTTGACTACAGGTTCTAGCATTATGCCACACAAAAAAAATCCTGATGTTTTTGAATTGGTACGTGGTAAGTGTAATAAGTTACAATCCATTCCAAATCAATTGACTTTGGTTATCAATAACCTACCTAGTGGTTACCATAGAGATTTACAATTGGTAAAGGAAATCATCGTTCCTGCCATACAAGATATGAAAGCTTGTTTAGAGATTTTAACTTTTAGTCTCAAAGAGATTAAAGTAAATGACAGTATTCTAGATGATCCAAAATATGATTACCTATTTAGTGTAGACACCCTAAATGAACTGGTACAAAATGGAATGCCATTTAGAGATGCATACAAGAAAATGGGTATGGAAATCAATGAAGGTACATTTACACCAAAAAGAGATATTCACCATTCTCATGAAGGTAGTCTTGGTAATCTATGCCTCAAGGAAATTCATGACAAAATGAAAAAGCTTAATTAATTTTTACATATTTATCAGAATAAATTTTGGTAAACTGAGCTCCAAAGGTGACTATTAAACTAGAATAAGATACCCATAACATTACCAAAATAATACTACCGGCAGCACCATAGGTTGAACCCGGCTCTGCTTTACCAAAATAGAATGCTAGAGCATATTTACCTATTAAAAATAGTAAAGCCGTTAATGCAGCACCTACCTTAACTGCTTTCCATCTTACATGTATGCTTGGTAAATACTTAAACATTGCACCGAACAGCAGATAAATAAAAGTAAGGGATATCACAAGGTCCAATACAAAGCCAAGCTCTAACATACCATCTGGTAGTAAACGTGAAAGTTGTTTGGAAAATGCTGATAAAAAAGAAGTTAAGGCAAAACTAATCAACAAAAGAAAGCCGAATATAAGAATAAACCCGAATCCCTTTAAACGCATAAAAAGTGTAGATAATATTTCATTGGTATACCTTGGTTTTGCATTCCATATATCGTTCAAAGCATTTTGCAATTGATAAAATACCCCTGTAGCACCGTATATCAACACCCCTACACCTAAAATTGCGGCTATGATCGAAGTATTTTCACTACCGCTATCCGCTACCATTTCTTGAATAGATTGCGCTGTCTCCGGACCCATGGCAGATGAGATTTCAGCAAACAATTCTCCCCGAACTATTTCTTTTCCCCAAATACCGCCTACCAATTCCATGATTAAAATAAGAAGCCCAGGAAGTGAAAGTATAGCATAATACGCAATAACCGCACTAACTTGAAAAGGTTCTTTCTCCATCCATAAATTATAAGTTTTCATTAATAATTTAGGTAAATGAGGGAGTCTGAATATATTATTGTTTTCCGATGTTTCAGTAGCCATTAAATATGGTTTATATCTTCTTTTAAATGTACTGAATACGCAATTTGAACTGTAATCCTATCAAAAAAAATACTAGCTCTTAAAAACGCATACCGAAATCAAAATCAGATGATTTTAAATTATTTAAACAGAGAATTGTCCTACACAACTAATTATTACCTGTTCACAACAATTAATTTTAACGTTTGTAATTCATCTACATATTTGATGAACACACTTGATCAAACCAACAGCATGTCATTTTTTAAAAAGAGTATCACCCTTTTTCTTTTATTTTTAAGCGTTAATCTTTTTGCCCAGACTACCCCTATACCCGACGGAAATTTCGAGCAGTTTTTGGTAGATGCGGGCATTGACACCAATGGTGTTAATGGAAATATTTTAGACGTAGACGCTGAAGGTGTTACCAACCTTAATATTTCAAGAAATGATATTCTCGATGTAAGCGGACTAGAAGCTTTTGTAAATTTGATTACGCTAAACTTAGGTCAAAATCAATTACCGACAATACCATTAAACACACTTACATTACTTGAAGAATTAAATTTTGCTAGAAATATAGCTTTAACTTCTTTAGATTTATCACAAAACCTAGAACTCCGGGAATTAGTTTTTAACAATGACCTTGGACCACCTCTACTTACCACTTTAGACCTTTCCAACAACACTAAATTAGAAAACCTTAATGTAAGAACAGTAAGAAGCATTACGTCATTAACATTACCTGTCACATCAACCCTAACCGATATTTATGTAGCAAACCTAAGTGTTCCAACAATTGATCTTTCCCAATTAACGGGAGATTTTAATTTTAGAATTGTGGGTAGCGATGTTTTTGTTACAATCATATACCCTAACAAAAGAGATGCCCTTAAAAATTTAGAATTAAGTAGTATAAATTTTACTACCGTTGATATTTCTGAAATGATTGGATTAGAGCGCTTTGGACTGTCTTCTACAAACACTGAAGAAATTATACTTCCTTCAACTTCAACTTTAACAAGAGTCAATATTTCCGGTCATGAATTAGCTCCTACAACATCATTTGCATCTGTACCTGAATTAACCTATTTAAATATTACCAACAAAAGAGACGCTGTACCCTTGGAGATAGATATCTCTCAAAATCTAGAATTAACCAATTTAAGCCTTTCTAGGAATAATATGGTGAACTTAGATATAAGTCAAAACACAAAGCTCACGAACTTAGATGTAAACACAAATAACTTAACAAGTATAGACGTTTCACAAAATTTATTATTGGAAGACTTAGACGTAAGTTCCAATCAATTACCTGTTCTTGATGTGCAAGTAAATACCGAACTAACACGACTCGAAGCTAACAATAATCTTCTTCCATCCATCAATTTAACCCAAAATACCTTACTCAGATATCTATATCTTGGCTTTAACCAGCTACCCAATTTAGACATCACCCAAAACTCAGCATTATCGATACTTGCCATAAATAATAACCTGTTTACAGGCTCCGGTTTGGATCTAAGCCAAAATGTGGAGTTGTTCAGCATGAATATTTCCAATAATCAAGTGGAGACCTTGGATTTCTCAAATACTGTCATGAGGAATTTAAATATATCTTACAACATATTTCCAGGAAATCAAGTACTAAATGATTTTTATGCTAAAATAGAAACTAGAGGAACTTTAAGCGATGTGGTTTTTCGAGCCAACAACAATCTATTAACAGGAGCTATACCCGACTTTTATGCTATATATACGAATAACGACCCTAGTACTACTCAACATAGACGGTGGTGGTTTAATATAGAAAACAATTATTTCCATTTTGGAGATTTTGAGAATCAACATGTAAACCTTGTTAGCCTATTAAGTACACAATCCATTGGTCCATCAGCAGATGTAGTAATGAAAGACTATACCTACGCCCCTCAAGCGAAGGTCAATACAATTGAATCCCTAGCGGCAGATGCAGGTGACGACCTCATCTTGACCACAACCGTACGTGGATCTCAAAACCATTACAAATGGTTTAAAGATGGAATAGAGATACCAGATGCACCAGATGCGCCAAACTTAATATTGAACGATATAGATACTTGTGACGATGGAGTTTATTATGCTGAGATCACAAGTGATCTAGTTCCGTTTGAAAACGCAAATGCGCCTGGAACTAACGGTAAAAATTTGTTGTTAGTAAGAAACGATATCACTTTAACGGTAAATGCAACTAAGGAATGTGTGACGCTGGCAAATCCCATTAATGGCGCTACAGAAGTTCCCATTAATACTGGTATCGAATGGAACGATAATGCAGGTGCTTGTGGTTATAAAATAACTGTGACAAATGTTGATACCGGTAATCCTATTCAATACGGCGGTAATCCTATTACTAATTTAGATGTGGGCGATGTTACCTTGTTCAATTTTGACGCAGACCTTCCAAACAATACGGTAATATCCGTTCGTATTACGCCATACTTTGAAGATGGAGACTTTGGCGGATGCATAACAGAATCGTTTACAACCAATGCAACCACTGTAGCTACCGAATGTACCACTCTAAATTATCCAAGAAATAATGATGTAAACGTACCTGTTGACTTAAGCAGCATTTCTTGGAATCCGGCAAATGCCGCAGACAGCTATAAATTAACGATAACTTCAACCAGTGGCACGAACGATATACCTGAAACCAATGTCGGCAATGTACTTACTTATCCATTTACGCAAGAATTTCAGGAAGGCGATGTAGTTACGGTGTCAATAACACCAACTAACTCTTTGGGCGATGCCACATGTTCATCTGAAACCTTTACTATTCAAAGCACCGGACCTCAATCACCTATGTGTACAACCTTAATAAGCCCTGCTAACAACGCAACGAATATTGCATTGGACACAAGTCTTGAATGGAATGAAATCGCAAATGCAGATGGGTATAAACTTACCGTTACAGCAAATAGTAGTACCGCTAACAATGTAACCGAACTAGATATTACATCGGGCAACACCTATGACTTTCCAAACGATTTCGAAGAAGGCGAGACCGTTACGG
Organism: Maribacter sp.; assembly: GCA_020629285.1. Classification (GTDB taxonomy): domain Bacteria; phylum Bacteroidota; class Bacteroidia; order Flavobacteriales; family Flavobacteriaceae; genus Maribacter. Next base: position 20,588 of record JAHDDP010000029.1, read on the forward strand.
TAACCATTGCACCTTACGGTGTAGGTGGCCAAACAAATTGCCTATCTGAAAGTTTTACTATCAAATCTAGACCTATTTGCACCAGTTTAATAAGTCCGTTAAACGGCGCTAACGATGTTGCGGTAGACACAAATTTAGAATGGGAAGCCGTTGCTAATGCCAATGGTTATATAATAACTGTTGATGGTAGCATTAGCAATATAAACAATGTCAGTGAACTAGATATTACATTAGGTAATAGTTATGATTTTAGCGACGATTTTGAGCCAGGAGAAACCGTTACCGTTACCATAACACCATACAATGAAATTGGTGAAGCCATTGGTTGCACATCTGAAAATTTTACAATTAAACCACTTCCACTATGTACTATCTTATCAGAACCTTTAAACAATGACACTAATGTTGCCGTAGACACTTCTATTGAGTGGAATGCAGTTGCTAATGCCGATGGTTACCTAGTAACAGTTATTGGCAGTAATAGCACTGCAAACAATATGACGGATTTTGAAATTACATCAGGTACATCCTTTGATTTTATAAATGATTTCATTCAAGGTGAAACTGTTACAGTGACTATTAAACCCTACAATAATAATGGTGAAGCCATGGGTTGCAGTTCTGAAAGTTTTACAATTATACCACCACCGGTACCTTCTTGTACTACGCTTGTCTCTCCTCTCAATAATGCAGCAAATGTAGATATCGACACAAATATTAATTGGAATACCGTTGCCAACGCAACTGGTTACAAATTAACAATTACAGCAAGTGAGAGTACCGTTAACAATTTAAACGAAGTTGATGTTATTGCAACCTCTTATGATTTTACGAACGACTTTATACAAGGCGAAACCGTTACGGTGACCATAAAACCTTTTAATAGCACTGGCGAAGCAATAGGATGCTCTACTGAAACATTTACAATTAAACCAGTACCCGATTGTACAAATTTAAGCACGCCTGTAAATGGAGATAACCAAGTTGAAACAAACACCTCTATTTCATGGAACGCAGTGAGCGATGCCATTGGTTATTTCGTAACTGTTGAAGCCAGCACAAGTACTGTCAACAATTTTACCGATCGTAAAATCATAGGTACTTCTTTAGATTTTGATAATGATTTTACACAAGGCGAAACGGTTGCGGTTACCATAACTCCATACAATGAATCCGGCAGCACTATTGGTTGTACTACCGAAACGTTCACAATTGTGGATATACCACCTTGCACGAACCTAATTTCACCTGCAAATGGCGATTTGGATGTTGCCATAAATACAGGTTTAGAATGGGCAGTAGTACCTGAGGCCGCTGGCTACATATTATCTGTCAATGCAACTAAAAGCAATACCAACAACAGTACCGAATTAGATATCACCAATGGGAACACTTATAATTTTACAGACAATTTTGAACAAGGTGAAATAGTAACAGTTTTAATAAAACCATATAACAATGCTGGAGAAGCCTTAGGCTGTACCACTGAAAGTTTCACCATCAAATCTGTACCCAGCTGCACAACTTTGGTTTCTCCCAGAGATAACGACGTAAGAGCAGAAGTAAGCGAAATTACATGGAACGAAATTGCCGATGCTGACGGATACAGACTAACGATTACAAGCAGCAATGGAACTGCAAACAATGTTACAGATTTAGAAGTTTTTGATACCATTTATACTTTCTCCAATGAATTTAATATGGGAGAGACTGTAACCGTTACTATTATTCCGTTCAATGAGGTTGGAAATGCAGAAGGTTGCTTTTCTGAAAACTTTACGATCAGACCACTACCTACTTGTACCGGTTTAATAGCTTCATTACAAAATGCAGAAGATGTTGCCGTTACCACGGGTATTGAATGGGAGCCCGCTACTGATGCAGACGGATACCGAATTTCAGTTGGCACCACTATGAACGGTACCGACATTGTCAATAATGAGGATGTAGCTTCGTTAACGAGTTATATTTTATCTGAAAATCTTCCTTCCGAGACTACAATCTATGTTAGCGTTGTACCTTACAATTCTTCTGGTATAGCAGAAAACTGTAATTCTGACAGCTTTACTACCGAAACAATCGCACCTGATTGTGCAATTTTAATTAGTCCTGCAAACGGTGAGACCAACGTTCCCCTAGAAAGCACTATTACTTGGGATGAAGTTGAAAAAACAGATGGTTACAGACTTTCGATTGGTACATCACCAGAAGCGAATGATATCTTAGATACTATTGATATGGGCATGGCTACCAGTTACACCCATGAAGAAGAATTTCCTTTTGACACTGAAATATATGTTACCATTACATCTTACAATAGTGCCGGTGATGCTATAGAATGTGAACTACAATCGTTTACCACACTGATTCCTGAAGACGATACCAAATACGGATTCTCACCTGACGGCGATGGTATTAACGAATATTGGCATATTGAAAACATAGATATTTATCCAGTAAACACCGTAAGTATTTATAACCGGTGGGGAGATATGGTCTTTAAGATTGAAAATTATGATAATGCCACTAACGTTTTCTCTGGTAATGCCAACATGAAGACCCAACTAGGCGCAGACCGATTACCAGAGGGTACTTACTTCTTTAACATTCAAATAGCGGGTGAAACTATTTTAAGAAAAACACAAGGTTTCCTTGTTTTAAAGCGATAAAATAACATGCAAAATTTATATAGACATATCACTTTTATAGCGTTCATATTTCTTGTTTCGTTTTCCAATTTAAAGGCGCAACAAACTCCAAGTTTTTCTGAGTACAATTACAATCCGTACTTAATAAATTCGGCTTTTGCAGGGCTTGCCCCAAGTGCCGAAATAGGTATAAGTAATACAGGCACTTTCAATCAATTTGAAGGTAGTCCTAAAAGCTTTGCCCTAAGTTTTCATTCTCCGTTCAATAGGGGTAAAATCGGCTTGGGAGCTGGTTTAATTAGAGATGAAGTTGGTGTTACCACTTCTACCAATGCTTTTGCTACGTATTCTTATAAAATCTTTTTCGACACCAAAAAGAATAGACCGTATTGGCAGTTATACACTCCAAATTCAATATCATTTTCGATATCACCCGGGGTACAGCAATACCAAGATAATTTACTGGAACTTGGTATTATGGACGACCCTAACTTTGCCATGAACATTAATGCTACCATACCTACTGTAGGACTTGGTTTTTTATTGAACTTAGCAGATGTATATGTAGGCTTCTCCACGCCAAATGTAATTGGAGATATGCTAGTATCTGATGATAATGTAGAAATCAATGTGCCTTATTACGGATATTTGGGTTATCGATTTTTCTCTAGTAGGTTTGAAGATTTAATGATCAAGCCCAACCTATTATTAAAGTATGAAAATGGGGCGCCTTTTCAGCTAGACATGAATATTTCGGTCAGTTATAGAAATAAATTTGAACTTGGAACAGGTTACAGAACCAATTCCTCTATAAATCTGTTGGCGGGAGTTTATCTTTTCAAAAACATTAGAGCTATTTACAGTTATAATGTAGCAACAAATGATTCTCCTTTAGGAAATACCCATGGTATTATTGCTACCTATCGTTTTGGAGAAGGCTTTAGTAGAGACTAGACCTTTCTCAATAAGTTATGAATGAATTCTAATTTTCTTTCAACGGGTTTTGAAATTATAAATGGATAAGGGTCATCTTCTCCCAAAGAGCGGTTCATACTATTCAAAGTGAACAGTAAAGGTATACCGGTATTCATTACTTTCTCAAAATTGATTTCTTTATAAGGATCAAAACCAGCGTTCATTTTTAAGCTTTTCTTAGCCGTAATTCTCGGATTTGATTTGAGTCCGAAATTATAGGCCGTTTCCAAAACATCCGTAAGGTGTAAATAATGCGACCATGTTTCAGCCCAATCTTCCCATGGGTGAGATGAGGCATACTTACTAATAAAACTTTGTTGCCAATTCAATTTTGGACCATTTTTATAATGATTGCCCAATGCATTTGCATACGACGCTGATTCATCGCCAAAAATGCTTCTAAATTCCGCTAAAACATCCGGATTATCACGAATGAGCAAATCCCAAAAATAATGCCCCACTTCATGCCTAAAGTGACCAAGCAATGTTCTATAACGCTCTGCCATTTGCTGCTTTACTTGCTCACGAACAACAGGGTCTGCTTCATCTATCATAAGGGTAATTACACCATCTGCATGCCCCGTTTTTAAATCTTTTGAACCTTCTGGCAAATCATCCTTTGCTAAAAAATCAAAACAAAAACCTTTCGCATCATCTACCGTTTTACTGATCACTGGCAATCTAAAACGCAAAAGCTGGTATACCAATCTATGCTTGGCAACCTCTATGTGTTTCCACTTTTCGAGGTTATCTTCATCTAAAAGGTGCGGAATTGTTCTATTTAGGGTGCAGGCAAGGCAGAATTTTCGTCCATTTGATATATCAACAAGCCAATTACAGACCTTATGACCATAGTTCTCACAATATTCATAGGTTTTTCCATCTAGCGCATTCACTTGCCATTTTGTGGCGTCTGGAGCTAATGAAACTATTTTATTATAATATGAGGAATAACCCAGTTTAAAACCACAGTTTAAACAAATATTGTTCTCAAAAACAACGGTGTTTTTACAATTGGTACATTGAAATAATTTCATATCCTAAAGTCTTTTAATAGACTAGGACTAGGTGCTATTTGATCATTTTAAGGTTTATTACCTCTTGATCGGTCAAATACCTCCAGTGTCCTCTTGGCAAATCTTTTTTGGTAAGACCACCATAAACAACCCTATCCATTTTTTGTATTTTATACCCTAAAGTATCGAAAATACGCTCTACGATTTTATTTCTAGAACTATATATTTCAATACCAACTTCTCTTTTTGGAGCATCGGCTATAAAACTTACATCTTGTACACGAACCGCCTTTTCATCAACGACTACACCTTCTTGTATCTTCTTTAAATCGGCGCTTCTCAATTCTTGATCTAAAACCAAATGATAGATTTTACGCATACCGTTTATTGGACTCTTCAGCACCTTGGTCATGCTACCGTCATTGGTGAACAAAAGTAGACCTGTATGTTCTTTTTCCAATTTATCGACTGGTAATAATTTTGACTTAGAGGCACTAGATATTAACCCAGAAACATGTCTTTTGCCACGTTCATCTCTTATGGTAGTCACAAAATCTTTGGGCTTGTTGAGAAGAACATACTCTCTCTTGATAGGATTTAACAATTGACCATCAAATTTTACCTCATCGGTCAACTTTACCTTATAACCCATTTCTGTAATAGGTTTCCCATTTACAGTTACATTACCTGCAGCAATGTATATATCAGCATCTCTTCTAGAGCATACTCCAGAGTTAGCCACATATTTATTTAATCTAATAGAATTTGGATCTTGGGGCTTGGTCGGTGTTACATTTTTCTTGATGGGCGCATTACCACGAGCATAGCTCTTCTTCTTGAAATTACCACCTTGCCTGCCTGAAGCGTTTTTTCCCCTTCTAGAATCATCCCTACTCATAACTGTACTAATTTTGCACAAAGGTAGCAAATTGCGTTGCGGTTCAAATAGTTATATGAAACATATTACGAACAACTATAGTATTCTATTTAAAACCAACTGTACATCTATAAGAAGAATACTAAAAACCCCCATAACTATGATAAGTTTTAGAATGTTGTGCAGCCAAACATAGTCTTTACGGGCATTTGCTCTAAAAAGTAACACGATGAACAAAATCATTAAGAGCACGCATAATATGAAGTAAAAGTTCATATACCCTACATCAAACTGAAAAATCATTAGTAAAGATGGTACCAAGGTCAAAAAAATTAAAAAAGAAATCAACAATTTTGAAGTTCTAGCACCGTAAATAATCGGAATGGTTCTATAATTCTGAGCTAAGTCTCCTGATATATTTTCCAAGTCTTTCACCATTTCACGAGCAAGTATCAACAAAAAGAGAAATACGGCATGTACAAAAATGACAGGCTGAATATTCTTGTAATAAACGAACACTACAAAAAAAGGCGTAATTGCCAATGTAGCCGAAATAAAATTACCTAAAAACGGAATTCGCTTTAGCTTATGGGAATAGATCCAAATACCAAATATGTAAGATGAAAAAAAGAATACCGCTTTGAACGAAACATAGCTAGCGACTACTACTGCCAAAAAATTCAATACAAAATAGGTGGTCAACTTAAACCGCTGGCTTACCAAACGGTCCAACATACTTTTTCGTGGTTTATTGATAAGGTCTTTCTCTGCGTCGTAAAAATTATTTATAATATAACCACCTGCAATGACCAAGGCAGATGCCAATACAATAACAAAAAGGTTAATATCAAAAACAACTTTACGGACCGGAAGCTCCGGGGCAAGTATATAAATAGACGCTAAATATTGAGCCAAAGCTATAACCAGTATGTTATACCCTCTAACCACTGAAAAAAGACTCAGTACTTTTAAAAGTAAGAGTTTATTTCTTCTATTAAGCATTTATGAAAATTACCTAAAAATTATAGACTACTTCTAATTTATAGTCTTTTAACGCAGTTTTAGCTTTTTCAAAATCTTCTGTAAAACCTAATATGTAACCACCACCACCTGAGCCACAAAGCTTTAAGTAATAGTCATTGGTATCTATTCCATTTTTCCATAAAGCATGAAACTTAGCAGGAATCATAGGTTTAAAATTATCAAAAACAACATGTGAAAGTTGTTTTAAATTACCGAACAAGGATTGAATATTGCCATTCACAAAATCTTCTACACAAGCATCTGTATGTTTAATGAACTGGTTTTTCAACATACTCCTAAAACCATCATTTTTCATTTGTTCCATGAAAATCTGAACCATTGGCGCGGTTTCACCAATAATGCCACTATCTAACAGAAACACTGCACCTTTACCTTCTGCATTTTGAGAAGGAATACTAGTAGATTCAATATTATCTTTAGAATTTATAAGTATTGGCAGGCTTAAATAACTGTTCAATGGATCTAGACCAGATGATTTTCCGTGAAAAAATGATTCCATTTTACCAAATATCGTTTTTAGCTTCAACAGTTTTTCCCTAGTTAAATTCTCTAATACCGTTATTTTATCTTGCGCATATTTATCATAAATAGCCGCTACCAAGGCACCACTACTACCTACACCATACCCTTGGGGTATAGAACTATCAAAATACATACCTGCTGCAACATCTTCTTTTAGCAGGTCTAGATCAAAAGAAACCAAACTTGGATCTTTTGTTGTAAGCTCCTCCAAATACAAAGCAAAAGACTCTAAACTTTTATTAGATTTTGTTGCCTCTTTTGACACGCTGGCATCGGATTTCAAAGCACCCTTATAAAAGTTGTAGGGAATAGATAATCCTTTGGAATCTTTAATGATACCATACTCTCCAAAGAGTAGAATTTTTGAATAAAAAAGGGGTCCTTTCATTTTTTAAATACTAAGCAAACATTCAAACTTATATAAATATAGTCAAAGATCCACATAAAGTTGAACGTTTTACCTTAAAAGGTTAAACAAATTGTGCAGACCGTTTCCTTACAAACGTTTTTTGTAAAGAAATAGTACTTAAATTAACTACAACTTCTTAGCACCCAGACCAATTCGATCGCAAATATACTGTCCATTTTGACAATAAGAAACTAACTTATCTTTTATAAACGGAAAAACGATATCTTTTTCATTTTCAGGATATAAGACATGAACATTGGCTCCTGCATCTAAAGTAAAGCAAACATGGGTTTTAGATGCCTCTCTAAATTTCCAAATCTCATTGATTATAGAAAGTGTATTTGGTTTCATCAATATAAAATACGGATTGCTCGTCATCATCATGGCGTGCAATGTAAGTGCTTCACTTTCCACAATATTTATGAAGGAATCTAGGTCTCCTTCAGATAAGATGGACTTTAACTTCTCTAAATTACTATGTGCTTGGTCAAACCGCTGCGTAGCGAACGGGTGCCCGTGCATTAACTCATGACCCACCGTACTACTTACCTGCTTTTCACCTTTATCTACCAATAAAATGGTGTCGTGAAAATTACTAAACACCTCATGTACATTATAAGGATACTTTATTCCAAATAAGTTTGAGCTTCCTTCCATTGAGGATGTTTCTCCCCATTGCACCAAAGGTCCTTCAATACTGCGACATGCACTACCAGAGCCTAATCTTGCCAAAAATGAAACCTTTCGGTTAAAATGCTCTTCTGAAAGAGTCTTTAGAAACGTTCTTTCCATCTCCATAAAACATAAAGCCAAAGCAGACATACCACTAGCCGATGATGCAATACCACTGCTATGCGGAAAAGAATTTGATGTTTTGATTACGAAGTGATACTCTTTTAAAAATGGTAGATAGACCTCTATTCTCTTTAAAAATGTATTGATTTTTGGCTTAAACTCTTCTTTTACCTCTCCCTCAAAAAAAAGATCGAAAGAAAACGCATCAGCTTTATTATTCTTTTTTTTATAGTGTACACTGGTTTTAGTAACACAGGCAGCCAAAGTAAAACTGATAGAAGGGTTTGCCGGTATCTGATTTTCTTTCTTTCCCCAATATTTTACCAAAGCAATATTACTAGGAGAAGAATATGACACTTCACCTTCTTCTTTCAATAATATATATGGGGCTGGAATAAAATCTTTTTCTGACATTGAATTTTCAATTTGTGCAAATATAGTTTTTAGGCTTATCAATTAAAATAAATCCTTATTTTAGAGCTAAACACCAACCAATTGAAAAGAAAATTAACGTACGTCTTTATTGGTATTATCGTATGCTCTACCATAGGGTTTCTAAGCAGTGTAGTTACACAAAGCTCTGTAAACGATTGGTATATGACATTGAACAAGCCAAGTTTTAATCCGCCAAATTGGGTTTTTGCACCTGTTTGGAGCGTTCTTTATGTAATGATGGGCGTTTCTGTTGGCTGGGTCTGGGCAAAAGGATTTCATCATAAATGGGTAAAAACAGGATTGTACCATTTTGGTTTTCAACTACTTTTAAATGGATTATGGAGCATTGTCTTTTTCGGTCTAAAACAACCTTTCTATGCATTACTTATTATAATTGCTCTTTTGATAGTGCTTTTATTAACCTTTAAATGGTTTAAAGTGGTAAGTAAAATTGGTGCTTATTTATTAATTCCATACATATTATGGGTCTGTTTTGCTACAGCTTTGAACTTCAAAATTTGGCAACTGAATTAACTAGCCATTTCCAACAATTTATTCATTGTTCTATAATTTCTGGTTGTTGCCATTACATTCAACTTTCTCTCAATTAAGTTATTGTTCAATTTTGCTTTGCCATATCCGGCATTGCACTTTAAATATATACAACCGTCAGCAATTGAAAACTCTTCATTTGCAAAAACTTCCGTTTTAAACTTAATCAATGTTTCAATGCTTGGAGAACTACCTACAAGAACAAAATATAGCTGCTTTTTGATGCTATCATCATCAGATGCGAACGGATTATCATTTAAAATAGCAGAAACCTGATCAGTGGTTCTTATTAGTACAGGCACCTCAAAACCAAATCTATTCAAAATAGCTTCTGCAAGTAACCCTTCTAATTCTGATGTAGAATCAACTACGCTTTTAAAAATGATATTACCACTTTGAATATAGGTCTGGACATCTTTTAGCTCTATACTTTCGCATAATTCTCGAAGTTCAGCCATGGGAATTTTATTCTTTCCAGCTACATTTATACCTCTTAAGAATGCAATGTATGTTACCATTATTCCTGACTATTTGCGTTTAAACCTTCAACTACTCCACTGGCAGCAATAAAACCACCCGTCCAAGCATTTTGAAAGTTAAATCCGCCAGTAATGGCATCTATATTTATAATTTCCCCTGCAAAATAGAGATTTGGCAGAATTTTACTTTCGTAAGTTTTAAAATTGATTTCTTTTAAGTCCAAGCCACCGGCCGTAACAAACTCTTCTTTAAAAGTACTTTTTCCATTTACCTGAAAAATACCGGCAGTAAGTTGTTCTGATAATGAAGTTAATTGTTGTTTTGATACTTCTGGCCATGTTATTGTATCATCTATACCAGCTGCTTTTACCAAGTTTGCCCATAAACGTTTGGGAATATCCAACACCTTGGTTCTTAGAACCGTTTTCTTTTCCACTTGTTTTACCTTAAGAAACAGTTCCAATAATCCATTTTGATGATAATCTGGCACCCAATTCACTTGAATTTTGAATTGATAATTATACTGCTCTAAAATTCTTGCTCCCCATGCTGAAAGCTTTAAAATTGCTGGTCCGCTCATTCCCCAATGCGTGACCAACAAAGGTCCTTCAGAAAATAAGCTCGATACATCTATTTTTGCTTTTACCGACTTTTTACCAAAATTCTTTTTCGGTATTACCTTTACCTCTGCATGTGTAGCTACACCTGGTATAGCCGAAATTCGTTCATCTTTTATATTGAAAGTGAATAGTGACGGGACTGGCGGAACAATTTTATGTCCTAGCCCTTCAATATACTTCCACATTTTGGGATTGCTTCCCGTAGCCAGAATAAGCTTTTTGCAGTACATAAAACCATCGCCAATGGCTACTTTCCATTTTTTACCTAATTCTTCATCTATTTGCTCTATTCCGGTCACGGAGCAAAGGGTTTTTATCTGAACTCCTAATCTATCCGCCTCTGAAATAAAACAGTCTATTATTGTCTGTGATGAATTACTGACAGGAAACATTCTACCATCGTCTTCAATTTTTAATGCAACACCACGTTCTTCAAAAAAACCTACGGTATCACCACTTGCATAGGTATGAAATGGACCTAAAAGTTCTTTCTCACCTCTAGGATAGTTTTTACTTAAATCTGCAGGGTTAAATTCTGCATGGGTAACATTACAGCGACCACCACCAGAAATTTTAACCTTGGTAAGCACTTCTTTACCACGCTCTAAAATCGCGATCTTTGTATTTGGTCTTTTCTCTGCGATATGTATTGCAGTATAAAAACCTGCCGCACCACCGCCAATTACCAGAACATCGTACATTATTTTACACGTTCAGGAAAATTTGTAATAATACCATCTACAGCGATACGCTTCATAGCTTCAATATCCGCTGGTTCGTTTACCGTCCAAGTATAAATTTTAAATCCGGCATCTCTAATTTCATTGGCCTTTTCTAAATCTAGGTTTTTAAAATACGGATTTATGGCTACGGCATTCAATTCTTTAGCGACAGGTATGGCATCAACAGGATCTTCTTCTGTCAATACCGCAATAGCAACGTTTGGGTTATACTTACGCATTTCTTTTAGTTCATCCCAATTAAAACTTGAGATGATAAAATTATCTGCAGTCCAATTTCGATTGTCTATATAAGAATTCATAATATGATTGACCCTATCTGCGGTACCCGCACCTTTCAATTCTATATTCAATGCAACCTTATTATCAATTAGCTTTAATACATCTTGAAGCATTGGTATTTTATGCCCGCCGTCTACAATAACCTTGCGTAAATCAAATATGTAATAATCTTCGATATTACCAGGTGCATTTGTTAATCGATCAAGCTTAGCATCATGAAAAACTACAATTTCGCCACTTTTTATTTTAAAAACATCGATTTCTATCATATCTACACCTAAATCCATTGCTTTTTGAATAGATGGCAAAGTGTTTTCAGTTTCGTGCCCCATGGCTCCTCTATGACCGATTACTAGGGGTTCTTTTTTCATATGACAAGATGCTAAAGTGAGACAAATAAGGGATAAGAATATTTTGTTAAGCATGATCTATTGATTTACCTCAAAAATAAAGGATTCCAAGGGATTTAAGTTAATTGAAATATGACCTTCTCCATTTTCTATTCGCAACGTATTATCATGCCCGTATAAAGCATCATTCAATGAATAACTACCCTCTTTCAATTTCCATAAATTTACCAAATCTACCGGTATTTTTAAATCGAACGAAAAATGGTCATTTACATCAAAGTTAGCAACTATAATCAGTTTTTGATTCTCAGACCAACGTACATAAGACAATACCCTATGATTATAATTTTCGGTAATTTCCTTATTGTAAAAATGAATCTCTCTGTAAGCTCCCATTAAAGCTTGACTACCAATGGTAAAATTCAACAGTCTTTTATAGAAATCTCTCAATGATGCTTCTTCAGGTGTAGATTGACCGCCGTCGAACTTTTTGTTGTTTACCCACCTTTGATGGTGGGGAACACCTATGTAATCAAATATAGAGGTTCTTGACGGACTCCCAAATCCTGCATGTTCTGCAGCTGGCTCACCTACTTCTTGTCCAAAATATATCATTGTTGGTGACGTACTGATCGTTGCAGAAACGACCATTGCAGGCCTACCGATTTCAGCATTGCCTACAAACTCTGGACTTGCAATACGCTGCTCATCATGATTCTCTAAAAAGTGAAGCATGTTATGCTCAATATCTTTTAAACCATTTTGTACTACTGGTAGGTGATCAGACCACCCATATCCTTTCATTATATGTTTTAGCCCATCATAAAAATCTACCTTATCATATAAATAGTCCATCTTACCTTTATGAATGTAGGTTCTATATAAATCTGGATTATACACCTCTGCCATTATAAAAGCATCAGGATTATTCATTTTAATAGATGAATTCATATAGCTCCAGAATTCTACAGGAACCATTTCTGCCATATCATATCTAAAACCATCAACACCCATTGCCAACCAATATAAGGCTACATCCCTAAACTTGCGCCAAGAACTAGGTACTACTCGCTTTTTCCAATAATTAAAATGCTCTTCGTGATCTTTCTCACCGAAATCATTAGGTAGCATATCAAAATCCAACCTACCATCTGGCCTTACTCCGTAATTTATTCTAACGGTCTCATACCAATCATTCATATCCGGTTGTGGACTACGTGAACCATTACCCGTCCATTTAGCAGGTACCTCCTTTAATTTAGAAAAGGAAAATTCTGGAACATCACCACCTAACGGAACATAACCATCTCGCCATTCGGGAGTTTTAAATTCCGTTCCGGGGATGTAATAAAAGTTATTATCCTTTTGATATTCTACGGATGTATCATCGCCAAATCCGAAATCAGAAACACCTTTAGGGTTTGTCTTTCCTTCATACTTTCTAGCTACATGATTAGGTACAATATCTATGATTACCTTCATACCCGCTTTATGTGTACGATCAATAAGCGATTTGAACTCCTTTAACCTTTTTAAAGGATCTTTTGCCAAATCAGGGTTAACATTGTAATAATCTTTAACCGCATAAGGCGATCCCGCCCTACCTTTAACCACGTCTGGATCATCATTTGAAATTCCGATTTCAGTATAGTCGTTAATTATCGCATGGTGCGGAATACCCGTATACCAAATGTGGGTTACACCTAAGTCTTTAATTTCTGCAAGCGCCTTTTTATTAAAATCGGCAAATTTGCCTACGCCATTCTCTTCAATAGTGCCCCAAGGTTTATTAGTAGTATTGGTATTACCGAATAATCTGGTAAATACATGGTAAATAACAATTTTACTATTCATGGGGCAATTTAATTTTAACTTTAAAGTACTAAACTAAAGACTTATTATACAGTAGTCAATTTATTAGGGTGCAAGATTACCTTCTCGCCATTAACTCTTATAGAAACCTCTTCAGTGCCTGTTAGGTGAAAAGAAGTGTTTTTTGCAGTAACATCGACTTTTATTATTCTATTTCTAAAATTAACCTTAAAAGAATATGCCTCCCATTGATCTGGTATTTGTGGCATAAACGATAATTTGTCATTGACAACGCGCATACCGCCAAAACCTTCAACTATACTCATCCAAGTACCGGCCATAGAAGTAATATGTAAGCCTTCTTCTACCTCTTTATTATAGTCATCTAAATCTAACCTAGATGTTCTTAAATAGAAATTATAAGCTTGTTCCATTCTCCCCAACTTGGCAGCCTGTATACTATGCACGCAAGGAGACAATGAAGATTCATGAACAGTAAACGGCTCATAAAAATCGAAATGTTTTTCTAAATCTTCAGTAGAGAAATCTTCCTCAAAAAAGTAAAAGCCCTGCAGCACATCTGCTTGCTTTATATATGGTGATCTTAAAATTCTATCCCAACTCCATTTTTGATTAATTGGTCTATCTGACTTTGGCAATTCATCAACCCGTACCAATTCTTTGTCTAAGAAACCATCTTGTTGTAAGAATACGCCGTGCTTCTTTGAATACGGAAAGTACATTTTACTCGCTACTTTCTTCCACTTTTCGCATTCTCTATCCGTAAGTTGTGTTTTACCAATTATTCTATGGTAATCATCTGGATAGCCACTTTTAACCTTATCTAATTGTGTAAGCGTATAATTGATACACCATTTTGCTAAATAGTTGGTATACCAGTTATTATTTACATTATTCTCATATTCATTAGGTCCGGTAACACCTAACATCACATATTTATTCTTATCCTTGGATAAGTTTACGCGTTGGTGCCAGAATCTAGAAATAGCGATTAACACTTCTAGCCCCATTTCTGGTATGTAGCTATAATCCCCCGTATATCTAAAGTAATTATGAATTGCAAAGGCGATAGCTCCGTTTCTATGAATTTCTTCAAAGGTAATCTCCCACTCATTATGGCATTCTTCGCCATTCATGGTTACCATTGGGTACAATGCAGCGCCATTAGAAAAGCCTAACTTCTTAGCATTCTCAATAGCTTTTTCTAAATGATTGTAACGATACTTCAATAACTTTCTAGCTACCTTATCATCTTTGGTGGCCATATAAAACGGAATACAATATGCTTCGGTATCCCAATAGGTACTACCACCGTATTTTTCGCCGGTAAACCCTTTTGGACCAATATTCAATCTAGAATCTGTACCTAAATATGTCTGGTTCAACTGAAAGATATTGAAGCGAATGCCCTGTTGCGCCTTTATATCGCCTTCAATTACAATATCACTCATATCCCAAATAGCGGCCCAAGCTTCTATCTGTTTTTGCATTAAGCCACCAAAACCAATAGCACTAACTTCGCTTAAGCTATTATTGGCAACTTGTATTAATTCTTCATTTGGATGATTTCTTGAAACCACATAACCACCAAATTTTGTCAAGGTAACAGATGTATTGGCTTTTACGTCTTGCTCAAATTTCAAAGACACAAAATTGTCTGTTTTTTCTGATGGAACACCTGTTACTTCAGCACCATTATACTCCAAAGAAGCCTGCATAAACGTACAGGTCTTAAATTCTGTTTTCATGGTATGCGCTTCAATAAAAGCACGATTACCTGTGGAACTTACATTAGTCGTGTTCCAGAATTTATCATCCCAGTTACTATCTTCATTAGTAATACCACTATCTAGAAATGGCTCAAATACGACCTTGGCATTAACATTTAAAACCTTTACTTCATATGAAATAGCACCTACTTCATCAATATCCAAACTCAAAAATCGCTTTACCATTACATCGATTTCCACATTATTTGCAGATACCGCTTGAAAACTACGGGTGTATACACCCTCTTTCATATTTAACTCTCTTCTGAAATTGGATACTTTTTTACAAGTAGCTAAATCAAATTCAACATCGTTTAAATAGATTTTTATGCCGATCCAATTAGGAGCATTCAACACTTTGGCAAAGTACTCTGGATATCCATTTTTCCACCAACCCACTCGCGTTTTGTCAGGATAATAAACTCCTGCAATATAACTGCCTTGAAAAGTATCACCTGTATAGGTTTCCTCAAAATTTGCCCGTTGCCCCATGGCCCCATTACCAATACTAAAAATACTTTCTGAAGATTTTACGTTTTCTTGATCGAAACTTTCTTCTATAATGCTCCAATTATCTGGTTTTATGTAATCTTGATTCATGAAATTTATGTTGAATTGAAATTTGAAACAATGAAATTAAAATACAGCTATCTTAATTTATTGATTTTATTATTTTTTGATCAATGACCCTAAAAAATCATCGCTCATTTCTGTAAAGTCGTTAAAATTGTGATTGGCCTCGCTCAATATTTGCGCATCACCAATACCTATACTTACCATGCTCGCCGCATTTGCTGCTTGAATACCTGCAACGGCATCTTCAAAAACAACACATGAACTTGCCTCAACCCCTAAATTATTAGCGGCTATTAAGAATACCTCTGGATCTGGTTTCGCTTTTGTGACGTTATTACCATCAACAATACTATCAAAATATGGTAATAAATCGACCTTCTCTAAAATAGGTCTTGCATTTTTACTCGCAGAACCTAATGCAATTGGAATATTCTTACTCTTTAAAAATTTTAAAACCCTGGTTACATCTGGCAAAATTTCACTAGCATCCATCTTTTCTATATATGCAAGATAATCTACGTTCTTTTCTACCATCCAGGTATCGAATTGTTCTTGGGTAGCCTCTACACTACCAATATCCAAAAGAATCTCTAAGCACCGTTTTCTACTAACCCCCTTAAATAATTCATTTTGTTCTTTTGTAAATTCAAAGCCCAATTCGTTGGCTAGTTTACGCCAAGCTAAATAATGGTACTTTGCCGTATCTACGATGACACCATCCAAATCAAATATAAAACCTACTTTTTTCATTCTATTACTTGTATTAATTAATTGTAGAACCACGTTTAACCAATGTGGCATTAATAACTTCTGTTTTAAAAGGAGCTTCTTCCATTTCTAAAGATTCCATTCTATCTATTAAAAACTTGGCGGCCTTTGCACCCATTATTTCACCATGTTGAGCTACTGTAGTTAGTTTTGGAGATGAGTATTTTGATAAAATACCATCAGTAAAACCTATTATTGAAATATCATTTGGAATATGATATCCTAGTTGCTGAATGATACTCATACACTGAACCGCAAAAATTTCGTTTACACATAGTACTGCATCAACTTTATTATTGCTAAAAAATGTTGTAATATGCTCTGTATGGTCTAGACCATGAGGTAAGGTCAGTATTAAGCTTTCATCAACCGAAACACCTTTATCTTTCAAACCCTCTAAGTAGCCTTCCCTTCTACTTTCACTAACATTAAAAAACTCTTCCGTAGTAATCAGTGCAACTTTCTTAGCGCCTTTATCAATAAAATGCTCAACTGCCTGTTTCGATATTCCCTTATCATTAAGTACTACTTTATCACATGCAATTTCATCGGTAACACGATCAAATAGTACAATTGGTATACCTTGATCCAACAATTCCTTTAGATGGGTATAATCGTTCTTTTGTTGCGTTTCGGCACTTAATGAAAGTATAAAACCATCAATACTACCATTCGCCAACATTTCCATATTGATAACCTCTTTATCAAACGATTCGTCTGAAATACAAATAATAACATTATACCCCATGCTATTGGCATACTTTTCTATACCCCTAAATACCGTTGTAAAAAAATGGTGCACTATATCAGGTATTACCACACCAATGTTCTTAGTTCTTCTATTTTTAAGGCTAAGGGCTATATTATTCGGTCGGTAATTATAAAATTTGGCGAATGCCTTGATTCTGTCTTTTGTGTCTTTACTAATCTCCTTACTATTTTTTAAGGCTTTCGACACAGTAGAAATTGAAACATCAAGCTCTCTTGCAATATCTTTTAAAGTGATTTTTGGCTTCAATAAAAAGAGTTTTAAAAATTAAGATAAGAACTTAAACTCTTCTAAAAGTTAAAGTTTGAAAATCTGCGGAAAAAAGTAAATATATAGAAAAAAGTATTTTTTATATATTTGTATAAAATTGAAATATTCTGAATTATGCCATTAGTTAATTAAGAATACGATAAAATAGCCCTTTATCATTCATTATTCCCGTAATAAATAAAAGTTATTAACACGAAACCGTTTTCGTAATTTTTTAACTTTACCAATACTTAAAACGACACAGCTTTTTACATATTTTTAACATTCGAAATTAAATAAACTCAACTTAAATTAACAATTTATGAAGATTACATTTCTAAAAAGTCTGTTGGTTCTAGGCGCATTTTTGTGCTTTGGATTTATACAGGCACAAGAAGTATCTGGAACTGTTTCAGATGCAAGCGGACCTTTACCCGGAGCTAGTGTTCTAGTAAAGGGAACAACAAATGGTACACAAACCGATTTTGACGGTAATTATATTTTGACCGCAGAAGAAGGTGCTGTACTTATTGTAAGTTATATTGGCTACAAGACTCAAGAAGTAGCGGTAAACGGTAGAACCTCAATTAACATTACACTTCAAGAAGATGCCCAAGCACTTGAAGAAGTTGTAATTATTGGTTACGGTACTACAACTGTTAAAGATGCAACCGGTTCCGTAACTGCGGTAACGGCCGAAGATTTTAATGGTGGTAACATTGCTTCTCCTGAACAATTAATTCAAGGTAAGACTGCTGGTGTTAATATTCAGGAAACCAGTGGTGAACCTGGAGCAGGAATCCAAATTAACATTAGAGGTTCTAATTCTGTTCGTGCAAACAACAATCCACTATTCGTAGTCGATGGTGTCCCATTAGGTGGTGGAGATACTTCTCCTCAGGGTGAGACAGGTTTTGGGCAAAGTGCTGTTAAAAATCCATTAAACTTTATCAACCCTAATGATATTGAAAGCATTAGTATATTAAAAGATGCATCTGCAACTGCCATTTATGGTTCTCGTGGAGCAAATGGTGTCGTTATAATAACCACTAAAAGTGGAAAAGGTAGTGGTCAAGGAGTTTGGGACTTTTCTAGCTCTTTGAGTATTGCTAAAGCAGCAAACACTTTTGACCTTTTAAACCCATCTGAATTCTTATCTGGTGTTACTGCTGTTGGCGGTAATGCAAGTGCAGTAAATTTTGGTGCTAATACAGATTGGCAACAAGTGGTATTAAGATCAACTGCTTCTCAAAACCAAAACCTTTCTTATTCTAAGAACTATGGTAGTGGTAATGTAAGAGCAACATTTGGATATGGAAAACAATTTGGTATCGTTGAAAACTCTGATTTAGAAAGAATCACTGGTAGAGTTAACTTCAACCAACGTTTCTTAGATGACAAACTAGTTCTTGGTCTTCAAATGTCGATTGCTAGAATTAATGATTCTCAAGCGCCTATTAGTGCACAAGCAGGTGCTGCTGGTGATGTTTTAGGTGGTGCTTATGCAGCAAACCCTACTTGGCCTTCTAACTCTAACTTTAATGCTGGTGGTTTAAATGTAAATCCTCAAAATGCATTAGACAATACTCAAAATATAACCAATACCGATAGATATTTATTAAACGGTTCTATTCAGTATAACTTTA
>JAHDDP010000030.1 GCA_020629285.1 Maribacter sp.
CTAGAGCATTATTAATGTATGCCTTTGCAAATAACGTATTGTCTTCTGTTCGTATTCCAGAACTAAAGACTAGAATTAATAAATTGATTGCTAAGAAGCTAGGGGTGAACCTCGGGTTTGATTTGTAAGCTATATTAATTAAGAAATTTAAAAAGGGTAGTTATTTAGTTAGCTATCCTTTTTTTTATGCTTTTCAATCGTGTTTTAAGGTTAGTTACTTAAATTAATTACATAAGTTTGAATGTGATAGAAGGTGTTAATAGAAGGTACCTAATATAGTCGCGATAATTGCATTTTTTCTTAAAAAGTGTAGTGCTTTAGACATTTGGTTCTCTACCGTTTTAATAGAAATGTCCATGTCTTCTGCAATTTCCTTATATTTTCTTTTATGCAGTTTGTGCTGTATAAATACTTGTCTGCATCTTAAGGGTAATTGATTGATTAAAGAATATAATTTTTCTTCTTTTTTTTCTTTAATGCTGTTGTCGACATTACTTTCATAAATAACATCCCATTTTACTTGATCTAACCTATCGAATTTTATCTTTTTACTTTTCAAATGTTTTAAAAATTGATTGTGACAACATTTAAATAAATAGCTTTTTAGGGATGTGGTAATAATAATCGTTTTTCTTTTTTCCCAAAATTTAATGATGACTTCTTGAACAATATCTTCAGCCAAAGAACGATCATCGCATAGCTGAAATACATAGTTACAGAGCCAATTATAGTACTCTGAGAATATTTGCTCATATGCTTTTGCAGAGCCTTTTTTAAGCTCAATTATAAGTTCATTTTCTCTTTTTTTGGATAAAAGCATGGTGCAAAATAAAAAAAAATCAAAAAACATAGGGGTTTTTTATGAAAATTGCATCTTAAAGTTAAAAGATTGTTAATGCAGCACTATAAACATTTAATAGATAAATATTTATCGCAATCAATTTCTGAGGAGGAAAAAAGAATTTTGGGCTCTTGGGTTTTTGCCAATGAAGAGAACATGAATTTTTTTAAAAACCAAGTGCGCAATTTTAACAAACACACAGATCTAGATTTCGACGCGCTGTCATCTTATCAAGATTTTATACGAAAAACCGGTTTAAAAGATAAGAGAAGAAGTGTTTTTATGAAGCCGATGAAGTACGCTGCAATTTTTCTTTTGTTATTAGGTACTGGGCTATTCTTAAAAAAGGAATTTTTAGTTGAACCTCAGAAAGAGGTTCAAGTGAGTACAACCGTAGAAAAAGAGCTAAACTATGATGAAGATTCAATTGTTCTAAAATTGTCTGACGGTACTTCTAAAGTTCTTTCTGCAGATGGTGGTGAAGTTGTCTTAGATAAAAATGGTAATGTTATTGCTAGTAAAGCCGATAATTCCATGTCTTTTGATAATGAAGTTGACGGAAACGAAGCATTGGTTTTTAATGAAATATATATCCCTTACGGTGAAACGTTCAAGCTAACCTTGTCAGACGGTACTCAGGTATGGCTAAATTCTGGTTCTAGATTAAAATTCCCGCAGAAATTTGTTGGTACTCATACAAATAGAACGGTGTATTTAGAAGGTGAAGCTTTTTTTGATGTGACTACCAATAAGGAAAATCCATTTATTGTAAACACTAACGGTGTAGACGTAAAGGTCTATGGAACGATGTTCAATGTTTCATCTTACAACGAAGATGAAACTGTAGCGGCAACATTGGTCGAAGGTTCTATAAGCTTATATGAAACCAATGCTCCAGAAAAAGAGGTGAAAATAACACCAAGTCATCAAGCCACTTTTAATAAAAACAGTAGTCGTATTGAGAATAATAAGGTCGATACTGATCTGTACACGGATTGGATGCGAGATAAGCTTGTCATCAATGATTTAAAGTTTTCTGAAATACTTGCCAAGCTAGAGCGCAGAAACAATGTAAAGATCATAAACACTGTCAATGAACTAAATAATGAAACTTTTAGGGGAGAATTCGATGATGAAGAAATCGAGTTGATACTTAAGACCATATCTATGAGTACTCCTTTTAAATATGAAATAGAACAAAATATAATTACGATTTCAAAAAAATAGAGAAAGAGGTATTAGGGCACCTCTCTCTCTTTTATACATATCAATAATAAATCAATTAACTACTAACTACTGAACATTAACTAATTATTAAAGACATTCAAAATTATGAAAAAATGTATTAACCAGCGGGTTCTTGAAAGAGAGCGTGGTGCATCATTACGATTGAAAATGAAATTATGCTTCTTTTTTGCTTCAATAATGCTATTTCAGTTATCTGCAAATACCGTTATGTCTCAAAAGAAAATTAACATCGAATACGAGAATACTCCGCTCAGAAAGGTGTTAAAGGATATTAAATCTCAAACAGGCTATAATTTTTTCTACAATGTAAAGGAGATTAATGATAGACAAAGAATTTCAATTTACATAAGTGGAGAAACCATATTTCCGGTACTTGAAGTGATTTCAGAAAGTGCAAGCTTAAATTTTAAAATAAACCTGAACCAGATTGTTTTAACTAAACGTATTATTCCCCAAGTGGATAATGCCGTTCAAGAAAATGAGGTATCAGGTACGGTGACAGATCTAGACGGTCTGCCATTAGCTGGTGCTAATGTTGTTGTAGACGGTAGTACGACAGGTACCCAAACAGATTTTGACGGTAACTATACCATAAGTGTATCAGAGGGAGATGTGCTTGTGTTCAGTTACATAGGTTTCATGGCAAAATCGGTAACCGTTGCAAGTAGCAACACTATTAATGTTCAACTTAAGGAAGATTTACAAGAGCTTGATCAGGTAGTGGTAATAGGTTACGGCGCCCAGAAAAAAAGCCTACTTACCGGTGCCATTTCCAGTGTAGATGAAAAAGCCCTAAGCAATAACTCGTTTACAAGAGCAGAGCAAGCTTTGCAAGGTAGAACCCCTGGGGTTTATATAGTACCCAATTCAGGTGCGCCAGGTGCATCGCCGGCAGTACGTATTAGAGGTGTCTCTTCTAACGGAAATGCTGACCCACTATATATTGTAGATGGTTTAAGAACTAGGGACATTAGTAGTATTGACCCTAACGACATCGAAAACATGGAAGTTCTTAAAGATGCTGCATCATCTGCCATCTATGGAGCCGAAGGTGGTAACGGTGTTGTGATCATTACTACTAAATCTGGTAAATTGGGAAGAAGTGAGTTTGCCATAAACACCCAATATATCGTCAATTCTATACTTAATAACTCAGAGTATATGAACGCAAGTCAATATAAAGAATATTATGACTTGACCGATAATTCTCAGTTCGACACCAATTGGTTAGATGAGGTTTTTGAGACGGGGTATGCTAATAGACATAATATATCGTATAGCTCTGGAAGTGAGAAATCTAAAACTTTGGTATCAGCTTCTGTTCTTGATCAAGATGGAGTTATCGTTACCGATAAAGATAGTTTTAAAAGGTATTCGTTAAGAATAAATGGTGAGCACAAGGTCAACGATTGGTTGACAATAGGTAACAATATATCTTATATTCATTCTGAACGGTCTGCTATAAGAGAGAACGATCAAACTAACGGGGTACTTTCCTCTGCGTTAAGAATGGATCCTTTAACGCCTGCGGTTTACCCAAATGTTGCAAGCATATCAGATGCAAGTTTAGGTTTGATAAGTGATAGGTTCGATATTGTATTACGTAACAGAGATGGTAATATATTTGGTATTAGCCCAGTAGTTACGAGTATGAACCCATTGGCCCGTATTGCTTCTACGGAAGGTGAAACAAAAACAAATAGAATTTTAGGAAGTATCTTTGGCGACATTAAATTTTCAGGAGCTTTAAAATTTACTTCTAGATTAGGGTTTAACTCCAATACTTCTAACTTTCATAGATTTACAAGACAATTTCAATACAGCCCTAACCATAGAGGTGATCAATCTGAAGTGTATGAAGAGAATAGGTTTTCATTCTTTTGGCAGTGGGAGAATTTTGTAACTTATTCTAAAGATTTTGGCGATCATAATGTAAATG
Source organism: Maribacter sp. (assembly GCA_020629285.1). GTDB lineage: Bacteria > Bacteroidota > Bacteroidia > Flavobacteriales > Flavobacteriaceae > Maribacter. The sequence continues at coordinate 4,029 of JAHDDP010000030.1, forward strand.
TTGTTGCAGGTGTATCTGCACAAGAAAATACTTTTAGGTCTACAGATCTATCGGCAGGGCCAACTACGGTAAATGATATTAGGTATGGTGAGTTCGATTTTATAGCTAACCAGAACGGATCTAAAGTTTTTGGTACAGAAGGTAAATCTAGTCAAGGCTCTTACTTTGGTAGGGTACAGTATAATTATAAAGAAAGATATCTTTTACAAGGAACCTTAAGAAGAGATGCTGCTAGTAATTTTTTCTTGCCATCAGAAAATCGTTGGGGTACTTTTCCATCTTTTTCTGCAGGTTGGGTAGTTTCTAATGAAGATTTCTTTCCGCAAGATTCCAATGTTATCAACTTTTTAAAGTTTAGAGGTAGTTGGGGTGAAAACGGTAGTTTATCCAATCTAGGTAATTTTGATTATTTAGGATTTTTATCTAGTAAAGATTTAAATTATACAGATGGTGAAGGTAATCTTATAACCGTTATTGAACCTAGACAACTAACGAACTTAGATTTAACTTGGGAAACAAGTGAGCAACTAGATTTAGGAATTGAAGCTAAATTTTTCAACAGTAAGCTGTCTATTGTAATGGATTATTACAAAAAAACGACAAGGGATCTTTTAACAGTGAACACTCCTCCTTTAGAGGCAGGTAATAAAGCCTCGTTTATAAATGCAGGTGATGTTGAGAATAAAGGTTTTGAATTTTCTTTAGGATATAACGATACGGTTGGTGAAGACTTTAGATATGGTCTTAATTTTAACTTTAGTACCCTAAAGAACGAAGTAGTTGGCTTAAATTCATCTGTAGATAGATTGGCAGGTACGGTTTCTAATAATAACTGGACATCGACATGGCTAGAAGAAGGTTTTCCAATATGGTATTTTAGAGGTTACAAGACAGATGGAATAGATGCTACTACAGGCGAACCAATATTTGTAGATACCGACGGTGAAGAGGGCATTACAGCTGGTGACGAAACGTATATTGGTGATCCTCACCCGGATCTTATTTACGGAGCAAATATTAACCTTGGTTACAAAGACTTTGATCTAAACGTATTTTTACAAGGTGTATCTGGTAATGAAATCCTAAACGGTATTATAAGAACCGATAACGGTAACATCAATTTACCTATAAATTATTATAATGGTCGATGGACACCTGGTAGAACCGATGCTACTTGGCCAACAGTAGCACATACCGGCAATGCATATAGAAGTGATTTATTGGTCGAAGATGGTTCTTATACTAAAATAAAGCAAATACAATTAGGATATACTTTACCAGAGTCTATTACAGATAAACTTCCTATTTCAAAATTTAGAACCTATATATCGCTTGAAAACTATTTTACATTTACTAATTACTCTGGTTTAGATCCGGAAATTGGAGCTTCTGCCAATAATAGTATTGGTGTGGACAAAGGTTTTTACCCAACACCAAGAAGTTTCATTTTTGGTATGTCATTATCATTTTAACAAATAAAAATTTAGAACTATGAAAAATTCAAATTATATAAAATATGCATTTGGCCTTTTATTAGCTGTAAGTGTAGTAATATCTTGTTCAGATGATTTTTACACTAATGAGCTTAAAGGAGGTGAATCACCAGACACATTTTTTCAAACGGATCAAGGTGCTCTGCAAGGGGTACTGGCCGGTTATATGACCTTAGGCGTTACTTATTCTAATTTATGGGAAACACCTTGGACTTACAGGTTGATGATGGGTGATGAAGTTACCGCAGGTGGTATCAGAAGAGCAGACAAGCTAAGTTATGAAAGGTTGACAGAATATGATTTCGATGCCAATAATGCACACTCGAGTAAAATGTTCAATAATTTATTTCAAGGTATTGGTCGTGTAAACGTGTTATTGGATAATATGCCTACCGACAGTCCTGAGCGCGAAAAAATAGCCGGTGAGGCAAAATTTTTAAGGGCATATAATTATTTTGACCTTGTAACATTGTTCGGCGAGAATATTCCGTTGGTGACCTCTGAATTAAACCCTGATGAGTATCAACAGTTACCTGCAGAGCAAGGTGCTATTTGGGCACAAATTGAGCAAGATCTTATAGACGCTATCAGTGTACTTCCTTTAAAAAGTGAATACAGTCAAGCAAATAAGTATAGAGCAAATAGAGGTGCGGCACAAGCCCTTTTAGGTAAGGCTTATCTATACCAACAAAAATATGCTTTGGCGGCAGAACAATTAGACCTTGCAATTATTTCTGGTGAATTTGACCTTGCTCCCGAGTATGATAGAATTTGGAGAAAAGACCAAGAATTCGGTATTGAATCGTTATTTGAACTATCATATACAGAAGATAAAGCGATTACTTTAGGTGGTTATAATTGGGGAGAGGCTAAATTTAATTCTGATAATGTATTAATGTTGCAATTTGCCCCTAGAATTGAAAGTTTCGATACTATGGCAGGTATTAACCAAGAACCAGGTTTTGGTTGTGGTTATCCTTTGCCAGGTTTATATGATGCCTATCTTGCGGAAGGAGATGATGTAAGAAGACAAGGTACTATGATTACCGAAGAAGAATTTTTGGCAGGTGGCGTTACTTTCAAAGTACCCTCTAACGAAATTTATGGTTACCATGGTTTGATCAGATCAAAATTGGCGCAGTATTTAGATGAGGCAAAAGGTCCTGTAATTACACTGAACAATGGTACAAACTGGCGTTTATTGAGATTTGGGGATGTATTGCTAATGGCTGCTGAGGCACATGTTTTAGGTGGTGGCGATTTGGGCAAGGCAAGAACTTATATTAATAGAGTTCGAACTAGAGTAGAATTGGTTAATACCACTGCTGCAGATGGTGATTTAATGGATGCTATAATAAAAGAAAGAAGATTAGAACTTTCTTATGAAGGCTGTAGGTTTCCAGATTTAATTCGTTGGAACGATGCAGGAGTTATTTCTGATGCTGAATTGGCGTCAACACTAGCAGCGGTTACAAATGAAATACCATTAAGAAAACCTTTTGAGGAGAAGTTTAAATTAGCTCCTATTCCTCAAATAGAGATTAATACAAACCCTAATATCGAGCAGAACCCTGGGTACTAAGTTATTGAGTTGAGTTAGTTTTTTTATAAGCTGTCAACAATAACGTTGGCAGCTTTTTTTTACCAAGTCATTAAATCTTTATGTTGTTAAGTCAAAAAAGTAGTTTTAAATATTTCTTGTTCTATTTGTTGTGTTTTTGCAGCACAATTGCCTGTAAAAGAATATCATCTGACGAAAATGATTTAGGCGATTCTGCACCATTGCTTTTTGAAACGATTTCACCAGATTCTTCAGGAATAGATTTTGTTAACCACTTAGAAGAAACTACAGACTCAAATTACTTCTCTTATATCTACCTTTACATGGGTGGTGGTGTGGCAGCTGGCGACATTAATAACGACGGACTGGTAGATTTATATTTTACTTCAAATCTTTCTCCAGACAAATTATATTTGAACAAGGGCAACTTTACTTTTGTCGAGGTCAGCGAAGAAGTGGGTATTTTGCATAGACCAGGCTTTAATACCGGCGTAACGTTCGTAGATGTAAACAATGACGGTTTTTTAGATATTTATATTTCTCGCGGAGGTTGGCAAGAAGAGGGTGGTAAATTTGAAAACTTGCTCTATATCAACAATGGTAATCTCACTTTTACAGAAAAAGGAAAAGAAATGGGTCTGGCAGATGCCAATAGAAGTATACAGACCACCTTCTTTGATTATGACAATGATAATGATCTAGATGCATACGTTTCTAACGCACCAATGGGTGGATCTACAAGATCAAGCGTCTTAAGTTTAGATATGTTCTACAATAATCCATCTACATTAAAATTAAAGGGAAGTGATCGTTTTTACGAAAATGACGGTAACGGTAAGTTCAAAGATGTTTCAGAAGAAGCTGGTTTGGTCTATGATTTGGGTTACGGTTTAAATCCGCAAGTAGCCGACCTAAATGGTGATAGGTTTTTAGATATTTATATCAGTAATGATTTTAATGGTCCGGATCTGGTTTATTTAAATAATGGCGATAAAACCTTTACAGAATCAGGTAAAAATATGTTCAAGCATATGTCTTTCAATAGTATGGGAAGTGATGTCGCCGATATTAACAATGATGGCTTTTCAGATCTTATGACCTTGGATATGAATCCTGAAGATTACGTTCGTTCTAAAACGACCATGGCCATGACACCTTTGGCCAAGTTCGAGAATATGGTGAATAATGGCTACCATTATCAGTACATGCATAACATGTTGCAATTGAACAATGGCAACGGTACGTTCAGTGAAATAGCGAATTTAGCAGGTATAGCGAATACCGATTGGAGCTGGTCATTACTATTGGCAGACTTTGATTTGGACGGATTTAATGATGCATATATAACCAACGGTGTATTTAGAGATGTAATTGATAGGGACAAAAGTGCCGAAATCAGTACTAAATTAATGCAAACCGCTGATGAGCCTACTAAAGAAGATAAGCTGAAATATTCTAAAATGTTACCGCAGCAAAAGTTGAATAATTATTTTTTTAAGAACAATGGCGATCTGACTTTTAAGAATACGACTGAAAAATGGTCTAATACCGAGGCCTCTTTTTCAAATGGATCTACCTATGCAGATTTAGATAATGATGGAGATTTGGACATTATTGTCAATAATATAAACGAACCAGCTACCATACTTAAGAACAATGCTATAGAGCAAAATAAAGGAAACTTCTTAAAGGTAAATTTTAAAGGACCAGAAACAAATCCGTTTGGGGTAGGTGCAAAAGTAAAGTTGGTATTAAATGACGGTACTAGTTTAGTAAGGCAACTTATAAATGCCAGAGGGTACCTTTCGTCTGTAGCAAATAATCTTCACTTTGGGTTTGATAAAAATTCAACAATAGATTATTTGGAAATTTTTTGGCCAGATGGTAAAATTCAGAAAATTGAAGATGTAACCTCTAATAAATTGTTGACCATACATTTTAATGACGCAATTTTAGAGCATGAACCTGAAGATGAAAAGAAACCGTTGTTTGTAGAGGTAACTTCGTTGGCAAAGCATGAAGATGCTTATTTTAATGACTTTGACCTGCAAGTTCTTTTGCCTAATAAACTATCGCAGACGGGACCATCGGTAACGAAAGCAGATGTAAATAAAGACGGACTAATCGATGTGTATATCGGTGGGGCAAAAAATCAAGCGGGGCAGCTTTATATAGCTGAGCCCACAGGTGGTTTTAAAGAAACAGGAATTAAAGATTTTAAGACCGATAAAAACTATGAAGATCAAGGTGCGCTTTTTATAGATATAGATCAAGATGGTGATCAAGATTTATATGTTGTTAGCGGTAGTTATGAAGCATACAGCGATATTAATGATTTACAAGACCGGTTATATATAAACGACGGACAGGGAAATTTTAAAAGAGAGGTTCATAGACTGCCAAAAATAACATCTTCTGGTTCGGTGGTAATTTCAGGTGATTATGATAAAGATGGCGATTTGGACCTTTTTGTAGGCGGTAGGGTAGTACCCGGTAAATACCCAACAGCGCCAACAAGTTATATCTTAAAAAATGAAAACGGAATTTTAAAAAATGTAACGGCTAATGTTGCTCCGCAATTAGAAAAAATAGGTATGGTAACCGCAGCAACTTGGGCAGATATAAATAATGATGAAGTATTAGATTTAACCGTTACAGGCGAGTGGATGGGTGTTGAGGTCTTTGTAAATAATAGGGAACGATTAATACAAAAGGATACCTACAAAGAATTGGCAAAGCATTCTGGTTGGTGGAGCGCTATCTTGGTTGAAGATGTAGATCAAGACGGAGATATGGATATTATAGCAGGTAACTTGGGTCTCAATTCTAAATTTCATGCCTCTAAAGAAGATCCTTTTAAAATTTACACTAAAGACTTTGATGGCAACGGTAGTGAAGATATTTTGTTGGCAAAAACATATAAAGGCAAAGAAGTACCTATTAGGGGAAAGTCTTGTATGACAGAACAATTACCGTATTTGGAGAAACGTATTACTTCTTATCAAGATTTTGCCAGTCGTGATTTAGAAGGAATTATAGGAGAAGATTTAAAAGAATCGCTTCATTATGAAGTGGTTGAGTTTCGCTCTGGTATATTTATAAACAATGGTGAAGGAGACTTTAGTTTTGAACCTTTTAAATATGCTGCACAAAGGTCGCCCGTTAATGCCATTATATATGAAGATTTTGATAAAGACGGATTTAAAGATTTAATTCTCGCAGGAAACAACCACATGTCAGAACCAGAAACAACTAGGTATGATGCCGGTATTTCTATTTATTTTAAGGGTCAAAATAAAGGGCGGTTTAAAGAAATTCCGAATAAGGAGACTGGTCTTTATTTAAATGGAGATACAAGAAAGGTAATATCAATATTGCAAGCTGAGCAACAATTTCTTTTGGTAATCAATAATAATGATCAGCATAAGCTTTACAGAAGCATTAATTAGTAACGGTTTACTTATGCGAATAAGGTTTTTTCAATAAAAATTACCATAAAACTTAAAAAAGCGACACTTCAACAGTGTCGCTTTTTTATGATGTATTTTACCTATAAATTAACTTCCTAAAAAATAACCAACAACCAAATTACTTATGAAAAAACACTACTTTTTAGTGCTTACTTTTCTCATTTTTAATGCCTCTATTTGGGCTCAAGAATCTAGATTTGGAGTAAAAGCAGGATTAAATATTTCTAACATAGATGATAAAGATTCTTTTTATGATGAAAATAGCAACTATAAAACCTCATTTCATGCAGGTCTTTTTGTAGAGATACCATTGAGTTCTAAATTTTCGTTTCAGCCAGAGCTGTTGTATTCTTCAATAGGGAAAGTAGATGAATATGATTTAAATTATAGAAGTTTTGACTTAGAACCGTTAAGCGCAGATTCTTTTAAGCTCGTGCAAAAAAGAAATTATCTCGTTGTTCCTTTAATGTTTAAATGGTATGTTGCAGAACGTTTTTATATAAATGCAGGTCCACAAGTAAGTTTTCTTCTAAATACAGTAAGTAAAGCTAAAGGAGATGATTTGCCTGAATCTTTTTCTGAAGTCTACAGGTCTTCGGGAGATTTTAAATTAGATTATGGGGCTGTTCTTGGTGTTGGCTATACTATAAATGACGATTTAAATATCGGTCTACAATATTATAGAGGGTTGAAAAATTTATTTGGAGATTCTGATTTTGGTATTATCGATCGTAAAGCTTATCATTCTGTATTTCAATTATCGGCATCATATTCTGTTTTTTAAATTAATACCCTTTAAATAAGGCTTGTGGTCTAATTCTCTCTTACGAACTTGTAGCCTTAAAAGGATTTTAATACTATTTACAATACCCTTCATACCCGATATGTTTTCATTATCGGGTATCTTTGTATATAAGAAGATTGACTATGTTAGATATTAAAAAAATAAGAGAAGATTTTCCAATACTTAAGCGTCAGGTAAATGGTAAGCCATTAGTTTATTTGGACAATGCCGCTACATCACAAACGCCACAACAGGTTATTGATGCTATTGTAGATTATTATCAGAACTACAATGCCAATATACATCGTGGGGTACATACGCTTTCTCAAGAGGCTACAGATAAGTATGAGCAGGCTAGATTAAAAATTCAAAAGCATTTTAATGCCGCCAAATCTTATGAAATCATATTCACGTCCGGAACAACGCATAGTATAAATCTTGTTGCCAACGGATTTTCCTCACTCATAAAGAAAGGAGATGAGGTTATAGTTTCAGCAATGGAGCATCATTCTAATATTGTGCCATGGCAAATGTTATGTGAACGTACAGGGGCTGTCTTAAAAGTTATTCCTATGAATCAAGAAGGGGAATTACTGATGGATGTCTATGAAGATTTATTATCCGATAATACAAAACTGGTTTTCTGTAACCATATTTCAAATGCCTTAGGTACTATTAATCCTATAGAGGAGATCATAGAAAAAGCTCACAAGGTTGGTGCAGCGGTATTAATTGATGGTGCACAGGCGGCTCCACATTTAGTGGCAGATGTTCAAGCTTTAGATGTTGATTTTTATACTTGTTCAGCACATAAAATCTGCGGTCCTACAGGTGAAGGTATGTTATATGGCAAAGAAGAGTGGCTCAATAAATTACCTCCATACCAAGGTGGTGGTGAAATGATTGCCGAAGTTACTTTTGAGAAAACTACATACGCAGATTTGCCTCATAAATTTGAAGCGGGTACACCTAATATTTGTGGTGGTATTGCCTTTGGTGCTGCATTGGATTATATGAATGCAATTGGCTTTGATGAAATCGCTGAATATGAACATGAATTGCTAGAATACGCAACGGAAGAGTTATTGAAGATAGACGGACTCAAAATCTACGGTACGGCAAAAAACAAGACCTCTGTAATTTCATTTAATATAGAAGGCATTCACCCGTATGATATGGGTAGTATATTAGATAAGTTGGGTATTGCGGTGCGTACAGGACACCATTGTGCACAACCTATTATGGATTTCTTTAATATACCGGGTACAGTGCGGGCTAGTTTTGCTTTCTATAATACCAAAGAAGAAGTAGATGTGCTTGTTGCAGGTGTTTTGAAAGCCAAAAGCATGTTACTCTAATTGTAGAAAATGAATTAAAACTTATAATTTTCATAACATTCCTTTAACATAATGTTAATATTTTATATATTGGTGAAACACTAATTATATAATATTTATCTATTTATGAAAAAAGTAATTTTAAGCGTAGCGGTAATGGGAGCATTTCTTTTATCCTGCGAAAATGAGTCCACCACTGAGTTCAATTCAGAAATAGAGGCGCAAGAAGTACAAGTTGACATGAGCGATTTCTCGTTGTATGTTGATGAAGATGATTTATCTGGAAAATCTACAAGCAGTTTTGAAAAATGTGTTTCCATGAAAAACTTGGAATATAGATTATCCAAGAATAATGGTTTGGCTAAAAAGATGTACGATATAGAGTACAATACAAGAAAGGCCATTGCATTAAAAAATCAAGGAAAAGGTAAACCCGGTGGAGGTAATGATGGCGGTGGTACTACACCAACAATTTTTGAAGGAGCTATTACAATTCCTGTAGTTGTAAATATCATAGAACAATTTTCAGGACAGGTTACCCAAAACCAGATCAATTCTCAAATTAGAATACTGAATGAGGATTTCCAGAACAATAATAGTAATACCGCAGGTGTACCATCAGAATTTTCAAGTCTGGTTGCCGATGTTGATGTAGCTTTTGTTTTGGCAGGTGTTAATAGGGTAGTTAATACCAAAGCATCTTGGGGAACTAATGATGCTATGAAAATACCTTCGCAAGGTGGTATAGCACCAACGGACGCTTCTAGTAACTTAAATCTATGGGTTTGTGAGATTGGCGGCGGAATTCTTGGTTATGCACAATTTCCAGGTGGTTCAGATGCTACCGATGGTGTAGTAATAGGAACCAATTTCTTTGGTGAAACCAATGCTGGTGGAATTTATGGAAAAGGGCGTACAGGTACTCATGAGGTAGGTCACTGGTTAAACCTTCGTCATATTTGGGGTGATGGTAGATGTAATAGAGATGATTTCGTTGCTGACACTCCGTCTTCAGATGCTCCTAACTACAACTGCCCAAGTTACCCAACTGTAAATTGTAGATCGGCAGATATGACCATGAATTATATGGATTATGTACAAGATGATTGTATGTATATGTTTACAACTGGTCAAAATGATCGTATGCGTGCATTATTTGTCGCTGGCGGACCAAAAGAAGGTTTTGTAAACTAAAATTATTCTTAAGCTTATAATAAAAGGACATCCAATGGGTGTCCTTTTTGTATTATTACATTTAAATATATACTAATGAAAATAGTCTTTTTGCTCCTAGGCATTATTACAATGAATACGTGTGGTCAAAAGTCAATGCCCAATAAAACAATTATTACTGAATTTAAATATGAAGCTAGTACAAGAGGCTCTAATTATACATGTTTGATAAATGAAAACGATATAGATGTAATATCAATAGGAATATCTGATTTTCAAAAATCTAAAAGCATCAATAATGAGCAATGGAGCTCTTTAATAAACTCATCAAAAACTATAGATGTACTGAATTTAGAGAACCTAATTGCGCCTAGTAATAATAGTCATACCGACAGGGCAAGAATTGCCACTTTAACTATAATAACACCCGATAGTTTTTATATCTCGAAACCTTTTGATGAGGGTAATCCTCCTTCACAATTAACATCTTTGATAAACAATATGTTGACCATTACTAAAACTGTTGATTAACATGCTTACTTGTTGTAATTTTGCATAAAATATGGTAATGGAAATTAAAGAGATACAAGAAGAGATAATAGACGAATTTTCCATGCTCGATGATTGGATGCAGCGCTATGAATATATGATAGAGTTAGGGAAGTCGCTTCCATTAATAAAAGAAGAATTTAAGACTGACGATAATATTATTAAGGGTTGCCAAAGTAAGGTTTGGGTGCATGCAGATTTAGAAGATAATAAACTGGTTTTTACGGCAGATAGCGATGCTATAATCACTAAGGGAATTATTGCCATTCTAATTCGTGCATTTAGTAATCAGAAACCACAAGATATTTTGGATGCCGATACACAATTTATTGATGAGATCGGGTTAAAAGAGCATTTATCGCCTACAAGGGCAAACGGTTTGGTAAGTATGATCAAACAATTAAAGTTATACGCAGTGGCGTATCAAACACAAATTGAAGATTAGAAGATTATGAGTGATGAAAATATAGCTGAAGATAGCGCAGAGTTAGGGGAGAAAATCGTTAAGATCCTAAAAACGATATATGATCCAGAAATTCCTGTAGACATATATGAATTAGGATTAATCTATGATGTTTTGGTCAATGAAGATAATGAGGTTAAAATATTAATGACGCTAACCTCACCTAACTGTCCGGTTGCCGAAAGTTTACCAGCAGAAGTCGAGGAAAAAGTGAAGTCGCTAGATGCCATTAAAGATGCTGAGGTAGAAATTACTTTTGATCCACCTTGGACACAAGACTTAATGAGCGAAGAAGCGAAGTTGGAATTAGGACTTCTTTAATAATAAGAAATCATTCCGATTCAAAATACGCCGATATGCAAGATGAAATCGTAAATAAAGTTGCCCAGAGCAAACTCATTACTTTTAACCTCGAAGATTACTACCCTCAGGGTAATAGAGTAGTGCTGGATATTAAAGACTGGCTTTTTGAGGGTTTTATATTAAAGGAAAAGGAATTTAGGGCTTTTGTAGACGCACATGATTGGTCTCAATATGAAGGCGCTTATGTTGCCATGCAATGTTCTACAGATGCTATTGTACCGGGTTGGGCATATTTACTCTTAAGTGTTAAACTTAGTGGTATTGCTAAAAAAGCAATTCAAGGTAGTTTAGTAGATTTAGAAACCAGTATTTATCAATCTGTAATTGAAAATATCGATGTTTCTGAATATCAAGATAAGTTGATTATTATAAAAGGATGCAGTAATAAACCTGTACCTGCTAACGCTTATCTGTTTCTAGCAGAGCGTTTAAAACCTGTCGCAAAGTCTATTATGTATGGTGAGGCTTGCTCTTCCGTTCCTTTATATAAAAGAAAATAACATAATCGTACTTAAAGATGTTGCGAAGTATTATTACCTTTGCGCCACTATAAATTATAAACATTAATTATTATGAAGAAAATTGTATTAACTCTAGCCCTTGCATTTGTTGCAACTGTTGGTTTTTCTCAGACAGAAGAGGAACTAAAAGGTCAATTAAGTGCAGCAAAAGATTCTATCGCGGCTATTCAAGGAAGAGCTGACGCTATTCAAGGTGCTATAGATGCATTGCCAGGATGGAAAAAAGGTGCATTCGGTACTATCGGTGCCAACTTAAGTAGCTTTAACAACTGGTACGGTCAAGGTACTCCAGATTTATCTTCTGGTAACATTGGTGTAACCGTAAACGCTTTTGCTAATTTGAACGAGGAGAAGTTCTTCTGGAGAAACTCTGGTAACATTAATTTAGGATGGGTAAAGTTTGACGATAAGAACGATCCTACAGATGATGATAGCTTTAAACAAGGTACAGATGTATTCAATATTACTTCTCTTTACGGAAGAAAGCTTAGTGAAAAATGGGCTATTTCTGGTTTAGGCGAGTACAGAACCACAATATTGAACAACTTTAACGATCCAGGATACCTTGACTTAGGTGTTGGTGCAACTTGGACTCCTATTGCAGATTTAGTAGTTGTAATACACCCATTAAACTACAACTTTGTATTTAGTGATAACGATGCAGTTTTTGAGTCTTCTTTAGGTGCTAAAATAGTTGCTGATTATACAAAACAAATAGGTGCGGTTAACTTTAAGTCTAACCTTTCTATGTTCCAAAGCTATAAGAGCGGTGATCTTTCTAACTTAACTTGGATCAATTCATTTGGTTACACCTTATGGAACGGTATTGGTTTAGGTTTTGAATTTGGTCTACGTGATAACAAGCAAGAAGCTTTAAATTTTGCATTGACTGAAACTCCTACTGAAACGTTTGATACAGTTGATAATAAATTACAAACCTATTTCTTAGTTGGTCTTAACTACTCTTTGTAGTCTTAGATAGTATTTTAAATATTAGTATATATTAAAAAAGCCCTCTAGTTAGAGGGCTTTTTTCGGTTAAGTATTATCGTAAAATTTGGGGTTTTACTTTTTAGTTTTCATAAGTTAAATATCGATTTGGGGTCAAGACTTATCTTAAGTACACTGTAAAATTAATGCATAAGGTCTTGTTGCAAACAATTTATGTTGTGAACTGATCGCATAATGTGGTGAGATTTATCATCGGTTTAATTTCATCGATGAACTACATCTTTTCACTTATAATTGGGTTCTAATACTGATCTAAATGTTCTGGATAAAGAAAATTATTATAAGGAAAACGGGTTACGTGAATATCTCTGACTTCATCATAAACACGTTTTCTAAACTCATCTAGGTTCTCTTTATTCAATGCAGAAATAAAAATGGCACGGTCGCCTACTTTTTCCATCCATGTTTGTTTCCAGTCATTAATGGTAAAATGCTTTCCGGTACGTTCGGTGACCAGATCATCATCATCAATAGTTTCGTGTTCATATTGATCGATCTTGTTGAAGATCATGATGCTTTTCTTATCTGAACTTTTAATTTCGGACAAAATTTGGTTTACAGATTCTATATGCTCCTCAAATTGCGGGTGGGAGATATCCACTACATGTAATAATAGATCTGCCTCCCTTACTTCATCTAAAGTACTTTTAAAGCTTTCCACTAGTTGTGTAGGCAGTTTTCTTATAAATCCTACCGTATCACTTAATAAGAACGGTAAGTTCCCTATAACTACCTTTCTTACCGTAGTATCCAAGGTGGCAAAAAGTTTGTTCTCTGCAAATACATCACTTTTACTAATGACGTTCATTAAGGTAGATTTGCCAACATTGGTATAGCCAACTAAGGCAACACGGACCAAAGCACCACGGTTGCCCCTTTGGGTCTCCATTTGTCGGTCAATTTTTTTCAGCTTGTTTTTAAGTAGTGTAATACGATCCCGTACAATACGTCTATCCGTTTCAATTTCCGTTTCCCCGGGTCCGCGCATACCTATACCACCTTTTTGTCTTTCAAGGTGAGTCCATAGTCCGGTAAGTCTTGGCAGCAAATATTCATATTGTGCTAGCTCTACCTGGGTTCTAGCGTAACTTGTTTGTGCACGTTGAGCAAAGATGTCCAATATTAAACTGGTACGGTCAATTATTTTACATCGTAATTGTTTTTCTATATTACGTTGTTGACCTGGGGTAAGTTCATCATCAAAAATAACGGAACCTATTTTGTGTTCTTCTACATAACGTTCCACTTCATCCATCTTACCGCTTCCTATAAGAGTTTTTGGGTTGGGTACATCCATTCGTTGTATAAAGCGTTTGGTAACTTCACCACCGGCCGTATAAGTAAGAAACTCTAGCTCATCTAGATATTCGTTTACTTTTTCCTCACTTTGTTCTTTATTGATAACACCAATAAGAACCGCTTTTTCATAATCAATACTCTTCTTTTCTATCATAATACCGTAAAGTGCAAAATTAAGCAATTACCGATAAGCTATTTTGTATTTTTATTGACTCGATAATCGAGTTTACATGCACTAAGGCTTTTCTGGAACGTTCAAATTATTAATCCAGAAATTTTAAAGGACTTATCTTAATATAGTTACCATTAAAAATATACATGCGATTTTCATTCTTTAAAAAAAAGTCAAAAAAACAACGCTATACGGTTGCGTTCTACAATTTAGAAAATCTATTTGATCCAGAACGTAATACTAAGATTCTGGACAAAGATTATACACCAAATGGAGCAAAAAAATGGACTGTTGAACGATACCAGCGTAAATTGGATAAACTTTCTAAGACCATTGTCAAAATTGGTGAAGATGACCATCCTTACCCTCCTGCATTAATTGGTGTTGCAGAAGCCGAAAACAACAGTGTTTTTAAAGCATTGCTAGATACCGATGCAATGGATAATTTAGATTATGGATTCGTGCATTATGATTCGCCCGATGAACGTGGCATAGATACAGGTCTTATATACAGAAAGCGTTTTTTTAAGGTATTACATTCAGAACCCTTTACCTTAATGGTCGATAATGCTGGTGGAGTTAGGGATACCACTAGAGATATACTATATGTAAAGGGCCAATTTAATAAAGAAGTGGTACACGTATTTGTAAACCACTGGCCGTCTAGAAGAGATGGTGGAGTAGAGACGGAATATAAGCGGGTTATTGCCGCAAATGAAATCGTTCAGAAGATTAAGATTCTAAAGGAAACCGAATTGGACCCCAATATTATTGTTATGGGTGATTTTAATGACGATCCTTCTTCTAAGAGTATGCAGATTTTAAAGCACGAAGCATCTTTGTTCAACCCTTTTGAGACCTTACACATACCCGAAACTACAGGATCATCTGTTTATGGTAACAAATGGAACATGTTTGATCAGATTTTGGTGTCGAACTCTTTTTTCAATTACCAAAAGAATACCCATAGTTTTGATAGTGCCGCTATTTTTGATCATAAATCTTTGAAAGAAAAGAAGGGTAAGTATAAGGGTTCTCCTTACAGAACATTCGTTTCAGATCGATATATGGGTGGTTATAGCGATCATTTTCCGGTTTATGCCATGTTCACTTTTAATTCTTAAAGTGTCGTATATCGAGAGAAAAACCTTACACATCATAAATTGATGTTTTCACAACATGTTCATTATAATGTTGTGGTATTTCATCGAATAAAAGTGGTCATTCACCGAAACCCTAAACAAGATTAATATTTTTGTAGTCCAAATCTTACAAAATTAATCTAAGGATGAATACGTACAATACCACCTACCGTACCTATAGTATCTTAATAATACTATTTTTTATGTTATCGGCCGTAAACAAAATCAACGGTCAAACCTCTCAAGAACGTTTAAAAATCGCCGCTAGTAATAAGAGGGCTGAATTGGCAAATTTCAAGTCTAATTTGGTTTCTGAATATGCTCTTGAAAGAACTCATCTTAAAGAGGTAGCAAAACTGAACAACTGGAAAATCAAGGAAACCTTGGCGAACGGTAAAAAAATTGAATTACAGGGTATTGGTGAAGACGGTAGCCCGTTGTACTACGAAACCTATGCTGATGAGGCAGGTAAGGTTTCTAGAGCTAGTGCGTTAAATTCAGACGGATTAATGGGCTTGAACTTAGATGGCGATGGAATGGAAGTTGGTGTTTGGGATGCCGGTGTTGCCTTAAAGAATCATATAGAATATACTTCTAGGGTTACTATTGGTGATGGTAGTGCTGATGTTGACACCCATGCTACCCACGTTACGGGAAGTATAATTTCTACTGGACTTAAAAGAGATGCTAAAGGTGTAGCTAATATGGCGAAAGTAGTTTCTCATGATTGGACAAGAGATAAGATTGAAGTAACCGAAGCTGCTGCTGACGGACTTCTATTATCTAACCACTCATACGGTATTAGAGCGGATCGTGTACCAGACTGGTATTTTGGTGCTTACACGAAAGTAGCTCAAGATTGGGACAAGATCATGTATAATGCGCCTTATTACTTAATGGTTACTGCAGCGGGTAATGCCCAAAAAAGCAGAAATAACCTAGAACCTAATTATGGTAACGCAGCCGATGGTTTTGATGTGTTGTTAGGTTTTACCATTTCAAAAAATAATATTACTGTTGCTGCCGCAAATTCTGAAATTGATGGAAACGGAAATCTGAAAAATGCAAATGTTTGTACCTATAGTAGCTTCGGTCCGGTTGATGATGGTAGAATTAAGCCAGACATTGCCGGTAACGGTGGTGCTATTCTTTCTACAGATGCCGCCAGCAGTACTAGCTATGATACTTCTTCTGGTACTTCAATGGCAACACCTGGTGTTACAGGGTCATTATTATTACTACAGCAATACAATAAAGAATTATATGGTGAGTACATGAAAGCAGCGACTTTAAAAGGTTTGGCTTTACATACTGCAGATGATATCGACGATTTAGGTCCGGATTATAGAATGGGATGGGGCATTATGAATTCAAAAACTGCCGCAGAGGTTTTAAACAATAAAGATTTCTCTAGCCACATTGCCGAAGAAACACTAGAAAACGGAAACTCATTTTCATTTGATGTAACTGCAGAAGGTAATGAAACATTGATTGCTTCAATATCTTGGACAGATGTACAATCTAGTTTTATCAATACTGGTGAAATTAACAATACAACCGCTGCATTGGTAAATGACCTTGATATTAGAATCACTAAAAACGGACAGACTTTTTTACCTTGGAAATTGAATCCTGCTCAGGCTGCTAGTGCGGCAACAAAAGGAGATAATAAAGTGGATCCTTTTGAAAGAATTGAAATACCTAATGCAAATGGCACCTATACCATTACCGTTACACATAAAGGTGAACTTGTAAACGATATGCAAGATTTTTCATTGATCGTTTCTGGTGTAACTATGACTACCTGTTCTATAAATGCGCCAGAAGTTGGTCTGGAAGAAGCTGAAATAGCTACTGTAAAATTGGCATGGAATGCATCAGAAGATGCGCTTTATGAGATTCAGTACAAAGAAGTTCACCAACAAGAATGGACTACAGAGTATATTTCTGTAAATAACTTCAGCTGGAAGGGATTGTTAATCGATACTACCTATTTTTTTAAATTAAGAACATTCTGCTCACAGAACATCGCTTCTGAATTCAGTGAAGTTGCAACATTTACTTTTAATGGTGAAGATACCGAGTTAGAAACTTTACATGCGTTAAGTGCAGATTCTGATATTCCGTTTAGCGTATACCCTAACCCTGCGGTTGATGAAATACAATTGAATGTAAAAACGTCTGATACTGCTATCTACAGAATAATGAGTACAGGTGGTGTAGCATTGAAAATGGACAAAGCATCAGATGCTAGAATCAACGTTTCAGATTTACCTTCAGGTTTGTATATATTACAAATTCAAGATTCGAATATCAACAAAAGCACGAAATTTTATAAGTACTAGAAAACTATTTTATTCTTCTAGATTGTGTAGTAAATGAGAGTCCTTGTTGACCAACGGTAGAATTCATGATACCTTCGAATAATGGCTCTGGGCAATCCTTTGGTGCTTGCCATTCAAAAATAAAGTTCGAACCGGTACCGCCTTCAACATCCATCTCGTCAATAATAATTTCAGCCGTTTCTAAAGGGGCTAAATAAATAGGATGGCTGAAGTAATTTCTTAACGAAACCCCATGGGTATCAAAATACTCGGCCTTAGAAAGGTAAATAGTATCGACATCGCTTGTATTTCGTAAGCTGACCATAGCGGTTAAATTATGGGTCTTATGCTCAGAGCTGCTATAAATTTGAGAATAGATCGATAAATAAGATTTACCGTGCTCTAAAGAATCTTGAACCTTCATGGTAATTTTTCTCTTAGACCAGTTTTCAGGGTGTATAGAGCTTATTTCCTTTTCTTGTAAACAGCTTGCCAGTACTATGACTACAGAGAATAATAAGATGATTTTTTTCATAGGTATGGCTCGTTTTGAATAAATGTCCTTACTAACAAAATTACATCATTAGTGCTCTTTTTATATCGGTGGATGGTAATTTTAACGCGATTCTATGAATTAGCGACTTTCTTTACTTCATTATCGGTTAAAAGATTTTGATTTCTTAATCTTAAATAGACCTGAGCAGTGGTTAAAACGTCTAGTTCGCAATAGGTAACGATTCGGCTTAAATCGTTTTCTTTATAATACACCACCCTTACCATGCTGCCATCGATATCTTCTTTAGGGGAAGGTATGCCCAGCACATGTGCCATAAGTTTTAGCGAAGTATAATGTTTGTAGTCGCCAAATTTCCAAAGCTCCATGGTGTCTATATGCGGAACTTCCCATGGCTTTTTGCCAAATAGATCTAGTTTTTGAGGTAGCGATATACCATGAATAATCATTCTTCTAGCAATGTATGGAAAATCGAATTCTTTACCATTGTGCGCACAGAGTACATTTTTAACATGGTTAAAATGCTCGTCTAATAAGTTTTTGAAGTCCTGTAATAGCTTAGCTTCTTCTCCATAAAACGTTGTAATTCTAAAACTGCGTACCTCTTTTTGAAACGTAAAATAACCTACAGATATACAAATGATTTTACCGAACTCTGCCCAGATGCCGGCACGTTCATAGAATTCTTCTGCAGTTACATTATCTTTTCTTTGGTATTGAGATTTGTGCGCCCACAGTTCTTGTGTAGTTTCATCTAACTGGTCAAAAGAACTTTTTTCAGGGATGGTTTCTATATCTAAAAACAAGATATTTTCGAGATGTATTTTATCAGGCATAGATAGGTAAGATACTAATAAGTAGGAAGTTATAACAATTTTGCTGTTACCCTTATTTAGATTTTAAAGATTCTAGTTACATTGAGGTTAATAAATTCTGTGTATAGTTGAGAATAGTTATTTCCAATATATCCCATTTACATTATTGCATTCTACCACAACTTCTTCAATAGTTTTTAATTCTTTTTTTTGAATTTTCTCAACAATTTCCGGGTATTCAGATAAGAATTTTTTTAATCTTTTGTTTTTAAAAAGTGCTTTAGAAAGAATTTTCTCAACACCATCTTTAATAGGTGTTTCTGCTGCTCTTCTAACAGACAACATTAAAATGTTTTGATTTCGGTCTTTTAAATATTTATATCTGTATTCATTTTTTAAAAGATTCAAAGTAGTACCTTTTATATCCCAACGAGTTGGAACAGCATTAGTTGGTTCGTCCCTATAATATAAAGTCATATTAGGGCCATGTATAATTTTTTTAGCTAAAACATAATTCTGAGAACTTAATATCAATGTTTCGAAGAATTCTTTGCCTCTAGTATAACTTTTAATGATTTCCAGAGATATTCTTTTTTCCTTTCCGGCTGCGTCTAAATATTTTAGGTAATTAAAACTCTTAAACCTATTTAGTACTTTTATTTTGCCTTGTATTGTGTCTCCGTTTCTAAAGACTATCTGTCCATTCTCAAACTCTTGTTTTTGACTAAAAACGTAAATAGTACAGAATAAAAATATAAAAATTGTTTTCATTTTCTAAATATTGTTAGCGTTTTTGATAAATACAATATGCTGGAGATAAATATTTTATTTCTCTCTTTGAAAGAAGTTTTTCGTCTGAAAAAATTGACGATTACCGTCGAGATCACTATTAAATCCATACTTTCCTATTATGCTCTAAAGTCTGTATTATGTTTAGAATGTTAATAAAGTTCTTGTTTTAAGGCACATAGACTAATTCAATTTGAACCACATATTTATTGTTCTTTTCTCTTACTTCCACATTTAGAACTAAGTCGCTCATTCCCTCATCCTTAGTCCATAAATCAATTAGTAAATTCCAATACCCACCATAGTAAATATAAACTGATGTTATCCAAGTATCTTCAGGGAGTTCAACCAATTCCTCACCATAGTCTTCGATATACTCTTTAATTTGTTCAGCGGTACTTTTAGAAACAGGTGATACATTTTCAATGCCTGTGTTTAAAGCGTAGTCTTTCTTTACAAAAGCACTTACAATTTCTTTTATAATTGATCGCCATACATGAGGTATTGGACCCTCGTTTTCTTCATTTTTCTCAACGATTATTTCCTTCATTTTTATAACAGTTCACTAAACGCACTCAAGCACGTTTATACCTTTTTCACTAGTAATTTAATAAAACTAAAGTAAAGTCAACAGTTCACTTCTTTTCGGCTGGTCTAATTTAAATGTTTTATAAATCTGCAAATGTGATTTAATAAGTAATGATAGGTACTGAGAGGAGAAATAGTCTTAAAAATAACAAACCGACCAAGCAGTCTGTTTCTTACTTAAAGAATGCGTTGAGAATTCTTTAAACTAACGACGGTAATCGCACTTATATCGATATAATGCAAAGCGTACGAAGTTAAATAGGTGTTTTAGAAACCAAACAAACCAAGCAGTTTGTTTTTTTGCTATATAAAATAAGGCTAGCGCTAACAGATTTTGGTTTTTCAATATAAAATTTGAAAGGTTTACGTTATTCGTTCCTGCACGTATAGAAGTAAAACGTAAACCTTTCATTATAGTTTCTGATACATATGATTGCGTTAAAAATGAAAGACCTTGTTTTTATTTCAAATTTATATTAGTTAAATATTGTATTTTTTTTCTAATGTAGATAATAGAATTTTTGCGTGATCTAAATCTAACATAAAAATGAATTGATATACCCGATCTAAAATAGTTTGAAGCCGTTGATCGTTTTTATGCTCTTTTCTTAACAAGTATAATCTATAAGGCAATTGCAGATCATCGTAGGTATAGTCTACACCGGTATAAGATTGAATTTCCTCTAGATAAGAAAATCCGAATTCATGTGTAGGCTCTATCATGGTACCTTCACCAAAATCGTTCCAAGTAATCAGTTGTATAAACTCTACTGGAGAAGAAGCATTCAAACTCAGCGTTTCATTCAATACTTGCGTGCCATTATGTGCTATAACCCAATCATCGACTGTATTTGTTCTCCATCCGCCTTCATAATAGAAATCATTGAAACCAGGATAAGCACCACCTACGGTCTGTATGTTGTTTTCATGTGAATATTGATAGTAATTGGATAGTGTAGTCATATGATTTTTATCTACCCAACTATATTCTCCTCCAGCATATTGCCCTAATCTATCACTTGCCTCCCATAAACTCATAAAGTAAGGTGTACTATCTAATTTTGGAATGATGTTATCCCATACTTGCGGATTTGTAATGTAATTTGGTCCAAAAAGAAATAGTAATTCCGAATCATTTATTTTAATGTAGTTGTCACTTGTAAAATAGGTGTTTTGAATATATTGCAAGTCTAAAACTGCATTGTTAACAACTGAATTGGTTTTTAATTGCTCGGTCGAATATTGTGCCGTCTTATCTTCATACATTATAGCAAATTCTAATCCTACTTCTTCTATTTCTTTAATGAAGGACTCTGTGCTTTTCTTTAATGCATTATAATCGTTTACATCTCTACTGCTGTACCAGTCAAAAATAACACCATCGATACCCGATAATTTCATTAATAGCAAATGATATTCTTGCAAGTCATCGTCATTAGAAGAATAGGGTCCTATTAAAGGATAATAATGAGAGGCTATTTCTCTTTTACCGTTTGCATCGATAATATTTGGGTTTTTATTGGTCATAGTCCAGTGTTGTCCCCAATAGCCGTCTTGCTCAGGGTTATAAAACCAAGGCATGTAGTGTACATAAACCTTTTTAGTATTACTCTTTACAACATCAGCAGAAGCAGGTTGAGCTTTTTGGTTTTCTACCTGTTTATAAGCTTCTATTAGGGTGTCTTCAGAAGATTCTACCTCTATATTTTTAACAGTGTCTTTCTCGCAACTTATTACTAAAATCATTAAAAAGATTACAATAAATAATTTAAATTTTGAATTCATATGTATTTATTAAAACTTCAAATTTGGCATCTATTTTTTAATGAAGATTTTGGATTTCGTTTAATGGATTATACCTGAAGACCAAGAACAATTCTCTTTCGACGAGGTTGTCCTTCCTTTACAAAAAGATGTGATTAATTAGTAAAGTGTTATTAAAAATATGCGTTGTCACCTTTTTAATTTAAGTTGAAAATGGTCGGTTATACTATGTTCTAGAAACCATAATTGCTCTATTTAATTAGGGCTTAATCGATTATTTGACATGCTCAGAAAAGAATTGCCTTGAAAACAACAAACCAACTGACCAGTCTGTTTTTTACTGGTAAAATGAGTTGAGAATTCTTGAGACAAACGACAGCATTCGCCATTACATCGATGAAATGCAAAGCGATTGCAATTAAATGGGTGTTTTAGGGAGTAAACAGACCAAGTGGTTTGTTTTTTAAATGTAAAAAGCAGCTGTTTTAAAAAAAAATTTGCTGTT
Source organism: Maribacter sp. (assembly GCA_020629285.1). GTDB lineage: Bacteria > Bacteroidota > Bacteroidia > Flavobacteriales > Flavobacteriaceae > Maribacter. Next base: position 26,666 of record JAHDDP010000030.1, read on the forward strand.
CTTTTGACAGAATTACGGCTATGTTTATGGGACTAAGGCAATGTCTTGCCAATCATGTATGATTTTAAAATTGTCTTTGTAAAAAGTAAAAAAATGACCACCACCATTTTGTGGTTGGTCGTATTGTCTTGATATTTTTTTACTTGCTAAAAAGCAGAATAGTAATGTTCCAACTCCGCCATGAGCGACCACTGCAATATCACCAGAACTCTTATCATTTGAAATTATATATTTTATTGCGGAAACAATTCTGTTTTGAGCGTCAATAGCTTTTTCCCAGCCTCTAATCGATTCATTTGGGTTTGCAAAGAAATTGTTGACTGTGGTCTGAAATTCTTCTTCAAAAAGAAACCCAGTAGATGATCTGTCGTTTTCTTTTAAAGATTCGATCTTTTTTAATTCAATGCCTAAATGATTAGATAATATGAGTCCGCCGTCAATTGCTTTTTGCTCGTAACTAGAATAAACTGCTGTAATATTCTTTGTTTCAGTATTCGAGTTAAACAATTTGTGACGTTGTTTTCCCTTTTTCGATAAACCCCAATCAGGTACGAGTTTGTTTTGGGTCAACTACAACATTTGCATGTGTTATAAAGAAAATTTTCTTCAGCATTAATGAATTGTAAGGCGCGTTAGTATGCGAAGCTTAAGCTTTAAATAGTACAAAGTTTAATACAGACCCTAAAAGTTCGATGTTATAATCTATGTACCTAGAAGGGTATTTTATAAGATTTTAAAAAAATTGCACCTACTCAGCTGTTAGTTTAATATTCCTTGGTTTTAAGTTTTTTAGAAAGAATTCGGTATATAAACGACTTCCTTTTTCATTTAAATGGTTATAATCTACAAATAAAGATTCTTGCCAGGTTTTGTCTAATGAATTAACAAAAATTGCATCATTATCAAGTAGTATATTCTCTATTTTAGAAGTGTGATTATTTAATATTGCTAATTCTTGTTTACTTAATTTTGAATAATACATCTCTCTAAATGGACTTTGAACAAAAATTAGTTTCATGCTATTCGAAGAACAAAGCTTAGAAATACTATCTAAGTAAGTATATTGAATTAAATCTATTTCCTCGTTAATTAATTTTTCACCTTTCCACCTTTTATCATTAATTTGAAAATTTGATAGAGGATAATTTACACCACCATAGGTATCGAATTTCAATGATTGGTACATCGTGTTACTATTTTTGTACAAACCTAACAAACGAGAATCTAAAATTAATTGACTTAAGTTGCTGTTTTTTAGGTATTTAATTAAGTTGTTGCCTAAAAGGTATTCTTCTGTGTAATTGAACTTAATTGTTTGATATGAAGCTTGAAAATCACCAAAATTACTTGAGATTACAACTGTTTCTGGATGATATTTTTTTGAGTAAATTTTTAATAAATTAAATGTTTCTTCCATATTTAATCCCCAAGAAGATGCGTTTAAATATTGTTGATTACCATATGTTTTTGCTATTACGTTCGAATTTATATTGTTTAAACTCATTGATGAACCAATAGCAAGAATATCAACATTTTCTTTAGAGAACTTATTCTTTATATATAATGCCTTGGCATTGAAAGATATACTATTTGAAACATTTGGAGGTGGGAAAGAATAATATTGAAACCAACAAAATAAAAATACTAGTAATAAACCGGTAAATACTCCAAAAAACATGAGTAATTTTTTAATAAAACTTTTCATACTATTAAAATTGAAAGTAAATAAATTGTTGTTCTTTACCAGCAAACCAAAAGATTGCAATTATTATCGCGTAATACATAATATATCTTAATGGGCGTTTCCATTTTAAACCTAAATTGTCTAGAGCGTATTGTCCATCTCGTCCAATCCATTCAATTAAAGTAAAAACCATTACAAGAAGTATCGTGATCAAAGCGCCCGTAGTATTCTCAAATTCTGGAATAGTTAAGAGTGAAGCAGAAAAAATTTCGGAAATATAACTTACTGCATGATTAATATTATTTGCTCTAAAAAATATCCAAGAAAGAACGGTCAAACTAAAAGTTAGTAACATATATGAAAGTTCTTTTATGTTTGGAAAATTTCGTCCTAGAGCAACAGTCTCTATATTATTGCGGTTATTTTTAGTTAATAATAGTGGTAAAAAGTAAATAGCGTTTAAAGCTCCCCATACTATAAAAGTCCAGTTTGCACCATGCCAAAATCCGCTAACGATAAATATGATAAATGTATTTCGAATTTTCATCCATGTTCCACCGCGGCTACCACCTAATGGAATGTATAGATAATCTCTAAACCATGTAGATAGTGAAATGTGCCATCGTCTCCAAAATTCTGCAATATCTCTTGAAAAGTAAGGAAAGTTAAAGTTTCTCATTAAGTCAAAACCAAAAAGGCGTGAAGTTCCTATAGCTATATCTGAATAACCTGAGAAGTCACAATAAATTTGGAAAGTAAAGAATAATGCGCCCAATACATGTGTACTTCCAGAATACTCTATAGAATCATTGAATATTAGGTTTGCATATATAGCACAATTGTCGGCTATGACTACTTTTTTAAATAGGCCCCATAAAATTTGCCGTGCACCATCCACAGCCTTTACATAATCAAAAGATCTCTTTTTGTAAAATTGTGGTAGTAAATGTGTTGCTCGTTCTATTGGACCGGCAACTAACTGAGGAAAAAAGCTTACAAATGCTGAAAACGCAATGAAATCTTTGGTTGGTGCTAGTTTTCCTTTATAAACATCAATTGTATAGCTCAATGTTTGAAAAGTATAAAAGCTTATTCCTACCGGTAAAATTATATTAAGCGAATTTGATTTTATTTCGGTTCCAAAAAATGAAAAGGCTGTTATAAAATTATCCAAGAAAAAATTATAGTATTTAAAGAACCCTAGAAAACCGAGGTTGACTAAAATACTTGTCCAAAGTAAAACTTTCCTTTTAATTTCATTTTGTTCTACTCTTAGTTTTCTGCCAATTAAATAGTCAACAATGGTACTGAATAATATTAGGGATAGAAATCGCCAGTCCCACCAACCATAAAACAAATAACTTGCTGCAACGATTAAAAAGTTTTGTAGTCTTAAATTCTTATTGGTTACAAACCAATAAAGTATAAAAACTATTGGTAAGAATATTGCAAAATCAATCGAGTTAAAAAACATGAATTCGTTCTATTTTTTAAAATTTATACCTGTTACCGAGTGTTCAATTTATAACATCCAAAAATAAGGCTAAACTTTAACATATTTTTTAAAATGTAAATTGATGCCTAAAATTGACTGTTGTAGAAACTAAAGGCAAATTTGATGCTTCAACTTTATTACGTTTATTTTAAAGATATCTTAGACTGTTGCCTATGCAAACATTATAATATACTATATGGGTTGTTCCCTTAATTATTACAATCTTTTATAGAAATCTGCTATGATATTTGAGCTTTCAAAATTTTTGGAGTACGCATAGTAACTAAAATAGTATACAGATCAAATGTTTCCATTTTGCACTTGGTTATGTTAATCTCACTGAACTGTTCAAGTAACGATTGTTCGTTTATAATTTCATAGTTCTTCATAATGTCTTGTACATATAAACTATCGGAATCATTAGTATTGGGCGTTTAAATTAGACTAGAATAATTAAAGCCTATGCCATTAGCAATGCTGTATTTTTGTTCCACTTAAAATAAGCTGAACCAAATCTTTAAAACATGAATTTTCTTAGAATTGATATGTTCAGTGAGGTTGTCTTTTTAAACGTCTTTCTTTAATTAAAGACAATTTTACATAAATTATTAACTATATATAACCTTAGATTTTTAATAATGTATATACTGCTAATTTAGACTAGCCACCAATGCATCATTAAAGATTATACCTATAATTAGCATCTCTTATTTTAGTAATAAAAACTTTAATTAATTAAAATTATATAGAATAAAATAGTTCTTTTTGAAACTCTTTAGGGATTTTACGTAAAGTTAAAAAACAGACCAACTAGTCTGTTTTTCAATTTAAATCTAAGTTAGAAATTGCTTAAACCTACTGTTGTAATTTAAATTACATCGATGAAATGCAAAGATTACGAAGTTAAAAGGGTGTTTAAAGTACCAAACAAACCAAGTGGTTTGTTTGGTAGTATTGAAAAGAGAGGTTAGAATGATCTATTTCTTACTATCCGTTAAAAATTTAAGGAGATTTACCGTTTATGTTTGTGCTCGCAGACACGTAAAAAGCAAATCTTTCATTTGAACCTATATCCTTTGTTGCTATTAGTGTTACAGTAAGATTTTAATAAAATAAAATGCACGGCGAATATCTATTTATGGTAGGTGATGATATAACTAATGTTTCGAGTTATCATTAAGCCAAGCCGTAGTAAATGCAAATCAACGATATGGTATCAAAAAAACCATGTACAGCAATTACAAACCACAAATCGTATTTGCGTAAGTAGAATATCAACGCCATGAGGCCTCCAACGGTACCTGCAACAATTTGCCCGGTAATGCCTTGGTAACTATGCATAAAACCAAAAAAACAAGCTAACAAGACAATATTAAGAATAATACTGAATTTACTTTCTCCGAAGAATTTTACAAATTGTCTCATAAAATAACCACGAAAAATAATTTCTTCTCCAAACCCAGCATTAGCCCATACGATTAATAAGGCAACAAAGCATGCGGAAAAATTTCCTTCCAATTCTTTAAAACTTGAATAATCTATCGGAACTCCCGTGAGCTTTGTAATGCCAGGAACTAATAAAAAGACATAAAATGTAAAGAGACCTACTGCGACTAATGGCGCTAGTACGAAGATGTTTTTGACTGTAAACTTTTCTCGTTGAAAGCCTAGCGCTGAAAATGGTTTTCCCTTGTACTCTATATAATTTGATAAGATGATAATTATAGAAACAACGATGTTTGTTATATAACTTAAATTAAGTGGTCCGAACCAAATAAAGCAGATGACTGCAACGGTAATTAATGGAATTAAGGTTTGTCGTAAGGTAACTTTGTTCATTATTTTAGGTTTTAAATTCTAAGCGAATTAATGAACAAAAACGCTGAAACCCCTTTTAAATACTTATGTTCTTACTGAATGGTAGTAAATTAATAACTGAATAGTCGGTAATTTTTATTGAAACCAATTCATAAATTACTTTCGCTTGTAGCGACTGATATTTATTTCTTTAATAGCATCGTTTTCAATAGTAGCTTTTAATTGAATACGTAATTTACCATTCTCAATTTTTTCTATTTCTTCTACAGCATCTTTGTGAACGATAATTTGTCTATTGGCTCTATAAAACAATTGATTGTTTATTTTTTCTTCCAGCTCATTCAATATAAAATCGGTACTGATAGTTGTGCCATCATTTTTAACAGCAAATACAATTTTGTTTTCACTATAAAAGCATGCAATATTTTCATAAGCGAGTTTTGTAGTTTTTGCTCCACTTTCGATAGTTACAACAGCATCTTTTAAAGATGTCTTATATAAATGGTATACGTCTTGGGCATACGATAAGCCTATAAGAACAAAACTCACTAGTAAGGTAATCAGCAAACCAATTAATAAATAATAGAACTCTATCTCACCGTCTACGACTAGACTAAAAATAAAATTTACAGGAATGTACATGAGGGTTATATAAGCTAAGGTTGAAGCCATGAACCATATAATAGTTGTGATTTCAACTTTTTTAAAGAAATGCTTCCTCTTGCAATATTGAAAGTTAACCTCGGTTATAATGCCTATGAGAATACATAAAATAATAGACGCCAAAAAACCTTCAATTGGGAATCTATATACATCACTACCAGGAAAACTTTCTGGTGTCGCTAAATGATTTATGACCAAAGAGAAAATAATAAATATGGCAACTTTCTTAAACCAACGCCATGCAGAACTACTGATAAAAGTGTGCCAATCTGTTTTTAGGGTTTTTTTTGTTCGTTGTGCGGTGCTCATTAATTAGTAGTTCTATTTTTTGGGCAGTGAATCTATTTTTATACCGAATGGTATAAAAATAGTAGCGGATTAATATGTGTTAACTCTTCATTTAAACACAGACCTTTATTGTATTTACTTAATTCCGTTATATACATTCGGGTTATGTTTTTCCATATAAATTTCAGGATGAGGTATTTCCGTAAAACCAAATTTTTTATAAAGCCATTCAGCTGTGTCGGTTAATAAAATCCAGCGTCTTAATCCTTGAAGATTTGGGTGTTCCATTATTTCGTTAATCAGCCATTTACTTAATCCCTTTCCTCTATGTTCTTTTAGAATATAAACATCTCCTAAATAAGCAATTGTCGAATAGTCTGAAATTACTCTAGCAAAGCCAATTTGTTGGTCTTTGTAATAAAGTCCAAAATTTAAAGAGTTTTCAATTGATATTTTTAAAGTATTGATTGGTATTCTGTTAGCCCAATCAGTTTCGTTTGCAAGAAATTTGTGAATACTCAAAATATCTAATTTATCCTTGTCAGTTGAAATGGTATAATCATTTCTATGTGTTTCTCTAATTTTCAATTCAGTTTTCTTAATTAATGCCACGATTTACAAACTAAGCTAAAGGGTATTGTTTAGTTTTATTTTTTCTTGTCCAAAGCTAAATGTATTCCCGATAGCTATCGGGATTAGCGACTTTATAAACCTGCCTGCCTGCAGGTATACACAGACCTTTCGATTTTGACCTAAAGTCCGAATTACGTTGAGGTTTTATTGTCATTAGAAGCGGCACACTACAGTATGAACGTCTTTCCCTACTAGACATGCCCACTTAGGCAAACAATGTGAAAACTCAATAATAAAAATTAAACTAGCTAATAGTGGTCTTCAATTTAGATCTTTAATAGATTCACACAATTTATTCAAAAACTTTTGTGGTTCGTCTACATGAAATGAGATTGTTGTAAAATTATTTTTTATGCCATATAGGCTATACAGAGTTTCAGTCTTTTTTAGAGTTAGGATTACATTATGACTTTCATGTTTGCCAAAAACGGAGAGTCTACTTGTCTTTTGAGGTGTATTTTTTGAAGAAAGTACAATACTTTTAATGTTGTTTAACTCTATAGAAGTTTCTTTCATTATGCCATATCTTAAATGAAGAATATCTTCTTCAAAAGAGATCGGTCTTTTAATAATAGATTTTAGGAAACCTAGAATTTGTAGTAATGTATAGATGCTTAAAAAGGTAATCAGCCAAGCTTTTGGATTGCCCTCTTGTTCCAATATATAATGAAAGACTGTAGTTTCTACGCCGATGACTAGCATAATGCCCATTAGTATTGAAGTAGATGTGCTTTTTTTATGGATTGAAAATTCACCATTTTTAAGTGGTCGGCGTTTCCAATTTATAATTCCGTAGTACACTACTGTAATTTCTGTAGCAATTATTCTAGCCATAAAAATAGGTAGAAGGTCTTGAGAAATTGTCTTTACAGTCGTATAAAAATCTATAGTATTGTCTCTATTTTTCTTATAGTTTAGTCGTGCCTTTCGAAGGTTTATTAAAATATATAAAAGAATCCCAACTTCTAAAATAGGCAACAGCCAAGTCCCTAATAATGGCAATACGGTCTGATTTTCTGTGGGTATTATTTTGAAACAGATAAAAAGACCAATAATAAAAGCTAGAACAACAGTGTTCTTTGGAACTTCCTTTTTTCGAATTAAAAAGAAATAAATTAATGGAACGGTTAGTATTAAATCTATGGTTATCCCTACAGAAATCAAACTAGGGTTTGCTACAAACTGAGTTGATTTTGAAAAAAAAATTAACACGCTTAAAAGTGCAAGTGGAATTAAGAAGGGTATAACTTGATTCTTAAAATCGATGTTTCTAATGTCCATGGAGATATATTAAAATTATATTATTTTTCTTGAGCTTTAATGACAACGCTTTGTATATAGCACTGAACTTTCGTAAACCACCGAACGCCCTATTTGCTATATACCGTGTTGTGTACAGTTATTAATTTTCGTTCAAACATGTCGTGGCTAAACTCCATAACTCTTTTTTTCTCTTACTAAAGAATTTCATGTGTCCAATATCTTTAAATCCGTATTCTTTTGGCGATAAAGTCAAAATTGTTGATTTAATGTTAGGATGAACTCTAATCATATCTATAACATTTTCATAATTTGCAATTTCATCATCTTTTGCGTGAACCCAAAGTGTATTAAAACTCAATTCATTGTATAAGTGTTCTTTTATTTTAGTATCTAAATCAACTTTCACATACCCTTTTCCGTTACACCATTTAGTCCATTCTTTGCCAACATTTTTAGGAAGTGGTTCTCCCATTCCTACCCATTGTGATTTTGTATGTCCAAAAATCAGATTACTTAATGGAATGTAAAAATTTAGCCAAAAAGAAGATTTTAGTTTAAACGGGTATTTTGAATATTGTAAACTCCCTGATGAGCTACCAAAGTTGAATATTGACTTTATTTCTTTAGCATTCTTCATTAAACCGACTAATTGTCCGCCAGCACTATGTCCGATAAGATGGTATTCAGTATTTGGGATTTCACTTTTTAAATATTCTAATGCTGCTGTCATATCCAATTTTCCCCAATTAGTCAGCGATGCATTTGAGGAGTTTATGGAATTACCTTTAGACTCTCCAATACCTCTATTATCAAAAGTCAAAGTAGCAAATCCATTTTCCGCAAGATAATTGGCAAATGCAGAATAAAATTCCTTTTTAATTCCTGTAGCTGGTGCAATCATCACAGACGATGAAATCTTTTTTGGCTTAAATAACTTACCAGATAGTTTAAAACCATCTTCGCATTCAATTTTTATTTTTAATTCTTCTATCAAAGTAGGTTTCGTTTAATTGTACTCAAAGTACGTATAAGCGTACCAAGGTACTTTCATATCTTGTTTTGGTGCTTAAATCTTCGCTAGCTAATATACCACTAAAGAATAAACCTACAATTAAGTATCACCTTCCGCAACCGAAAACCACAATCATAAACCATATTCAATAGAATTACCTTGAAAACAACAAACCAACTAACCAGTCTGTTTTTTACTGGTAAAATCAGTTCAAAGTTTTGGAAACAAACGGCAATCTTCACCTTTGTGTCGATAAAATGCAAGGCGTACGAAGTTATATGGGTATTTGGAGCATTTAACAAACCAATTGGTTTGTTTTTTGGCGGATTTAACAAGCTATTTTAGCGCAGTTTTCTTGCTTGTTGCTTTTCTTTTGGCTTATTTATTCTCCAGAGCATTTTTAAATTCCACTATTTCTGAGAGGTAGATTTCGTTTAAATATTCATTATAATAATCGTCTCGTTTAGAGCCGATATGTTCTTCTGCGTTAACAATATATTCGCTTGCTTTTTCAAGTTGCCCAAGTTTTTCATAAGCCTTTGCTAAACCAAAATAAGCTTCTGGTACGTTTTCAGATTGCTGCAATGCACGTTGAAATTCTGCAATTGCTTTTTCGTAATTACCAAGTTCGTATTCACAAAGTCCCAGGTAAACAAAACTGTGAATGTCTGCCCAGTCTTCTTTTTGGTTTTTAATGCTACGGTTTAGCAAGTCAATTACTTTTTGATAATCCTTTTTTCCATAATAACATTCAGCTCGTAAAAAATCAATATCTTCTCCCCAAGGTGCATCAACTACATTTGGCGTAAGACGATCAAGGGTATCAAAATCTAGCAAAGCCTTGTCATAATCGCGCATTTTGCGTAATCTGATCCACCCGCGATACCCCAAATGCTTTTCTGGGTCAAGTGCTACGGCTTTGTCCAAATATTCAAATCCTTTATTGAAATCTCCGGCTTTGTTATAGGAGACGGAACGCTCCATCCAAGCATCGCTATTTTCTGGGTCGTATTCCAGTGCCTTTTCATATTGATGAGCTTCTACAAGAAAGTCAGATTTCTCGGTGTCCGGTTTTATTTGCCACCAGATGGTAGATCCAATAACTAGGAATAGAATTATGGAGCCCAAAAAAATGAATAGGTATTTAAAAAATTTCTTCAATTTTTCCGTTTTTAATTTTTAATCTAATAAGGTTATAGGTCTTAAAATCTTTGTCTCTTTTCCAATTGGTTAAACTTAGTGCAATGGACTCCAATTCTTTTATTAATGACCCGTTGTTGAATACCGTAGGCTCGTAATTTTCGTCTATTTGAAATGTTTCCATTTCGCAAAATTCTCCAGTTTTAGTAATGTACAATCTCAAGGTTATAAAACCGCTACTGGGTGTTATGTTGGTTTCGGCTAGTTGAATGTCCCTAAAAGCGTTTCTCAGTGTTGGGTTTTCGCCTTCTATTCTGCTATTGATATTATTTGCCCAGTAAGGCATTGTACGTTCGTCGCAGTTGTTAGTTTCTTGCGAAAATGTTAGAATGGGTATAAAAATTAATAGGAGTAGGAGTTTTTTCATTTGAATTGGAAAGGTAAAGTTTAAAATCGTAGAACTCGGCTAGGAGCTAGACTTTTCTATATAGGTTTATAATTGATTTCATTTCATATTCCTTCCATGTAGCATTTAAAGTACTGGCATTCGCGATAAATTGCTTTTTCGTCATAATCGCTTGGCCATTCAGTAAATGGTACATTATGTTCCTTAAGTTCTCCCGAGGTTGACATATATTGGTGATTTAATATTACATCAATATCATTGGCTTCATATCCTTCTGGCATTTGAAAGAATTCAAAGAGGAAAGATGTTCCAAAACCAAACTTTTTGCCATCCTTCATTTTTACACCGAAACCTGTCCAAGACATGGTTGTTTCGCCATCAATTGTGGATAATATATGTTTGGGTAAAGCAAATGGGCTTATTTCAACTCTGGCAATATCATATTCATTAACCTTATTACCACTTGTTGTATAGAGTTTGACCATATCTCTGTATCCTTCAAACCTTAATATTTTTGCAAAAATGGATTTTCCCGTCCTTTCTTCTTTTAATCGTTTGATAGCTTGGTTTACCGTAGGTTCGGGATTTTGAAATATTGCACAGGGAAGGTAGGTCCCATCTTTTAGATATGCAGAACATCTATATTGATTTCCTTCAAACTCCTTTTTAAGAGGTTCAATGTTATCTTTTAAAAATTGTATGATTTCAGAGTTATTCATTTAATTTGGACACAATTTTTGGATTAGCGTGAAAAATTGATTTGAGCTATATTTATCTCGGTAATCATTCAATTAAGGTTTTATCAAACCAAACATCTTCGTAATTATTTCCATCGATTAAAAAACGATATCCTGGTGGTAGGTCGAGATATTTAGTTAGGTCCATTTTAATATAGTCACTTAAATGTTCGGTACAAATAGGTTTGAAAAAATCATTGGAATCAGAATAATCTCCACACCATATATACCATCCATTGGATTCATTTTCTGGTGGATGTCGCAACCCATGAATTATGCCCTCATTTAAAGATTCTATAGCAAGACCAATTATTGACTTCTCATTCGGAGTGCTAGGTTTTACTCCTTGCCATTCACATATTGTTTTATTTTTTCTTATTTCCATGTTGGTAATACCACATAAAATTTAGGTTAGTAAAATGGCAAGTAAATTTTTCGTTTCCGTCTGCATACGAAGCTAAAACTTATTGATCAGTTTTATTTTTTTGTATAAAGCTAAATCCATTACCGATAGATATCGAGATTAGCGATATTATAAATATACACAGACCTTTCGGTTAAGCCCGAATCCTGTATTGTTTATAGGTGGTGTTACCAACAGACTTTATTCTATAGAAATGTATTTTTCAAACCTTTTTGTATAAGAAATTCCTTCTTCTTGTGAGTCAAGTATTTTTTCTAGAATCATTTCAGAATTGTTAATACTATTTATTTTAGAATCAAGGACCTTGGATGTTTTGTAAAAACTAAACTCATTATCAATGTTTGAAGTAATTAACAGATTACTATTGTTCAATTTCCAATTTCCATTATGAGTTTTTTCACTAAATGAGTAAGAAAACATAACAGATGAGTCTTCGTTAAAATCGAATGTAAAAGTGTCATGCATTCCAGAAATGGCGTTTCTAACCTCATTATCATTTCCATCGTAATAGAAATATTGGCTTTCTATAGATCCATACCATTTCTTTGAAATTAATATCGATCGATTAGTTTTGTCTAAATTTTCGGAATCATCTTTTGTACATGAAAAAAATAGAAACAGATAAATTAATAGTAACAAGCACTTAAAAATAATCTTCATTTTTTTAATTTGTTGGTAACGCTTAAGCTATGAACAGTACGGGAGTAAACTAGCGTTTGCTTTCCGTCACGCACATAGCGAAATCTTTTGGTTTTGTTTTATTTTTTCTCGTCTAAAGCGAAATCCTAAAGATTTCGCGACTTTATAAAAATACACAAACCTTACGTCTAAGCCCGAACCCCGTATTGTTTATAGGTATTGTTAGCAAATGTTTTTATTCGTATTCATATTTTAGAATTTTACGTAATTCTATGAGTTCACTCCTTTTAGGATATTGTAAAAGTAAATTGTCTAATTTAGTTTTTGCCTTTTTGCAGTCCTTAAAATCAGCTTCACAACGCAAGCAAAGAGCATAAGCTAATCGATAGTTTATATCATACTCTTTTGGAAATATTTCTAACGCTTTTTCGTACTGAAAGATGGCATTGTGCCATTTTCTTTTTGTCAACCAGGCATCTCCGTCCTCAATTAGCGCCATATAATTTTTCATCTTAACATCGATGTTCTTTTTTTCTAAAACACTAACCTCGTGCTTCCAATTTTCAAATGCCTTAATTGTTATAAATAACAGAATTAGAACAATTCCAGTCCAAATAGCAATTGTTATATTTTGTTGTTTTTTACGTTCTTCGTGTATTTTTCTTCTAAAAAATTGAAGTTCTTCTTTAGAAGCCTTTCTAAGATTTACCTCTCCTTTTGCAACTTTTAGGAATTCTTTTCTTTGGTTCAGAAATGAACGTTTTGGTCTGAGAAGTTTTCTATTATTTCTCAGACTTATAATCATGCCTTGTATACTTCCTCCTCCTGGCAATGTTTTTATTTAAATATTTGCTAACGTCTAATGTATGATCTGTACGGTTTAGAAATCCGTAGGATTTCCTGCCGTACGATAAGATTCTAAATATACGTAGATTTTCCGACGGAAAATCTGACAGTATAGATTATACATATTGTTAGCAAACGTGTTGCAGCGCAAACCTTTGCC
>JAHDDP010000129.1 GCA_020629285.1 Maribacter sp.
CTGTTGGCTGTTGGCTGTTGGCTGTTGGCTGTTGGCTGTTGGCTGTTGGAAAATACTAGATATAAAAAATGCCAGCTCAATAGAGCTGGCATTTTTATATCTAAACAAATTAACTTAGTAAATTTCTCTACCAGAAAAATGGAATGAACCTTCAATAGCTGCATTCTCATCGCTATCAGAACCGTGTACTGCATTCTCACCAATACTAGTAGCGAACATTTTACGAATAGTACCTTCTGCTGCGTCTGCAGGGTTGGTAGCACCGATCAATGCTCTAAAATCTTCAACAGCATTTTCTTTTTCCAAGATTGCCGCTACAATTGTACCGCTAGTCATGAATTCAACTAACTCACCAAAGAAAGGACGCTCTCTATGTACACCATAAAATTCTTGTGCATCTCTTAAGCTCAATTGTGTATATTTCATCGCTACGATCTTAAAACCAGCAGCAGTAATTTTTTCTAAAATAGCCCCAATATGCCCGTTCTTTACGGCATCTGGTTTGATCATTGTAAACGTTCTATTCGTACTCATATCTTAATTTTTGCGCAAAAATACGTTTTTCCACATATCTCACAACTATTCGTAGACTTGTTCTATCTCCTCTAGCACAATTCCGTTATCTCCAACTATTTTAAAATCAACCTTTTTAGCTTCAAAATTAAACTCCAAAATTCCAAAACTTTCTGTAAAAACAACTTCTCCTACTCTATATTTATTTGGTTCACCCGTAAAACCTCTATAAGCATGGGTAAGCCCGCTACTAGTAAAATCTATTAAAGGATATTCCATTCCTGTTATTTTAGTGCTTGAAAACTCTGATATATGCCTATCACCAGATAAAATAATTACTCCTTTAGCCTTTGAATCTAAAATAATGTTTGCCAACTTATCAACCTCATGAGGAAAATTGCCCCAAGTTTCAAAACCATGTTCATTAGACAAGTATTGTACACTACTTACAATGATGTTAAAATCAGCTTTTGAATCATTCAGTTCTTTTTCTAACCAACCCCATTGCGCTGCTCCCAACATAGTACCTACCCCATACTCATTGGGTTTTACCCTTTTTTTTGTTTCGGTATCAGGTGTCAACTTTGTTCTAAAATACCGAGTATCCAAAATAATGATATTTATAGTATGACCATCCACTTCATATTTCTTGGAATTATAGACCCCTTGGCGCTTTCTTAGCGGACTGCTCTCTGGGACATCCATAAAATTCAAGAACTCTTGTTGACTGGCATCCTTAGCCTTAAATTCTACTCCGCCATCATTTAGACCATAATCATGATCATCCCAAGTACCTAATATATCCGTACGTTCTACAAGTTTCTTATAAATAGATTGTTCTTTTTGTTCATTATACATTGCTCTAAGAGCAACCATATCATCGGTATCCGCATAAATATTATCACCGCCCCAGACCCAAACATCTGGTTTGGCATTTAAAACGTCGTCCCATAAAAGATTGGGCAGATCAACCCTGTTACAAGAACCAAAAGCCAGTACAAAATCAGCATTTACAGCTTTATTTTCTACCGCTTTTTTCTTGGATGAACATGATACCAAAAATAGCGTACTTATAAAAAAGTATATAATTTTCATATGAGATAGTTAAGTCTGGGTAAAATTAAGGTATTCGGTTTAAAGCCTATATTATTAAATTGTATCTTTGCCGCCATGAATTTAGAGCACCTAAACGAGCTGAAAAAGTTACTTTCTTCAACTAAGAAAATAGCAATTATTCCACATAAAAACCCCGACGGAGACGCCATTGGATCAACATTGGCACTTTGGCATTATTTAGTCAATACAGGTCATACCGCCAGCATTGTAGCTCCCAATGATTATCCAAAGTTTTTAAAATGGATGCCAGGTTCAGATAAAATTTTGAATTTCGAAAAAGAAAATTCACAGTCTAAAGCATGCATCAATAATGCTGATATCATATTTACATTAGACTTCAACCATTTGGGTCGCGTAGGTCAAATGAGTGATATTCTAGAATCTGCACAAGCAACTTTTGTAATGGTTGATCACCATCAAGAGCCATCAGATTACGCTAAAATCATGTATTCAGATGTAAAAATGAGTTCTACCTGCGAAATGGTCTATGTACTCATTAATCAACTGGGCAGAAAAAACAGTATTACTCCTGAAATGGCCAATTGTATCTATACAGGTATCATGACAGATACTGGATCTTTTAAATTTGCAGCTACCACAAGTAATACCCACAGAGTCATTGCCGACCTTATGGACAAAGGTGCTGAAGGCACCGAAATACACCACCGTATATATGACACCAATTCTCCAAGCAGATTACATTTGCTAGGCTGCGCTTTGAAGAACATGGTGATATTAGAAGAGTTTTCAACAGCATACATTACGTTGAGCCAAGATGAACTGGACACCTTCAATTACCAAAAAGGAGACACGGAAGGTTTTGTAAACTACGGTTTAACATTGGACGGTATTAAATTTGCCGTCATATTTATAGAAAACAGAGAAGAAGGTATTTATAAAATATCATTTAGGTCTGTTGGTGAATTTTCTGTAAATGATTTTGCAAGACAACATTTTAGTGGTGGCGGACATACAAATGCAGCAGGTGGAAAAAGTGATGATACTCTAGAAGAGACAATTACCAAATTTACATCGTTACTACCATTATATAAAGATCAATTACAATCATGAGATTAGTTTCATTTTTATTTTTATCCATATTGATATTAGGTTGCGACGGACCAGAACCAAGAAGACCTATTCAGACAAAAAGCGGCAGTTTTTTTAAGGCGTCTATTGAAAGAAGCAGAAAATTATTGGAAGCCGAAGAAAGTAAAATTCAAGAAATTATAGCATTAGATTCTTTGAAGCACTATTCTCATAGCAACTCTGGATCATGGTACCATTACCTAACCGTTAATGAAGAAAGTGATTACACGCCTAAAACAGACGATCTAGTTGCATTCAACTATGACATATTAACTTTGGACAATGACACTATATACTCTCAGGAAGAAATTGGTGTTGTTACCTATAAGGTTGATAAGCAAGAGTTATTCTTAGGACTTAGAGATGCCGTTAAAATGCTAAAAGAAAATGAGCGAGCTACCTTTCTCTTTCCTTCATCCATAGCATTTGGCTACCATGGCGATGAAAATAAAATAGGCAGTAATGTTCCCATAAAATCAACGATTACCATTTTAAAAATAGAAAAACAAGAAGACAACACAGTAAATTAAAATGACCATTATGATTAAAAAAATGTACTTGATTGCAGTAATAGGCTTAGTTTTAGCTAGCTGCAAAACCAGTAAAAGAGCAGATTTAGGAGACGGTTTATTTGCAGATATTAAAACTTCTAAAGGCGATATCATTGTTCGTTTAGAGCAAGAGAAAACTCCAGTTACCGTGGCTAACTTTGTCTCTTTAGCAGAAGGAACAAATACTTTCGTTAGCGAAGAATACAAAGGAAAAAAATACTATGACGGATTAACATTTCACAGGATTATGAAAGATTTCATGATACAAGGTGGTGATCCTTTAGGTCAAGGAACAGGTAACCCTGGTTATAAATTCATGGATGAATTCAATGACTCTTTGGTTCATGATAAAAAAGGTATTCTTTCAATGGCCAATTCAGGACCAACAACTAACGGTAGTCAGTTTTTCATCACACATAAGGAAACTCCTTGGTTAAACAACAAACACACTGTATTTGGTGAAGTTGTAGAAGGTATGGATGTAGTAGATTCTATTGCCAATGTTGCTGTAGGTGCAGGAAACAAACCTGTAGAACCAGTGATTATGAATACTGTTGAGATTATTAGGAATGGTAAAGAGGCTCGTAAATTTGATGCCGTGCAAATCATGACAGACTATTTTGATGGTGAAGAAGATAGACTTGCTGCTATTGAAAAAGAGAAAGCTGAAAAATTAGCTGCAGTTCAAAAAATAAAAGCTGAGTTTGCTTCTTCTATCGAAGCTCAAAAAGCAAAGGCGAAAGCATTGGATTCCGGTCTTAAGGTATTAACCTTAGAAAGTGGTTCTGGTGAAAAGCCAAAAGTAGGTCAGAAAGTAAACGTAATGTATGCTGGTTATTTAATGGACGGTACTTTGTTTGATAGCAACTACGAAGAAATTGCCCAGAAATATGGCATGTTCGATATTAAGAGACAACAAGGCGGTGGCTATATGCCAATACCTATGGACTATTCTCCAGAATCTCGTTTAATTGCAGGATTTAGAGAAGGACTTTTAACAATGAAAGTTGGTGATAAAGTTCGTTTGTTCATTCCTTCTCATTTAGGTTATGGACCACAAGGTGGCGGTCCAATTCCACCAGATGCAGATTTAATATTTGATTTAGAAATTACGGGCTTAGCCCAATAATTATTAGAAATAAAAAAGCCCTTTAGTTTTCACTAAAGGGCTTTTTTTATACCTGAAATTTTAATTCGTATGCTTCAAAATCTCTAAAAGCAAACTCCAGAACTTCTGAACAGATGAAATACTAACCCGTTCATCTGGCGAATGGGCTCCAAGAATAGTAGGTCCAAAGCTTACCATATCTACATCAGGATAATTCTGTCCTAAAATACCACATTCCAAACCTGCATGGCAAGCAACTACCCTAGGCTCTTCTTTGAACAAATTAACATAGGTGTCTTTCACTACAGTTAATATTTCTGAATTAGGATTAGGATTCCAGCCTGGGTAAGCTCCACTAAACTCCACCTTAAAACCACTGATCTCAAAAGCGGAGCGTAGAGAATTAGCCAAATCTAACTTTGCGGTATCAACAGACGAGCGCGTTAAGCACCCAATAGATATTTCTCCTTTTTCAACTTTTACAATAGCAATATTGTTAGAAGTCTCTACCAAATCATTAATTGCAGCGCTAATAGCATATACGCCGTTGTGTGCAGCATAGACAGCTTTAACCAGTTTTTCTTGAGCACCAAGACCCATTACCTTTTTGGCTGGTTTTAAATCTTTAAACTCTATTTGTAAATCTGGCTCTTGTATGCTTAACTCTGCCTTTATAACTTTAGAAAGTTCATTTATCTTTTCAAAGAATTCTTCGGCATGCTTTCTTCCAACATTTAGTTTACAAACACTTTCCCTAGGTATTGCATTTCTAAGACTACCAC
>JAHDDP010000130.1 GCA_020629285.1 Maribacter sp.
TTTTTTTGTATTTAGATATCTACAAATTAGGTTTTACGCTTTAGAACCATCGGAGATGACTCGTCAATTTTATATAAAATTTGAATCACCTTTGTAACTTTGTTAATGCTCTTAACCTCTATCACAAGCCAAGTATTCTTTAGAAATCATAGAATTTAACATCAATAGAAGATACCGTATATAACCATACCTCACCTTTTATCTCAAACTCATATTCACTATAATTCTTTACCTTAATCTACCCTTTCAAACCCATCAAAAAATATAATCATCATCAAAAAAAAGTTTGAATTAATTTGTTATCACTTTAATGACTCACATAGTTTTGATTTGACCTATTTCCAAATTTACCTCCTCTAATACATCTCTAAACATATTTTTTCATCGACCTGCCATATCCCAGAACTGTTCGAAAAGAAAATTCCCATATTGCAACCTACAGCCTTACCCCCAGATGGATAAATTTTATTTTTCAATATACTTTCTCTAAACACTACAGCCCTTGTTTTTGAGATAACTACAGGTTTTGAAAAAAGGTATTTTAAATAATAGTTCTCCTTTGACACTCTTTGTGAAGGATTAAGTTCTAGTATGAACGTTTTTATTTCATTACATACACTGCTATCAGATTTTTTTTCAAATGCGAGTTCTATTTTTCTCTTTTCTTTACTATTAATGAAACCCTGCTTCTTCCAATCGCTTATAAATGTTAAGCTGGGTATATTATTAACCTTAATAACTAAAGAATCCTTTACATCATCCAAAGTATAAGCTATTGCCTTTTTATAGAATTCAATCTCTTGACACTCCATTTTTTGTGCAAGGATCATTTGCCCTATTATAATAAAGAACCAAATACATCTGTTTTTTTTCATAAAAATCAATTTTGTGTGTTCAGAATTATACCAGCGTTTATTCTCCAAACTGTTTCTCCAAACATAATGTCACTTAAGTGTACATACTCATGAAGAATTGTAACACCTATTAAAAATGCTATTGCATTCCGTTTAATAAACTTAAAAATATCATATCTTAATATATACCACCACATATTTATGAAAACCAATTTTATTGCTGTCTAACCTATCATTATTTATAATAATTTACCTACAGAACTATATTATCTCTATAAATTTTTTACATTTAAGACAACCAATCCAAACCACAAAATTTGCAACGTATTTTTACCTCAGTCTTTTTTGTACTACTACTCTATTCATGTATAATAAATGCACAAAAAAATTATTTGGGAAATACTCTCAATAGTATTGATCAAATTATAGGCTTACAGAACACAGAATTATATAATGGAACAAAGTATGTTGAGTATTACAGGACCATTAACGAAAACCATAAATTTTTTGAGAGCAATGACTTTTTAATAGGAAGTTTAGTCTATAGTAATCAATATTATGGCAATGTTCCTTTAAAATATGATTTAGATGCTGACGACATATTACTTGACATCTCACATCTAAAGAAATTTCCTGTTTTAAAACTATACAAAAATAGACTCAGCGAATTCAGTATCAAAGGTAAAAAATTCATTAATATTGGTGACAAAATTTCTAAAATCACCAAAGGATTTCACGAAGTGTTATGGTTTTCTGACGATATAAAGCTTCTTAAAAAACACAAAAAGGAAAAGCTTAAAAGATATTCTACAAAATTCGTTCATTATGAGTTTTTTGATGAAAGCAGTTACTTTTTCGAATACAATAATCAGATTTATTCTTTAAACAAAAAAAGTGATTTACTAGGAGTGTTTCCAGTATATAGAAAAGAAATCAATCAACTTTACAATAAGCGTTTGGTAAAAATAAATCCAAAAGAAAATTATATTTTAATCTTTGGAGAAATACAAAAATCTTTTGAAAAATGAGAAATTTTGCACAAATAACCATTCTCATTATTCTCTTGGTATTAAGTCAATCTGTAAACGGACAAGAAAGGAAAGAGAGAAAACTTTTCTCGGTCGAATTCGCCGATGTTGGCATGCAAGAGGTTTTTAATGTTCTGGAAAAAGAAACAGGCATTCATTTTTATTATAAAAAAAATTGGTTAGAAGACGAAAGAGTAAAATATGTTGCAACCAATAAAGAATTAGAAGAAATTTTAGAAAATGTACTAACAGGTACAACCATTAACTATTTTAAGTATTCGGATACTCAAATTGTACTAACCGAAAATAGCCTTATCTATGACAATTTACCAAGTACATTTTTTGGAGCAAAACGCGATACTATAGTTAAAGAAAGTATTGTTAGAATGCAAAGACCTGTTTATTTTGATCAACCCAAACAATCTAAAAGCATAGTAGAAACGATACGTATCGGTAAAGAAAACCTAAATCAACCAAATGACGATTTTAAAATTAGCGGATATGTAGTCGATGAAAAAACTAAGCAACCTCTACAGAACCTTACTATATCTTTAAATAATAGAACAACAGGTACCACCACTGATATTAACGGTTATTATGAATTAATGATACCGCTTGGTGAAAATTTTCTTAAATATAGTTCCATAGGAATTGAAAGCGCAGTCAAAAGAGTTATAGTTTATAGTGATGGCACATTAGATGTATCATTAAAAGAAAGCATCGAATATTTAGATGAAGTAGTCGTGGCAGCAGATGCAAATAAAAATGTTGAAGAAGCATTAACAGGTAGCACATCAATTGTAGTAGAAGAGACCAAGAACATACCTCTAATTCTGGGCGAACGCGATGTGCTAAAAGTAGCAACCACCTTACCGGGAATTTCAACTGCAGGGGAAGGCGCAGCAGGTTTCAATGTACGTGGTGGCTCAACAGATCAGAATTTAATCTTATTAGACCATGCCGTTATTTACAATCCTTCCCACTTTTTTGGAATTTTTCAAGCTGTGAATCCGTTTACAACAGAAGACTTACAAATTTATACTGGTGGCATACCTGCTCAATATGGTGGCCGGTTATCTTCAGTTTTTGACATTACCTCAAAGAATGCGAATACTGAAAAGTTTTCAGGTGAGGCTGCAATTGGACCTGTAACTAGTAATGTTGCTTTAGAAATACCTATTATCAAAGAAAAATCAGGTCTCTTAATTGGAGGCAGGAGCACATACTCAAATTGGATCTTACGCTCACTAGATGAAGAATCCTTAAAAAACAGTGAAGCTTCTTTCTACGATGCAATTGCCAAATATAACCACACTATAAACGAAAATAATACACTCAAAGCTACTGGATATTACAGTAATGACAATTTCAGTATAACATCAGATTCAATTTTTGGCTACAATAATCGTTTATTTTCTTTGGATTGGGAGCACAAATTCAATGAAAAAAACACCGGGCAATTAACCATTGCCAATAGTAAATACCAATTTAATATTGAATTTGATGGTGCTTCTAACAATGACTTTGATCTAGGTTTTAGTATAAACGAAACAGAATACAAGTTGCGCATGAAATACCTGCACAGTCAAAAACATAAATTCGATTATGGCATCATGGCAAAATTCTACAGAACGCAACCAGGTTACCTTGATCCATTAAACGAAGAATCTGAAGTAAATAGCATAAACATTAATGAAGAACGTGCATTAGAATCTGCAATTTATCTTTCTGACAATTATAAGGTAAGCAATAAATTCTTGATTGACATTGGTCTTAGATATTCCTTTTTTGCAGCTTTTGGAGAAAGACAAGAACGTATATATGAAGAAAATGCCCCTAAAAACGATGAAACCCGTTCTGATACCGTAAACTACGAAAAAGGTGAATTTTCCAAAACATATGGAGGGCTAGAAGTAAGACTGGCCACCCGTTATTTACTAAAAGAAGACTTATCCCTTAAAGCTAGTTATAACCGTACATATCAATATATACATAGACTTTCTAACAATACCACTATTTCACCAATTGACACTTGGAAATTATCGGACAACAACATCAGACCTCAATTGGGCAATCAATATAGCATTGGCCTATTCAAAAATTTAGATGCCAATACTTATGAATTTAGCCTTGAAGGTTATTATAAGACTGCAGAAAATATCCTTGATTTTAAAGTAGGATCAGATTTACTTTTGAACCAAACCATTGAAACGGAAACACTACAAGGAGAAGGCAAGTCTTATGGCGTAGAATTTTTAGCCAGAAAAAATTATGGCGCATTAAATGGCTGGATATCATATACTTATTCCCGTTCTTTCTTAAAACTAGACAGTGAATTTGCCGAAGAACGTGTAAATGGCGGAGCATTTTTCAAAACCAATTATGATAAGCCACATGATTTTAGTGCTGTACTTAACTATAAATTTACCAAACGTTATAGTATTTCTGCAAACTTCGTCTACCAGACCGGCAGACCTGTAACCTTTCCCATTGGCAGATACAACTATAACGGCGCCGAATATGTCTATTATAGCGACCGTAATGCATTTAGAATTCCAGATTACTATAGGCTTGACCTAGGTTTTAATATTGAAGGCAATCATAAACTAAAAAAAATTGCACATAGCTTTTGGAATATATCCGTATACAACGCACTAGGTAGAAACAACCCATACTCGGTATTTTTTGTTACTGAAAATGGGGAATTAAAACCGTTACAAAGTTCAATTTTCACCATACCAATACCTACGATAACCTATAATTTAAAATTCTAATGAATACGATAATTTACCGTTTTCTTTTTGTAGGTCTATTTCTGTTGGCACTTAATAGCTGTACGGAACCTTTTGAATTTGAAGACAAACCTGTATTTGAAAGTGCACTTGTCATAGAGGCCAGAATCACGGACCAAAATAAAATACAGAACATACTCATATCTCGTTCGTTCCCTTTAGACACCATAATATCTTCAGTGGAAGTTGGCGCAAGTGTTCAAATTACAGATGAAACAGGAAGAACTTTTGACTTTGAGGATGTGGGTAATGGTAATTATAATTCCAGGATTCCATTTGCCGCTGAACAAGACCGATCATACACCTTAAGTATTACTACCTCAAATGGAAATTCCTATATTTCGGAACCTAGTAGTATTAGGGCAAAATCAAATATTGATGAAATTATTGCAGTACGTGAGTTTAAAGATGATTTAGAAGAAGGGGTGTTTATATATCTTAACAGCTTTGA
>JAHDDP010000131.1 GCA_020629285.1 Maribacter sp.
TTGCCACTGATAAAATTGTTGTTTTCATAGGTATTATTGTATTTGTTATTTATAATATCTTAAATCTGAATCCGCCATAGAACATTCTTCCCATTATTGGCGCATATACTATGGTTGTATCAAAATTGGGACCAAAAGGGTCATTTGCTCCTAAAACCGGATTATTTTGTTGTTCTCCTGTTAAATTCTCGCTACCTATATACAACTCTATCGTATTAGAAAATACCTTAGTTATTTGAGCATTCATTAAATTATAAGGTTTTGAATATTCTCCTAACTGATACGCTGGTTCATTTGTACTTGTATCTGGCAATCTCATATCCCCAAAAGAATGTAAAGTATAATCAAACTTCCACTGAGAACCATTTTCCTTTGCCTCTGTTTCGTACCCCAAATTAGCTAAAAATCGGTGTTGTGCCAGTAATGGCTTTTGTAAATTCCCACTCTTGTAATCTGTAGAAACATCGTAAAACTTATACGATGTTCTTAGGTTTAATCGCGATAGCAATTCATAATTCACCTCTACCTGAAAGCTCTTAGCACTACTTTCTCCGTCTAAATTATAGAACGAAACTTCTTGAGGAGTCTCCCAATCCACTACGATTTGGTTTTTAAAATCCGTGATGTAATAGTCTAAAGTAATATCTCCTTTTTTACCCAAAAAATTGAATCCCTGTAAAAAACTGACTCCGTAGTTCCAAGCGTCTTCAGGCTCAAGACCGTAAATACTACCGCCAGTATCACCAATATTAATTGTTCTAGCCGAAGCAAACAACTGCTGATTTTCCGCAAAAATATTGGCTGCTCTTTTACCTCTACCAAACGAACCTCTTAGACTCCCTTTTTCCCATGGGGTATACCTAATATGAAATCTTGGCGTAATAAAAGTTCCTAACCTGTTATGATTATCTACACGTAGACCAGCAGTTAGACTTACCTTTTCCAAGTTTTCATAGCTGTATTCAAAAAAGGCACCAACAGAATTATCTACACGAGAATAATCTGTAGCCGTCACCATTTCATCATAACCATCATAAGCAAAAGTGATTCCCGTTTTAAACTTATTTCTAGTATCACCTATTATTGAATTAAATATAAGGTTACTATAAAGGCTCTCATGGTTGATATCATATGTTCTGAACCCAAAATAGGAATCTTGTTTATGATAACTATACGATGTTTGAAAACCTAAACTCTGAAAAGGTAATTCCGGAAAAACATATCCTAGTTTTAATGATGTATCGAACCTACGTGTATTAATTTCACTTCCCCACACTTCGGCTCCGCTCAATGCTCTATTAGCTCCGTCTACTCTATCTGTATTAGGGTCAAAATCAACTTGCCCCACTTGCTTTTCATCATTTAAAAAACGAACGTTAAAAAAACTGACCCATCCTTTTTCCGCATCTTGATATTGCCAACGGTTCATCACATTTAGTTGATCTGCCAACGGGGCATCTAAAAATCCGTCATTATTACCATCTTCTTTTTGAGTACGCTTATTACCATGTATATATAAGCCTGTACTCCACTTATCCGTAAGCTTTCTATTGAAATGGGTGTTTAATTCATAACGCCCGTTTTGGTTTGCATACCCGTTTACAAAAACAGCATTATCAGTTAATGGTTTTACCAGCTCTGTGTTAATCTGACCAGATATACTTTCATAGCCATTTACGACACTACCCGCACCTTTGGTAATTTGAATACTCTCTATCCATGTACCAGGTGTAAATGTTAATCCGTATGCCTGTGATGCTCCACGAACCATAGGAATATTCTCTTGGGTGATCAATAAATACGGACTCGTTAATCCTAACATTTGTATTTGTTTGGTACCCGTTAACCCATCGGATAAATTCACATCAATTGCCGGATTGGTTTCAAAACTCTCCGCCAAATTACAGCAAGCAGCTTTCAATAACTCTGCACTATTAACGGTGATGACGTTCTGCGGACTGAAATATGTCTTCTGTATTGCATCGCGTTCTTGTTGCACCACTACCTCATCTAATTCATTAGATGGCTTTAAAACTATTCTCAAAGTTTTAGGTTCGTTTATTGTCAGTGTATCCGACTCAAAACCTACATAACTAATTATTAATCTATTAAATTCTTTTAAATACGGAATTGAAAATTTACCGTCAAAGTCTGTCACTACTCCCGTTTGGGAATCTTGCCAATAGACATTTGCACCCGAAAGTGTCAACGCATTAGATCCTTCAGAATCTAACACTACACCTTCTACCTTTTCTTGGGAAAAAGCAAACCAGGGAAACATGGCTATTATTAGTAATATATATTTATTCATTTAATTTTTTATTCAATTTTATTAATCAATTTTTGCTGCTCGTAATCGTAATGCATTTGCAATCACGGAAACAGAACTGAAACTCATTGCTAAAGCGGCAATCATAGGAGAAAGCAACAATCCGAAAAAAGGATATAACACTCCTGCAGCAATAGGAATACCGACCGTATTATATATCAGTGCAAAAAATAAATTCTGCTTAATGTTTTTCATCACAGCTTTACTTAAGTTGTGTGCTTTAACGATACCATGTAAATCACCTTTAACCAGGGTAATCGTAGCGCTCTCAATAGCAACATCCGTACCAGTACCCATAGCAATACCTACATCACTTTTTGCCAATGCAGGTGCGTCATTTATACCATCGCCGGCAACAGCAACTTTTTTACCCTCTGACTGCAAACGCTCCACTTCTGCAAGCTTATCTTGAGGAAGCATACTCGCTTTAAAATCTGCCAGACTTAAATGATCCGCTACAGCCTTTGCCGTATCATGATTATCACCCGTTAACATGACTACCGAGATACCAGAATTCTGAAGCGCTTCAATAGCCTTTTTACTGGTTTCCTTGATTTTATCACCAATAGCAACAAAACCAATTGCCTTATCAGCAGCAGCTAAATAAGATACTGTTTTACCTTGCTTTTGATGCCCAGCAACAACTACTTGCAAATTTTCAGGAATAAGCACTTTAGCCTCTCCCATCATTTTATCATTTCCTAAAACAATAGATTCCCCATTAATTTTACCAGAAACTCCCATACCTGTAACAGAACTGAAATCATCTACCTTTAAAATGGACACATTCTTTGTTTTACCATAATTCACCGTAGCATCTGCCAACGGGTGCTCACTATGCTGATTTAAGGAAACAATATATTGCAACACCAAATCTTCATTAACGCCATCAACACTACCTACCTCTTCAACAGACGGTTTACCTTCTGTGATGGTTCCGGTTTTATCTATCACCAGGGTATCAATTTTATCCATTCGCTCTAAAGTTTCAGCATTTTTAATCAATACTCCCGATTGCGCTCCTTTACCTACACCTACCATTACGGACATTGGTGTAGCCAAACCTAGTGCGCACGGACAAGCAATTATCAACACCGCAATGGCATTCACCAAAGCATATACATAAGCCGGTTCTGGACCAAAAGTGACCCAAACTAAAAAAGTTACAATGGAAATAAAAACAACTGCCGGCACAAAATAACTAGATATTTTATCCGCTAATTTCTGGATAGGCGCTTGACTACGACTAGCCTTGTTCACCATATCTATAATTTGCGACAATAACGTATCCGCCCCTACTTTCTCTGCAGTCATTACAAAAGAGCCTTTGCCATTTATGGTGCCTGAGCTTATTGCATCACCAACCACTTTTTGAACCGGTACAGGTTCACCCGTAATCATAGATTCATCCACGGTACTTTCACCTTCATAAATACTTCCATCTACAGGTATTTTATCGCCTGGTTTTACACGAAGTAAATCTCCTTTTGAAATCTGGTCAATAGAAATGCTCTCTTCTTTACCGTCAACAATCTTAACAGCTTTATTAGGTGCTAATTTCAGCAGCTCTTTTACCGCAGAATTCGTTTTACTATGTGCGCGGGCTTCTAACAACTGACCGAATAACACTAAAGTCAAAATCACCGTAGCGGCTTCGAAATAAACATGAACTGTACCCTGTTCTGTTTTAAATTGTGGCGGAAAAAAATCGGGCACCAAAATAGCGAATACACTAAACAACCACGCCACCCCTGCTCCAATTCCTATTAATGTGAACATGTTTAAATTCCATGTTTTAACAGAACGATAAGCACGTTCAAAAAACATCCACGTGGCATAAAACACCACAGGTATCGATAATGCAAATTGCACCCAGTTCCAATACTTCAAGCTCAAAATATCCTGAAGCGGATTATTAGGTATCATTTCTGACATTGCAATAAGAAAGATCGGCAACGTAAACCCTACTGCTATTTTAAACTTATTCAGTAGTTTTTGATAGCTCTTTTCTTCGGCGGAAATATCTGCTTGCTTCGGTACTAAGTCCATACCACAAATTGGGCAATCGCCAGGTTCATCACTAACAACCTCTGGATGCATTGGGCACGTATACTCTTGACCGTTATTAGATGTAGCACTTGCCTCCTCTACCAAATCCATACCACAAACCGGGCAGTCACCAGATTCTGTATATGTCTTTTCTCCTTCACAATGCATTGGGCAGTAAAAAACACCATTACCATTTTCAACAGCTTTGGGTTTTGTAGCCTCATGCACATGAGCACCGAGTTCAAGGATGGAATAATGCCCTCCGTCAGCTTCCATAGCCGCCTGCAAAGTTTTTAAGGGAATTTCATTATCCATTTCCAAAACTGCTTCAGCCTTTTCTAGATTCACCATAGCATTGGATACTCCGCTAATTTTTGCCAAGGTTTGTTCAACATGACCTCTACAGCCATTGCAGGTCATTCCATGAATTTGATATGTATTTTTCATAATGAGATTATGATTTCTTTCAGTTGTTAAAACTGTATCTACTATTTCAACTAATCATATTCACTAACCTTTTATAAAAACGAAACAAAAACAAAAACACCTATAAATTAAGGTAGACTTGCTTTACAGCTTGATAAAAGAAAAGATGACTAGATTAAAAATAGTACTTGATTACACTGCATTTGCGAACTAACGCTAATCATCAATTGAAATCAAATTAAGAAAACTTGGTGTAGAATATTCAAATCTTCAGCCAGTATAGGCGGTGGATATG
>JAHDDP010000132.1 GCA_020629285.1 Maribacter sp.
ATGAGTCACATTTAGTTGAGAATGCAAAATGGTTGGCACAGGGTACTATTTATCCAGATGTTATTGAATCTGTGTCTGCAACTGGCGGTCCGTCACAAACTATAAAGAGTCACCATAATGTTGGTGGTTTGCCAGATTATATGAAATTGAAGGTGGTAGAGCCTTTAAAGATGTTATTTAAAGATGAGGTAAGAAGAGTAGGGGCTAGCTTAGGAATTGACAAGGCATTGTTAGGTAGGCATCCTTTTCCAGGTCCTGGTTTGGCAATTCGTATCCTTGGCGATATAACGCCAGAGAAAGTGGCTATTTTGCAAGAAGTAGATGCCATTTTTATAGACGGATTAAAAAAATGGGATCTGTACGATAAAGTATGGCAGGCAGGTGCGATGTTATTACCTGTAAATAGTGTTGGTGTAATGGGCGATGAGCGTACATATGAAAAATGTGTTGCACTTAGAGCTGTAGAAAGTACGGATGGTATGACTGCCGATTGGGTGAATCTGCCGTATGAGTTTCTGCAAAAAACATCAAATGATATTATTAATAAAGTCCCTGGGGTCAATCGTGTCGTATATGATATAAGTTCAAAGCCGCCAGCAACAATAGAATGGGAATAGTATGAAATATATGTTTAATCAAATTTACTTAATAGGGTCGTTTTGTTTATTGGTGTCTTGCACGGCAATGGCACAAAAATTCGATACCCATCAAGTAAAATCAGGAGAGACTTTAGAAAGCATTTCTAAAATGTACGGAGTTTCAACGTCAAGTATATTACAGTATAATAAAGAAATTAAGGAAGGTCAGAAGCTAAGGTCCAATACCATATTGGTAGTGCCTGGTAAAAAGATTGTGGAGCAGACAAGTGCACCTATATCTAATACCCCAACTTCAACTACAGTAACGACGACTACGAATACTACGGTTGTTCAGGACTCTGTTAAGGCAAGAGAACCTATAGGTTATACGGAGCATCGTGTCAAGAAAAAAGAAACCATTTTTGGCATCACTCAAATGTATAATATAACAGAAGATGAGCTGAAAAAATATAATCCAAAGTTGTACGCTTCACCACTTCAAAAGAAGATGGATTTACGTATTCCTAAATACCGCGCTCCTAAGGTGGAAGAGGTTACAGGTAATACTGATGATTTGGAAAAATACATTGTTGCGGCAAAAGAAACAAGGTGGAGTATAGCGCATAAATATGGTATAACCATAGAGCGAATGCTAGAGCTAAACCCTGGGTTGTCTACGGCAAATAATTATTTATCAGAAGGCTACGAATTAATGATGCCTAAAATTGCGGGTAGTACCGTAAAAAATCAGGTAACTCAATTATATACTTCATATACAGTGCCTGCCAAAATGAATTTCTATCGTTTAGAAAAGGAGTTTGAAGTAAAGTCAGACGAGATAGTTCGTCTAAATCCTGAGATTACTGAGAGAGGCGGATTGAAAGAAGGTATGATTATTCGTATTCCTGAGCAAAAAGTAGCCACAGGTGAAATTAATACGGATAACTACATTTTTTATGAGGTGAAACCAAAGCAAAATGAATTTCGATTAACTAGAAAATTCGGAATGACTTGGGCAGAGTTGGTTGCTTTGAATCCTGATTTAAAAGACGGTCTAAAAGCAGGTATGGTTTTAAAATTACCAAAAGACAAGGTTGGTGATTTTGAAGTTAGAAATGCGTTGGTTTTAGATAAGGTAAATTTATTGGATAGTATAAATGTTACTGTAAAACCAAAAGTACTGTTCTTGTTACCTTTTAGATTAGATAAACTTGATCTAAGTAACAAAGCGGCAACTGAAAAAATCATTGACAATAGAAATAGCTTAAAATATAGTTTAGGGCTTTATTCTGGGGCATTGGTAGCAATTGATTCTATGAAATCATTAGGGGTTTCTATAGATGTTAAAACTTTTGATAATCAATTGGATTTAGCTAGGACAAAGCAAGTTTTACAAGGCGAGCAACTAGGTGGCTACAGTGCTGTTTTTGGTCCTTTAGATATGCCGTCACTAAAAGAAACCGCGGTACAGGCATCTAAATTTAATGTTCCTGTTGTAGCGCCAGTACCTGCTAAAAGCGAGTTAAGTTTAGATAATGTTTTCTTTTCATATACCGATGAAGAGGTATTGTGGAAACATATGCTAGATTATGTAGAAGCGAACCATACGGAAGAAACACTTTTAATTATAGCGGATGAGGATAACAAAAAGGAGAAAGATGCTATTATTAAAAGATTTCCGACAGCTAAAGTAGTTGTTGTAAAAGAAGAAGAGAAGAATATTGGTATTAACAGAGATAAATTGCAAACCTTATTATCTGATCAAGTACCTAACTGGGTCTTTGTAGAATCTGATAATTATAAATTGATTGCCAGTGTTGTATCTATATTAAATTCATTTAATAATACCGCGTTTGACCCTTTATTGGGTAAGGATAAGGTGAGTGTACGTATGTTTACTACAGATATGAATTCGGCATTTGAAAAAGATGTGATTTCGAATACGCATTTATCCAACTTAAAATTTACGTATCCTTCTGTAAATCGTCAGGTAGCCAATAATTCATTTGTTGAGCGATATAGAAAACGTTTTGGCGATGATCCAGATAAATATGCGGTAAGAGGATTTGATCTTACCTATGATCTTTTGTTGAAACTAGCATATAATAATAGCCTAATAGATGTTTCAAGATTTATTGGTGAAACGGAATACAGTGGTAATAAATTCAATTACCAGAGAAAAGGAGTAGCTGGTTATTATAATCAGTCGTCTTATATTATGATGATGGATGATTTAAGAATAAAAACAATAGAGTAGAATGACATCAAAGGTTACTTACAACGGCGAGTTAAGAACAGAATGTATTCATTTACAATCGAACGATTCTTTAGTTACGGATGCACCGGTAGACAATAACGGATTAGGACAGGCATTTTCACCTACCGATACCGTGGCTACAGGTTTGGCAAGTTGTATGTTGACAATGATGGGTATTAAGGCAAACGGATTGGAAGTAGACCTAAAAGGCACTACGGCATCTGTAACCAAACATATGGCAGCTTCACCAAGAAGAATTTCTAAAATAGAAGTTGAGGTTCATTTGCCAAAAGAAATATCAGATAAGAATAGAAAAATTTTGGTGCACACGGCAAACACTTGCCCTGTGCATTATAGTTTACATCCAGATATTGAGAAAGTAATCACTTATAATTGGGACTTATAAAAAAGGTACATTTTATTATATTTCTTTTAACGCTATTGAGCATCTCTAATGTTCAGAGTCAAGAAGTAGTGTCTTGGGAACCTGATTTTAGATTTACTTGGAACGATTTTAAAGGAGCTGCTCCCATAAATTCTAGAGCAGCGGCAACCACGGCAAGTGGTATAACCTATCGCTTTTCCACGTATTACGAGAATAATGAATTACAGATAGATTATAAGGTGTTCGCCTATTTTTATCCAACAAAGTCATGGTATAAACCGGCGCTCTGTAATGACATAACCTTACTACACGAACAATTGCATTTTGATATTACTGAACTCTATGCACGCAAATTGCGTAAGAAATTGGCAGAGACAAAATTTACCAAGAACGTAAAAGAAGAGATTCGTAAAATCTACAAGGCTACCATTCGCCAACTAAACGATTTTCAAAATAAATACGATTCAGAAACCAACTATTCTAGAAACTTACCGGTACAAGAACGTTGGGTAAAAGAGATAGAAGAGGCTTTAATGCAATAAGATTTAAAATTTTTCGGTAGAAAAAAAGCACTTCTCTAAGAAGTGCTTTTTTATTCATTCGAGTATTTAGACTACACTCTAATTGATATTTTAGAATTAAGAAAAGTTCTTATTTTCATTACACATCACAAATAGTAACGCCTTGTTTTAGAGCATCTATTTTATTTTCCCAACTTGGTACGAATTCTTGTGCTACGTGACCGGTATAACCTGTTTTTAAAATAGCCTTCATTACTGCAGGGTAGAAAATTTCCTGAGTTTCATCGATTTCGTGTCTACCTGGGTTTCCACCTGTGTGGTAGTGTCCGTAGTATTGGTGGTAATTTTCGATATTTCTTATAATGTCGCCCTCCATAATTTGCATATGGTAAATATCGTATAGCAGTTTAAAATGTTCAGATCCTATGGCTTCGCAAAGAGAAACGCCCCACTCAGAAGTATCGCACATATAGTCTTTATGGTCCACCTTGCTGTTTAAAAGTTCCATTTGTAAAACAACACCGTGCTTTTCAGCCAAAGGCATTAATTTTTTTAATCCAATGGCACAGTTACGTAAACCAACTAGGTCGTTCATTCCGTTTCTATTACCACTAAAGCATATAAGGTTGGTGTAGCCGGCTTCAGCTACTAACGGAATTACGCGTTCGTAGTCTGCAATAAGCTCATCATGTAAAGAGAGGTCGTTAAAACCTTTAGTAATACCCATACCGGCACCCCAGCACATAGAGGCATGGATGTTGTATTTTTTTAGAAGTGGAAATTCATCAGGTCCTACAAGATCAATAGATCTTATATCAAGTTCTACTAAATTTTTTAGAAAATCTTCAAAAGGGATGCTACCATAGCACCAATAACAAACACTATGGTTTATATTGTACTTTAGTTTGGCGGTAACTTCGTTTTTATTTTTGTTAGCTGCTGTAGCAGATGTAGTTAAGAAACCAACAGACGCCGCCGCCGAGGTTCCAATAAAATTTCTTCGTTTCATGTTGTTTTTGAGATGTTGATTTTTTAAAGATAATTTTTTTAGATTAAAAAATGGAAATAAATCCTGATAAGGAAAAATTAATAGAATTGGCACATTACAGAATGCCATTTGGTAAGTTTAAGGGGAGGTATCTAATAGATTTGCCAGAACCTTATTTAGTTTGGTTTAAACAAAAAGGATTTCCTGATGGTAAATTGGGAGATTTGTTGCAATCTATGCTAGA
>JAHDDP010000031.1:0-22876 GCA_020629285.1 Maribacter sp.
AACGTTAATCTTGTTTTTAAATTCATTTGTAGTCTTGTTATGTTAATTTAAGTTCGACTAATTAAAGTCTGATTAAAGCATTCTAAAATGAAAATTGAATCGAGTTTCATTTTATATCTGCTAGGTTTCTTTAATTTCTACTAATTGTTTTTTAGAAAATACTAACAGTAAATAGTTCATTTTTTTTAATTGCATTCTTATTTGAAATAAGAGATGATAATGTGTTAATCTAAATTTTCAGTCATTGATTTGAATTAAAATTAAGTTCGATGTTAATTTGAGTTTAAATATTTTGGTTTTCCAAACTGGTTATCCAAATTGGTTTACCAAATATATGTTATTTAATCGTTAAAAAAAGAGAATTCTACATTTTAACAACTTTTGCTGGGTCATTTTTTTGTAATTCCTCTTTTAAGCCCTTTAAATATTGAGGATATGATATTTCGTTAACAAATGAAGTTTTTGCTTGAAAGGTCTTTTTTATACCATTTGAACTATCTTTTTCTCTAAAAATCACTTATAAATTGCTAGATTTGAACGGTTTTCTTCTCTGATTTTTTAAGAATTCATTTGGTTTTTAGATAAAATAAATGAAATCAATATTTTGATTTTTCATTGTTTTTGTGATTTTAACAAACATTATTAGACTAATATGAATACTGATTTTGAACAATACGCGTATATTCCTTTAAAGCAATTTTCTAACCGAGTTTGGCGTACTTATGAAGGGGGTGCACTTATAGATAGATGGAAAAACGATAGTCCTGAGGTTGATGGCAGTATGCCAGAAGAGTGGATAATGTCTACTGTAACAGCCAGAGGAAAAGGGAGACCGGAAAATGAAGGACTTTCTCTTGTAGAGACTCCTTCCGGCACTTATTCTCTAAAAGAATTAGTAGAATCTAACAAAGAACTTTATCTAGGTAAGTCATTGGCAGATAAATTTGGCGCCACTGGGGTTTTGATTAAAATGCTTGACTCTAAAGAACGACTTACAATACAGGTACACCCAGATAAAGATTACGCAAAGACCATGTTGAATTCGGCTTTTGGAAAAACTGAATCATGGTATGTTTTAAATAAGCGTGAAATAAATGGAGAGAAAAGTGTCATTTATATGGGCTTTAAAGAAGGGGTTACAAAAGCACAATGGGAAACTCTGTTTGTAAATCAGGATATTGAGGGTATGCTGAATAGTCTTCACAATATAGAAGTGAACCCTGGTGATGCATATATGATATATGGCGGTGTACCACATGCAATTGGTAGTGGGTGCTTTTTAATGGAAGTTCAAGAACCTACGGATTATACTATGCGTGTAGAGAAAGTTACTCCTGCAGGATTAACAATTTCCGATGAATTAATACACCAAGGGGTAGGGGAGCAAAATATGCTAGATTGTTTTCATTATGATGGCTGTTCGCATGAAGAAGCAATTAAAAGATGGAAGGTTTCTCCTAAAACTATAGATTCATCTGATACCCATACATTGAATACCATATTTAACGAAACCCATACGGATTGTTTTGGGCTAAATGAACTAGATTTAAATGGTTCATATACGATTAAGGCAAATGGAAGTTTTTTCGTTGCGGTTATTTACTTTGGTGAAGGTACTATCGTATGTGGTGGTAAAGAGTATAGCTTTGCACAAGGTGATGAAATATTCTTTTCTGCAGCAATAGACGAAGTGAAATTTACATCTACCGTAGCATCCAAGATTTTGTTATGTTATCCTCCAAGTTAAGAGATTAAGTTTCAATCCAAACATGATAAAAAAAGGGCAAACAAATATTAAGTTATTTGTTTGCCCTTTTTTATTGCAATCTAATTTATTTCTTTAGATGTGATCCTAAAGGAAATCAATAAATCCGTTTAACGCAACATACAGCATGTAACAGTTAAAAATAAAAGTGGCTCCCAATGCTAAATTCATACCAATGCCAATTTTATGTTCTTTCATAATACGCTCCTTATTTAAAAGAATAAGTAGAAACAGTGTAATCAATGGCATTACAAACGGGCTTAATGCTTGTGACGCAATTAATATCCAAACTGGTTTTCCTCCTAGTATTGGAACAATTAAACCAGATAGTGCTACCAAAACTACAATTAGTTTATACAGTGGTTTTTTCATGTCGCGCTCCGTACCTGTGTAATCGGCCACCAGCCAAGGAAATAACAATAGGTTGGGAAAAATTGAAGATAAACCTGCACCAATAATTCCTAATGTAAAAAGGGTTAGGGCAAAATCGCCAGCCCATGGTCCCAATGCGTGCATCATATCAGTAGCGTCTTCAACAGGTGCTCCTTTAAAGTATAGCGTACCTGTTGCACTGATCATTATGGCAAGACTTATAAAAAAAGTCATTACCATAGAAGACATCGCATCTTTGTTTTCAGTTTTTAAATCTTTTAGTCCCCAGTTTTGCTCTTGAACAAGAATGCTTCGAGATGCTAAACAAACACCTGCCATAGTAGTACCTACTATACCGGCAATTACCAAGCCGTTGTTATCACCTTTAGGTAATTCAGGAAAAAATTCGGTAATGGAAGTGCCTGCTTCTTTAACCACCATAAAGCTGGTTATAATAAAAGCTAATGCCATAAAGCCAACCATGATACTCATGGCTTTTATGAAATTTTCGTGTTTACTGGTCCAAAAAAGTCCAATAAGTAAGGCGATAAAAAAAATGGAAACTACAGGTTTGTTAAGAAATGAAATGGAGGTTTTTACTGAAATCCATTCCATTGTTACTTCTGCAACTACGCCCATAACGCCAATACAAGAAGAAACTATGGAGACGAGTAATGCAGTAATAATAAAAATAGTGAGCGGTTTACCAAATGTTTTTTTGAAATTGAACATCAGGGTATTTCCGGAAACGATGGTCAATTTACTAATAGACACCAATAAGAAGTAGGTGAAAAAACAAGAAAGCAGTAGCGCCCATGAAAGGCTAAGACCATATTTAGCACCAGAAACTACCATTGAGGTGACACTACCGGTACCTACAACGTAACCAATAATAAAAAATGCTGGACCAAAATCTTTAAGACGTTTTTTAAATTTTCCTGAAAAGGATATATTTTCTGTTGTCATAAGTATTGGTTCAGCATTTCAAATATTAAAAAATAGTACTTCAGAAAATCTATTTAAAATCACTAAAAGCAACTGTAAATAGATTAGATCTTACTTTTTATCTCCAAAATAAGATGGACCCACACCACTTAAGAAATCTTCTCTGACAGGGCTAAAAGTATCAATAAGTTCTCCTTCTTCTAGGCAAACAGCGCTATGTAATAAATTTGGTTCAATATAAACTCCGTCACCTGCTTCTACTATTTGCTTCTCACCATCGATTTCAAATTCGAATTTTCCTGAAACGCAATAAGTAGCTTGTGTGTGAAAATGTTGATGAGGGGCACCTAATGCTCCTTTGTCGAATTTTACTCTAACCATCATAATTTGGTTGTCATAGCCTAAGAACTTTCTTGAAACTCCTCCTCCAAGCACTTCCCATTCCATGTCTTTTGTGATGACGTATTTTTCACTGAATCTTTTCATAATTTTTATGCCTTAATATTTATTTTAAATAATAAGAACCAGACCACTCATAATTCTCATTGTTGATTTTTAACGTATGTTTTGCCTCCTTTGAAGCATTGGTATTTGCTATTATAAACAGTTTAGTAGTTCCTTTAACAGTTGTAATTGAAATAGCAGTGTAGTCTACAGTGTCTAAAACTATTTTTAGTGCTGAGATATAACTATTGGAATTAACAGCTGATTCTGAAACCGGGCTATAGCTTCCATGCGCTTCTATAGTTGAGACAAAAAGTGTGTTATCTGTATCTTTTCTACGGATAATAAAACCAGCTTCTCTTCTTAAATTAAACTCAGGGTCATTGGCACCTATTCTTACAAATCTTAACTCGTCATCTTTTGAGGTTGCCGATGTTAAGGTATAGAACTTCCCTTTTTCTAGCCAACCTAATTTTGTGTTTTCTTCTGTTGTGCTTCCGCAACCTTCTGACCATAAATGTTGATAACCGTTGTCGCTACCTAATGGCTCCAGTGTTTTAGGGACTTCATATTCAAAATTTGTTTTCAATACTTGACCCATAAAATAAAAGGGTAAATCATATTGGTTTGTACTATGAGATTTAACTTTTAGAATATCAAGTATAAAAGGCTTTTCAAATTCTCCATCTTTAATGATAGCCATAGTTCTGTGCATTTCAGTTCCAGGATATGCGTTAGATTCTTTGGCACTTACTAATTGTATATTGGCATTAGAATCATCAAAAATATATAAAGTAGGGTTGTGCTTGCTGCCAATATCATATTTGCCTTGGTAGTGAGATTTCTCATTTTGCACAAGAGTATTATGGGCAATGGTTTGCTTGGCCCAGGTTTTATTTTCTTTCAGATAATTACCGCCACCTTTTTGTTCAATATTTACAAAACGTGCAAGACCGTAATCTTGCAATACTTCATCACCATTTTCGTAGTAAGAGAATGATAACTTATCATAGTGACCATGGCTCGATCCTTGCGCCGCATATTTAAAGACCAGTTCTAAGTCATCGCTTCGTAAAATACCCACACCGCCTTGTTTACCGTTAGGTCCATCAGATAAATTAATTGATTTTTTATCGAAAGGTTTTGCTTTTCCATTTTTTACACCAAGTGCAACTGCCAATCCAGAGTCGTCTAGTAAAACCTTGTTTTGCTTTTCGGCGATACTTAATAATCCTGGGTCTTGGTTTCCGTAATAATAAGAAATATCTACAGCAGTAACTAAGGCATCATTGTAATAAGACATTCCTTTTTGCCCGTCGTTAAGGGGAAAGAAATCACCATCGGCATCAGATAAATTTAAAAGGGCATTTATTGATTTTAAAAGAACTCCGTCTTTATATTCAAAGATTTTCAATTCAGGTTTTACATTGTGTAGACCTTCTGCAAAAATCAAAAATGGATACATCGCATAACGCTGGTAGTACGGACCTTCATTATAATACCCATCAGGAGAGAAAGGTTCTTCAATATTTGCCAAGAATCCGGCTTTGCCTTCTTTATTTATAAATCCGCCATCATCATCTTTAGCGGTTTTGTCCATCTCTAAATTTGGAATACCATATAATGCACGATCGATTAATTCTTTATCGTTCATTACTAAACCAATCATACCTACAGCAGCATTACCCCATGTACTATGGTTGTGTACTCTTTGGTAAAACTGCGGACTATCAACTGAAATGTGATCAGCGAATGGTCTAAAAAGGTTTTTTTCTAGCTTCTTTCTTTCGGCTGTACTTAGGTAGTCATGTATACAATCATAAGCTTGGCTAACGTAAACCAACCAGTTAGAGTCGTTTAAACATTGCCAAAACAATTTACCTCGTGCATAAGATCTGGTTTTGGGGTGCAAGGGTAATGTTTTATACATTCCTTCATATTGCAAAAGCATGTCTTTTACATACTTTGCATATTTCTCATCCTCTAAAATTTGATATAGCACACCTGCTTGTTGCATAACGACCATGTTTCGTTTGTGACGAACATGAGTATAGCCACCAGAATAATCTTTTGGTATAGGTGTGTCGATACCTAAAGCGATTTCAGCATCAATCTCTTCTTTTAACTGTTGTAATGAGGCATCAAACAGAGGTACAGAACCTAATTCTGCTCTTATATTTTCAACTCCCTCTTTAGTGAGAATAAGGCTAGGGTGTTCTTGTGCAGCTGCGCTGAACGTTATTAAAATAGCGCAAATAAAAATGGGTATTGTTGTTAAGTATTTAATCATGCTTGTTATTCGATTTTTAGTAGCCCTAAGTCTTTGCCATCGGTACCTTTACCTTTTAATGGAGAATCTGAAGGTAATGCGTAGTTGGTGTCTTTAGAAAATTCGGGGGCAAGTTCCCATTGGTTTTCTACTTGGTATTTCTGATCGCCGGTAACCATAAGTTTTTCTGAATTGCTCAAAGCATTATTAAGAACTTTGACCATTGGTTCACCGACAACCAGATGCATGTTAATGGCCTTACTATCTTTAAAAATGTTGTTTTTAATAGCTGTTTCTTGAACGCCGTATAAAGAAACGGTAGCATCATATTTATTTTTAGAACCATAACCGACATGGTCAAATACATTATGCTCCATTTCTAAAAACGGACCAAAAGTACTTTCATCTTTACCACCTCTATACAAACGTAAAGCTGCACCTTGTAAGTCGGTAATTGCATTATTCTTCATTAAGAAATACTCTACGTTGTAAGCACCGATATCATCACTTTCCTTATCTAAAGCTGCAATGCTACCAGAGATATTTTTGAAGGTAGAGTTTTGAATGCTAATAGTGTCGGCAAAAGTTCCTTTGGCAACACGTAATACATCAAAAGAGTGGTTTACGACCATATCTTTGAACTCACATCTATCAATGAATAACTTATAGTTATCGATCATAGATTTTTTGCTAGTACTGATAACAGAGTTACCTGCGTAATCTGGAGATTTGGTGCCATCAAAAGTGATATTTTCTAAAGAAAGACTACCTCCGTTTTCAATTTCAAAAGCCATCATTCTTTCAAATAAGATAGTCGCTTTTTCTTTGCCAAGAGTTTTAAAAGTTAGCGGATGGTTAATCTTTACCGCTTTGGTCAGTAAATAAGTTCCGCCATCTTCAAGAATGATGATATCACCAGGTTTTGTTTTCTTTACTTTATCGTATAAGGTATTGATACCAGCAGCTACGTTAATAGTATTACCAGAATTTAACGCAACCGTATTATCTGCTTTAGAATACCATGATGTACCAGTATTCTCTTTAGTTGCGATTTTAGGGCTAATAACAACTTTGGTTTTAATCTTATTGGAAGTAGGAATCGGAAATCCGTTTTTGTCTTTTACCAATTTAATCTTGGCATTCTTAAAACCCTCCTTAATAGTAGTTTCTGAATTTTGGCCAAGAATATTGTTCTTGAAAGTAATACCGCTAATATCATCATCAATGGTAAAAACATCGTTTTTTGTATCGTTGTAAATGATATTATCTGAAAATTCTGAAGTTCTTGGTGCCTGACTTCTTTCTGCATCGCTACCTGCACCAAAAAGAATATTATCGCAGTTTACAAAAGTGTTGCTATTTACTTTAGAATCTATAACCGGTACATATCTATTTGGTGGTGAATTAGGTACACCGTTCATCATTACAAAAGCACCTCTAAAACGATATCCCGTTAAGCCAACATGGTAGTTGTTAATTACCGTTTGTGTTTCATTTATGACACGAATACCGCCAGTACTTGGTTTGTTATTACCAATGAATACATTGCCGTCAACCAATGTTTCGTTACCATGGCGCATGGTCAATGTGCCTGTACATTCAAAAAATGTGTTGTATTTAAACGTGTTGTTGCAAGACTTGTTTGAGATGATTTCATGTTCACCATTAGTTCTGTCAAAGTAGTTAGATTCCACTAAGGTGTTCGATTTTTCTAATGCGTGATGACTAGTGCCAATTCTTAAAGTTTCTCCACCATTGTTTCCGTATGTAGGTCTTGGTCCAAAATAGTTATGGTCTATTTGGTGGTTGTTGGCTCTACTATCTTCGGTATCCAAACCAACGATCATAGTAACTCCTAAATTCTTTTTACCTGCAATATGGTTATGGTCAATTCGGTTGTTTTTTCCGTAAATGGTTATCCAATAATCTTGTACTTGGCGTTCAGGATTATTGAAGTTATCGATTACACATTCGGTAAGGCGAGAATTATTGGCCATTTGTTCCCTGCTTTTTCTAAAGGAAATAACAGCATTGGTAGGGGTGTACCCATTTTTAAAAACAAGACCCTTGACAATTAAGTGATCACCTGCAATTCTAAGATTAGAAGCTCCGGATAAAATCACTTTTCCCTTTTCTTCTGCTATAAGTGTGATAGGTTTTTCTGCCGTACCATTCGCTTCAAACAGAAGTTCAGAATCCATCCAAACACCATTGGCAAGAACGATGCTGTCACCAGGCTGCACTTTCTGAAGCACTTCTGTAAACTCTGCTACATTTTTTACAATATGAGTTTGCTGCGGTTTGGTGAATGAATATGCTAGGCATGTAAAAACAGATAAGAATAGAAGGTGGTATCGTCTCATAAATCAAAATTGGTTAACCAAATTGGTTGACCAAAAATAAGGATATTTGTAAGACTGGCAAATATTTAACATAATAACAGGGGTTTAATTTGCAAATCGATAAATATCTATTTAGAAATCATCAATTCAATAAATTCAATTACTGGTAAAATTTTAAATAATTAGATCTTTTAATTTGTGAACTGTTAATTTATTTTTCAGCTTTAATACACTTTGAAACCAAACCGTCATTAGAAAACTAACCTTATTCTTCAGCAGGTAAAGTTCCTGCGCCTACCGTTGCTTCTCTAAACCACACTTCTGCATAATCACCATTTGCATATTGCTTTGTAATATCGCCATCATAAGTATCGGCACCAGTACTCCATACGATATTATCTTCAGGAGATTTACCATTGGTTTGGTTGTATGCCCCTTGTTTGAAATACTGAATCTCACCAGCATATGCATTTTCACGTTCTAGGCCATCACGCCCTATTGAGGCATATAGTGTTTTAATTTGCTCAGGTAAGGTTTTAGTGAATTCAGACGCCAATAGGTTTTTGGTGAATTTTACGGTTTCATGACCTTCACTTGTAAAAGTTAGGTACATGATGCCTTTATAAACATTGATTTCATAGCTGAACTCTTCGCCA
The DNA here is from genome assembly GCA_020629285.1 of Maribacter sp. Classification (GTDB taxonomy): domain Bacteria; phylum Bacteroidota; class Bacteroidia; order Flavobacteriales; family Flavobacteriaceae; genus Maribacter. The sequence continues at coordinate 8,794 of JAHDDP010000031.1, forward strand.
AGTTCAATACCATTTTTAGGTTCTTCTGGAGCGGTAGTTGCATCTAGTCCCACAATGGACATATCATTGCCCCAAACAGCTGATGAGTAATCCCATCTTTTTGAATTGTCACCTTCTGTGTTTATTTCATAATTCCAGAAAACAGAACCTTTTGTATGTCCTGGAAATTTCTTGTAGAATATCTTTATAGGTTCATTTTCATGACCTTCATCACTATGAATTTGTCCTACTACAACAGCGTAGGAAGCTGCAACTCTAGCATCACCAGAGGTAGATACGTGTTGTACTTTTAAAGTCCCGGTTAATTTTCCGCCTGTTTCAGGAATCCAATGTGCTTTTTGACCTAACTCAGTTCTGGTGTTACTAGACGTTCTTGAAGTAATACCACTGTTAGGGGTTTTATAAACTACCCAATCCGTTTTTCCGTCATTGGCAACATAAAAGAAATCGTCTTTAGCGTAATCCTTTAGATTATCTTCATAGGTGCCATCACCTAAGAGAATTTTCCATTCATCCATAAAAGGGATAACATCGCTAGGGTATGTAGTGGCCATTACACTATCGGTAATGGATGTTTCAGTGGTGCCAGAAGTTTTCTTTGAGTTGTCTTTACAGGCAAATAAAGCTACAACTGCTATGATGGTAATTATTGATTTTTTCATAGGTATTATGTTTTTGCGTGGTATTAGTACATAAGTTTAAGAGGAAGGTTTTCTTGTACAACCAGCTCTCCTGAATTTTTTATTTCATTGTTAGAAGCGTTATTGTTCTTTGCACCCCATAGACGTGCAACAAGTTTAACAGGGTTGTCAATGAATTTATTATTGGCAAGATTTACATTAATGATTCCGTAAGTATTAAGAAGTAGACCTTCTTCAGCTTTTGATCCACAATGTGTAAATGTGCTATTGGTCACTATTAAATTACCGCCAACGGTAGATTCATCGTACCCACCTCTATAGTAATCAATGACGTTCTTGGCAACCCCATCAAATAAGCAATTGTCAATGGTTATGTTCTCAGCATTGTATTCACCTTTGTCATCGGTTTCTTCAGACAGTTCAAGGCCATTTGCACAATTTTTAATTTGTGTAGAAGTAAAGCTAATGTATTCTGAAAACGACAGTTTGTATGCTTTTAAAACGTAATCGAAATTCGATATTTCACAATCAATGATGTTTAGATTATAAAGGCTGGACATATTGTTTTTTAAACTAGCAAAAGCGTACTGTTCTTTGTTCCCTACTAGTTGAATATTCTTAAGGGTAAGTTGCCCTTTAGGATTCATTTCAAATGCAGGAGTCTTAGCTGCTCCCTCATATTCAATAATTGCTTTTGCTTCTGGTGTAGCAGCCATTATAGTTATTGACTTATCAATTTTTAATGCAGAAGTTAAACTGTATTGTTGGGCGGTCAAGGTTATGGTATCTCCGCTATTTGCAGTTGAAAGTAGATTTACAAGTTCATCTGTTGTACCAGCTGAATGCGTTTTGCCAGATTCGTTTTTAGAAGCTGTGTTAGCATACCAGTCGGTTCCATAAAGAGATACATCCATCATATCCTTTTTGTTCATAGGCTTACCTACAACAGCGCCAACCATATTATTGTCCGCTCTAGAATTACCGAATAAATCTGCCGTAATTTGGTCAAATTCAAATCCGTTATAAAGTTCAAACTCAGCTAATGAATTATCGGGCATTAAAATATCACCATCAGCTATAGAAGTACCAAAATCTTTCTGGGTAAGCCCGTCAACCGCCTTAAACATCACTCCTTGATTATTAATCACATTACTTTTAAATCTAATGCCATCTATAGAGTCATGGGTAACGATAGGCTGCTTATCTCCTTTGTCATTATAAATAAGATTATTTGCCACGATTGTTCGTATAGGTGTTGCGGATCTAATCTCTGACTTAGGTAAAATATCTTTTTGATCTGTGTTCGATCCTACTCCAAATTGCCAAGGCGACACGCAATTTACCCAAGAATTATTGGCAACAACAACATCGGTAACTTGTAAATATCTGTTCAATGGTGATTTTGGAATACCGTTCATTACGGCAAGCGGGCTCCTAAATGTTTGTCCGTTTAAATTATAGAAGTAGTTATTGGTAACCCAGTGTCCGGTACCAATTAAACGAACACCGCCTATTTGTTCAGAATTTTCATCCCCTATAAAAACATTCCCGTCAATAATACAATAGTTACCATGTCTTGTAACCAAAGAACCTTCACTCTTGTAAAAGACATTATTTCTAAATTCATTGAAATTGGTTTTACTAGAGATAACCTCTACTTCACCGTTACAATGGTCAAAAAAGTTATTGGCGACCAAGGTATGACTAGGTGCCATAGAGGTAAAGCTATTTCCCAGTTGTATGGTTTCTGCACTAGGTCCGCCCTTTGGAGGTCTAGGACCAAAATAGTTATTGGTGATTTTGTGGTAATTCTTTATGCTGTTATTACCTGCCAAATCAATTCTAACAGTTGGTCCTCTATTAGATTTTCCGGCAATGTAGCAATTGTCTAGCTCATTATGTCGCCCTTTGAATAACACCCATAAATCGGTTTGATTTCGTTGTGCCTTATTAAAATCTATAATTGCACTGTTGGTAATTTTACAATGGTTAGCAACCGAGTCTTCACTAATACCAAAATCGATAACCGCAGAAGAAGGAGACGATCCGTTAGTGAAATACAGACCATTAACGTTCAAATACTCACCTGCTAGTTTTAGATCAGAAGTACCGGTAATTAAAACTTTACCAGGGGTTTCTGCTCTTAATGTAATAGGGTTTTTCTCGTTACCGTATGCTACAAATTTGATATTTACGTCTTTCCAATCTCCATTGGCCATAACAATATTATCACCAGGCTTTGCCTCGGCAATTGCTGTGTTCAATTCATTGATATCCTTTACCGTAATTGCGCTACTGCTGCTTGATTGTTCACCACAGGAAAGCAGTAGAAAAACAAATGCTAATAATAAGAAACACTTTTTCATTGTAATTGTATATGTTGTTAATCTGGTTTGAAACCAAATGTAGGTTTAGATGTATGACTTACTATGAAATCAAGATAAACTGGTTAACCAGTTTGGTTGACCAAAAATACATATATTTGTAAGAATGGCAACTAATTAACACAAAACCTATTGATAAAATATAAAAGGGATATTAAAAATGAGAGAAGATAAAAAAGGTGTTTCTAGAAGAAATTTTACCAAGAAATCGGCTATGGCATTGGCGGGCTTGCCTTTAGTGCGATTAGAAGGTAGTTTTTTAAAGCCAAAAATTGCTACAACTGATGCTATTGAGGTACATCTTTTTTCTAAGCATTTACAATTTCTTGATTATAATGAGATGTCTGCAGCCGCCGCAGAAATAGGATTTAAGGGATTGGATCTAACAGTGCGCCCAAAAGGACACATTCTGCCAGAAAAGGTAAATGAAGATTTACCGGCAGCAGTAGAAGCTATGCAGAAAGTTGGGTTATCACCAAAAATGATGACCACTAACGTTTGGGATATTACAGATGCTCGCCAGCAAGAAGTATTGAAAACGGCTAGCACATTAGGTATTGAATACTATCGTACCGGTTGGTTAAGTTATCCTGAAGATAAGTCAATAGATGAAAGTCTATTACAATATGCCACTGAAGCTAAAAATCTAGAAATTTTAAATAAAGAGTTAGGGATTATTGGTTGCTATCAAAATCATGCAGGTAATCATGTGGGTGCTCCTATTTGGGATTTGCCTACAATTTTTTCAAAAACCTATAGCGAATTTTTAGGTTGTCAATATGATATAAGACATGCCGTTGTAGAAGGAGGAAAAAGTTGGGAGTTAGATTTGCGTCGTATTCAATCGTTTATAAAAACTATTGTAATTAAAGATTTCAAATGGGGAAAGAAAGATGGTTTGTGGCAGCCTATTAATACTCCTTTGGGGGAAGGTATGGTAGATTTTAATAGCTATTTCTCTTTACTTAAAAAATATAAAATCAATGTGCCCATTTCATTACATTTAGAATATGATTATGGTGGAGCGGAACATGGTGCAACGAAAATTACAATGGATAAAAAAGAAGTATTTGCCAATATGAAAAAGGATTTGATCTTTTTACAAGAAGCATGGAAAAAAGCCGAATAATATAAATTTTCAGATTATAAAATAATGAGCAAAATAGCTAAAGCAACAAAAGATAAATTAAGAAAGGTGAGTACGGCGACCGTTGCAACCTGTTTATTTAAAAAAGGATTGAAAAACCAGTTCATACAACATGTAAAGCCATTAAAATTAGGAAGACCTACTATGGTGGGTGAGGCTTACACCTTACGTTACATACCAGCTCGTGAAGATCTGAATCCTATAACTGTATTTAGAGATCCAAAGCATTTACAGAGAGTAGCGGTAGAAGAGTGCCCAGAAGGAGCTGTTATGGTTATAGATAGCAGGCAAAATGCAAGAGCGGCATCTGCTGGATCAATTTTGGTGACAAGACTTATGGTGAGAAATGCAGAGGGAATTGTAACTGATGGAGGATTTAGGGATTCTGCAGAAATTGCAGACTTAAATTTTTCATCTTATCATAATAGACCTACGGCACCTACCAATTTAACCTTGCACCAAGCTATAGCTATAAATGATCCTATAGGTTGTGGAGATGTAGCTGTTTTTCCTGGTGATATTATACTTGGGGATGATGACGGTGTAATGGTTATACCAGCGCATCTTGCAGATGAGGTTGCAGATGAATGTATACAAATGACAATGTATGAGGAGTTTGTAATAGAGCAAGTTCAAGGAGGTAGGGCAGTAATAGGTCTATACCCAATGGTAGATGAAAGTATTAAGGCGGAGTTTGAAAAGTGGAAGTCAGAAAGAAATTAATAATTTTGTTATTATAAAGAAAGGTGGACAATTCTATATGGAATTGTCCACCTTTTTTATTTTTAAAATGTATCGAAACAATATTATTCACCACCTCTGGCAGGGTAATCATTTTTCGTAACATAGTCGATTGCGTTCAAAATATCGTCCCAATGTGGTCTAGCAAATGGCATTGTTTGAATGGCACTTGCATATAATGTATTGTCAGGGCGAATTAAAAATAATCCAGGTTCTGAAAATTCATCCGGTTCTTTGTCCGATGTTTTTTTAGATACATACAAGCCCCATTCTCTAGCGGTCTCAATTGGTAAATTATAACCAACAGGTAGTTCGGGTATATTCCATTCTTTGCCTGCTTTTTTTGCTCGTTCTTCACTGTCACTACTAATAGCTATTAAGTGAACACCTCTGTCGCTAAAATCTTTTAGTCTTGTGGCAAGGTCTTCAAGGTAATTTTTACAAACAGGGCAGTGTAGTCCTCTATAGAATACGACCATAGTAAAAGATGTACTAGCTTGGTCATATAAGCTCCATTGAGTATCGTTAATTAAAGATATTTTTAAATCAGGTACTTCTGATGTGGGTTTTATCATTGTAATAGTATTTTATAATTAATATTCCATAAAGGTATGTGAGCCATGTTTTATTGGTTTGTTGTATACCTTTTAGTATTAGTGCAATACATGATTAGAATAGGTTTCTATTTATTTTTAGCTAACCATTGTTCGTATTTTGCATACTGAGCACTAGACAAAATACTTTCCATCTGTCGTGTTTGCTCACTTTCAATACTACCTAACATTTCTCCACTGGCAGTGTTGGCCTGTTTGTTTTTAAAACGATTCATTTCAGAAGTAAAAGCTCTAATTTGTTCTTTGCTCATTTCTAATTTGGTGAACATAGTAGCGTATGTATCATCTAAATTTTTTGTAGCATTTTGAATACCGGCATTTTCCGTGGTGTTAGTTAATTCATTTTCTACAGTTGACTTTTCTGAAGTATTCACTAAGTTTTTTTTAGTGCTTGAGCATGAGGTCAAAATGGCTATTAAGGCTAACGTAACTATGATTCTATTTTTCATGATTTTCATATTTTAAAATTCCCAAGAAAATTATGGCTTTAAATAAATTTCAATAGTCGCTATCACATTTAAAATTGACTCTTAGAACATAAGGATCGTTATTTATTATAATATTGGAAAAAATCTAATGACTACTATTTTTTTGTAAGAAAAATAATACTGTTTAGCACATGTAATTGATTTAAAGTTGCTACCTTAATGATTGTTTTAAGCAATTCAATAGTACTTCTATATGTATAATCTTGTTTATAAGTCAATTGCCAATAGCCTAACACCTGCTCAGATTGATGAAATTCTAATAGAATCAAGAGATTTTAATGGCAAAAACGATATTACAGGATGTCTTATTTATCATGAAGGTTTTTTTGTGCAATACTTAGAAGGCGATGCTGAAATAGTCTTGGCATTATTTGATAAGATAAGAGTAGATAAGCGTCATTATGAAGTTATTCTTTTATCTCATGGCAATATTTATTCTAGGGAATTTGATACTTGGAGTATGGCTTATTTGTCTAATCAATTACCTAATGAAGCTTTTAAGTACGTAAAATTAATGGTGAGTCCAGAAGAGGAGATACCTAATATGTCTGTAGTTCCTAACCCTACTTCAAAAAAATTCTGGATCGCTGCAAAAACCGTATTAAACAAGATAGGCCATAATAATTTCAATTAAGAGGTGTTTTGCGCAGTGTTACCTATAAGATTATATAAACACTATTGTTTTAAGTAATCTAAACTCTTGTCAGAAGAGAATTTAGAATTATGTACAATTAAAATTAGCCTTAGTAAATTATGGGCAAACCTTTTAGAATATTCATTTATATCTTTTAAATCTTCAATTCTTTTCAAATCTTCATATCGCTTATAAAATTCCGTAGCACATTTATCGGTTTTAAATTCAATTTTGTGTAGGGTTTCTGTAAGTATATGATAAACCTTTAAGGCTTTCCCTTTGGTATAATAATCAAGCTGATATCGCTGTAGCTCTAATGAAAGTTCTTTGCAGTTTTTAAATGCCATAAGTTATGGAGTAAGAAAAAAGTAATTGAATATCAATAGATTGTCATCTTAATTATAAATGTAGGTATTTTACTACAAATATTTAAATTATTAAGCTAAAAATTATTACTAAAATGGTTTTGGGTCATGATTCAATTTTATAGGAAGAAAATTATGTAACATATGGTATTAGCTTTGAAGTGTATACGCTAAGATTGACCAACATGACAGAATTGAAAATATACATTGCAGATGATGATTTTGATGATCGCGATTTTTTTATGGAAGCTTTAAAGAACATCCCTTTAAAAACGGAAGTATCTCAATTTGATAATGGCGTTGATTTAATGGATAAATTGTTTTCTGATGTCAATTTACCCCATGTTATTTTTTTAGATTTATATATGCCGATTATGGATGGATTTGAATGTCTTATGGATATAAGAAATTTCAAAAAATTCAATAACATTTATATCATAGCATATTCTTCAATTTATAGAGATAGAGAAGTAAACCAACTTAAACAAGATGGTGCCAATCAGTTTTTAAAAAAATCATCCTCTTTTAAAGAATTAAAGGAGTTGTTGCTAAAATCATTAAAATCAGTACCTATCAATAATAGCGAAGTCTTGCCCAAAGAAGAGTTTATCGTGTTAACTTAATTAAAATCGCTGTTCTTCTCTTATCAAAAATATTATTTAAGCATACTTTTCATTAATTTACATATCAAAATATAATCCATGAAAAATATTCTTAGAACTCTTATAGTAGTAACATTAATGATTATTAGTGGAGCTCAAGTTAATGCTCAGAAAAAACTAGGCCAAGAAACTGTAGCGGATTTACAGAAAACCCCTAAATATGGTTTTATACTTACTACAGAAAGGCATTTTAAGGGAGTATTAAGTATGTATGACCTTTTGATTGAAAATGGTGTTGAAATTGAGGAATATGAAATCGTAGTCAAAGGAAAGGTGGTTACACAATTGGTCAGAGATTCAGAGTTAGAAAAGTTCTTTCAAAAGTATAAGGGAAAAGTAAAAGTAAGTGTTTGTAGTGTTGCTATGAAAAAATTAGGTGTGGCAAAAGAAACACTTTTTGATGGTCTTGATGTTACCCCGACCGCATCGGTTCGCATGTTGCAACTACAAGCCAATGGTTATAATACGTTGACGTATTAAAAAAGTATGACGGCAACTACATTGTTTATTTCAACAAGCTAGTGTCAATCAACTAAGATTCTCCATTAAGATATTATGGAAATTAGATATCAATAGCTGCTAAACAGAGTTTAAGCGGCATTTTTTATAATGGCTCTTTCATTAAACAATTTCTATATTTGTTGGTCGAAAACTCAAAGCTAAATCTTAACATTTAACACCTAAAATGAAAGTCTGTATTGCCGAAAAACCATCTGTGGCACGTGAAATTGCATCTGTTCTTGGTGCAAGTGCCAAACATGACGGGTACTACGAAGGCAATGGTTATGCAGTTACCTATACTTTTGGACATCTCTGTACATTAAAGGAGCCAAACGATTACAAGCCACATTGGAAAAGTTGGGATTTGAATAATCTACCAATGCTACCTGATCATTTTGGAACAAAAGTTTCCGGAGATTCGGGCATCAAAAAACAGTTTAAGATTATCAAGCAATTATTTGACAAGGCAGAAGTTGTAATCAATTGTGGGGATGCTGGTCAGGAAGGAGAATTGATACAACGTTGGGTATTGAACGAGGCAAATTATAAAGGTAAGGTAGAGCGGCTTTGGATTTCTTCGCTTACTACCGAGGCCATTAAAGAAGGTTTTAAGAATTTAAAACCTTCTACAGATTATGATAATTTATATTATGCGGGTTTTTCGAGAGCTATAGGAGATTGGCTCTTAGGTATGAATGCCACGCGTTTGTATACCTTAAAACATGGTGGTTACAAGCAAGTATTATCTGTAGGGCGAGTACAAACCCCAACTTTGGCAATGTTGGTACATAGGTTTAAAGAAATAGAAAATTTTAAGCCACAGCCTTACTGGGAGCTACAAACTTTATATCGAGATACTTTATTTAGCTACGAAGAAGGTCGTTTTCTAAAAGTAGAGGATGGCGAAAAATTGGCAAATATTGTAAAAGAGCACGATTTTGAAATTGTTTCTACTACTAAGAAAGCCGGTAATGAATATGCGCCCAAGCTTTTTGATTTAACGGGATTGCAAGTATATTGTAATACTAAATTTGGTTTTAGCGCAGATGAAACTTTAAAGATCGTACAGAAGTTATATGAGCAAAAAGTAGTTACGTACCCAAGGGTAGATACCACATTTTTACCTAATGATGTATATCCAAAAGTTCCGGGAATACTTAAAAATCTTTCGAATTACGATACGCTAACGAAACCTCTTAATGGTAAAAAATTAAAGAAAACCAAAAAGGTTTTTGATGATAGTAAGGTTACGGATCATCATGCTATTATACCAACAGGTCAACAAATGAACTTGCAATACAATCAGCAGCAGGTTTATGATATCATCGTCCGTCGTTTTATTGCCGTATTCTATCCAGATTGTAAAGTTTCCAATACTACCGTAATCGGTAAAGCGGAAAAAGTACAGTTTAAAACCACCGGTAAAGAAATAGTAGAAAAAGGATGGCGTGTAGTTTTTGAAACACCAAATAGTACAGCTAAAGAATCAGGAATATTACCCACATTTAAGAAGGGGGAAAAAGGACCTCATGAACCTTCTTTTCTTGAAAAGCAGACAAAACCACCAAAACAATATACGGAAGCATCCCTCTTACGAGCTATGGAGACAGCAGGGAAAAAAGTTGAAGATGAAGAGCTACGTGAGTTAATGAAAGAAAATGGTATAGGTAGACCTTCTACGCGTGCCAATATCATAGAAACCTTGTTTCGTAGAAAATATATTAAAAGGAATAAAAAGCAAGTTATACCTACTGTTACCGGTATTCAGTTAATTGACACCATACAAAATGAGATGCTGAAATCTGCCGAGCTTACAGGTAAATGGGAAAAGCAGCTAAAAGATATTGAAAAAGGTACTTTCAATGCCGGTAGTTTCATTAAACAAATGAAGCAAATGGTAGATCAGTTAGTTTACGAGGTACGCAGTGAAACTAGAAAGGCAAATATATCTTCTGTAAATAATAAACCGGCAGCTGCGACTTCTAAAAAGAAAGCGGTTAAAAAATCGACCACATTGACTTTGGAGGTTTGCCCTAAATGCAAAACGGGAAGCATACGAAAAGGAAAAACTGCCTATGGCTGTTCTGAGTTTAAAAAGACGTGCGATTTCGTAATACCGTTTAAGTTTGAAGGCAAGGCCATATCGGAAAAACAATATATTAGGCTGTTTCAAAAAGGATCAACGGTAAATTTAAAAGGCTTTAAAGTTGATGGAACTTCAGTAGAAGGCTTGGTTAGGTTCGATGAAAATTTTAAGTTGAAATTAGAGCCGAAGAAAGCAAAGATTCAAGCAAAATCCGCTAGCGAAGAAAATAGGTGTCCTAAATGTAATAAAGGCACTATAGTCAAAGGAAAAACCGCATATGGGTGTAGTGAGTACAAAGCAGGTTGTGATTTTAGGTTTAGCTTTGAAACTATTCGAGAAAAAGCAAATGGTAAGCCTTTGACCAAGGATTTGGTTTTTCAAATATTTAGGGGAGCATAAGAATATCCATCAGTTTTCTAAACAGCTTTTAATCGAGAACAAAACTCCGTCCGGTGATTTTCGGGTTATGATTTCAAAAAAGCCCTACTTTTTCTAGTGTTCTAATTTTCCACGGATTTCGCTGAGTATAACTTAAAATAATTTTAGCGGTATGGTACGAATGTTTTTTAGGGTCAAGCATATCCTTTAAATCTTCTAGACTTGATACGGATTGAGAATTGTCAAGAAAACCGAAGCCTTGATAAACACCATGAAGAATCAAAACAAAACTACGTTCGTCTTTTGTACGTCCTTTTTCAAAAATTACATAATTGTCCTTTTCATTATTGAGGAAGTCTAAAGCATTTTCAACTTTCTCATTATATAATCCTATGGCTTCTTCTCCAGCACAGACACCATCACATTCATTATATTCCCCGTGGGTACATCTACCTAACTTGCTTTTCAAACCTGTTTGTAACGGACATAATCTAAACTTTTTAGTCAATTCTAGTAAGCGTTTAACGGCATCACCTCTTTTTAAGAATATTTCGGTAGGGGAGTGTTGAAAAGGTCTTCTTTCAATCTTTAATTGCAAAATGCCCTTTCTGTTTTTTTGCGGTACAATGTGGTAGGTAACATAACTTTTCTTTTGAATGTAATTAAACGGTGGGTCTAATTTATCGATCAGGTCTGCTTCTCGTAATAAAGCAATGAGTTCGCTACCGGTAGTTTCAAAATCTATATGGTAAGTAGCATCACAAAGAGTTATTTCTTTCTCGCTCGAGTTATAGAAATGGCTCAATACCCTTTTTTTAATATCCTTGGCCTTACCTACATAAACTACTTCACCTCTTTGGTCCTGGAACTTGTAAATGCCCGGGGAGTTCGGTAATGAGTTTAGTTTTTGATAGGCTATGTTTTTAGGAGCTATATGTTCTTTCTCAACTTTGGGTTCTAAGAATTTAGAGATGACCATTTCGTCATCATCAAGTAAAATCAATCTTTGAAATAGTATGGCAACTGCAGCATTATCATCATCTAAATCATTTGATTCTATGTAGGGTATATTAAGAACACCGCTCAAATAAGGTAATTCATAACTGGTCATATTCGGTATTAGCTTCTTTGCCAACCGCACAGTACATAGTTGTGGAATTTTAAATGAATATCCCAAGTATTTAAATTCAGATTGTAAAGCATAATGTAGAAATGATGCGTTATGACCAACCAATATGTGGTCTTCAAGTTCTGTTAATATATTATGGGCAATTTCTGAAAAGGTAGGTGCCTTCAACAACATGGTATCGGTCAATCCTGTTTTTTGCTGAATGTAATTTGGTAAGCGTTCTTCTGGGTTAATGTTCGTTCGAAATATAGTTTCGTAATAATCACCCGTAAGTTTACTTATAGTCAGTTGAACTATTCTTAAGGGATTTGGTTTGTAGCCAAAAGTGGTCATCGAAATAATGGCAAATTTTCTTTCTCGCATTTCTATTGTCTAGCTAAAATCCATACCTGAAGATAAATCCATTTTATTCGGTTCTGCGGCATCTTTCACTGGCTTAAAATCATAGCCTACGGTTTCTTGTTTTACCAATCCGTCAGGTATGGCCGTTAAAAAATAGGTTTCTGCGTCATCTGCTTGCTGACCTGTATTAGTGGGGATTGATTTACCATGAATTGCCGATATGGAAGCGGTATTTCTAGTAATGATCAATCTATTCTTGGCACGTGTTAATGCAACGTACAATACCCTACGGTCTTCTTCAATGGCATCAACATCATCTAATGACCAAGCGGAAGGAAAAGCTTTAGGCGATACATTTAAAACAATACATACATCGGCTTCCAGTCCTTTAGCGGAGTGGATGGTAGATATAACAACATGGTCTTTTTCTTCATCGGTCTCTAATTTTGATTCACTTAAAACAGGTGCACCGTTCATCTTTTCGGCATTATCTAATAGCCCTTCACCAATAAATTCACCCAAGCTTGAGTAGCTATTGGCCAGAAGTTTTAAAACGGGGAAATCTCCTTTACGCTTTTCTATCCAATCTTTTCGATATCTAAAAGCCAGCCCTAATGACATGGCATCATAGGCAACGTCTACCATTTTACCCACTTTGCCCTTCTCTTTTTGAACGGCATTGTAAAGTTCTGCAATTTTAATTCCGTCTTTACCGGGAATGGCACCTTGCAAAAGGCTAGGAATATCGGTTTTACCCTCATCTGCTAAGATTACCGCCATAATTCTAGAAGCCCTTACTTCTCCTATTCCTTCCCAAAAAGTCAGGAATCTTACCCACGCAATTTCATCGTATGGGTTGTTGACTATTCGTAATAAAGAAACCAGATCTTTTATATGTGCAGCCTGTAGAAATTTACGTCCGCCATAGGTGACATAGGGTATTTTTCTTCTTATAAATACTGCCTGTAGTGTTTTGGTGTAATATTGCGAACGCGATAAAATAAGGTGATCGGCAAACTTACGGTCCTCATCTGTATAGTTTTTTAAAATTTCATCTGCTACCCAATTGGCTTCTTGCCATTCATCACTTACATTTAATAATAGAGGTACCTCTCCGCTTCCTCGTACAGACTGTAATTGTTTTTTATAATCAATGGGCGACTTATCTAACAACCAATTTGAAATATCTAAAATCTCTTGTGTAGAGCGGTAATTTTTTTCAAGTTTATAAACCTCAGAGTTGGGTACACGTTCTTTAAATTGATGCACATTTCTAAAATCCGCACCTCTAAAAGAATAGATCGATTGTGCATCATCACCAACGCAGAACAAACTGCAGATATCGATGAACGGCGAAAGTAGTTCCCATTGCAAGGGGTTGGTATCTTGCATTTCATCAACAAGAAGATAATCGAGATCTTGAGATAATAGCTTTCTAGCCTCGGGGTTAGATTTTAATTGAGTAGATACCACTAACAGCAGATCATCATAATCTAAATAACGCTGCTCCATCTTTTTCTTTTGATATGCCCTAAGCAATATCTCTACATTAGGCTTCATGGCGGTTATTTCATACTCCGTATCCTTATCTTCTTTCCCCTTATACACTAGGGTACGTATAGATTCGGTCAAATTCTTTTTGGTGTTTCTGGCATAAGAATAGACATCTAATAACTGCTGTGGTTTTATACGAAGTTTACCATAAACATCGCTATGGCTGCCAGAAACCATTTTCATTAAACCTAATTGATCATCTGGGTCGATTACCGTAAAATTAGCGGCACCGAACAAATTAGGATATTTAATGATGAGTTGATTACACCATGAGTGAAATGTGGCGCCGTTAAGCGTACGCCCGCTAGATTGTGGTAAGCTTGCTTTTACACGCTCAACAATTTCAATGGCGGCTTTTTTGGTAAATGTGAGTATTTGAATTTTAGACGGGTTTGCACCATTTTCAATCAAATAGGC
>JAHDDP010000031.1:22976-38488 GCA_020629285.1 Maribacter sp.
TGTGGTTGGTATTTTTAATAGTTATAATATTTTCTTTATGTAGACTATACTAACGTTTTTTAGCCTCGATTTTTTTACACAAAGTCTTCCATATGAAAGTGTTCCTATATCTTATTTCTGGAGCGATCTATCTCTTTTCTGCCCATTGTTAATAATATTTTCAAATTTACATTAAATTATTTGGATAATATCCTGAAATTTGGACAATGTCCAAAACAGTATTTAGAAATTATGATCTTAAGTGTATAAAAGCACTTCTTAAAGAGATAGGGAAGGAGCGCTATGAAGCTGCATTAAAAGATAATGGGCTTTTTGAAAGCAAGCCAATAGCTATGGATGGTTTTTTTGTGGAGTACGAAACCGATACCCAAGATGTTAATCTGTATTATAAATACCCATCTAGAGTAGTTTGTTTTATAATGCCGGTACTAGGCTTTTGGAACGTACCGCATGACCATTGGGTTAGGGAACGAAAAAATAGGAATACGATTAGTTATGATTGTAGAAGATAAATATTTGATTAAAAAATCTGATAATAACCATAGGGTTAAAAGTCCGACACAAACAGGATTTTCCAGTCCGGCAACACATTATAGTGAACCACGAATCGATTTGAACGAAGTACTGGTTTCTAATTCTTCGTCTACATTTTTCATAAGAGTAGTAGATGATGAATTTGAGGAGTTCGGTGTTTTTACGAATGATGTTCTAATTGTCGATAAATCGTTGACTCCGAAATTAAATCAACTCGTGTTAGCTGCTGTAGACGATAGTTTTAAAATTGTTAGAATAGATAATACCCAAAACGCTGAATTGAATATTTGGGGAACCATAACCTATATTATTAAGTCGGTATTATGATAGCATTGGTTGATTGTAATAGTTTTTATGCCTCTTGCGAACAGGTCTTTAGACCAGATTTGATGGGCAAACCTGTTGTAGTTTTAAGCAATAACGATGGTTGCGTCATTGCGGCGAACAAAGAAGCAAAAGCCTTGACGGATATACCTATGTTTCAGCCCATTTTTAAAATAAGGAAGTTGCTAGACGACAATAATGTCACCTATTTCTCTTCTAATTATACCTTGTACAGCGATATGTCTAAAAGGGTGATGGATACATTAATGACATTTTCCCCTAGGGTCGAGGAATATAGTATTGACGAAAGTTGGGTTGATTTAGGATGCATTAAGGTAGATGATTACAATGCAATTGCCCATACAATTAAAAACACGGTCCATAAAAATACGGGCATACCTGTAGGTGTGGGTATTGCAAAGACAAAATCATTATCGAAGTTGGCGAATAAGTTTGCTAAGAAAATACCTAAAAATAATAATGTGTATGTGGTTGATAACGAACAAAAGAGACAACATTTATTGCGAAATCTTCAAGTAAAGGATATTTGGGGAATAGGGAAGAAGCATGCTATTCGACTTCAAAACAACGGTATACACACCGCTTTAGACTTTGCCAACATGCCCGTTGCATGGGTGCGCAAAGAAATGACGGTGATAGGAGAGCGTTTATGGCGAGAATTGAACAATGTGCCTTGTTTAGAACTGGAGACAGAAGCAAATGCGAAAAAAGGAATAGGAACAGCCAAATCATTCGGATTCAAGCTCTCTGATTATTCACTTATAGAGGAAGCCTGTAGTTATTATGTAGCCGAAGTAGCAGATTTATTACGGCAGCAACATAGTCTAGCAGCTCAATTGGAAATCTCATTACAGACCAATCAACATAGTGCGGTTGATAGGCAGTATAGAAACAGCATCAGCATAAACCTAGATACACCGACAGATAGCACCATCAAACTAACAAAAGAAGCATTAAAAGGTTTGAGACAGATATTCAAACCAGGCTACCGGTATAAAAAGGTTGGCGTAAACTTGACTTCATTGGTACACCGAAACGAGGTGCAGACAAATATGTTCTATGATCCTCATAAGAGTGAGAGTGATGTAATTACCGATCTAATCGATAATTTAAATGGCAAGTACGGCAAAAATAAAATCAAGGTCGCTACGGTTGGTAATCGCAGCAAAGAATGGGCACTTATCAAAGAACATCGTAGTCCGCGGTTTACTACACAATGGGGCGAACTTATGACGATAGGTAAATCATAAAACAACTATTTTTGATAAAAAGAGTTAAAAGAATCAACTTTTTCATTAACTTAAAGTGGTATAAATAAATGTACAAGAATAAATGTTCCAATTAACCTACCGTTCTAAGATATCACCAGAATTAACTGTAGCTGAAATCGAGAATATTCTCATTGATGCACGGAAAAGAAATAACGCACGAGGAATAACCGGATGTCTAGTGTACTTTGAAGAAAGTATTGTTCAGATTTTGGAAGGTGAGAAGCGTAATGTATATCAGTTGTTTGATAAAATCAAAAGTGATAATAGACATCATACTTTAGATCTATTGTGGGAAGGTTCTACTAGACAAAGGTATTTTCCGAATTGGGATATGGCCTTATATGCACCAGCTGATGATGCTGAGTATTATGATTCTAAAGAAATCTTTATTACTAATATGACCTTGCTCGCCGATCTTTCTAAGAAAAACACCTCTGCACTATTGTCTTTTTGGTCTGCCGTTCGTAAGAATTTGAATGGGTAATCTTCATTATAGTGAACCTGTTCTGACCACTAAAATAAATACTTATCGTACGTGTTGTGCGTATATCTTAACTGAATTTTCATTTCGAAATTCATTTTTTCAATCATATTTTATTTTCAAATAGTAAATTATTGCACCTTTTTTTATGGAATTCTCATTTTGTAGCGTTGGCATTATATTTTTTTTTAGTTTCTGTTCTTAGCCGCGAATTTAAGTAGGTTTAGGTTTTAAATAATTGATTTTTAGTTTTTTAAGTGAGTGTGGTGCGGTGGTTTAATTCGCTAAAATCAACGTGTCATAAGTTAATTTTAGGTCATTTTATAAAATGAAGCGAATATGGGAGCTTCCTAAAGTAGTTTTAAATGGTCTAAAAGTAGATAATCGACTATTGACAATTAACTTAAACTCAACTCATTTATGCAAAAGAAAATCTCGATGATTTTGCTGATGTTATTGTGCGCTCCTTTTTATTTAATGGCTCAAAATAACATTTCTGGTATCGTTACAGATAGCGAAACAAACAGTCCCTTACCAGGTGCAACAATCGTCATTAAAGGAACTTCTACCGGTGTCACTACAGATTTTGACGGTAAATACTCAATTCAAGCCAGCGAAGGCAGTGTTCTGGTCTTTTCTTATATCGGTTTTGAACCGGTAGAAAAAGAGGTAAACACAGATGTAATCAATGTAACTTTAAAAAATGATGTAGCTCAACTAGATGAAGTAGTCATTATTGGTTACGGTACTACTACGAAAAAAGATGCAACTGGTTCTGTTCAATTATTGACATCCAAAGACCTTAATAAAGGTGCTATTACTACTGCAGATCAAATGATAGCGGGTAAGTCTGCAGGTGTTCGTGTAGTTAATAATGGCGGGGATCCAGATGCAGGAATTAACATTAGAATTCGTGGGGGCTCATCGCTTAACGCGAACAACAGTCCGCTAATTGTAATCGACGGTGTGCCGTTATCTAATCAGAACCCGGCAGGGCAGGCAAATCCGTTAACACTTATAAACCCGAATGACATAGAGTCCTTCTCAGTGCTTAAAGATGCATCTTCAACCGCTATATATGGTTCTAGGGCGTCTAACGGTGTCATTATAATAACGACGAAATCTGGTACTAAGGGTGCGCCACAGTTTAATTTTTCTTCGAATATTCAGGTAGGTACCTTAAGTCGTACAATAGATATCTTTGAGTCTTCAGAATATGTAGACTTTATTCAGAACAGCTTTCCAGATAGTTCTGGACTTTTGGGTCTTAACGGTACAGTTTACGACACCAATTGGCAAAATGAAATTTATAGAACTTCCTATACCCTTAATAATAATTTAACGGCAAGAGGAAACTTATTCAATAAAATTCCAATTAGAGCTTCGTTCGGGCATTCAGAAATCAATGGTATACTTAAAGAATCGCAACTAAACAGATATACAGCATCTTTAAATATCTCACCTGAATTTTTTGATCAACATTTAAAATTGACTATCAACGCTAAAGGTATTGCCACTGAAAAGGATCAGCCAGATGGTGGTGCCATCGGCAGTGCATTAACAGCAAACCCGACCTTACCAGTTTACGATCCTGACGGAGGTATTTTCGGTGGATTTTATCAGATGACCGATGATCAGGGTATAGTTGGACCAGCTAACCCATTGGCTTTATTAAAGCAAAGAGAGCGTAACGAAGATGCAGATCGTTTTATTGGTAATATGGAGTTACGTTATAAAATTCATGGTTTAGAAGATTTGACTGCGGTTATAAATACGGGTATAGATTATTCAGAATCTACTATAAATGAATACTTTTTACCTAGTGCAGTTGCCTCTTACAGTATTTTCGAAGGTTTACCGATTTTTAACAACTTTAGTGAAAATTATAGCGAAGACCAGATAAAACGCGACCACCTGTTAGATGCTTACTTATCGTATGAAAAGACATGGGACGGGGCGCTTAGAAAAATGGATATACAAGCGGGTTATGCATATCAAAATTTTACCACGCAAGGTATAACTTACCCAACGACTACCGAAAACGGTTTTAGAGAGTCACAACAACCATTTAAGTATTATACGGAATTGAATTTGCAATCGTATTTCGCAAGAACCAATCTTAACTTTTTTGATAAATACTTAGTAACGGCGTCTTTAAGGGCAGATGGCTCATCATTATTTGCCAAAGATCAGCGTTGGGGGTACTTTCCAGCTGTAGCGATGGCGTGGAAATTGGATAATGAAAATTTCTTAAAAGATGCTGAATGGCTTAACCAATTAAAATTACGAATAGGTTGGGGTCTTACAGGTCAGCAAGATATAACAGGTCCGGTTGGGTATTACCCGAATACCGCATTGTATGATGATGGTGATCCAACTGTAAGTTATGTGTTTGGCGATAGAACAGTTACCACATACAGGGCAAATGCATTTAATCCAGATTTGTCTTGGGAGAAAACATCTACTTACAACATAGGTTTTGACTTTGATATATTTTATAGTGTTTTGAGCGGTACCATTGATGCATATACAAGAAATACTACCGATTTATTGGCAGAAGTACCCCAGTCAGAAGGAGCTTTGCGAAACCGATTTGTAAGTAATGTAGGTGAAACCGAAAGTAAAGGTTTTGAGGCAGCTTTACAGTTTAGGCCAATACAGACAGATAATTTTAGAATGGAGTTCAATTCTAATGTCGGTTTCAATGAAACATACATTAAAGATTTAGATAATATAACACAGTTTGCCAGTGGTGGCGGTATAGGTCGTGGTACAGGCGTTAATATCGGGCAAACCGCTGTTGGGGAAAGAAACAGGACTTTTTGGTTATATGAACAAATCTATACGGC
Source organism: Maribacter sp. (assembly GCA_020629285.1). Lineage (GTDB taxonomy): Bacteria > Bacteroidota > Bacteroidia > Flavobacteriales > Flavobacteriaceae > Maribacter. The sequence continues at coordinate 28,457 of JAHDDP010000031.1, forward strand.
AGATGGTGCGCCTATAGAAGATGCTTTCGTAGATCAAAATGGAGATGGTGTTATTTCTGATAGTGATCGTATTTTTATTCCGTTCGAGCCTAAATGGACTTATGGTTTCGGTACTTATATGCAATTTAAAAGTTTAGACTTGACCGCTAATTTTAGAGGGCAAATAGGAGGGCGAATTTATAATGGCAATTTATTAAATAGAGGTTTTACAGAATCTGTAATTCCGCTTACCGATACTGGCTTCATCAATAATGCCTTGAATTTATATGATGGTACTCGTTATAATGGTTTCTCTAATATTCCTTCAGATTTGCAGGCACTATCAGACTTCTATGTTTCCGATGCATCCTTTTTGCGTTTAGATAACATTACCCTAGGGTACAATCTAAAACCTTTTGATGATAAAAAGATTGGATTGCGAATATATGGTTCGGCAAACAATGTATTCGTAATAACCGACTATGAAGGTCTTGATCCAGAAAATTTTGATGGTATCGAAGCTTCTCCATATGCGCGTCCAAGAACATTTACTTTAGGTCTTAACCTTGATTTTTAAAAAAAAAGCTATGATAAAAAATATAATATTTACCGTTTTCGCCGTGGCTCTCTTTATAGGTTGCACTGACGATTTAGATACAGAACCTAGAATAGAACAGAGCTTAGAGAACCTTTTGGAGTCTGAACCTGATGCAGCTTTAGGTATACTTGGAAAACTATATGGAGGTCTGGCATTGCACGGAATAGGAATACCCGGTAGTGGTAATCAACAGTCTGATATTGCAGGTGATGACCCTGGGGAAACTGTTTTCTTTAGAAGTATGTGGAACATGCAAGAATTAACGACCGATATCGCGAAAAATAGATGGGGTGATGGTGGTTTAGATCCTTTGACAACTGCATCTAATTGGGCGCCAACGAATAAGTTTTTTGGTTACCTCTACAATAGAAGCTACTTCAATATAGCGCAGACCAATAACTTTATTTTAGATGTGCAAAAGGCAGATGAGCCAGAAGCAGAGTTGTTCATAGCCGAAGCTCGCTTTCTACGTGCCTTATCTTACTATTATTTAATGGATATGTTTGGTGGGGTTGTCGTCGTTACCGAAGAAGATGGTGTCACTGGGGTTCGTAGAGCTAAAAATTCACGTACAGAGGTTTTTGAATTTGTCGAAAATGAATTGTTGTCTATAGAAGAAACAATGCCATCTGTAAATGAATATGGCAGGGCGAACAAGACCGCTGTTCAATTTCTTTTGGCAAAAATTTATTTAAATGCCGAGGTATATACCGGATCAGCTAGGTATGCAGATGCATTGATGTATAGCGAAAAGGTTATTTCTGAGTCTTCTTTTACACTAGATGATGATTATCAATCTATATTTCAAGGCGACAACCATACTTCTAGCGAAATCATTTTTCCGATAATAGCCGATAGAAATACGGTTCAAAGCTTTGGTACATCTACATACCTTACCAATGGTAGTATGGGAGATACGACTATGCCTATCTCTGAGTTCGGTAATTCTGATAGTTGGTTCGGTCACCGTTGTACACCTGCTATATATGGTTTGTTCGGAGATTTAGAAACTACGAAAGATAGCCGTGCGCTATTTTGGACAGAGGGTCATACCTACGAAATGACCGATTATAGAACTTGGGAAAATGGATATCCTACGTTTAAATTTCAAAATCAGTATTCAACAGGTGATTCTGGAGAAAGTAATTTCTCTGACACTGATATTCCCTTATTCAGATTGTCGGATGCTTATTTAATGTATGCCGAAGCACAACTTAGAGGTGGGGGCGGTACAACCGGTCAAGCTGTAAATTTTATCAATGCACTTAGGGAAAGAGCTTTCGGAGATACGAGCGGAAATATTACGGAAGCGGATTTTAATGAGCAATTTTTAATTGATGAAAGAGCTAGAGAACTGTATTATGAAGGTCATCGAAGACAAGACCTTATTCGTTTTGACCGTTTCACGGGCGATACGTATATATGGCCTTGGAAAGGTAATGTCTTAGAAGGTACGTCAATACCTGAAAATTATGATTTGTTTCCATTTCCATTAGAAGCTTTACAAGCTAACCCTTTACTTGAGCAAAACCCTGGATACACTAATTAAAAATAAAAATGATGAAGAAAAATATAGCATATATCTATTCCTTTTTTATTGTAATGGCCCTTGTTTTGGGTAGTTGTAGCAATGACGATGAGAATATAAGAATCAGCGAAACAACAAGTACACAACTTACGGTTTCTTCGAGCGATGCTCTGGTGTTGTCAAGAGATATGGTAGGTGAGACGGTTCTTTCTTTAAATTGGACGGTACCTGATTTTGGTTTTGAAGGCGCGGTACCTAGTTATAATGTTGTTTTAGGTGTAGATGGCGTTTCTGATATTGAACCAAAAAAAGTTACTGTAGGTAATACGTTGACAAAAGAATTTGTTGCAGAAGAACTTAACGAGGCCATTAATGATGCAGGTGCACTCTCAGGACTTGAAAATAAGATCAATATTTGGATTGAAACCTTATTGGGTAAAGAAGTTGTAGCTACCTCTGGTATTCAAACTTTATCTATAACTGGTTACGCGACCACATTTGACTTGAACTCATCTTGGGGTCTGGTTGGATCTGCGACTCCCAATGGATGGGATGGACCCGATGTGCCAGTGTACAGTACGGCTGTTGCGAATGAGTTTGTAGCTTATGTTACCTTGGTTGATGGTGAAATGAAAATTCGAGAGAATAATGACTGGAGTGTTAATTATGGTGATACAGGGGCAGACGGCACATTAGATTTAGATGGAGACAATATTCAGGTAACTGCCGGTACTTACAAGATTATGTTCAGTTTAAATGATTTATCCTACTCTATCGAACCTTTTTCTTGGGGTGTAGTAGGTGATGCTACTCCTAATGGATGGGATGGTCCAGATGTTCCGCTAACATATGATGCAACTTCTGATCAATGGAGAGCGGTGTTAAGTTTGACCGCAGGTGATGTAAAGTTTAGGCAGAACAATGAGTGGGCTATAAGTTATGGCGGTACTGGGTTGAGCGCTTCTTTAGAGCTAGATGGTCCTAATATCTCGGTTGAAGCAGGTAACTATTTAATTTCCGTAGACTTTAATAATAATTTATACACTATTGAACCTATAGATATATGGGGTCTTGTTGGTGATGCCGCACCAAATGGTTGGGACGGGCCTAATATGAGATTTACCCCTGACTATGCTAATGAAGGAGTGTGGGTATTGAAAAACGTAGCGCTATTAGATGGCGAAATTAAGTTCAGAACAAACGATGCATGGGATTTTAACTATGGTGATGATGGTAATGATGGAACACTAGAAGTAGACGGAGCGAATATTCCTGTTAGTGCGGGTAATTATACGATTACGCTATTACTATCAGATACAGAAAATCCAACCTATACCATTGAATAAAAAGTAAGAATATGAAAATCAATAATTATATTAAAATTGGTCTAGGGTCACTGGTAATGCTGGTTACTTCTTGTACCAATGATGAATTTACCCCGCTAAACGTTACCGAAAGTAATGATGCCGAAGATGCGCCAACAGGTGTTGCACAAGCTAGAACAACCGCACTTACGCCGGGTAGCGGTGTAATGATGCAAGCTTTCTATTGGGATGTTACCGAAGGTGGTATTTGGTGGGACAATGTAGATTCTAAGCTAGAGTCTTGGGCTGCAAATGGCGTAGACGCTATTTGGATACCGCCGATCTCTAAAGGTCAAAGTGGAGGTTTTTCTATGGGTTATGACCCAGCTGATTATTTTGATTTTGGAGATTTTCAGCAGCATGGTACCACCGAGACCCGTTTTGGTAATAGAGAAGAATTAGAGAAAATGATCGGCACGGCACATGAGAATGAAATAGCCGTAATTGCAGATATAGTACTAAATCATAATTCTGGTGGTGCGCTAGAATATAATGAGTTTAGACAGATAGAAACATATACCTTGTTTGAACCCGCATCGGGTCTTTTTAACAGAACCTGGCTAAATTATTTACCCAATGCGGTAAACCTTGAAGATGAAGGTAGGTTCGGTGGCTTTCCAGATTTAGATTTAAAGAACGATTATGTGATGGATTGGTTGTGGCGATCAGAAGAATCTGTTGCAAGCTATTACATGAATACGCTTAAAATCGATGGTTGGCGATTTGATTTTGTAAAGGGGTTTTCACCAGAAGTGGTAAAACAATGGATCGGTACTGTAGGTGGTTATAGCGTTGGTGAAAATTTTGATGGTAACGTTTCTGATGTTGTAGGTCCATGGGTAGAGGCTACAGGGGCAAATGCTTTTGATTTTCCAAACTTTTTTAATATGCGAAACGCATTTTTAAATGGAAATTTAAATGAATTAACGAACCCGAGTTTAATATCCACTATGCCAGAAAAAGCGGTTACGTTCGTAGGTAATCATGATACGGAGTCAAGAGATGGCAGTAATGAATTTCCTGACGAATTTGAGACACATGCTTATGCGTATATCATGAGTGCCCCTGGGTATCCATGTGTTTTTTATTCCCATTATGAAGATAGCGGTGAAGAGCAAAAAGATAAAATAAATCAATTGATTCAGATCCGTTCGCAATTAGCGGCTGGTGATTGGACAATAAACTACGTAGATAATCAAGAATTTGTAGCGACAAGGGGTGGTGACGGTGAAAAACCAGGATTGGTTCTTTACATCAATCTAAGCGATACTGAAGTAAGCAAAGAAGTACAAACGCATTGGAACAATGCAAATATTAAAGATTATACAGAAGAATATATCGTCTTTCAAAAATCTGATTCTAGTGGTCTTGTAGATGTAAAGGCTCCGGCAATGGGGTATGCGATTTGGTCGGCTACTGATGATGAGCAACAGGCTTTTTCTGAAGAATTATTCGTGCCAGGTGACTACCAAGGTTGGGATCCTAGTGCTGCCGTTAGTCTTGCGGCACTTGAAGTTCCTAATTTAACAGGTGTCTATAGAGGTCATGTAAGTTTTACGAACAATTCAAATGAATTTAAATTCACAGATGCTTCCAATTGGGATAATGGTATTTATGGAGATGCAGGCGATGGTACATCGGGTAGTATTGAGGCTCCTGGTAACAATATAATATTGCCTGGTCCTTTAGATTATGAAATAAACGTAGACTTGATCAATAATAGCTGGTCTGCCTTTACTTGGGCGATTATTGGTTCTGGTACACCAAACGGATGGGATGACCCAGATACGGATATGAGCTATGATTTTGATCGAAATGTTTGGACAGTTACGACCAACCTTACCGATGGTGAATTGAAATTCAGGGCCAACAATGGTTGGGATGTTAATTTTGGCGATACCGGCAACGATGGAGTTTTAGATGATGGCGGAGATAACATTGCGGTTCAGGCAGGTAGTTATCAGGTAGATCTTGATTTGGAAAACAATACGTTTAGTTTAGGTAATTGGGCCATTATCGGTTCTGCAACACCTAATGGATGGGATGATCCTGATACAAATATGGAATTTGATGCCGTTGACAAGGTTTGGACAATATCGGTCGATCTTTTACCTGGCGAAATGAAGTTTAGATTTAAAGATTCTTGGGATGTTAACTTAGGTGATAATAGTGCCGATGGTGTATTGGAACAAAATGGTGATAATATCGTTATAACCACAGAAGGAAATTATACGATTCTATTGAATACCGAGATGAACACATATAGTATTAGTTTAAATTAAGTTGTTAGTTGAGTTAATTTTTGCACGGGGTTGCCATTTTGGTGACCCTTTTTTTATTTTTACCAACATAGGTGTCAAACAATATGTACACTGTAATTAGGTATCCGATTTTATATTAAAAAAGGCAAAAATAATTTGTAGTTTAAACAAGTAAATAAATTATAAACAGTAGCTTCAAAACTTAGGCGATTTTTAAAATATGTTTCATAAACCTTATCGTATAAAATTAAAAAGGGGGTTGACTAAATGAATTCTAGTAAAATGCATGGGCCAATATTTTATGTTGGCAAGTATAAGATGTTCTTTTTGATAGCTGCAGTATTTCTAAGCACATTCGGGTTGTACGCTCAAACCAGTTTTGTTTTGGACTATGTGCCACAAAGCACAAAAATTACAGATACCCTATATCTTACAGGGTCGTTTAATAACTGGAATCCTAAGGATCCGTATTACAGATTTACAAAAAAGGCAGACGGTACATATGAGCTGAAGAACAAATTTTTTGACGCCTCTTGGATTTCCTTCAAAATTACCAGAGGTAGTTGGTCTAAAGTAGAGGTTGAAAATGATGGCGCACCCCTTACGGTCAGAAAAATTTCTTTTAATCGAACTACAGAAAAAACCTTGGTCTTACAAGTGGCAGGGTGGTCAGACAAATTAAAATTAAGAGACCAAAAGAAAAAAGTTGCTATAATTTTAACAGAGGTTCCTAAAAATACACCTCCTAATTCTTCTTTCTACGTTTGTGGTAATTTTAACGGTTGGGTACCTGGCGATGAGCGCTATAAAATGAAGCAGTTGATCAGCGGAATATATCAAGCGGAGATTCCGGTATTTTCAGAACCTTTGGAATATAAATTTACACGTGGTAATTGGTTGACTGTTGAGGGTAAAAGTTACGGTAGACCTAGGCCTAATCGTATATTGAGCGATAAGGATCTGGCTTCGAAAAAACCTATAAAAAATGCTATTGATTATTGGGAAGATCAATCTTATGGAATTTTCAATCCTTATACTTTGATTCTGATACTGACAGCTCTACAAGGTTTTTTTCTCATTTTTATTATCAATTCCAACAGCAACAATAACAAATCTGCCAATCAAGCATTAAGTGTGCTGATTTTTATCATATCAATCACCTTAATAGCTAGAGTAGTAATCTATGATCGTGTAATTTATACAGAAAACCCTAAGCTATCGTTATTGACAGATTTGGTCTTTTTCCTTTACGGTCCGGTTTTCCTAATTTATATTGAACGTTTGTTACAACGAAGTAACAGGTCTTTTTTGACCTATTGGTATCATTTTGTGCCTTTTGTTTTACAAGTGGTAGTGTATTTCAGTATTTCATTAAACCCTACCCATACGTTTATTGAACGAAATTTGTTTCAATCATTAGAATCGCCACCATATGCTATTTATGAAGTTGTGGTATTGTTGGCATTGGTGTTCAATATCTTTTATTGGTTTAATATCAAGAAGAAGATAAAACAATATTTTCAAAATATTGAACTCAACTATTCTACCGATCAAAACATTAAGTATTTGAATGTTATAATGATGGTACTAGGCGTTTGTTTGTTTTTTTGGACAGTGATTGTTTTAGCCGATATTTATAGTGCCTATAGTGAGATTCCTATAAATTATACTACTAATCTTTTAATAGATATTGTATGGGTGGTATTTTCTGTCGTAGTTTATTTGCTGGGTTATTTTGCAATTAAACAGCCCGAAATTTTTAGAATGGCAGTTATCGATGAAGAATTGAAACTAGAAGTTGATAAAGCTAAAATCAACACTACGGATTTGGATGAGCAGAAAAATGCACTTCACGAAATAATGGCTCAAGAGCAAATTTATTTGAATCCAGAATTAAGTTTACCAGAATTAGCTGCCAAAATGAATACTAGTGTGCATGCCTTATCCAAAACTATTAACGCAGGATATTCAAAGAATTTCAGGGATTTTGTTAACTATTACCGAGTTGAAGAATTTATTGAGCGGGCGCAAGATGAGAAGTATAAAAACCAGACCTACTTGGCCATAGCTTTGGCGGTAGGTTTTAACTCAAAGTCGTCGTTTAACCGATCATTCAAGAAAGTAACGAATAAGTCTCCAAGAGAGTACTTTAATGATCATCAGAAAAGCTAGATTATAGATCGACCGTAACATAATTCGGTGTAATATAGATCACATTATAATTTAAGTCGATTTAAGCTCTATTTATCGATAATTTAGGTCCTATTTAGTAAATTATAATATGAAAACCGTAACTAGCTTTATCCTTGTTTTATTTTTTACACTTTCAAAAATTTGGGCACAGGACCCAATAGAGAGGGTTGAACCACCAAATTGGTGGGTCGATATGGAATATAATGTTATAGAAGTCTTGGTGTATGGTAAAGATATAGCAAGTTATAAAGTAACATTAGATGCTTATAAGGGTGTATCTCTTAAAACTATAAAAACTGTCGAAAACTCGAATTATCTCTTTATTACGCTTGATATATCTAAAGAAGCACTTGCTGGAGAGCTACAATTAAAATTCAGTAAGGCTGATGCAGATGTAATTACCTATTCTTATCCAATAAAAAATCGTGTTTTAAATAGAAGAAATATAGAAGGTTTTGATTCATCTGATGCCATTTATTTAATAACACCTGATCGTTTCGCAAATGGTGATGTTACCAATGATGAGGTAGCAGGATTGAAGGAAAAGTTAAATAGAAATGATAAAGGAGGAAGGCACGGAGGTGATGTAGCAGGTATGGTTGATCATTTAGATTATATAAAGAACTTAGGTTTTACTGCAATCTGGACAAATCCTATTTTAGAAAATAATATGCCTAGTTATAGTTATCATGGTTATGCTACTACCGATTTTTACAAAGTAGATCCGCGTTATGGTAGTAATGCATCTTTTAAGGCAATGTGCGATAAGGCTTCTGAAAAAGGAATGAAAGTAATTATGGATATGATTGCGAACCATTCTGGTTTAGAGCATTGGTGGATCAAAGACCTGCCTTCTAAAGATTGGATTAATCAATGGGATACATACACCCAAACTAACCATAAAAAGACCGTGATCTTAGATCCATACGCAACAAAAAAAGACAAGAAGATCTTTTTTGATGGTTGGTTCGTACCAACGATGCCAGATTTGAATCAGCGTAATAAATCTATGGCGAATTATTTAATACAAAACACATTATGGTGGATTGAATATTCTGGAATTTCTGGTATACGAATGGATACTTATCCTTATCCAGATATGTATTTTATGAATGACTGGACCAAGGCGGTAATGAAAGAATATACAAATTTTAATATAGTTGGTGAAGAATGGGTGTTGAGACCAACTATCGTTTCTTATTGGCAAAAAGGAAAGCAAAATGCAAATGGCTACACATCAGAGCTAAAGAGTGTAATGGATTTTCCTTTACAAAACGCGTTGGTAAATTCTTTAAACGATACTGAATCTTGGAATGCGGTGTATGAAGAGTTAGGGCAAGATTATTTATATCCAGATCCTAAAAATTTGGTTGTATTTCCTGATAATCATGATATGAGCCGCATATTCACACAGTTGAATGAAGATAAAGAATTATTAAAACTTGCACTTACCTATATAGCCACTATTAGGGGGATTCCACAAATCTATTATGGTACAGAAGTTTTGATGAAAAATAAAGGAACGGAAGATCATGGTATAATTCGTTCAGATTTTCCAGGTGGCTGGTCAAACGACCAAGTTAATTCATTTACTGGTAAAGGTCTAAGCAAGCCACAGCTAGAAATAAAGAACTATATAGCTAAACTTTTTAATTGGCGAAAAAATAATACTATTATTCATGAAGGCAATTTGATACATTTTGCAACTACAAATAATGTTTACGTATTTTTTAGATATATAGAAAATGAAAAGATTATGGTGGTGTTGAATAAAGATGATGATAGCATGACTATAAATATGAAAGAGTATGAAGAAGTTCTAAAGGGAAACCTTACAGGAAGAGATATATTGACAGAGAAACAATTTAAAGATGTAAACAGCTTAACTATTACCGGTAAAAGCGCACTTGTTATAGAGTTAGAGTAATTTCATTTAAAAAGAAAAACACACTTCTTATACGCTCGGTTATAAATATTTAATTACATACTAGAAGGGTTTTTTCGTAAATAAGTTGATTTTGTGTCAACTTATTTCAGGACGGGACAGATATAACAAAAAAGCCACTGAATTTTCAGTGGCTTTTTTTCTTAGTAGCGGGGACTGGACTC
>JAHDDP010000133.1 GCA_020629285.1 Maribacter sp.
GGTGAAAAAGCGGCGCTTGGTGTTATAGAAAATTTGCAGGGTTTATTTAAATAATGCTTATATATAGTCTTTACTCTGATTAATTCAGAGAGGCCCTGAATTCCTTTGGTGAATGTCCCACCTTTTGCTTGAATAACCGACTAAAGTGTTGCGGATATTTAAACCCTAGTTCATAGGCGATTTCACTGACCGATTTATTTGGATCGAACACTTTCTCTTTTGCCACATCGATCAGTTTTGCCTGAATATATTCTTGTGCAGATTTACCGGTTTCCTTTTTAACCAAATCCCCAAAATAATTGGATGATAAATGTAGCTCATCAGCAAAATAACCTACTGACGGCAATCCATTGGTTTTTGGTTTATCCGAAGAAAAATAGCTGCTTAGAAGGTTGTCAAACTTTTCTAAGGCTCCTTTGTTCACCACTTCTCGTGTAATGAATTGACGATCATAAAAACGAAGGCAGTAATCTAAAAACAATTCAATATTGGTAACGATCAGTTTCTTGCTATGCTTATCAATAGGCTGTTCTAGTTCAAATTGGATTTTATCCAATAAACTTAAAATTACTTTTCGCTCTTTTGCCGACAGATGTAAGGCTTCATTACTGGAGTAGGCAAAGAAATTAAATTTATGTATTTTTTTAGACAAGTCAGTACCCAATAAAAGGTCCGGGTGAAATAACAAGGCATAACCTTTTGGCACATAACCCGGTTCATACCCACCAAATTCTATAGTTTGGTTGGGCGCCATGAAAACCAAGGTACCCTCATCATAATCGTATGAACTACCGCCATACTTTAATTTACAGCCTACGGCATCTTTCAAAAAAATAGCATAACAGCTATAATGAAATCCGTCATAGGATTTATTGGTATATCCGCTTTCATCTACCCTGACAAAGTCTACAATACCCACCAACGGGTGAAGTACCTCGTAGTTTCTTAGTTTAAAGTAATCTGCAATGGTTTTGATTTCCAATATATTTTTCACGACCGGTTGATTTTAAAATAAAGATAACCTATTGATAGACAAATCATCAAGTGTAATGACAATATCAGTAATAATGGTATAAACATCAGTTATTCGGGTAGTATAGTACCTGTTTTCTTAGCCTAATTTTGGCAATGTAATCACGTTAAATGAAGAAGATAGGTACTTTTTTGCTATTGCTATTAGGCATGACCTCTTATGCGCAGGAAAATGAACAAGAGAAAAACAACATGTTTTTAGATGATTTTAGAGGTACTGCCAGTATTACCCATAATGGTGTATCATTGGTTCCTTCTTTTTCTTTAGGTGATCCTGCTTTGTTGTTCGATTTAAAGTTTATTAAAAAGAAATTCAGTTTTGAACCAGATATGCGTTTTTCGCTCAAAGGCAAACCATGGACTATGCTTTTTTGGTTTAGGTACAAAGCAATGGAGAATGAAAAGTTCTCTTTAAGGTTAGGGGCTCATCCGGGATTAAATTTTAGAACGGTCAATATCATACGTAACGGACAAAGTGAAGCTCTATTAGAATCTAGAAGATACTTAGGTGCAGAAGTGGTGCCTAAATATCAAATTACCAATAAAATAGGGGTAGGCATGTATTATTTGTATGGTCGAGGTTTTGATGAAGGTGTGAAAGAAACTAATTTTTTGGTATTCAACCTTTCATTCAATCAAATAGCTCTCTCAAACTCGTTATTTTTAAACTTTACGCCACAAGTTTACTATCTTACTTCAGATGAACTTACGGGATACTATACTTCTGGGTTTTTAACTATAGCGAAGAAGAACTGTCCATTTTCATTGACCGGAGTAATAAACAAAGGCATTAGCACGCAAATTTTACCCGATGACGATTTTACATGGAGTATTCTTTTAAACTATAGTTTTTCGAAAAGTAAAAGGAATACCTTTAAACAAACTAAAGTATAATACTAATTAATAACAATAATAAAATGAAAACAAAAGTTAAGATTTTCGCCATTCTCATTACTATTTTAGGAAGTTTCAATGCAATAGCACAATCCCAAATCGAGGAAGAAATTAAATCACTATCAACATTAAAATGGCAATGGATGGCTGATAAGGATGTAGATAATTTGGAAAAGCTATTTCATGAAAAATCCAAATTTGTACATATGAGTGGTTCTTGGAAAAAAGAAAGGGAACTAGAAATTATCAAGACCGGAAGTATTTGGTACAAAAATGCAGAAGTACATGACGTTGCTGTAGAAACATTTGGTGACGATACCGCCGTACTTTGGAACCGTATTACGCTTACGGCACATGTAAGGGGAAATGATGTTGAAAATGAATTTACGGTTACAGAATTTTATAAAATGGAAGGAGAAGATTGGAAATTACTGGACCTGACATTTAGCAGTGTACGTGATACCCATAAAATTGAACACTAAAAAATTAACAATGCTAAGTAAACAACTGATATAAAGACCGTGAAGTAATATTATTAGAGGTGGACTCATTGATTACAAAAAGGCAGATGTTCATGAAGTCATGGTCGAGGTTTTGTCGAAGGTGTGAAAGAAACTAATTTTTTGGTATTCAACCTTGCATTCAACCAAATAGCTCTCTCAAACTCGTTATTTTTAAACTTTACGCCACAAGTTTACTATCTTACTTCAGATGAACTTACGGGATACTATACTTCGGGGTTTTAAACTATAGCGAAGAAGAACTGTCCATTTTCATTGACCAGAGTTATAAACAAAGGCTTTAGCACACAAATATTACCCGATGACGATTTTACGTGGAGTATTCTTTTAAACTATAGTTTTCCATCCAAAAAAAGAAAGATTTATGAAAGGGTACAACTATATTAAATTGACTATTTAAACAAAGTAATACATGATAAAGCTAAAATATACATTAGTACTTGCAAGCATACTTTATTTGCTAGTTGTAATGAACAAAACAAGTAAATAGCCTATTTGATGTACAATTGGCTAGAAGAAAAGAAATTAAACTAAAAAACAAGGAAATGAAAAATCTAATGACAACAGTACTCTTTATCCTTCCCATTTGCATTTTTGCTCAAAATACGGACTACAAAGTATCTTCATATAAAGACGAAGGCTTTAAAGCACCAAATACGCATTATATTGGCGAAGCATGGTTGAACGGTGTATTACAGGCAGATGATGAAACCGACTTTAATATTACCAAAGCCACTTTTAAGGCAAATTCTACATTAGATTGGCACAAACATTCAACTTCTCAAATTCTTATTTACGTTGACGGCGAAGGTTATTATCAAGAAAGAGGAAAAGACCCTGTGATACTTAAAGCAGGCGATGTGATTAAATGTGATAAAGAAACAGAACACTGGCATGCTTCAACCAAAGATAGTGATGTCACTTATTTAGCAATTTATGGAGGAGGACAACCCACCACATGGACCGAAGTGGTATCGCAAGAATATTATGATAGTGTTGCCGATCAGCTGAAAGACTAATATACGCCTTATGAAATTAAAACAATTGAGTACTAAACCTATCATGCGTTTAAGCAGTATCCTTGACACGGCAACAGTATTATTTTGGGTATTATTTTTTATCGGTTTTCAATCTAACGCGCAAGAATTAACATTAAACAATGCTTTAACTAATAAAGAAACCAGCATCATTAAAATTGCAAGTTATACTGCACAAGGTGATTTAGAGAACTTAAAGGTTGCGCTTCATGATGGGCTGGATAATAAGCTCACCGTTAACCAAATTAAGGAGGTGTTGGTACATGTGTACGCCTATGCCGGATTCCCAAGAAGTATTCGTGGTTTACAAACTTTTTTACAAGTGCTTGATGACCGTAAAGAAATGGGAGTTATTGATGAAAGGGGAGTAGAGGCTACTCCTATTCCAGATACAGGCGAAAAATATATGCGAGGAAAGAAAATTTTAGAGACTTTGATAGGTAGACCCTTAGACGGACCTAAACCGGAATACCAAAAGTTTTCACCCGAAATGGACAGGTTTCTTAAAGAACACTTATTTGCCGATATTTTTGAGCGCGATGTACTTACGTATAAACAACGTGAACTGGTGACCATTTCTGTCATAGCAAGTTTAGGTGCTTTAGAGCCCATGCTAACCAGTCACCTAAACCTTTCATTGAACGTAGGTTGGCAACCAAGTCAACTGCACCACTTTATAACCACTATAGAACGTACGGCCTCACCTGAGCACGCGAAAACTGCAAAAAATGTTCTCGCTAGGGTTCTAGAAAGTGTAACCGATTAAATAAGATATAATGATTAGTAGAAAATTAATATACATCAGTATCGTTATGGCAAATGTGGTAGGATGTAGCGGAACCAGTCACCTTAAGCAGCAAGAAACTATATTCCCAAAAGGAACGGAAATAACCAATGACCACTTTACAGGAACTGCATGGTTAAATATGTTAGCCCCTCCAGACGGATTAAATACCATGTATGCTGGTTTAGTCACCTTTGAACCCGGTGCACGTACCAATTGGCATTCACATCCTGCAGGACAAATATTGATTGTAACACAAGGAGAAGGTTATTACCAAGAGGAAGGAGAACCAAAGCGTATATTGCGTAATGGCGAGACTGTAAAATGCCTACCAAATGTTAAGCATTGGCATGGTGCCACTCCAAATTCAGCGGTTGCACATATTGCAATCTCGGACCGCCATCAAGGTCCGGCGCAATGGTATGATCCCGTTACCGACAATGAATTTCTCAATTAAGATTTGGGCATCAATATATGTTATCCCAATAATATGTTTACTCCCAATTGTTAGACCAGTCTTTCCAAACCACATCTAAGCCTTGTGCTTT
>JAHDDP010000134.1 GCA_020629285.1 Maribacter sp.
CATCAACCTTGTTTATACTTACAAATGTATACTAAAAATTAAACTTTGGAATTTCAAGAATTTATTTTTCCCCATATTTCAACAGAGTTTAGCCTATTAAATCCTAAAATTAATGCTTATTCTAGCCGCTATATCACAAGACATAAACTAATTAGGGGCTTAAATAAAAAAAGGGAAGCTAAACTAGCTTCCCTTTTTTTAACCTAATAATAATTTTACAATTGAAATGTACTTAACAATCTAATATCATTATCTACATATTCATATTGATATAATGTTTGATCACCGATCATTAACAAAGAAGAAGCCAATGGTATTACATCGTAAGCTACAATATCTTCAAAAGTATTTATCAAAGTGACATTTGGCGCATCTGTTTTGTCATAGACTTTTAAGCCCGAATCTCCGTCGCACACAAAAAGGGTATTTTCTTTAATACCTAACCCGTTAGGGCCATCCATAGGATAAATCACTTTTAATTCAGGATTTTCAAGATTAGATATATCAACTACATAAAGACCACTTTCCGTACTACCACAGAAATTACCTCCTTTTAAAGTCACATACGCATAATCACTATCAACAACGACAGGATCACAAGCCGTACCATGCCTAAACTCTGAGATGAATTCTGGTTTTTCAGGATTCTCTATCCCATAAATATACATGCCTTGAGATCCTCCTATAAATAAAATATCTCCTTGACTGTAAATAGTTTCAATATCCCAGGCAACTTGTACATCATCCAATACCTGTACATTTTTAACATCTGTAATGTCGAAAATATTGATATCGCTATAATCGACAACATAAAGATAATCTCCAATAATTTTAAATCGTGCTAAAGAACCACCTTGACCCGTACTTGGCTGCGGACTATCATTAAAACTTTCAAGAGTATCTACAACACAACCATCACAATTATACCTAGATTCATACTCCTCTACCGGTCTTCTTTCGGTCACAACTTCCCAGCCTATTACAATATCCCTATCATAATCAATATCGCCGTATTCATAAAAATCTGCTTGTGGATACGCTATATCCGTAGCCCAAACACCATTATTATAGATAGCATTTACAATGCGGCTATTTATTGTAATATTATTAATATCTGAAATATCAAAAATGACCAAGTCTCCATAACTATCGGCATATATCTTATCATCCTTAATAGAAATATCATTATTGCCTTCTAACTTGATAAATGCAATGCTTTCCGGTGATGAAGGATTTTGATTATCGATTACATGAAAACCCTTATTCACATCATTGACAAAAATATAATTACCATAGGCATATATTTTACCTGATGATATAATTGGTACCGGCTCAGTAACCGAAACAGCTTCTGCCTTAAAAGAAATTGCATCTTGCAAAATGGGTCTTGCCACTTGGTAATCCTCATAAGGTCCATCATCATCACAAGAAACAAATGCAGATATTGCAATGGCACAAATAAGAAAAAGAAAATTCTTCATGGTCTATAAATTAACTGGTTGCAACAATAAGATGAAGAAACCTGTAATAGTTGCGTTACAATAAGTTTGAATTAGCTTCTACCTCGTTGAAACCTACACCATCTTTATACATATAATACGTTGGCACCTTACCTAACATTGCAGTAAACAATACTCCCACACAACACAGAATAAAGCCCAGTTGCGCCACAAATGCAGAAACAATCACCAAACCAAATATAACCAGCCAGTTTTTATTGCCTAAAGTAAAACTTGCCTTCACCATTTCTAAAGGAGATAAATGATTTGAAAACGCCAAAAAAGCAGGTATCAATGAAACTGGAACCATTACATAGAACATGCCCACACCGCAGGCAAGTGCCCCAGCAATAGACAGCCCAAAAGTATATAGCGCAAGTATGAACACCTTACCTAAACGCCCTTCCTTAAAGAAAAAGAAGTAGTCATCACTAGATTCTTTACCCAGATCTTTTTCCCTACATATCTTCAAAAATGCGCCATTCAAAGCCAAGGCAAAGGTAGTTACGCCAATTGCAAACACAGGCGCAAGAATTGCCATCGCAATAGCAGCCATTGGGGGTAAAGCATCATGCTGAAGCGACTCTGGATCAGTTATACCCAAAGCGATCATAGGTATATACAGAATAATATAAAAGGGTAATATTACAACGAAGGTTAAAAGCAAAATAATGAACCCCTGTAACCAGACTTTCTTAAAAAGCTCAATAGACCTACTGAATATGGTGCCAAATTCTAAATCTGGCTTGGTTTTAATCTGCTGTGTCAAGTTTTCTAAATTCATATGTATTGGTGGTTATAATTGGTGATAAAACTAAATAATTTTAAAGTGTAAAGCATAAACAAACCCTAAATAATCATGTCATCTTGTCATATTTTTGATTATAATAGTATCTTTGCCTTCCAAAATATTTTATACGCAACGTATTACAAAAATGGAGAAAACCATAGACGAAAATGTGCAGGGCACAACTTTGGTAGTTGAAGGAAAAGAAATGAACAAGCGTAATCTCTACATTGAGAGTTATGGTTGCGCCATGAACTTTGCCGATAGTGAAATTGTTGCATCTATCTTAGCGACCGAGGGTTTTAATACCACCCAAACGTTAGAAGATGCAGATTTAGTACTTGTAAACACGTGTTCTATTAGAGATAAAGCAGAGCAGACCATTCGTAAAAGATTAACCGAATATAATAAGGTAAAAAAAACTCGACCGCATTTAAAAGTGGGAGTTCTTGGCTGTATGGCAGAACGCCTGAAAGACAAGCTTTTAGATGAGGAAAAAATAGTGGATATGGTCGTTGGACCAGATGCCTATAAAGATTTACCTAATTTGATCAAAGAAGTTGATTCTGGAAGAGATGCCGTAAACGTAATTCTTTCTAAAGATGAAACCTATGGCGACATAGCTCCCGTCAGATTAAATACGAACGGAGTGACGGCTTTTGTATCCATCACCAGAGGTTGTGATAATATGTGTACTTTTTGCGTAGTTCCGTTCACGAGAGGTCGAGAACGTAGCAGAGACCCACAATCTATTTTAGCAGAGATTAGCGAGCTTTCTGAAAAAGGATTTAAAGAGATTACACTTCTAGGACAGAATGTAGACAGCTACTTATGGTATGGCGGCGGACTAAAGAAAAATTTCGTGAATGCTACGGAAATGCAAAAAGCAACTGCCACCAACTTTTCTAAATTATTGGAAATGGTAGCATTGGCGAACCCTAAAATGCGCATTCGGTTCTCTACATCCAACCCGCAAGACATGACCTTGGACGTCATCAGAACCATGGCCAAACACAAAAATATTTGTAATCATATTCATTTACCTGTACAAAGCGGCAGCAATCGCATTTTAAAGGAAATGAATCGTTTGCACACTATTGAAGAGTATTTTGAACTAACAGATGAAATTAGAAAAATTCTACCTGGGTGCTCTATTTCTCAAGATATTATTACAGGCTTCCCCACTGAAACAGAAGAAGATCATGCTGCCACGTTAAGAGCATTGGAATACGTAAAATACGATTTCGGTTATATGTATGCATATTCAGAAAGACCGGGCACTATGGCCGGTAGAAAAATGGAAGATGATGTGCCAGAGGCTACAAAAAAAAGACGCCTTTCTGAAATTATAGCGTTACAAAGAAGCCACTGTCAATACAGAACCGAAAAACATGTTGGTAAAATACAAGAGGTTTTAATAGAAGGGACCTCTAAAAAATCGGAACATGAATGGATGGGAAGAAATAGCCAAAGTACCGTTGTGGTCTTTCCGAAAGAAAATTACAAGGTGGGCGACTTTGTAAACGTACAAATTAACGATTGCACTTCTGCCACTTTAAAAGGTGTTGCAGTTGGGTATTCTGACAATAACTAATTTTATAGTAGCCATTTTTATATGGAAAGTATACAAAGCATAAAACAACGTTTTGAAATTATTGGGCAAGACCCAAAATTAAATCGTGCTCTTGAAAAAGCAATGCAGGTTGCCGCAACTGACATTTCGGTTCTAGTTACTGGTGAAAGTGGTGTAGGAAAGGAATCCATTCCAAAAATCATTCATTCACTTTCCCATAGAAAACACGCAAAATATATCGCCGTAAACTGTGGCGCCATACCAGAAGGTACTATTGACAGTGAACTTTTTGGACATGAAAAAGGGGCATTTACCGGGGCTACACAAACAAGAAGCGGCTATTTTGAAGTAGCGGATGGGGGTACCATATTTTTAGATGAAGTTGGTGAATTGCCATTAACTACCCAAGTAAGATTGTTACGTGTACTTGAAAATGGTGAGTTTTTAAAAGTAGGTTCATCACAAGTGCAAAAGACAGATGTACGTATTGTTGCGGCTACGAATGTAAATATGTTCGAAGCGATTAAAAAAGAGCGTTTTCGCGAAGATTTATACTATCGTTTAAGCACTGTAGAAATTAACATTCCACCATTACGTGAACGTCAAGGTGACATTCATTTATTGTTCCGAAAATTTGCATCCGATTTTAGTCAGAAGTACAAAATGCCTACCATTAGACTAGATGAACATGCCGTATCATTATTGACAAAATACAGATGGCCTGGTAACATTCGCCAGCTAAGGAATATCGCTGAACAGGTATCGGTCTTAGAAGAAAATAGAGCTATTACCGCTGCCACTTTAAACGGTTACCTGCCGCATAACAACACAAGCAATCTACCTGCAGTAGTCTCCAATACTAAATCTGAAAGCGACTTTAGCAATGAAAGAGAAATACTGTACAAAGTACTTTTTGATATGAAAGGCGACCTCAACGACC
>JAHDDP010000135.1 GCA_020629285.1 Maribacter sp.
TTGTTGAAAAGGTTATGTAACGGAGCGTTCTGCAAAACGCTCCGTATTTTTTTTATTTGTCGCTTGAAATATGCTCAGGGTATGCTTCCAGACCATGCTCTGTAATATCCAATCCTTCGATCTCGTCTTGTTTAGAAACTCTTAAACCTATTGTTTTCTTTAATATGAATAGAACAACAAAGGTTCCAAAAGCAGCCCATAAGATGTAAGCTAAAGAACCGTAAGTCTGAACCCAAAGAAGACTAGCGCCACCACCGTACAAAAGACCGCCGTCTAAAGCGAATACACCTACTAATACAGTACCGATGAAACCACATGTACCATGTACAGATATAGCACCTACTGGATCGTCGATCTTAAACTTTTTATCCAATATTTCAATAGAAAGAACTACTGCTAGGCCACAAATTAGACCTATTGCTACTGCACCCCAGGCATTAACAGCACCACAACCAGCTGTAATACCAACTAAACCTGCTAAGGCACCGTTCAATGTCATAGAAAGATCTGGCTTTCCGTATTTTATCCATGTTAAGAAAAGAGCGGCAATAGCTCCAATACCTGCTGCTAAGTTTGTGTTGATAATTACGCTACCTGCCGCAATAGTATCATCACCACCCCAAGCTAATTGAGAACCACCGTTGAAACCGAACCATCCTAACCAAAGGATAAGAACACCTAACGCGCCGTACATCATATTGTGACCCGGTATAACTTTTACTTCTCCGTCAACATATTTACCAATTCTCGGGCCTACCATAATGGCAGCTACCAAGGCAGCACCACCACCTACGGCGTGTACTACAGAAGAACCTGCGAAATCAATAAAACCAGCAGTGTTTAACCACGCATCATCATCAAATGGCCAGTACCAACTACCAGAGATGGGGTAAATAAATGTTGTTAGTACTGCAGATAAAATTAAATAAGTTGAAAATTTAGTACGTTCTGCAACTGCTCCAGATACAATTGTAGCTGCTGTTGCACAGAATACAGTTTGGAAAAATAAATTATACCAATCTGTTGCACTAAAGAAGAAATAACCTTGTTCAGCAGGACTTGATCTAAAAAAGCCTCCTAATACTAGATCACTACCGTACATGATACCGTACCCTACGGCCCAGAACATGATTGAACCTACGGCAAGGTCCATTAAGTTTTTCATTACTATGTTTCCTGAGTTCTTACTTCTGGTAAAACCGACTTCTACTAAAGTGAACCCTGCTTGCATAAAGAAAACTAAAATAGCGGCAATGGTAATCCATAAGGCTCCCATGTCTCCATTTATCGCTTCTATAGCTGCGTTCATTGATTCTTGTGTTGCTTCATTCATAATTGTAATTTTTTGAGTGGTTCTTATAAGGGTTAGTTAATTCCTGCCAAACCTTTTTCTTTGGTTCTAATTCGATAGGCTTCTAATACTTCTGATACAAATACTTTTCCGTCACCAACATTACCTGAATATGCCGATTCTAAAATTGTATCTACTGTTTTTTCTAAAAAGTCATCTGAAACAACTATAGATAAATACCTACGTTGGATATCTGTTGTGCTGTAAGAAATTCCACGATAAACATGCCCTTGTTTTTCATTTCCTACCCCGGTTACATCCCAGTAACTGAAGAAGTTCACCTCTATTTGATGCAATGCCTCTTTGACATCGTCAAATTTTGATTTTCTAATAATTGCCTCGATTTTTTTCATTTGAATAAGTTTTTGATATTGCCAAATATATGTTAAAAACATGCACACCCTAAAAATTTTAGGGGATCACTACTGATTTTTATCAGTATGATAATTTATACCCCTAAAATTTTAGGGTATTGTTATTAATGCATGTTTATATTGAAGATAAAGAGAATGAGGAATAGTGATTTGAGACTTATCATAGAATAATCGTTAGAAAAATGACTAATTATCTAACGATTGTTTAATAAAACGGCAAATACTTAAAAAAATGTATAAAAATAAAATAGTAGGCAATGAATGTTAGTTCTATAACATTTTGCAAATCCATAGCCCAAATGATATAGCCAGTATACCAATAGCCACACTTAAGCCCATATATAGGGATGTTTGAAATAGTGAAGTTTCTTTGAATAAGATGTTACTTTCTAATGCAAAGGTTGAAAAGGTAGTGAAGCCACCACAGAAACCAGTAGCCAATAATAATGTCTGATTTTCTGAAATGTAATTGTTCTTTAGCGACAGTCCTATTAGTATACCTATAAGTAGACAGCCAATAATATTGACCAAAAAGGTACCTAAATAGAAATTTGAATAATAGGTATTTAGGTTTTTAGATATATAGTATCTTAAAATACTACCTAAACCCCCGCCTAAAAAAACCAGTAAAAATTGTTTCATACCTTATAAAGGTAAAAACTAAACTGCTTTCTTGTAGCTTGTAGTAAGTAAATCTAAAGGATAGATTACAGATGTTGGTTGTTTAGCTGATTTTTGAGCTGTCGTTTTCGCTTTTTGAGAAACACTGATCAAACTAACTACTACCAAGGCAATATTAATACCTACTAATACTAAAAAAATTGTAAGAAATGTCATCATAATTTATTACACCTTATAGATGAATAACGCAAAATTACGGTATTTGGTATATATAACGCCCTTATATATCTTTTTGTTGTGAAAACGTTAATTTTTGTGGTGTAGGAAAAAAATTAACTATTCCTTTAGGAAAAACTTGATAAAAAGCAGTAGAATTATGAATAGTATAAAGAATACACCTATCCATTTTACGCCTTTAAAATTTTTTTGGTGCAATTTCAAATCTTTTCGGTAAGAAATGACAATTATGATGGCGAAAACCACTGCAAAAGCAATTGCAAAAATGATTTGTCCGGTGCTAAACATATTTTATATTTTTACGCAAAGCTAACCGAAAACGGTATAATAAAGATGAAAAATAAAATCAAAGCAGTAGAAGAATTTCATAATTCTTTTGGTCTGGGTGTTTCAGAAGATATGATTGCGGATTTGGGAGAAGCAAAGAATACTTTGCGTTTCAATTTAATGGATGAGGAAAACAAGGAGTATTTAGAAGCAGCACAGAATAATGACCTTGTTGAAGTTGCCGATGCATTGGGTGATATGTTATACATATTGTGTGGTACGATATTAGAACACGGTATGCAGTATAAGATAGAAGAAGTATTCAATGAAATACAAAGAAGTAATATGAGTAAGCTAGGTGAAGATGGTAAACCTATTTACCGTGAAGATGGAAAAGTGCTTAAAGGACCTAATTATTCTAAGCCCAATATTGGTACTATTTTAAATAAATAAAAAAGGGGCGTTTCGCCCCTTTTTAAATTGTTATGATTTGACTTTAAAGCGCCATCCGAATTTATCTTCAGATTTATTGTACTGTATGTCTGTTATGATTTTCTTTAATTGTTTACCAAAACTGTTTTCAAGTTCCGGTAAGTCATAATCTGTATCTCTGTAACCAAAACCTGCTATAGGTGAAATTACCGCTGCCGTACCGGCACCGAACATTTCTTTCAAAGACCCGTCTTTTGCGGCTTCAACAACTTCTTTTACCGTTATCTTTCTAACCTCGGTCTTAATGCCTTGATCTTTGGCAATATCTAAAATACTTTTTCTGGTAATACCATCAAGTATACGATCACTGGTAGGTCCTGTTAATAAGGTATCGTTTATTCTAATGAATATATTCATGGCACCAGCTTCTTCAATATACTCATGGTTGGTGTCATCTGTCCAGATTACTTGGTTGTATCCTTTCTCAACAGCAAGTTGCGTTGGGTAGAACTGACCCGCATAATTACCGCCAGCTTTCGCATAACCTACGCCGCCGTTTGCCGATCTTGAATATTTTTCTTCAATAAGTACTTTTACCTTGCCAAAAAAATAAGCACCAGATGGCGCACAAGCGATTATGAATGTATATTCATTTGCGGGAGATGCATGAAAACCGTTGCCTGAGGCGAACATAAATGGTCTTATATATAACGAACTACCATCTTTTGTTGGTATAAAATCCTTATCTAAATTTAAAAGTGTAGTCAATCCTTCCATAAAATAATCTTCAGGAATTTCTGGAATACACATTCTCTTAGCCGAAATATTAAAGCGCTTATGGTTTTCTAAGGGTCTAAATAGATAGACGTCATCATTTTTATCCTTATAAGCTTTCATGCCTTCGAAAATAGATTGTCCGTAATGAAAAATCTTGGAAGAAGGGTCTAGCGTAATGGGTTGGTAAGGTGTAATTTTAGGGGTTTCCCATGCACCGTTCTTATAAGTACAGACTAACATATGGTCTGTGAATACCGAACCAAAGGCAAGATTGTCAAAATCTACTTGGTCAATTTTTGAAGTTTTTACCTTTTCTACTAGGATGTCTTTCGTTGCAATACTCATGAATTACGTAACTTTAGTTGATTAAAATTAAACAAATATCCCTACTAGAACTTCTTTTTTTCTTTTAAATTGATGAGTTTTGCAGGTATATCAACATTTTTAGGATTTATGAAAGGA
>JAHDDP010000136.1 GCA_020629285.1 Maribacter sp.
TATTAAAAGATAAAGGACGTTGTGCCATTGTATTGCCCGATGGTACTTTGTTTGGCGAAGGAATGAAAACACGCCTTAAAGAAGAGTTGTTGGAGCGTTGTAACCTACATACCATCGTACGTCTACCAAACGGTGTGTTTAACCCATACACCAGTATTAAAACTAATTTGTTGTTTTTTGAAAAAGGAACGCCCACCAAAGAAGTTTGGTATTATGAGCACCAATACCCAAAAGGTGCTAAAAGCTACAATAAAACCAAACCG
This sequence comes from Maribacter sp., assembly GCA_020629285.1. GTDB lineage: Bacteria > Bacteroidota > Bacteroidia > Flavobacteriales > Flavobacteriaceae > Maribacter. Next base: position 264 of record JAHDDP010000136.1, read on the forward strand.
ATAAATATTAAAGAATTTGATGTAGAAAAAAAATGGTGGAACAAGCGTGTAGAAAATGAATTTGCTTGGAAAGTCTCTATAGACGACATTAAAAAACGAGGGTATAATTTAGACATTAAAAACCCACACCAAGAAGCCGATACTTTGGAAAGCCCTGAAGTTATTTTAGAAAAATTTAGGACTACAGAACAAAAAATTTCTAGTATACAGGACGAAATTATAAATGTATTAACCGAGGCTTTAAAGTAATATGCAACTACTACAACACTTTAAAGAACTAACCATTCGTCCTAAAAATGCCGAAGAATTAAAAGGATTGATTTTAGAATTGGCAATACAAGGAAAATTGACCGCGAATTGGCGAAAACAAAATAAGGATATTGAACCTGCTTCGGAATTATTAGATAGAATCCAAAAAGAAAAGGAACAGCTTGTTAAGAGTAAGAAAATAAAGAAAGAGAAAACTTTTCCTATTTTAGATGATAAACCATTTTTAAATCTTCCTTTAAATTGGGAATGTTCCTATTTGAGTGATTTAGGCTATGCTCAAACAGGAACGACACCACCTACTAAAAATCCAGATAATTACGGTTCTTTTATTCCTTTTTTAGGACCCGCAAATATTTCAAATAGTTCTATGGAATATCCAGTAGAAGGTCTTTCTGAAGAGGGTCTTAAAAAAGGACGATTGATTGAAGCAAATTCTTTAATGATGGTTTGTATAGGAGGAAGTATGGGAAAATGTAATGTGAATACGAAAGATGTTAGTTGCAATCAGCAAATAAACGTTTTAACGACTATTTATTCACCAATAGAATACATTAAAATTGTTTGTCAATCACCATACTTTCAAAAAGAAGTTTGGGATAGGTCAACAGGTTCAGCAACACCTATGATTAATAAAAATAAATGGTTGCAAATTCCTATTTCCGTTCCACCACTAGAAGAACAAAAAGAAATCGTAAAAGTAGTAGAAACCCTTTTTAAAGAAGTTGAACAATTAGAGCAATTAACGGTACAACGTATTGGTTTAAAAGAAGATTTTGTAACGTCTGCATTACACCAACTCACTACCAATAACGCAAACCAAGAATGGACTTTTTTACAAGACCATTTTAAAAGCTTCTTTGATGAAACTACCAACATTAAAAAGTTAAGAGAAACCGTTTTACAGTTAGCGGTACAAGGCAAGTTAACAGCAGATTGGAGACAACAACAATCACAGAGCGGAGCCGAAGTGGAAGATGCCAGCCAACTCTTAAAACGCATCCAAGAAGAGAAAGCACAACTCATAAAAGACAAAAAAATAAAAAAGGAAAAAGCCTTACCGCCAATTACCAAAGAAGAAATTCCTTATGAATTACCTGAAGGTTGGGTTTGGTGTAGGATGGGAGAAATCATTAATTTAAAATCAGGTCAAGATTTAAAACCAAATGAATATTCTGATACCGAAATAATAGGCTTACCATATGTAACTGGAGCTAGTAATTTAAAGAATGAAAAAGTAATAATATCTAGATGGACGGATGCACCTAGGTCTTTCGCTTATAAAGGAGATTTATTAATTACTTGTAAAGGCTCAGGTGTAGGTAAGATGGGGTGGCTAGAAGAAGAAAAAGTTCATATTGCAAGACAAATAATGGCTATAAGCACAATTTGCTCTTCTTTAAATTTTATTAAAGTTATTATGGATGTAAATGCTATGATATACCGAAAAAATGCAGTAGGTCTAATTCCTGGTATGGATAGAAAAACAGTATTAGAAACTATACTAGTATTTCCACCACTAGAAGAACAAAAAGCCATTGTAGCAAAAGTAAATGCTTTAATGGGTTTATGTGATGCTTTAGAGCAAGAAGTACAACAAAGCCAAGCACATAGTGAGCAGTTAATGCAGAGTGTTTTGAGGGAGGTTTTTGAGGGTGAGAAAAGAGGGTTAGTTTAAATATAAAAGATCAACAATGGTCAATCCACATCAAAATATAACTGCAAAACAATTTATACTTAAGTTAGTTAAAGATGAACTTAAGGGTAAGGAATGGATAGTAAAAGATGAACTGATAATTGATAGTACCGTAAAATTTGATAAACTCCATTTAAAAAATATTACGTTTCAAGATAAAGTAAAAATAGGGTATTCGACAATTCAATTTGGACTATTTTTTGAGAATTGCGAGTTTATAAAACCTCTTTCAATTGAACGATTAGTATGTAATGCCTATAGTAAAAATGAAAATATAGAAAATTGTAATCTTTTGTTTTCTGGCTGTAAGGCAGATTATATTCATGTAAACAACCGGTCTGAGTTTTTACGAGATATAATTATTAAAAATAAATGTGAAATAGAAAATCTGTTAATTAAAGAAACAAAAATTTCAATTGGTGGTGGCATTAAATTGAATGATAGCTCTATTAATAACTTGTTAGACTTAGCTGCAATTATTGGCGATATTCAAATAAGTAATAGTAAAATACATACCTGTAGAGTTGCAAGCTGTACGGGTAATTTTTCAATCATTAAATCAATTTTTAACGATTGGGTTAAAATTTGGAATTTAGAATGTCCTAATAGTTTAATTTTCAACTACAACAATTTTAAAGACACTGTAGATATAGCTGGTAGTAGGATAAAACATTTTTCTATAATTGGAGATACGTTTTATAAAAAAGCTAAGTTAGAGAATAGGGACACTTCTAATGGTCTTCCTACCCATTTAAACGAACTTTATATTCGTGAAGTTAAATTTATAGAACTTGGTGAATTTGATGGTCTAGGAAAACAAATTAATAAGATTACAATACCCAATAGCCCGAAGCTTGAAGGTGTACTTAAGATTGAAAATTGGAATATTGGAGAATTAGATATTAATGGAATCAATCAAAACCTTAAATTAATATTAAGTCAATTGTTTGTAAAGAGAATATCTATGATTGGATTTACTAATTATGGAGATATAACTTTTGAAAGGTGCTCAGCGGAGAATAATAATTTTAAAACAGATTTAGCTCCTAAAAGTTTAATAATGTTAGCGCATGCCGATTTAGGTAAAACGAAATTTATAGAATTTGATTTTAATTCTTTTGATGCAATACGGGTTACTAATTCTTCATTTAATGAAATTTATACATCAAATGTCGTCTGGTTCGATGAAAATAAGTTACAAATTGGGGATGACTTAAACAATGAATATAAGATAGCTAAAAGAACAAGAGAGGTTTATCGGCAATTAAAGCAATCATTAAAGGCTAGCGGAAATCAAATTGACAGTTTGGATTTTCAAGCCCGTGAAATGAAATTCTATAGAAACGAGCTTAAATTAAAAGGTAAAGATTATACCTTATGGGATAGAGCTATAATGTCCGTAAACATGAGTAATGATTATGGGATAAGTTGGATAAAGCCAGTTGTAATCACATTCTGCATTACACTCATTTTCTATACATTAATGTTACCGCTATTCTCGCAAAATTTAAATTATTCTCCCGCCAAAAATTTGAATGAAGTATTCAACACGTTTTCGCAATGGTTCAAAAACTTTGATGTGTTTTGGCAAATGTTTAACCCTGCCAGAAAATTTACGAATTTATATGGGGAAGTTCAAAGTAGTTGGCTGCAGTTCCTGGATTTATTCCACCGAATTATTTTAGGTGTTTTAATATTTCAAATTATAAAAGGGTTTAGAAAGTTTGCTTCTAAATAATATATGGACAAAGATTAAAGTTGATTGCAATTAATTTTGCTAAAGCTACATGTGATATTCCAAAATGGAGAATAAAGAAATTCCAGAAATAGAACTTTATACAGATGGCGGAGCAGAGCCTAATCCCGGTAAAGGAGGGTATGGGGTAATTCTCAGCTATAAAGGAAGGCAGAAAGAATTCTTTGCTGGGTATGAACTTACCACCAATAACCGCATGGAACTTATGGCGGTAATTGTGGGTCTAGAAAAAATAAAAACCAAAGCAAAAGTCACCGTGTATTCAGATTCAAAATATGTAATAGATGGCATAGAAAAAGGCTGGGCAGAAAATTGGGAACGTAACAATTGGATCAGAAAGAAGGGCAATTTGGTACTTAATAAAGATTTGTGGGAGCGCTTGTTAAATGTTATAGATGAACATGAAGTAACATTTAACTGGGTGAAAGGGCATGCGGGTCA
>JAHDDP010000137.1 GCA_020629285.1 Maribacter sp.
CAGACCGAATTGTTGTTGATTCCACGAGTGAAAGGTCATCAGGGCAATTAATTTTATCTATAGAATATTATATACATGTATAATTTGTATACATTATATTTAATTTTAAATAGAACTTAATACGCTTACTATGTACAATATCAACAAGTTTTCTATTTTTTTAATCTTTCTTCTTTTTATCACCTACAGTACATTTTCTCAAGATGAGCCAAATAATGTAACTATTTGTTGGGATACATCCTTATCAATGTTAGAGAGGGATATTAAAAAGGAATTTGATGTCCTGGATAAAATATTTAAACGACACTCAAACGTTAAGGTACAACTATTGCTTTTTAATATTATTGTTGAAGAGCAATCATTTGAAATTATCGATGGTAATTGGAGCGAACTAAAAGAAGTTTTAGCAAAAACAGTACCCGATGGTGCAACTTTATATGAAGGGCTTGAAGACCATATCCTGAATTCCGAATCGTATTTTTTTACGGACGGAAATTCTTTGATTGAAAATGATTTTTTACCCATAAATAAAGGAAACGTTGTGGTAAATACGGTAAAAGATCCAAACTTTAAATTACTTGAGAAATCTGTACTTATCGGTAAAGGTCGGTTAATGGACTTGTCTTTTGATCCAAGAAATTTTGTTGCTAAAAGAAATGATGCTATAAAGCCATTAGACTCAATTACTGGCACTATTTATATGGATAATGAACCCAAAGATAAAATTAAGGTTCAAATAGTCGGTAATAACAAAGTATATACAACGGATATTGACGGAAAGTTTTGGTTGCCGGCAAAACCAGGAGACTCTTTGTTGGTGTCAGATGAAGTTTACGGGATTAGAAAAATTTTGCCTATTGGTTATTTTAATAATGATTTAGATATATTTCTTGACCCGGATGTTACAAATTTGGAAGGGGTAACTGTTGTACAAAAAAAAATAGAAAATACTGATATTACAGGAAATGGTACAAAACAGAAAGAAGCTATTGGTTATGCGGTTCAAACTATAGATAGCGAAGATATTTCTCCTACAGCTACAGATGCGAACATGGCTATAGCAGGAAAGTTTTCTAATTTTAACCTTAAATCTGATCAAGATATAACTGAATTTAGTGCTAGACCCAATGCTACTCTTTTAGGAAATCGGTACGGATTGGTCGTAGTGGATGGTGTGCCTATTGAACAGTCAGATTCTTCCGGACCTAAAGGATTTACGACTGATTCGGGAACAGAAGGCTATACTGCGGATGCCTCTTTCCTAAATCCGGAAAATATTGCTTCTATCACAGTGTTAAAAGGTTTAGCGGCAGCTAATAGGTATGGTACTTTAGGTAACGGGGGCGTTTTATTGGTAACAACAAAAACTGCACAAGGGTCAGGAAATACCAAAAAAAAGGTGAATTCAGCCCTTGTTCAAAACAATGTATATAATGCTAAGGAGAATATTGAGCAAACAGATTCCGCAATTTTAGATATTTTAGAAAATACGACTACAACTGAAGATGCTTATAAACAATATTTGAAGTACCGCAATTTTAATGAAAACAACGATTCTTTTTATTTGGACGTATTTTCTTTTTTTAAGGATAAGGATAAAAATATTGCTGCTAAAGTAATATCCAGTCTTTGGGAGAAATATCCAAATAATGAAACTTATTTGAAAATTACGGAATTTGGAATGCGTTATTTAGATTTTAATAACTTGTCAGTTATATTAAATGGAAAAATACACGATTTAAAACCTACAGCGTTACAACCGTTTTTTAATGAAGCCAAAATAAAACTTGCCAATGGTGAAAAACAAGAAGCGCTTAATAAGTTTGTAAATCTAGAAAATGGCGGTACTTATAAAAACTTAAATGTTCAGCCAATACAGAAATCAATAGAACGTGAGTTAAAGAATTTAATCTTTAGAGATCGTTCACGATTAGATATTACCAATGTAAAAGAAAAATATTTCTCTAATTCCAAAATGAACGTAAGATTATTAGTGGAATGGAGCAATCCTAAATCAGAATTTCAAATACAGTTTGTAAACCCTCAAAATCGTTTTTTTAATTGGGAGCATAGCTCAAGTTTTGATACTAAAAGAATACAAGATGAAATTGCAATTGGTTACAATATGGAAGAATTTGAGGTTTATGATGATTTAAAAGGAGAATGGATTATAAACGCTACATATATTGGAAATCTAGATAATCAAATTACAGAACCAGTTGTGTTGCTCTGTACGGTATTTAACAATTTTGGTTACCCTTCACAAAAAATAGATAAAATTATTTTACACCTAAATAATCAAAATGTTCGTAAAAAGATTATTTCGTTAAAAATTTGATAGGGTAACCAGTTTTTTGTTATAATATTTGTAGTATTTTTTTAAATAATTATTATAACTAAACACTGTTCATTATGAAAAACATTATCGTTCTTTTTGTTCTAACATGTACCTTTTCTTTCGCTCAAGAAAGCAAAAATGTTATAAAAGGTACCGTTACTTATCTAGATACCCCATTGGTTAATACAGAAATTAAAGTTATAGAAACCAATGAAATGGTAAAATCAGATTTACAAGGTACTTATCAGATTTCAGCATTGCCCGGACAAACAATTAACTATAGTTATCCTGGTATGAATACTGTAGAAATATTTGTGGAAGATGTTACCCGTATTTTAAATGTAGCGTTAGCTCCAAAAATAAATTTATTGGATGAGGTAACTGTAGAAAAAACCGTTATAAAAAGTCAAGAACAATTGCGTGGCGAGTACTCCGTAAATAAAAATATTATAAGTACTGCCTTTGGTCTTCTGGATAAGGATATTACCAATTTTGCGGTTAGAATTATTGATGGTGAAGACTTAAACCCCATTGGTATAGATGTTGCATCTGTTATTCAATATAGATTTCCAGGCGTTAAGGTAGAACGACTTGATATAGACCCAACAAGCCCTATTATATATCTACGTGGATCTAGTTTTGGTTTTTTTCCTGCCATTTATGATATAGATGGTTTAATTATAAAAGATTATCCACATTTTCTTAACGTAGAGAGTATAGAAAGGATAGCGGTAGTATCCGGTTTAGGAGCTGTTACTAAATACGGCGGTGTTGCTAATGGCGGTGTCATAGTAATTAATACCAAGGGAGCCAATTATTATCCGGATCCAGAAAGTAATCTGCCTTATGACCAAGCAAGATTAAGGAATAATAAATATGATAATTCTGCTCTGAGTAGTTCTGAGCTTAAGTTGGATAAGCCTACTTATTTAAATAAGTTGTTAAGTAGTGTTAAAGAAAATGAAGCTATTTCATTATATCAGGATCAAGTAAAGATGTACGGTAGTTCCTATAACTATGTTTTAGATGCTTATGACTATTTTTCCCAACGTTGGAAAAATACGGATTTTGCAGATGAAATTATTAGGGATAATTGGGTTGTGTTTGGTGAAAATCCCGTAGCATTAAAAGCTCTTGCTTATATTTATCAAGCAGAGGGTAGGTTAGAAAAAGCTAATGAAATATATAAAGAGGTTTTTACTTTAAGAGCTAACTATGCCCAGTCTTATTTAGATATGGCAGAAAGTTATATTGAAATTAATGAATTCCAAAAAGCAGCAAGTATTTACGCACGTTATGGTTATTTATTAGAACAAGGTTTTTTAAGAGCCGAAGGTGATTTAAGTATTTTAATGGAGCGCGAACTCAATAACTTTATTTCTACAAAAGGGAAAGAACTTTTATCTAGCAAAGAATTAAATAATATTGTTCTAGATGATGAATTCGATGGTACTCGCTTGGTTTTTGAATGGAACGATAGTGAAGCTGAATTTGAGCTTGAATTTGTGAATCCTAAGGGTAATTATTTTAAGAGCGAACATTCTCTATTTGCGGATGGTAACCGTATAAAAAATGAAAAAATATCTGGATTTTCAACCGAAGAATATCTTATTGATGATTCATTACAAGGAACTTGGCAAATAAATGCTAAATATCTTGGTAATAAAAGTTTAACATCGACCTACTTAAAAGCTACTATTTACCATAATTATGGTAGTACTTCTCAACGTAAGGAGGTAAAGGTGTTTAAACTTGGGTTGCGTAATGTGAAGCAGCAATTGTTTACTGTTTCAAATGCGGTTAGTGTTGTTTCTAACTAGATATTTTAAAAACTACATGTTATATGGAATTGACAAAGCCCCTTGTATACGCTAGGTATATAAGGGGCATTATTTTGTATCGCTTTTATGTAATTATAATTATATTGTTGGTTCCTAATATTTATATTAAACCTGCAAAACCCCCATATTAAAAGGCTTTTCAATAGGTGCATGATCAGCGGCTTCAATACCCATTGAGATCCATTTACGCGTGTCCTTTGGGTCAATGATAGCATCGGTCCATAATCTTGAAG
>JAHDDP010000032.1 GCA_020629285.1 Maribacter sp.
CTTTTACTTCTTTTGATAAATACATTCCAATATTATTTTAAATGATTTTTATGTACGTGATTGATTTTCAATCAAGCCGCAAAGGTAAGATATTTTTTGAAATGTTTAATTTAAATTTTAATAATTTAAAATCAAAAAGCACAACCATTTGGTAATGGTTCTACGTTTTCTAGTTCTTTGGCAAATTCAATATCCAATTCAGAAGAAGAGAAGCCAGTGTCAATAGCACCTTTAAGTACCGCATTTGAATAACTTGTAGTATTCATGTGTACTCTTATATATACTTCTGTGGTACTTTCTAGTGGAATGTTGCTTCCTGACCTTGTAAAAGGTTGTTCGTCCACATGACTATGTGCCAAAACTCTTCTATAGATAAGTTTACCTTCTAAATCTATAATTTCCCACCAGTCTGCATATTGATCACATCCTGTATCTGGACTTGAAATTGTAGTATTGAAAGTGTATGCATTTGGTTCACCTGATATGCTTACTTGGGTAACTTGTGCATTAGAATTAAAAATGCTCGCCGAATCTGATTCTTCGACGAGCACTTTTTCTTTATCTGCAGAACAGCATAAAAACCAAAAAGATAGTATAGTGAATACTAATGATTTCACGCTGTTGCTTTTTCTGCTCTTACTGGGTTGTTCTGAATTAAGTCGATATATAAGTTCACTTTTTTCTTTAAATCTCTTCTATGTGAAATGAAATCTAAAAAGCCATGTTCCAATAAAAACTCAGATGATTGAAAACCTTCGGGCAAATCTTTACCAGTAGTATCTTTTACGATTCTTGGACCGGCAAAACCGATTAATGCTCCTGGCTCTGCAATATTAATATCGCCAAGCATAGCATAAGAAGCCGTAGTACCACCCGTTGTTGGGTCGGTACATAAAGAGATATATGGTAAACCAGCTTCAGATAACTGAGCTAATTTAGCTGATGTTTTTGCAAGTTGCATTAATGAAAGCGCTGCTTCCATCATACGAGCTCCACCAGATTTAGAAATCATCATAAATGGTGTTTTCTTTTTAATGGCGTAGTCTATGCCACGTGCAATTTTTTCACCAACGACACTACCCATAGAACCACCGATAAATTTAAAATCCATACAGCAGATTACGATGTCTTTACCGTAAGACTTTCCGTATCCTGTTCTCACAGCATCTTTAAGTCCGGTTTTTTTCTGTGCCGCTTTTAAACGTTCGCTATATTTCTTGGTATCCTCAAATTTCAAAGGGTCTTTAGAGCTTAGTTTCTCGTCAAGTTCAGTAAACTTATTGTTATCGAACAAAATTTCAAAATACTCTTTACTGCCTATTCTAACGTGATAATCATCTTCAGGGCTAACATAAAAGTTTTTTGCAAGATCGTCAGACTCTACTATTTTACCTGTTGGTGATTTATACCAAAGTCCTTTAGGTGTGTCTTTTTTTTCCTCGGTAGAGGTTTGAATACCTTTTTCTTTTCTTTTAAACCAAGCCGTCATCTCATCCATTTTTTTTGGTTATGCTATACTTTTATAGTGTGTTTACGTTGTTTAAGTCTTCAAAGGCTTTTTTCAAACGCTCTATGAAAGCAGTCTCTCCTTTTCTTAACCAAACTCTAGGGTCGTAGAATTTCTTGTTAGGTTCGTCAGCGCCTTTAGGGTTGCCGATTTGTGCTTGTAAGTAGTCTTTGTTGTCTTGAATATAATCACGAACACCAGATAGAAAAGCATATTGTAAATCGGTATCTATATTCATTTTTATAACTCCGTAGCTAATACCTTCTCTGATCTCTTCAACTGTAGATCCAGAACCACCATGGAATACGAAATCTATATGGTTGTGCTCAACACCGTATTTCTTAGAAATATATTCTTGAGAGTTTAAAAGGATTTTCGGGGTCAATTTAACGTTACCTGGCTTGTAAACACCATGTACGTTACCAAATGCAGCAGCGATAGTGAATTTAGGGCTAACCTTAGAAAGCTCTTCATAAGCGTATGCTACTTCTTCTGGTTGCGTGTATAATTTAGAATCATCTACATCAGAATTATCAACACCATCTTCTTCACCACCAGTGATACCTAGTTCAATTTCTAGCGTCATGTTCATTTTGCTCATGCGCTCTAAGTATCCTTTACATATTTCAATATTCTCTTCTAAAGGCTCTTCAGAAAGATCGATCATATGCGAGCTGAACAAAGATTTTCCTGTTTCAGCGAAATGTTTTTCACTAGCATCTAAAAGACCATCTATCCAAGGTAATAATTTTTTTGCACAGTGATCTGTATGAAGAATAACTGTTGCACCATAAGCTTCTGCTAGTTGGTGAACATGTTTGGCTCCGGCAACAGCACCTAGTATGGCTGCTTTTTGCCCGTCGTTAGATAGACCTTTACCAGCATTGAACTGGGCACCACCGTTAGAAAATTGAATGATAACAGGAGCGTTTAAACTTGCAGCTGTCTCTAAAACACCATTAATGGTGTCTGAACCTATAACGTTTACTGCAGGTAATGCGAACCCTTTTTCTTTTGCGTAGTTGAAGATTGCTTGAACTTCATCTCCGGTTGCAACTCCCGGTTTAATATTGTGAGCCATAATTATGTTGTTGTTTGTTTCTTAAAAAAATGAAAAACAAAAGTAATAAAACAATTATATTTAAAAGGGATAGTTGATACCTATTTGCAACACGGAGTTCGCAAAATTATAATCTCTGAACCATCTTTTAGACTGAATTTCAGCAGGGTTATAAGTTTTGAAGCCTAAATCTAGTCTAAATAGGAAGTAGGTGAAATCGTATCTTATACCAATACCTGTTCCTAAGGCAATATCCTTTAAAGAACTAAATCCGTCAAAAGTAGCATCTGGATCTTCTACATTATCCAGCACGTTCCATATGTTTCCTGCATCGGCAAATATGGCCCCGTTAATATCACCCGCTACCGGAAATCTGTATTCTAAGTTTAAGGCCAATTTTAAATTCGCTTCGTTAAAATCGTTAATTGCAGAAGTGCTTCCTGGTCCTAATGAGTATGGGAACCAAGCTCTGTTGTCATTTGATCCACCGCCAAAATAACTACGAACAAATGGGATGTTATCAGAATTACCGTAAGGAATGGCAATACCGAAGAATGCTCTTGCAGCCAATACATTAGAGCGTTTTAGGTCCCAGTATTTTACGTATTCAAAATCATTTTTAATGTATTGAGAAAATGGTACTCCAAATACCAATAACTGATCATCGTCATTTTTGTTGAATGGTATAAAAGAAGAGAAAGCCGATAAAACATTGCCTGCACCTTCAATTTTCCAACGAAATTGATAAAAAGAATTATCTATAGGTCCGGTTCTATTTGTTTTGTTGAATGTGTAATTAGATGCGAATATTAAATTATTCTCGGTAAGTCTGATTCTTCTTTCTTCAATAGTGTTTACATCATCAAAATCGTCACTTGAAGAAGACACAACACGATCTAAAATTGCATTTGTAAATCCGGTTGTGCCTGACGGAATTATTAGATTTAATTCATCATCACTATCTCCTGGTTCAAAAAAATCTGCTAATTCAGGATATAATGTAGCATCTTCGTAAGAGTCTGCAATGTCATCTAACAGTTCGTAGGTGTTAGTATAAACGTTATAGAATCTACTACTGTTTACATTTCTTACAAACTGAATGTTCAATAGCTCAACTTCATGATTTACAAAATCACTAGGTACCCAATTGTAGCCTAAAACGGTATTAAAGGTTTGTTTGTCTAGACCTATATTGTTTTGGAAATTTGTACCAATGGCAATTCTTGTTTTTGGCAAAGTATAGTTGGGTATAATTCTGGAAGTGTTTACAAAGGGAAACCAGATTCTTGGAAAATCTAAAGCAATGTCTCCACCAAATTCTGAGAAGTAATTTGCTTCAAATGTATTACTGCTAAGAAGACCGTATGATCCATTTGCAGAGATACTTAAGTTTTCTGCACCTTTGAAAATATTTCTTATAAGTAGGGTAGTGCCCAAACCAACACCTAGTCTACGTAAGTTAGATCGGCTAACTTCAAAATTGGTACCTAAAGCATACTTTGTTTTTGGGGCCAGATAAATGTTTGTGTTTACTTTGTTACCTACAGAATCAGCTTCAAAAATGATATTTGGGTATTTAAATACATTTAGGGCATTTAACTGTCTAGATGTTCTAATTTTATCTACATCTCTATAAATACTGTCTTTTTTGAAAAAGATGGCATTAGCCAAGGTTTTTGGCTTAATATCAAAATTCTTGGAATAATGAATAGTGTAGTCTTGGTAGTCTATGGTGTACAGTGAATCTTGTGAATTTGTGGAAAGGTAATCTGTATAAATATGTATTTTATTGATTTTCTCAACTTTATATGCAGAGGTGGTCACTTCATTTTCTCCTCTAGTTTTTAAATCACCAATGTTTAAAGTGATGTTCATTTGCTGATCATCAGCAGCTTTAATAGTATCTCTTAAAATATCGAAGGTAATAGAGCTTTCTTGAAAATTACGAACTCCGCTATTTCTAAAAATACCGGTTAATCGTTCACGTTCGTTATTAAAATTACTTAAATCAAACTGTTGTCCTTCTTTTATTAATGATTGTGCAGAATGTAAAAAATATAAGGAGTCTATTGCTCTAGATGAAATATTGTTGCCCAGAGAATCTATCATATACGGATCGCCAAGTTTAATATGATAATTGACTCTAGCTTTTTTGTGCTTTGAACTATCAATTTCATAGGTGGTATTGTTGGTAAAGTAGCCTTTACTTTGGTAGTATGCACTAAGTTTTGCTAAGCTTAATCGTGTTTTGGTAGTGTCTAAAATTGTGGGTTCTTCGCCAATATCCTTTAACCAATTACTAAGTCCTTTAACTATAAATGATTCACCCAGGCGTTCCACTTGTTTTTCTGAAAGTAGTTTGTCAAGTCTCTTTTTTCTATTTTCTTTTCTGTATAGCCATGCATTATAGGAAGAATCTGGATTTTCTTTTGCAAGGTTGTAAAGATTAAGTCTAAGGGGGTAGCCTAATACAGTAGAATTGGATTTTTGGTAGATGAGACTTTCCAACTCTTCATTGTTTACTTTAACAGAATCGGCATAAACGGCGTTTTTAATTACCAAGTATTCATCATCCTCAACTTTCTTTAGCGAGTTACAGGATAACAAGACTATTGCCAGTAGGGATAATAAGCTTAATTTAGCCATGTTGTTTTTGGAGCAAAGTGCCATCCTCATAGAAATCAAAAATACATTATTTGAATGGTTGTCAAAAGTGAATTGAAACTTATCAAAAGTCTACAGCAAAAAAAGTACCGAAATGAGCACGGACTATTTGTTGTGGAAGGAAAAAAGACTATTGAAGAAGTAGTGAATTCTGACATGAAAGTCTATAAGCTTTTTGCAGTTGATCCTATTGGATTGGATGTGGATGATCTACAAGTTGAAAAAGTAACAGCTAGAGAGCTTAGTCAAATGAGTAGCCTTAAGAACCCCAACGGATATCTTGGAGTGTTCTATATTCCAAAACCAACCAAAAAAATAACTTCTGATTGGGTTTTGGTGTTAGATGGAGTACAGGACCCGGGTAATTTAGGAACTATAATAAGGCTTTGCGATTGGTTTGGTATCAGTGATATTGTATGTTCTACGGATACTGTAGATTGTTTTAATTCAAAAGTATTACAAGCTACTATGGGGTCAATCACTAGAATAAATATTCAATATTTATCTCTTGATGCATTCTTAACTTCAACTCAGTTACCTGTTTTTGGAACTTTTATGGATGGTAAAAGTGTAAATTCAACGCAGTTGCCAGCAAAGGGAATAATGATTATGGGTAATGAAGGAAAAGGAGTTTCTGAAGCTGTCGCAAAACATTGTACCGATAGATTGGCAATCCCTCAATTTGGAGATGTGACTACGGAAAGTTTAAACGTAGCATCTGCAACTGCCATTTTATTACATGAAATTAGAAAATAGTTGAGCGTTGTAACGGGAAAATTTTATTTTTTGCTAATTGCTAATTGCTAATTGCTAATTGCTAATTGCTAATTGCTAATTGCTATTCAAAAGTGAAGTTGATGAAAATACCGCGAGTTTTAAGGGATTCTATGTTTCCTGTCCAAGGGCTATTAGGGTCGTTGTCTGGAACTAGCTCATCGGTAATAGCAAAAACACCACGAATAGTAGGGGTGAATTTAAAATACTCTAAGTAAAAATCAATGCCAAAACCAAGTTCGTAATTGTAGACCCATTTTTTCATTCTAAAGGTACCAGAGCTATTATCGTCAAGACTTTCTTCATTACTACCTAGGTTAAGTCCTGTAGATACACCACCCAAAAGAAATGGTTTAAAGTTTCCATATCTTCTAGTGCTCGCTTTTAGGAGTAGGGGAAAGTTAATATAAGTAGATTTCACCTCTACCAAAGCATCATTTTCATCAATTAAAGGAGATGGGAAGCCTAATAGTCTAGATCCATAATGCAATCCAGGTTCAAAACGAACATCTAAGAATTCGTTAAGCCGCACTTCGCCAATTAACCCAACATTAAACCCAAAGGATTTTGCAACTTGGATAGTGGTTAAATCTTTACCTGTAGAATCAAATCCTAATTCTTCTTTGTACTCAAATTTAAAATCATATTGGTTTAAACCAAGGAAGTAACCCCAGTTTAAGAGTTTCTTATCTTCGTTTTGTTTATTCAATATGGGGCTTTCGTTGAATTGAGCACTCATTAAATTCGTAATCAACAACGTTAGGCTTATAAAAAACCACTTCTTCATATATCCTGGTTTACGATTGTAAAACGTCAAAAATATATTGTGAGTATGCTAAAGATATAGATTAGCC
Organism: Maribacter sp.; assembly: GCA_020629285.1. Taxonomy (GTDB): domain Bacteria; phylum Bacteroidota; class Bacteroidia; order Flavobacteriales; family Flavobacteriaceae; genus Maribacter. The sequence continues at coordinate 6,860 of JAHDDP010000032.1, forward strand.
TTTTTTCGCAACATAAATTGATGCAACCCCAAATGTTTGAGGTTTATTCGTTACATCTATAAACCCTATTTCGCGTAAAATATTGTTGAAATTTTCGCCATGTGGAAAAACAGAAGCAGATTCGCTTAAATAGCCATAAGCAGAATCATCTTTTGAAAATAATTTTCCAATTAAGGGAAGAATATTTTTAGTGTAAAAATTGTAACCTTGTTTGTATGGGGTTTTAGTAGGTACAGAAGTCTCTAAAACAACCAGTGTGCCATTTGGTTTTAAAACACGTAATATCTCTGCCATACCGGTATTCAGCGTTTCAAAATTTCGTACTCCAAAAGATACAGTAACCGCATCAAAGGAATTGTCTTCAAAAGTTAGTTTCTCACTATCACCAACTACCATTTCTATAGTGCTGTCCAATTTCTTGTCCGTTACCTTTTCTTTGCCAACAGCTAACATGCCTGGAGAAATATCTAGACCTACGATTTTTTTTGCGCCTGTTTTAACAAGAGCAATGGCTAAATCTCCAGTACCCGTGGCAATGTCTAAAATAGACTGCGGTTGTTCTTTTTTTAAGATTTCAACCACTTTTTTGCGCCATTTAATGTCTATTCCAAAAGAAATTACACGGTTTAGACCATCGTAATTTTTAGAAATAGTGTCAAACATTTGAGTAACCTGTTCTTTCTTACCTAATTCGGAATCTTTGTACGGAGTAACTTTTTGGGGCATTTTATAGCTATTTTTTTGGCAAATATACGATATAGCTAATGCTTAATTACTTTTTAATGAGTTAGGTTGGTAATTGATAGGTTAAAGAATTGAAAATTAAGATTAAACTAATTTAATTATGTAATTTTGCCCCATAATAAATGCTATTGTTTTCAAGACTACTTTTAAGTATAGGTAATAGTTAAGAGAAGAAAATTGGTGCTTGATGTTTAGCGGACTAATAAAATAAATGAAGATTATAATTGCTGGTGCTGGGGAAGTAGGCTTTCATTTAGCCAAGTTGCTATCCTATGAGTCACAAGATATTACCTTAATCGATTCTAAAAAAGAAAGTCTTGCTTACGCAGATAATCACCTAGATATAAGAGTTTTAAAGGGTGATGCAACTTCTATTGCGGTATTGATTGATGCTCAAGTGAAAGATTCAGATTTGGTTATTGCGGTAACTTCTTCTGAAACTACGAACTTGACCCTATGCATGCTGGCCAAGCAATTAGGTTGTAAGCGAACCATTGCCAGAATATCGAATACCGAGTTTATAAAGAATAAAGATCTGTTGAGGTTTTCAGATTTAGGTATAGATGAATTGATTTCTCCAGAAGCTTTAGCGGCAACTGAAATTCAGATGCTTTTAAACAAGTCGGCCTTTAACGATACCTATGAATTTGAAGATGGTGAGTTGATAATGGTGGGTGTATCATTATTAAAGTCTGCACCATTTGTAGGTAAACAAGTGAAAGAAGCTGCAAAAATTTTCCCGGAATTACACTTTATGCCAATTGCTTTACAGCGTACAGGTACACAGTATACGGTAATACCAAGAGGGGATACCCTTTTTAAAGAAGGTGATCAAGTGTATTTTATTACAGTGAAAGAGGGGGTAGATGAGCTGTATAAATTAACAGGTAAAAAGAAAGCGGAAATCAAGAATGTGATGATTCTTGGTGGTAGTAAAGTGGGTTACAAAACGGCAAGAGATCTTTGTGCTAACAAATTCAACGTAAAGTTGATTGAGAAGAATAAAGAGAAAGCTTTTGATCTTGCGGATGAGCTGCCAAATGCATTAGTGATCAATGGTGATGGTAGAAATGTTGAATTGCTAGATGAGGAAAGTTTAGAATCTATGGATGCCTTTATTGCGGTGACCGGAAATTCTGAAACCAATATTATGTCATGCTTGGTGGCAAAGTCAAAGTATATAAAGAAAACTATCGCCTTGGTTGAGAATATGGATTATTTTCAGCTATCTCACTCAATTGGTATTGATACGTTGATCAATAAAAAGCTTCTTGCCGCAAATAATATATTTAGACATATTCGTAAGGGGGAAGTAGTAGCTTTAATGCGTTTGAATAATTTAAATGCTGAAATTTTAGAATTCATTGTCAAAAGAAACTCTAAGGTAACAGGGGCAACTATCAGGGAGTTGGATTTTCCTAAAGCTGCTACAATTGGCGGAGTTGTAAGAGATGGGCAAGGTCATATTGCTCTTGGTGGGTTCAAAATACAGGAAGGTGATAGGGTAGTAGTTTGTTGTCTGCCTTCAGAGATACCTAAAATAGAACGAATGTTCCTTTAAGATGCGACTTAATTTAAGAATCATAATTCATATAATGGGGCTTCTGTTGTTATGCAATGGGGGCTTTATGCTTTTGGCGGCAGTGGTCAGTGGTATATACCAAGATGGCGCAACGTTAAGCATTGCACTTGCATCTATAACCACTATGTTCGTAGGGGTTTTTATGATGTACTATACTAGAGGTCATAAAAAAGAAGTAAAACAGAAAGAAGGTTATATTATCGTAACCTTTGGGTGGATTGTTATGTCCATTTCTGGGATGTTACCTTATTTATTTTCAGGTGCATTGCCCACGGTAACTAACGCTTTTTTTGAAACTATATCCGGTTATACAACAACGGGTGCTTCTATTATGGATGATATAGAAGCAATGCCAGAAGGTATTTTGTTTTGGCGTAGCTTAACCCATTGGATTGGCGGTATGGGTATTATTGTTTTGGCGATTGCCATATTACCCTTATTAGGAATAGGGGGAATGCAGTTGTTTTCTGCCGAAGCACCAGGGCCTACGGGAGATAAATTGCACCCAAGAATTACCGATACGGCAAAACGACTATGGTTGATTTACTTTGGTTATACGGTTGCTGAAACTATTCTGCTTCAAGTTGCGGGAATGTCATTTTTTGATGCAATCAATCATGCAATGGCAACATTGTCCACGGGTGGTTTTTCAACCAAAAATGCGAGTGTAGCTTACTATAACGACCAGCCCATGATACAATATATCATCTTATTCTTTATGTTTTTGGCAGGTAGTAACTTTGTATTAAGTTATTTTGCTTTCAAAGGAAAAGTGCAAAAAGTAATACAAGATGAGGAGTTTAAATATTATTCCGGTTTTGTAATTGTATTTACCATCATAGTAGCATTGGTAGTTTATTTTCAGGCAAATATCACTGAGCTTACTCCTGGGTATCCTATGGTGTTGGGTAAGGCGGAAAGTGCATTCAGGCATTCCTTGTTTCAGATAATTTCGGTGATAACTACAACCGGATTTGTAAGTGCTGATTTTACGCAATGGACACCTTTCTTAACCGTGTTTTTCTTCGGATTGTTCTTCTTAGGAGGTTCGGCAGGATCAACGGCAGGTGGTATCAAAGTAATGCGTCACTTATTGATTATCAAAAATGGGGTTTTGGAGTTTAAGCGAACATTGCATACGAATGCCATTATACCTGTACGATATAACAATAAGACTGTAAAGGAAAAAATTGTCTATAATATTATTGGGTTCTTTGTGCTATATATGTTGCTATTCATAATAGGAGCATTAGTGTTGGGCTTTTTAGGGTTAGACTTTGAATCTGCCATTGGTGGTGCGGCATCATCTTTAGGTAATGTTGGTCCTGCGTTAGGGAGTTTGAACCCTGTGAGCAATTTTAATAGTCTGCCGGATCTGGCAAAATGGTGGTGTGGATTTTTAATGTTAGCAGGTAGGCTAGAATTATTTACCGTACTTATTTTATTGACACCATATTTCTGGAAAAGAACTTAAATAAAGTAAAATATATCAAGCATAAAAAAAAGTCCCATCATTTGATGGGACTTTTTTTATGTTCTAAAACGGTGTTGAGGTTTATTTCAACGCTTCTTTTATTCTTGATATAGCTTCTTTAATTTCTTTAACTGAAGCTGCGTAAGAAATACGAATACAGTTTCCGTTACCAAAGGCGTCACCTGTTACGGTGGCTACGTTGGCAGCTTCTAATATGTACATTGAAAAATCTGAAGCATTATTAATAGTAGTACCATTAAATGTTTTGCCAAAGTAAGCGGTTACATCTGGGTATACATAAAAAGCACCTTCAGGCTCATTACATTTAAATCCTTCAATTTCATTCAACAGACCCAAAATTAGTTTACGTCTTTCCTTAAATTCATCTACCATGTATTGGATACGGTCTGGTGATTCTTCTAAAGCGGTAATAACGGCACGCTGAGCAATACAGTTTGCACCACTTGTCACTTGACCTTGTAGTTTGTTTGTTGCACGTGCAATATAAGCAGGAGCACCAATGTAACCAATACGCCATCCTGTCATTGCAAATGCTTTAGCAACTCCGTTTACGGTAACGGTACGATCATACATGTCATCAAACTCTGCCATTGAAGCATGTGCGGTAACACCATAATTAATATGCTCGTAAATTTCATCACTTACCACAATAATTTGAGGGTGGTTCTTAAGAACATCTGCAAGTGCACGTAATTCCTCTTTGCTATAAATAGATCCGCTTGGGTTACAAGGGGAACTATACCATAACATTTTTGTTTTAGGTGTAATTGCTGCCTCTAACTGTTCGGGAGTCATTTTAAAATCGTTCTCCAAAGAAGTAGAAACTTCAACTGGTTCACCATCCGCTAATTTTACAATATCGCTATAGCTAACCCAGTAAGGGCATGGCAATATAACTTCGTCACCTGGATTCAAAATAACCTGGGCAACATTATATAGTGCCTGCTTTGCTCCTGTAGAGACTACAATTTGAGAAGGTTCATAACTAAGATTGTTATCTCTCTTAAATTTAGTGATAATAGCCTTTTTAAGCTCTACATAGCCATCAACCGGAGTATAGGAATTATAATCATCATTTACTGCTTGTATTGCAGCGTCCTTAATATAATCTGGAGTGTTGAAGTCCGGTTCCCCTAAACTCAAACCAATTATATCTTTTCCTTGTGCTCTTAATTCACGGGCCTTAGCGGCCATTTCCAAAGTAGCTGACGGTGTAACCCTATTAATTCTGTCCGAAAGTTGATTGCTCATGGTTGCTTTAAATTTCTAGTATTGTAATGTAGGCTCCTTGCCTAATTCTTTTAAATGCTTGAAGTGCGAAATTATAGCTTTTCTAGTAGTTTTATACTCGTGATATGGTAAATTAAATTCCTGTGCCGTCTGTTTCACAATTTTTGAAATTTTTGTGTAATGTACATGGCTAATGTTAGGGAATATATGGTGTTCAACTTGATGGTTCAATCCGCCGGTAAACCAATTTACTATTCTGTTTTTGGTTCCAAAATTTACAGTGGTAAACAGTTGGTGAATAGCCCAAGTGTTTTTCATGGTGCCAGATTCATCGGGTAAAGGGGTGTCCGCATCATCAACGATATGTGCAAGTTGAAAAACAACGCTAAGAATTACACCAGCAACGTAATGCATTAAAAAGAACCCTATTAATATTTTCCACCAAGCAATATCTAAAATAAGCATGGGTAGTACGATCCAAATAGTGATGTACAAAATTTTGGTAATGATAAGTGTACTCCAGTTCAAGGTAGCACTAGGTAGTTTTCCGTAAGATAATTTACGCTTCATGTAGCGGTACATCTGTTGAAAATCTGTGGTGATTGCCCAGTTGAAAGTCAAAAGACCATAAAGAAATACAGAATAAAAATGTTGAAATCTATGGTGTTTCTTCCATTCGGCATGTTTGGAAAAACGTAAAATTCTGCCGGCTTCCATGTCCTCATCATGTTCATGAATGTTGGTATAGGTATGGTGAAGTACATTGTGTTGTACTTGCCAGTTATAAACATTACCTGCTAAGATGTAAATACTACTTCCCATTAATTTATTTACCCATTTTTTATTGGAATAAGCTCCATGGTTACCGTCATGCATAACGTTCATGCCAACACCGGCCATGCCTATACCCATAACTATGGTCAAAAGAACATTGGCCCAGTTGGGTAGACCTAAGGTCAAAATCAAAAAATAGGGGGCAAGAAACAAAGCGAACATGATTACCGTTTTAAGGTGTAATCGCCAATTACCTGTTTTTTTAAGTTTATTTGTTTTAAAGTATTCGTTAACTCTGCTGTTTAAAGTTTTGAAGAACTTTGCAGAATCAGTTCTAGGGAAACGAATGGTATTTTGTTCCATAATTCGGTAATCTTTTACTTAATATAATGTAATTGAATCTATAATAGTTTGATAGCTTAATTAAAAGCCAAATCTTTGCACTAGTGAATATACTAATTAAATCTATTTACAAATATACGGATGACTGCTGAAATCATATTTGAAAATTTTCCCAATTTATCTGAACATCAGAAACAATTGTTTGAAAAACTAGAGGAATTATATAAAGATTGGAATCAAAAAATCAATGTGGTTTCAAGAAAAGATATAGATGAACTCTACTTAAGGCATGTTTTGCATTCCTTGGGGATAGCAAAGTTTATAGAGTTTAAGGATGGCTCATCTATACTTGATGTTGGAACAGGCGGTGGTTTTCCTGGTATACCTTTGGCAATTTTATTTCCTGAAGTACACTTTACATTAGTGGATTCTATAGGAAAAAAAATAAAAGTTGTAAATGAGGTGGTTGATGGCCTACAATTAACAAATGTTACCACCATAAACGCTAGGGTAGAAGAGATACCTGGTAAATTCGATTTTATTGTCAGTAGAGCTGTGGCGGCTATGCCCACTTTTGTACACTGGATAAAAGGGAAAATTAAAAAGGAATCTAAACACCCTGTTCGTAATGGGATATTGTATTTAAAAGGTGGTGATTTAAAGGAAGAATTAAAAGATTATAGAACGGCTGAAATTTATAATTTGACCGATTATTTTAAAGAAGATTTCTTTGAGACAAAGAAAATGGTCTATTTGCCGTTAAAGTATAAAGGGTAAGTCTTTTAAAGTAGAAAAGAACTGTAATAAGCTTTCTTGTATTTACGGGCAAATTCTTTTAAATAATTCCAAGTGTGAATCTGAATACATGTAATGTGTAATCTAATACTGTTGATAGTCATAAGCAATTGATTTTAAATGAAGTACAAATTTCAGGAAATTACCCTGAGTTTACAATTAATTAACGTTAAATTTACATTGATATTGTATTCGATAGGTGTTAATGTTTCTTAATTAATATAAAATGCCCGATAACTAAAAAGTTAACGGGCATTTTATAGGGGATTGCAAAAGCTTATTTACTCCATGGTGGTACCACATTATTACTTCTTGCATAAGCAATGAGTTGACCTTTGTGTTCTCCGTTATGCTCCATGATAGCTAATAGTCCGCCTAGTTTATTAGACTTCATAAAACCGAAATCAACCTCGTCGTTTAAAGTTCCATCTTCTACTTTAATGATGTTTTCAAGAACGAATTCGTTCGATTTTTTAAGTGCAGCAATGATGTTTTCTTTTCCGGTGATTTTACCAAGATTCATAACATCGACATCTTCTGGTGGTGCGAATCCTAATTTAGAAGCTAAAAAATAATTACCACCTGCAACATGTAGCAAGGCTTCACCTACGGAACTGATGCCTTCTGCTGGTCTCCAATCATATTTATCTTCAGGGAAAGCTTCGGCTAGTTGTATCACTTGAGATTGATTTCCAGCTAAAACCGCTTTAATCGTGGTTTGTGTTAGTTCTTCTTGTGCATAAGAAAAGCAGCCTGCAAATAAGACTGCTGCGAGTAATAACTTTTTCATAATTAGTGTGTTAAGGTTGTTAAAAGTAATTTGTAATACTTGTAATTTAAGCTAAAAGTAGCGTTATGTCAAAAAAAAGGCTGAATTTACATTCAGCCTTTAAAGTTGCTTTTTTTTTTTATCCTAAAAACGGATACCTGTAATCTACAGGGGTAACAAAAGTCTCTTTGATCAATCTTGGAGAAACCCAACGTAAAAGGTTTTGAGCTGATCCAGCCTTATCGTTTGTTCCAGATGCTCTTGCGCCACCAAATGGTTGTTGGCCAACAACGGCACCTGTAGGTTTGTCATTAATATAGAAGTTACCTGCACAGTTTTGTAATGCTTTTGTAGCTTCGTCAATAGCATATCTGTCTTGTGAAAGTACAGCGCCAGTAAGTGCGTACTCAGAAGTGCCATCAATTAATTGTAATGTTTCGCTCCAATCTTTGTCATCATAAACATAAATTGTAACTACAGGGCCGAATAATTCAGTTTCCATAGTAGTGTATTTAGGATCTGTTGTTAAGATAACCGTTGGTTCAATGAAGTACCCTTTAGATTTGTCAAAAGAACCACCTGCATATATTTCGGCATTTTCATCTTCTTTAGCCTGCGTAATGTACTTCGCTAATTTGTCAAAAGAACCTTCGTGAATAACAGCGGTAATAAAGTTGCTCATATCTTCAGGCGAACCTGGTTTGTTGAAAGATGCAATATCGGCCTTAACAAATTCTAGAATCTCTTTAGAAGTAGATTTTGGTAAATATACTCTTGAGGCAGCACTACATTTTTGACCTTGAAATTCAAATGCACCTCTAGAAATAGCCGTTGCTACTTGTTTAGTATTAGCGGTAGGATGTGCAAGAATAAAATCTTTACCACCAGTTTCGCCAACTATTTTCGGGTATGTTTTGTAGGTGTGTATGTTGTTTCCTATCTGTTTCCAAAGTTCTTTGAAGACATGTGTCGAACCCGTAAAGTGTAGTCCGGCAAAGTCAGGGCTGCTTAGTACAGTATCGGTAATCATAACCGGGTCGCCGTACACTACGTTTATAACTCCATCAGGTAAACCTGCTTCTTTGAAAATATCGACAATAACTTTTGCAGAGAAAATTTGAGAATCACTAGGTTTCCATACCACAACGTTACCCATCATAGCTGCGCTTGCAGGAAGGTTACCGGCTATGGCCGTAAAGTTAAATGGGGTAATAGCGTAAACAAATCCTTCTAATGGACGATATTCCACTCTGTTCCAAATACCTTCGGCAGAGTCTGGTTGCTCGGCATAAATTTGAGACATGTATTCTACGTTAAAACGTAAAAAGTCAATTAACTCGCATGCGGCATCTATTTCTGCTTGGTGAATGTTTTTAGATTGTGCGATCATAGTGGCCGCGTTGATCTTTGCACGGTAAGGTCCGGCAATCAGCTCGGCTGCTTTTAAGAAAATTGCAGCACGCTGTTCCCAAGTTAAATTTGCCCATGCATCTCTTGACGCCAAGCAATTATCAATGGCAGACTGTACATTTTCTTTGTTTGCAGTGTGGTAAGTACCAACAATGTGCTTGTGATCATGTGGTGGGGACATTGGCTTGGTATTGCCAGTGCGTACCTCTTCAGAACCAATGTACATAGGTACATCTATCTTGTCGTTGAAATATGCTTTGTATTGTTCCAAAACTGCTTCTCTTTCAGGAGATCCAGGAGCATAGCCTTTAATTGGTTCATTAAATGCTGCAGGAACTTGAAAAAATCCTTTACCCATTGTCTAAATTTTTATATTAAAAAGTTGACCAAAGGTACTAAAAGGGTATTGGACTAAAAACTATTGGAGGTGTATTTGGCTTTAGTTTAAAGCAAAAGGTGCGCTAAATTTGAAAGTTGGAATATAGACCCTGAATTTTTCAGTACTATCCATGGTAACCATATTATAATGACCTTTCATTGCACCGATCGGTGAGGTAAGTAAGCAGCCAGAGTTATAAGTGTGAGATTCGCCGGGTTGAATTACTGGTTTTTTACCAATAACACCTTCGCCGTCTAAAGTTTCCATATCATTTAAAGAATCGTATATTTTCCAATGACGAGAGGTTAATTGTACGGCGTCTTTACTTTGGTTCTCAATTGTAATTGTATACCCGAAAGCATAATGCATTTTGTAGTTTTTGAAGAATGTACCTTCAAAAGTAGTCTGAACCGAAATTTTTATGCCTTTTGTAACCTGTGTTATCATCATATTTAATATGTAAATACGCTTTGTGCTATTAATATGGTTATTGCCAATATCCCTAAGATAAAAAATATCGTGTTCAGGAAAAAATACTTTATAACCGTTTTAACTCTTCCTTGTTGATAGAAATTGCGCATTGCTTTGTAAAGGTAAATGGTGAATATTAAAATAAAGAATCCTTCGCTTCTAAAACTGAACACTGCGTTGAGCAAATTGCTAACAATGAGCAAGATAAATAATAAAGACTGATTGTGAAAGCTAAAGATTAAATGATCGGTATAAGTGTGTTTTTTTCTGATATAGACCATCCAAATGAAAAATGAAAAAAACGGAAGAAAGAAAAATGTAGTGAACGGTAGTTTTGAGATTAGTGAGCTTATAAATGAACCGGGCCGTTTTTCAATGTCCAACAACTTGTTTGACAAGTTGAAAGCCATTTCGTTTTCTCGATTTTCGGGTATTTCAAATTTGGTTACTCCTTGGTTAAAATAATAAATGGTATCGTGTTTGACTATGGTGTTGAAGAAGTCGATTTTTTCTAAAAATCTATACGCTATATTCTCGTTATTGATTTCCCTAAAATAATTTGTGGGATTATTTAATATGATTGAATCTTTATTGCTGATTTTATTCTTGAAATACTTATTTATTTTAAGAGAATCTATTTGCTTCAATGCTAATTCTCTTTCTTTTTCGCTATCGAATTCTAGTTTGTCAAATTCTTTGTTCAGGTCAAATATTGGTTTTTGGTTGTTGTAACCGTATTTGTTGAACGAGTCAAATTCATTATTGAAACTAATGATCAAAAAATAAATAATTGCTAGGCTCAATAAAAAACGAAAAGGATTGGTGTATGATAATCTTCTGCCAGAAATATATTCTTTAGTGATTTTACCGGGTTTTAATAAAAGTGCGGCCAAAGTACGCCACAACTTAGAATCATAAGATAGGTAGTTGGCTAGAAATTCTTCAAAAAAATCTAATAGTGTAAGTTTTTTTGTGCTATTGGCCTGTGAGCAATTTGGGCAAAATTTATCACTCAATTGCAGCGGGTGACCACAGTTTAGGCAGTCTACACCCCTGTATTTAAGTTCGAATCTTCCTTTGGGTTGAGTGGTTGGTTTGTTTTCCATAAATGATGAAAAACGTAAATATACAGCTAGTTGGTGATATTTCTAGAATTGGCAGACCCTATACCTATTATACTATCGTACATGTCTCCGAAATTACGGTAATATACGAGCACCAAATAGTTGTTTTCTGTAAAATGAAAGTTGCCGCTAACGTCGTTTAGTTTAACTCCGTCTTTACCTTTAACGGCATATTTGTAATTATAGAAACCCTGTTTCATTTTTAATGTTGCCTCTAACATACCGTTCTTTTCATTGTAGATCATTTTGTTTTCGTCGGTAAGTGCGTAATTGTTGAATTTGCCAAAAATGTAGACATCGTCTAGGGCAATGAATTCGGTGTAGGGCAGGCTAAAATAAACATTGGTGTATTCAGCTTCTCTAGAGGCATTGTCGCCTTGTAAGGTTCTAACGACAAAATCACCATTTATATCAGGAAAATAGGTGTAAGCTTTATCGTTTCTGAAATCATCGGAAAATAAATAATGATTATATAGGTCGGTTAAATCTATACTTGAAATTTGTGAACTAGGAGCCCTTAGGTCGCTGGTGTCAAACAGCAAATACTCATTGCCACCATAAAAAGCGGTTTCTTGGTCGTATTTATAGACCAACTCGCTGCCAATGGTATATTGCGGCGGTATATTGGTTATTGTCGTTGGCCAATAATGATTTTGCAGAATGGCGACTTTAACCTCTTTTTTTGGGTTGATCAATCTTAAAGAGTTCGAGTTGATGCTGAATTGTACCACTTGTTTTTCATTGATAAAATTAAAATCTCGTGAGCGCTTTACTTCAGTGGCTACCGATACAATATCTTTATAAACGACAAACCTTCTTGAAAACTGTAGTTCGTTGTAGCTGTTGTAAATTTCTATTAAATAATTACCGCTAACTTTTAGTCTAACATTATCGTTGGGTATGGTCAGCTGGTAATTGGAATAGGACTGCAAAGTGCTATAACTATTCTCGTAGTTGATTATGCGCTGGTTATCAACACCGTCTAAGTACTGTGATTTCAATAGGGAAGAAGGGGTCCAATCGTAATCGCAATGTATTACCTTATAATAGTAGTCCTGTTCGTTGCCTAAAATATCATCGAACTCAAGGTAGATTGGTTCTCCTATTTTTATTACGGGAAATTGATCTTCCGTAGGTCCTTTGAAAACCACGGATTTTATGTTTTCTGGCGGATTTATCTCTGTCTGAACTTGAGCAACCAAATTCTGTAAAAATAACAGACAAATAAAATGTTTGAAGAAAATGTGCATTATACCCTTTTTTTTAAAGTAAAGGTAAACAAAAAGGATGCCTAAAAAATATAGCTCGTTCTATTGTCTAAATTATCGGACAATAATTATGAAAACGAACTTTTTGTACTTAAATTTGCTCAAATTTTGATAACCTAAAGGTCTAAACGCACATGTCAAAAGACATTCGAATAAAGAAAGGGCTCGACATTAAATTGGTGGGCGCCGCAGAACAGACTACTTCAAAAGCTGTTTTAAGTAATGTTTACGCAATACAGTTAAGTGATTTTCACGGAATTACTCCTAAAATGATGGTAAAACAAGGTGCCGAAGTAAAAGCGGGAGAGCCTTTGTTTTATAACAAGAACATGGAAAGCATGCTTTTTGTTTCTCCGGTAAGTGGTGAGCTTATAGAGATCGAAAGGGGAGATAGAAGACGTATTTTGACCTTAAAGATATTGGCGGATAAAACTCAGGAGCAGTTTTTGGGTACGGCAGTAGATGTTGAAAACGCTTCTAAGGAGGAATTAAAGGCTGTTTTGTTGAAAAGTGGCTGTTGGCCATTTATTAAGCAAAGACCTTATGATGTAATTGCCAATCCGGATACCAATCCTAAATCTATCTTTATTTCGGGGTATTCAAGCGGTCCTTTACAGGCAGATTTGGATTATGTGTTGCAGGGAAAAGAGAAAGAGTTGCAAGCGGCAATTACAGCAATAGGAAAGTTAACGCCCGGTAAGGTTCATGTGTCGGTAGGTTCTGGTAAGTCGCCTTTATCTTCTATGAAAGGGGTTGAGTTGCACAATGTTTCTGGTCCACATCCTGCAGGTTTGGTAGGTACACAGATCAACCAATTAGATCCTATTAATAAAGGTGAATTGGTTTGGACGGTAACTCCACAAGATTTGATCATTATCGGTGAATATCTTTTGACGGGCAAGTTCAATGCAGAGCGCACTGTAGCTTTGGCCGGTTCTTCGGTAAAGGCACCTAAGTACTACACGACCAAAATAGGGTCTGAAATTTCAACATTCTTGTACGCTAGTGGTGTAAATGAAGAAAATTTTAGAGTTATAAATGGTGATGTGCTTACAGGTTCTAAAAGTAAGCCTGATGGTTATTTGGGTTTTTATAATAATACGGTAACGGTTATTCCGGAAGGGGACGACTATGAATTGTTCGGGTGGAACAAACCGGTTTTCAATAAAATATCTGCAACAAGGGCATTGACGTTCTCTTGGATGCAGCCAAATAAGAAATACGATTTAGATACCAATACCAATGGTGAGCATAGAGCTTTTGTGGTAACGGGACAGTATGAAAAAGTTTTTCCAATGGATATTTTTCCAATGCAGCTTTTAAAGGCATGTATGGTTAAGGATTTGGATGAGATGGAGCAATTAGGTTTGTATGAAGTGGCTCCAGAAGATTTTTCGTTAACTGAGTTTATATGTATTTCTAAACAACCGCACCAAAAAATCATTCGTGAGGGGTTAGATTTATTGCAAAAAGAAATAGGATAAGAAATGAGTTTAAAAAGCAAATTACACGAACTTAAACTGAAGTATCAGGGTAAGAAAATGGCTCCTGCCTTTAATGCCTTTCATACTTTTTTGTTTTCGCCAGATGAAACTACCCATGCTGGCGGTACGCATGTAAAGGCGGCAGATGATTTAAAGCGTACAATGAATACGGTAATCATGGCGCTAATACCAGTGTTGATATTTTCTATGTTCAATGCAGGTTACCAGCATTATTCTGCAATTAATGGTTTTCCGGCAGATTTTTCTTTAATGAACGACTTCCTAACTTGGGATAACTTTTGGATCGGTATTATTAAGGTGTTACCGTTGGTTGTTGTTTCTTACGCAGTTGGTCTTATCGTTGAATTTATTTTTGCGGTAATTAAAGGGCACGAAGTTGAGGAAGGTTATTTGGTTACCGGTATGTTGGTGCCATTAATAGTTCCTGTGGATACTCCGCTTTGGATGCTGTCTGTTGCTGTGGTATTCGGTGTTGTAATAGGTAAAGAAGTATTTGGAGGTACGGGAATGAATATTCTTAATCCGGCATTAACAATTAGAGCGTTCTTGTTCTTTGCTTATCCAACTTGGATGAGTGGTGATAAGGTTTGGGTTTACGGAGCACGTGAACGTTCAGAAGAAATTTTAGCTGGTGCGAACGTCGATGCGATATCCGGTGAAACTATTTTAGGATATCTAGCTCAGAATAAAGGAGCTGAAATGACCTATTCCGTTTCGGATATGTTTTTCGGTTTTATACCAGGTTCAGTAGGTGAAACTTCGGCATTTCTAATTCTATTAGGTGGTTTGTTTTTGATATTTACAAAAATTGCTAGCTGGAGAATAATGCTGAGTGCTGTTATAGGTTCATTGGTAATGGGCTTAATATTCAACCAAGTTGTTGATTTTGGTTGGGTTGGCGAATCAAGTAAATTTTATGGTTTAATGAGTTTCGATTTCTGGAAACATTTAATTGTAGGTGGTTTGGCATTTGGTATCGTTTATATGGCCACCGATCCTGTAACTGGTTCGCAAACAAATAAAGGGAAATGGTATTATGGTTTCTTTATAGGGTTTATCTCTGTGATGATTCGTGTATTCAACCCAGCGTACCCAGAAGGAGTTTTCTTGGCTATCCTTTTAATGAACGTATTTGCACCAACAATTGATCATTATGTTGTTAGGGGTAATATAAAGAGAAGAATGAACAGATTAAAAAATGCAACTATCTATCCAAAAGATTCAGATGGTAAGGCAGAAGAACTTAAAGCTGAAACAGTTTAATTATGGCACTAAAGACAGATAGTAACGTTTATACAGTAGTTTTTGCTGCTGTTATGGTTGTGGTAGTTGGGTCAATACTTGCGTTTTTGGCTTCATTTTTAAGTCCTAACATCAAAGAAAACGAACGTTTTGAAAAGCAACAGAACATTCTTTATGCAATGGGTGTCAATGAAAATGGAGATGATGCTGGTAGTGTAAACTTTATACCAACAGACGTAGTTGAAAATGAATTTGCTAGTTATATCAAAGAGCAATTGGTTATACAGGGTGATAAAATTACCGAAGATAACGAAGCTTATTTAATTGATTTAAAAAAGCAATTAGCTGCCATGAAAAAAGGTGAAGATTATAAATTACCTGTATTCATTGGAGAAAAAGATGGTGAGAAGTTCTATATCGTTCCTA
Source organism: Maribacter sp. (assembly GCA_020629285.1). Lineage (GTDB taxonomy): Bacteria > Bacteroidota > Bacteroidia > Flavobacteriales > Flavobacteriaceae > Maribacter. Next base: position 22,416 of record JAHDDP010000032.1, read on the forward strand.
TGTACGGTAAAGGTCTTTGGGATGCTATTTGGGGTTTTATCGCCTTAGATGATACTATGACTGTTCAAGGTGTTTATTTTGATCACAAAGGGGAAACTCCAGGTTTAGGTGCTAATATTAAAATGCGTTATTTCATGGACGATTTTAAAGGTGAGACTATTCTTGATGGTACCAAATATGCAGGTATCTCTGTTGCTAAGGGTAACAATGATCCATTGAACAAAACAAAAGATGATAATGAAGTAGATGCCTTGGCCGGTGCTACCATTACCGGTAACGGTGTTTCTGCTATGATCAGCGAAACTGTCAAATTATACAAACCTTATTTAGAAACAATTAGAGTAAAGTAATATGGCACTACTATCAAAAAAAGATACAAATCTTATTACAGATCCATTAGCGGATAACAACCCTATTACCATTCAGGTATTAGGTATTTGTTCAGCATTGGCTATTACAGCAGAATTAAAAGCATCGTTGGTGATGGCTGTTTCTGTAATGTTCGTATTAGGTGCGGGTAATGTTGTAATCTCTTTAATGAGAAATATTATTCCTTCCAAAATTAGAATTATTGTACAACTTATTGTTGTTGCGACCCTGGTGATTATTGTGGATCAGGTACTTAAAGCTTTTGCTTATGAATTAAGTAAAACCTTAGCGGTATTCGTTGGTCTTATTATTACGAACTGTATTATTATGGGACGTTTTGAAGCGTTTGCATTGGCAAACGGACCATGGCGTTCATTTTTAGACGGTATTGGTAACTCTTTAGGTTACGGTGTAATCTTAATAATTGTCGGTTTCTTTAGAGAATTATTGGGTTCGGGTACCTTATTCGGTATTCCGGTACTAGGTGATCAAATTGAAAAAACTGGTTTGTATGCTACAGGTTATGAGAATAATGGATTTATGATTATTCCACCAGCGGCATTGATCGTTGTTGGTATCATTATCTGGGTACAACGTTCAAGAAACCCTGCGCTTGTAGAAGAAAATTAAACGACATTTAAGTAGAAATTATGTTAGAACATGTAGAATTATTTTTTAAGTCCATCTTTATCGATAACATGGTATTTGCCGTGTTCTTAGGGATGTGTTCTTATTTGGCGGTATCCAAAAAAGTGGCTACAGCAGTTGGTTTAGGTGCGGCGGTTATATTCGTATTGGCGGTTACTGTACCAATGAACTGGTTATTGGATAAGTATTTGTTACAGGATGGAGCCTTAGTTTGGTTAGGGCCTGAATACGCAGATTACAACCTTAGCTTTTTATCGTTTATCCTTTTTATTGCAACCATTGCAACAATGGTACAACTGGTTGAGATTGTAGTTGAGAAATTCTCACCTTCTTTATATAACTCCCTGGGTATATTCTTACCGTTGATTGCTGTAAACTGTGCAATACTTGGTGGGTCGTTATTTATGCAAGCAAGAGAGATAGAAACTTTTGGTTTGGCATTTAATTACGGAGTTAGTTCTGGAATTGGATGGTTCTTGGCAATTTTGGCAATTGCTGCTATTCGTGAAAAAATTAGATATAGCAATGTTCCTGCACCTTTAAGAGGTTTGGGTATTACATTTATCATTACCGGTCTAATGGGTATTGGTTTTCAAAGCTTTGGAGGTATGTTGACAGGTGGTGGTGAAGAAACGGAAGAGGCTAATGAGCAAGTAAACAAAGTTGACCAACCTGAAATGGTTGTACCTGTTAAAGAAGTAGTAGTAGATAAGAACGAAGAAATTGACGAAAAAGTGATTTCTTATAACGACGTAAACAAATAGATATGATTTTAGCTGCAAGTACTGGCGGAACAATACTGATAACCGTTGTCGCATTTCTAATACTGTTGATGGTGTTAGTGGCATTGCTTCTGTTTACCAAACAAAAACTTTCTCCATCTGGTCCTGTGACCATTACGATAAATGGAGAAAAGAAAATTGAAGTTGCATCTGGTGGATCTTTGTTGTCTACCTTAGGTAACCAAAAAGTGTTTTTACCATCTGCCTGTGGTGGTGGTGGAACATGTATTCAATGTGAATGTCATGTGCTTACTGGTGGAGGTGAAGCTTTACCAACGGAAACACCTCATTTCTCTAAAAAAGAATTGAACCATGGTGCACGATTAGCCTGTCAAGTAAAGGTAAAGCAAGACATGGAGATTACCATTCCTGAAGAGGTGTTTGGTATTAAAAAATGGCCAGCGAAAGTTGTTCGTAATTATAACGTAGCATCTTTCATTAAAGAGTTTGTAGTTGAGATTCCTGAGGATATGGGCTACAAAGCTGGTGGTTATATTCAAATTGAAATTCCTGAGTGCGAGGTTAAATATTCTGATATTGATATTACAGCACACCCAGAGGAACATGAAACTCCAGATAAATTCCAAGCTGAGTGGGATAAATTCAACCTTTGGCCTTTGGTAATGAAGAATCCAGAAACGGTTGAAAGAGCATATTCAATGGCTTCTTTCCCTGCAGAAGGTAGAGAGATTATGTTGAATGTTCGTATAGCTACTCCGCCATGGGATCGTGCTAAAAATGGTTGGATGGATGTAAACCCTGGTGTGGCATCATCTTATATTTTTAATTTGAAGCCCGGTGATGATTGTACTATTTCTGGACCTTATGGTGAGTTCTTTATCAATGAGTCAGATTCAGAAATGTTATACGTAGGTGGTGGTGCAGGTATGGCGCCAATGCGTTCTCACTTATATCACCTATTCAAAACATTAAAAACGGACCGTAAGGTAACGTATTGGTATGGTGGTCGTTCTAAAAGGGAATTATTCTATTTAGATCACTTTTATAAATTAGAGGAAGAATTTCCTAATTTCAAATTCTACTTGGCACTTTCAGAGCCTCAAGAAGAAGATAACTGGAAAGTAAAAGAGAATATCGATGCTCCTGGTGATGGTTTTGTTGGTTTCATTCACAATTGTGTAATTGATAATTACTTAAGCCATCATGAATCTCCAGAAGATATTGAACTTTATTTCTGTGGACCTCCATTAATGAACAAAGCTGTACAGAAGATGGGTGAAGATTTCGGTATTCCAGATGAGCATATACGTTTTGATGACTTTGGAGGATAATCTTTTAAGTCTTTAAATGAATAGTATAAAAACCGATATGTAATGTATCGGTTTTTTTATAAAAAAGATATTTAAATGCATGTACTAACAGAACAAGAACTTCATAATTTAGCCATGAATATTGTTGGAAAACAATTGGAAGAAGAAGGTTTTGAATTTTTAGCGGTAAACAGTGAATTGCGTAAGAATCCACAATTTGTGTGTACTAAAGATAAAAAGATGCGCTTTGTTGTGGTAAAGGCTATTGAATACCCCGGCGACCCAAAGGATATGGACTTCTTTATGTCTGACCTTAAAAAAATGAAGGATCATGCCATTAAATTTGAAGCTACCACATTTTATGCAGGGGTAGGTTTGGTCAATGCTACAGATCATAATTTACCAGTTTACTTGAACGAAGAATATATAGTGGACTATGATGGTCTGGTTGAGATATGAAAACATACATTTTAGCTATTTTGGTAACTGTAGGATCTTTACAGTCATGTAAACAGGATAAGACAGATTACATACGCAATCAGAATACTGGAGGGGCATTAGGCACTTCTTATAGTATTATTTCTATTACACCTGAAGTGATGGATTTACAACAAGAGATTGACTCTGTATTTGCTGTAGTAAATCAATCTTTGTCAACCTATATTCCCGAGTCCGATATTTCTAGAATTAATAGCGGAGATACTACCGTTGTTGTCGATAAAATGTTTCAGGAGGTTTTGGATCTATCTAAATCCATACATCAAGAAACTAACGGTTTCTTTGATCCTACAGTAGGTACGTTGGTCAACGCCTGGGGTTTTGGGCCTGAACGCCAAATCTCTATGGACAGTTTAAAAATAGATAGTTTGTTAAACTTTGTTGGGTTAAATAAAATTACATTAGATGATAATCATCGTATAGTAAAAGCTAATCCTAATATCTACTTAGACTTTAACGCTATTGCGAAAGGATATGCTATAGACAGGTTAGCGGCAATGTTAGATGCTAAGGATATTGAGAATTATCTTATAGAAGTAGGTGGTGAATTGGTTGCAAAAGGCAAAAACACGATTAAAGATAAGTTTTGGACAGTTGGCATTGATGATCCTGAAATGGAAGGGAGTAGAGCTACTAAAATTTTAATTCATTTAAACGATAAAGCATTAGCTTCTTCAGGTAATTACCGTAAGTATAGGGTAGATGAAGAAACCGGTAAAAAGTTTGTGCATACCGTAAATCCAATAACAGGATACACACAAATTTCAAACACGCTTGCGGTAACCGTATTGGCTGATAATTGTGCTACTGCCGATGCTTATGCAACTGCATTTATGGCGATGAATCTAGATGAAGCGTTTAAACTTATTAATGAAAATGAAAAGTTAGAAGCTTATATCATTTATATAGATGAGAATGGTATTACAAAAGAGTATTCAACAGAAGGTTTTAAATCGGTAGTAGTTAAATAGCTATTTTTTTACAAGGGGAATAATTTCTCCCGGGGCTAAACGATATCTATCTATTTTTTCTTGGCTCATAATTTTGGTATAATCTATTTCTTCTACCTTAAAACCAATATCTCTTAGTTTATCAAAGTAATCTCTACCATAAATACGAACATGGTCATATTGGCCAAATATTTTAGCACGTTCAACTTTATCGGTTATGGTATCATCTTCAAATGTCGCTTCTCTGTTTAAATCTTGCGGAATTTGAAAAATACCCCAACCACCAGGTTTAAGAATTCTATATAATTCAGACATTGCTTTCGTGTCATCTGGTATATGCTCTAATACATGGTTACATAGAATAACATCAAATGTATTATCATCAAATGGTAGGTTGCAAATATCTGCCTTGACGTCTGCCAATGGTGAATTAAGGTCTGTGGTAACGTAATTAAGATTCTTTAGTTTTCTAAATCTTTTATAGAAAGCTTGCTCTGGTGCAAAATGCAATACATGCAGGGGAGCTGTAAAAAAATCGGTCTCCTCTTTCAAGAATAACCACAGCAAGCGATGACGTTCTAAAGATAGGGTGGAAGGAGAAAGTACATTTTCTCTCGGACTTTCATATCCATAAGGTAAAAAGCTACGAAAAGTATTTCCGTCAATAGGGTCTTCGTAGGTGTTACCTCGGTAATATGCTTTAAAAAAAGGCTTAACCAAATAGCTAAGGGAAATTAATACAGGCCTTGGAACAAGGTTAAGAAAAAATTTAAAAATTTTCTTCATCTGTATTTCCTAACTTTTCATGGTAGAAGAAGTAAACTCATCTTCCTCATCACTTACAATACCTAAAGCGTCATAAATGTATTTGAAGGTAGAAAGTAACTCTGGTTTTCCGTTTACAATAGCAACATCATGTTCAAAGTGAGCGCTAGGTTTACCATCTGCCGTTAGAATTGTCCAACCATCTTTAAGTTGTTTAATATTCTTTGTTCCCATGTTTGTCATAGGTTCAATGGCAACGGTCATTCCCTCAACAAATTTCTTTCCTCTGCCACGTCTTCCATAATTTGGCATTTCTGGACCTTCGTGCATTTTTCTGCCAAGACCATGACCTACTAATTCTCGTACTACACCATAACCGTGGTCTTCAGTGAATTTTTGGATAGCATATCCAACATCACCCACACGGTTACCAACTTTAAATTCTCGTATACCAACATACAACGATTTTTTAGTGACCTCAAGTAGTTTTTCAATTTCAGGACTAACTTCTCCTACCTTAAAAGTATACGCATGATCCCCGTAGAATTCATTTTTCAACGCTCCGCAATCAATAGAAATAATATCCCCTTCAACCAAAGGGTTGTTATTAGGAATACCATGTACAACCTGAGCATTCGGGCTCATACATAGAGAATTAGGAAAATCGTATAGACCTAAGAAACCTGGTACTGCACCATGGTCTCGAATAAAAGTTTCAGCCAAAGCGTCTAGCTGTAGTGTGGTAACTCCTGGTTTAACCTCAGAGGCAATCATTCCTAAAGTTTTAGAAACGATTAATGCGCTTTCACGCATTAATTCAATTTCTTCGGCTGTTTTTAATTTTATCATAAAATGTTATCCTTTCTAATGTGTCTAAATTTATACCAACGAGTTTTGGGTCATAAATTCAGACTTTTCTACACCTATCAATTTCAAAATTGTAGGTGCAATATCACCTAAAACACCATCTTTGATTTGGTGAATGTCTTTATCCACTAAAATTAATGGAACAGGGTTGGTCGTGTGCGCTGTATTAGGGGTGCCGTCTTTGTTTACCATTGTTTCGCAATTACCATGATCTGCAATAACGATAACAGAGTAATCATTATCTATAGCCGCCGTAATAACGTCTTTAGCACATTCGTCTACCGTTTCGCAAGCTTTTATTGCAGCCTCCATAACACCTGTATGACCAACCATATCTGGGTTTGCGAAGTTTAAGCAAACAAAATCCACTTCTCCTTTTTGAATTTCAGGAATAATTTTATCCCTAATTTCATAAGCACTCATTTCTGGCTGAAGGTCATAAGTAGCAACTTTTGGCGATGGGCATAAAATACGCGATTCGCCTTCAAAAGGAACTTCTCTACCACCATTGAAAAAGAAAGTAACATGAGGGTACTTCTCTGTTTCGGCAATACGTATTTGTTTTTTACCAGCATTGGCTAAAACCTCTCCTAATGTCTCAACAATATTATCTTTATTGTAAACAACGTGAACATTATTGTAAGATTCGTCATAGTTTGTTAACGTAACATAATGCAAGTTCAATTTGTGCATGTTTTGTTCATGCATATCAACCTGACTTAATACTTGCGTCAATTCTCTACCACGATCCGTTCTAAAATTAAAGAAAATAACAACATCATCTTCTTTTACAGAGGCTATAGGTGTGCCATCTGTATTGGTCATTACTATAGGTTTTATAAACTCATCTGTGATATCGGCATCATAATTCTTTTGAATAGTCTTACCAATGTCGGTAGATTTTTCACCTTCCGCATTTACAATAACATCATAAGCTTCTTTAACGCGCTCCCATCTTTTGTCGCGATCCATTGCGTAGTATCTACCAATAACCGTGGCTAGTTTTGTGTTTTTGTCAGCACCATAATGTACAATATCCTCTAAAAAACCTTTTCCACTTTTTGGGTCAACATCCCTACCGTCGGTAAATGCATGTAGGTACATGTTCTCAACTCCAGATTCTTTGCCCGCAGCAATCAACCCTTTAATGTGATTGGTATGGCTATGAACACCACCATCACTTAAAAGACCTAAGAAATGAACATCTTTATTGTTGTTTTTAGCATATTCAAAAGCGCTCTTTAAAACAGGTTCAGAACTTAACGTATTCTCTTTTACCGCCTTATTGATTTTAGCCAAATCTTGATACACGATTCTACCCGCACCTAAATTCATATGACCAACTTCGCTGTTGCCCATTTGTCCTTCAGGTAGCCCAACATTCATACCATCTGTTAGAAGGTTGGAATTAGCGTATTTGGTATATAGACTATCTATGAAAGGAGTATTGGCTTTATCTACGGCAGATACAGATGGATCAGGAGATTTACCCCAGCCATCTAATATCATTAAGATTACTTTTTTGTTCATCTTCTTTAGGTTTTAAGAGTACAAAAATACTATGATTTGCCAAGTTAAGCTATTAGATTGTCTACCTTTTTTGTTTTCGCGGCATAACGCAACAATTTTTCATTTTCAATGAAGATTTGTTTGTTAAAGTTTAGTTATAACATTGTTAAAGGATGAAACAATTTGTGCTGATCGGCGTCTTTTAGGTGTACACTATTGTACTCATCAATTAAAATCAATCATCATGAAAAAAGTAATTCTAACATTATCTATGGTAGCTCTTACCATGGGTACAACTGTAATGGCTGCAGAAAAAACAAGAAACGCTTCAAGTTCTACGACAGAGCTTGTAAAAAAGGCAGAAATAAGTTCATTTTGTAAAGCGGTTATCAATGGCGATTTAGAAACCGTAAGTCGTTTAATTGATTTGGGGGAAGATGTAAATCAGAAATCTTTAGGTATGACACCTGCCATGTTCGCTGCTCGTTATAATAAGGTAGCGGTATTGGAAATGCTCATTAATAATGGGGCGGATTTAAAAATACAGAGCCGTCAAGGTCATACCGCCAAACGTTACGCCGAACTATCTAACGCGAAAGAGGCATTGGATGTAATTAACGCTGCAACAGGAAGCTAGCTTTATATTTTTAAAATAACTAAAGGGCTCAATGAAATTTCATTGAGCCCTTTTTAATACTACGAGATTCTACTTCAAATAGTGTTCAGGTAAAAGAGTAAAACGCGTTAAAAATCAAATCCATTTGCTGCTCTGACAACAAAGGCATACAGTGCCGAAAATATCATTAGGGCACAAAATACAGAGTAGACTTTTAAAAATGTAACCAATACTACTGGTCTACAGTTTTCAAACGCCTGCACGTACAAGTTCTTGAAATGTGTAATTGTTCCCATTATAGTGTTCTTCTATGATTAAATCATAGCTATAAAGGCAATTCAATATGGCAAAATAAGCTTGGGACTTGCCAAATGTAAACAAATTTAATTGCGGGGAATAGTTGACTAGACTAACTGTATAAAAAATCCGATTAACCTTGGTTTTTATATTTGTCTATGGCTTCTTTGATTTTTTCAATTCTATTTTCGGGATCAGGGTGTGTACTTTGAAATTCAGGAGTACGGTTTGGACCGGCAGCTGTTTTTAAAATTTCCATGACTTTGATCATTTCATAGGGGTCGTAACCAGATTGAATCATGAACAAAACTCCAAGTTCATCACTTTCTAATTCATCACCTCTACCATTTTTTAATAAGGTATTTTGACCGATGCTTCCTAGTATACTACCCATATCTCCAGCACCAACGGTTGCTCCCATTGTTGCAGTCTGCCAAGTTTGGCTATCGGCAATTCTCTCTGCTGAATGTCTACCTATTACATGACCTATTTCATGACCAAGAACTCCTGCTAGTTGAGCTTCGTTTAATTGTGAAAATAACGCATAGGTAATAAAACATTGCCCACCGGGTAATGCAAAAGCATTAATAGTTTGATCATCTGCCAATAAATGAAAATCATATTGGTAGGGAGTTTCTCTTGCTATACTGTTTTGTACTAATTTGTTGCCTACAGATTCTACAAAAGCCTGTAAACGTTGGTCAGGGTAGAGCCCGCCATGTTGCTGTGCCATTTCTGGAGCACTTTGTAGACCAATAGCAATTTCTTGGTCAGCAGACATGGTGATATGTTGGGAGCGACCGGTATAAGGGTTCTCTTCAGTATTACTACATTTTTGTATAAATGCAAAGGCAACAATGGCCAAACCGATAAATATTCTAATTTTCCAACTTCCTCTTCTCATGGTAATGTGTTAAAGTACAGGTTCTAATGTACGAAATGCTTATAATAAGTTTCTATTGATGTCCAATATATTATTTTGAATATACGTTTTTAAAAAGTTCATGGTAAAATGCTCTGCCCCATAATAATCTTCTCTAATTATAATTGAAGCAACGTTTTTACTTCTAAATTGTTCTAGCATTGGTACTGCTAGTGGTGCGTAGCTGTAATGCCAAGGTTCATATTTAAAACCTCTTCTTTTTGGTTCGTCGGTGTAGACTAGAAAAAAGCCGTATGTTTCAGAATTTTCATCCATCCACTTTTTAAAATCTGCGTAGGGACCGTCACCTTCGTATTTATGGGGCACCAATACGTCTCCTTCCACTTTTCTATAGCCGTCTACAATATCAATGTCAGTACCCCAGTGATGTCTGCTGGTACCCGGTATTGTTGAGTATTCAATGATTTTGTCAATTGCATCTATAGGTTTCATACCATCATCGTCTGTATATTTTAAATACTTGCGTTCAAATATAGCAGCCTGTCTATCATAGCTTCTAAAACTTGAAACTATTTTTAGGTCAATACCATCTTTATATGCGGCCTTCTTCATTTCTAGAAAAGCATCGTGAGCTTCTTTTCTAAGATTGATGTCCTTACCGTACAACTTAATATCTTCTTTGCCCATAAGTTCTAATATACCATACTCGGTTTCTTCTTGTATAAAAAAACTAGGGGCTAGGGCAAGGGCTAAAGCTGCCGAACTACTTCTATTGATAAATGTTCTTCTCTGCATAATTATATATTGTGTTATTCAATGCAAAAGATTTGCCAAACTAAACAAAAGATAAAAACTTTTGAAAGTAGTAAATCATATTATTATAAAGTAAAAGTAATGAATATTGATCGTATTGGAATTTACGATCAATTTTCTTCTAAAGTAGTAAGATGTAAAAATCCCTGATGTTTAAAGTCAATATCGTTCAATTTAATGATATAGTAGTAAATGCCAGAAGGTAAACCAACGTTTTTGGAGACTACTGCATCAACGTTGGAAATACCATTGAATTCGTTAGTATAATTTTGTTTTGAGAATACCAGTCTACCATACCTATTATAAATTTCCAATACATTATCTTGAAAACCTTCAATACCCTCTATTACTAGATAATCGTTAATGCCATCGCCATTTGGAGTCATGTAGTAATTATCTAAAATAATGCCGTCTAAAATAGCTAAATCATTTGCTTTACCTCCAATGGTAATTATAGCATAATCGCTAGGTGTAAATTCTTTAGAAGTTATTGCACCTTTATCCAGATCGCCTTCTACATTGGTGTTCCCTAAATCTACCCATTGCATATCTTCAATGCTCCACCCTACCACTTTCAAGTCAGAAATAAACTCTCCGTAAAGGTTGGCATTGCTATCATCGTCCCAGGTCAATGTTACTTTAGAGGGTACAGTACCTTCTAAATGCCAAAACTCAAATTCACTGACCGCTAAAATTTCATTTGCTGTAATACCGGTATTAAAACTGGTACCAAAAACACTTGGTGTATTAGGATCTTCAAAGAAATAAGCAGATTTAGTATAATCGTTAGTGCTTATAGATGAAATGGTCAACGGGCGTAGTTTGTCAAATTGACCTATGGGAAAAGTAAATTCAGATTTTTTGCTCATGGCGGCATAACCATCAACTTTTGTATTATCGGATTCACCAGTATAAAACGAATCGTTTAAGAAATTTATGTTTACTTCTGATGTAGTTCTGTTAGTAACGATATCACCGGTAATAAAGTTGGTATTATTTTGAACATGAACGGTGTTGTCTATGTATAGATCATTGTCTACCGCAACTTCAAAATCATAGAACATGGGGTTGGATCCACCCGATATGGTCAAAGCCTTGTCAAAAGAATAAAAACCTACCAGCCCTCTATTTTGATTAAATGCGCCATTATTGATAACATCCATATGAAAACCAACAAGTCCGTCATCATGAATTTGAATATTACCATAATTATGCACTGCATCTTGTGCTACAATGGTATTTTGTAGTAGTAAGAAGCCAAGTATGATTTTGAGTAATTTCATGATTTTAGTAGGTCATTGTTATATTGGAAATAGAGGCGTCTACACCGTGAAATGACGAATCAAAATACAGTGGGTTGGTGGCTTTTTTAGATGAAGAAAATATGACGATATCATTCTTCAAATATGTTACGTTACCTAAACAATCTATGTTTATGGTTAGCTTATCTCCTGCAGAATAACCGCTTACATAGCCTAAGCTTGCTCCGTTTTCCCTAATTTGAATATTGCTGTTCGTTACCATATACATGGCGTAACCTAAATTAGTATAAGATGCACTTGTAGATGGGGTAGTGCTTAAGCCGATCATAACGTACTTGTTAGATTGATCGGCAATCCAGTCTAAGTGACCGCCAGTTGTTGCGCTAATGGCATGTGCAAGAGAATATCCTTGCGCATTCCAACCAGCTGTAGCTGTCTTTATCAGTGTATTCCCCTCTGGGGTAAGTTTCTGCCATGAAGCACCTGTAAATTGATACAGAAAGCTGTCATCGGAATTGTAAATCAATGATCCCTCATGTGGGTCAACAATTGCATTTATTTTAGCTAAAGTAGCCGAATGTATAGCTACCAAATCACCTGCGGTAGGTGCTTGTGCGTAACATGAACTTATGCTTAGAACGAATAATGAAATCAGTAATTTCTTCATAATTATAGATCTAAAACAGTAAACATAAATTCAGAATCGAAACGACTTCTATCTGTACCACCATTATCATTATCACCAATGATTACCTCAAAACTGGTCGCGGTTTGGTTAGCGTAAGAGATACCGGGGTCATCATTACCTGCACCTGCTCTACCTGGCTGTGTTAATTGAATAATATAATCTGCATCAGATACTGAACCTGCTGGCAATGTCACTCTATAATAGCCGATGCTTATTCTTGTGACCGCCACTCCGGTGCTTGCTTTAGTAATCGTACCGGTAGAACTAATTTTACCTATTGCTTTAACAGGATTGAAATTGTCTACCCATTCGGTACCTGTAGCGGTAGATGTCAGTACTTGTCCTGCAGTACCGGCAGAATCATTTTCATCTAATACTGCACCTTCTAATTCTAAAGTTTCGTTTACTATTACAGAAGTGTTGTTAGATGTTTCCTCCACTTTTAAAGCCTCAATACCGCCAACACTAAATGAAATTTCGTCTGCTGCCGGTCTGTACATACCGGTATTGGTGTCATTTGAAAATCTGTACGAAGGTTCGCCAACAGTTCCATTTGAATTAAGTATGCCCTGAGAACGAATTGCACCAGAAACATGTAACTTATTTGATGGTGTATTTGTTCCAATACCAAGACTATTGCTGCTATTATTCCAAAATAATTCAGAATTTTCTTCAGTAGGGGTTCCATCGGTATCCGCAAAGAAAATAGATCCTGTAGTACCTGTTAATTTATATCCCGAAAGGTCTACTTCGTTGGT
>JAHDDP010000138.1 GCA_020629285.1 Maribacter sp.
TAACCAGGGTTGTCAAATTCATGAGCAAAACGCAAAAACACGGGGTGTTTTATCTTTCTTAATGAAATTGCGAATTGTTTAATATACTGATCAAAATGCCCTTCTCTTATTAATTTTAATTGTTCACCTTTATTCTTAGTATTTATTATGGAATCTGAAAATGAAAAATTTGTCAACCATGGTTCCCAAGTTATAAGCGGCGTAGCTTTATTAAGCAAGATTTTTTCTAAATAGTGATTATCCAAAGTAGAATTCAAAGTGTCTCCCCAAGGTATGTAAAAGGATACCAAATCAAAATGTATATTATTTTTCCTCTCTACACTATCTATTAAATTAAGATTAGAAAGGCCATTATTTTGAGAAGGGTAAAAAATTCCTTTATACATGTAATCCTGCATTACAACAGTTTCTGGCTGAATATCATCCCATTGTTTCTTTTCCAATGTGTTTACAGCATTTAATGAAATAAAAACAGCTAAGCATACCAGTGGAAGCGCTAATATTCGGGTAAACCTAAACACATAATCGGACACATCTATAATTTTCCCTTTAATAATCTTAAGAAAATCAATAACATCTCGTTTTAATGAATTACGCAATATTTCATTTTTATTAGTAATTCTTGATGCTAGGTATAGACTAAAAAGCATAAATAGCGTATTCAAAAAGGCAAAACCCATCATACAAATGGAAAATGGGGTAATATTAGTCTGTAACCCATAAATAATAGAGGATATAGACAATAACGCAATTATCATATTTGGAATAATAATTTTATAATTAGTACCCTCTTCATCTTTTGGTGTAGGTAGATATGGTACTTTTTTACGAATAAAAGTATACACTACCCCAAGTATAAATATCCACCACGTAATAATTTGCAAAACACCACCTATGACGTGAAAACCACGCTCACTACGTTCAATGACCCATTTTTGAATATAAACTCTAATACATAAGTTACTAATAAACAGAGGAATACTTATGGCTATGAACTTTAAAAAATTACCCGTCCAAGGCATTGAAGACGTAAATAATGACAGTAAAGGAATTGTAAAACTAATCAAATACACAAAGCCAATCATATAATGCATTGGTAACAATGCATAATGCAATTTTTGTCTAAAATTTAAATTCTTAAAAATCTTTGGATAAACTACCCACAAAAGTTCAAAAACGCCTCTAGACCATTTCAACTGCTGTTTAAAATACGAAGTCAAATCTAATGGCGCCATTCCAGTAGCGACTAACTCTGGCACATAAACTGATTTCCATCCCTTGGCATGTAACAGCATGGAAGTATGCATATCTTCTGCAAGACCAGGCGCATGACCGCCAATACTATCTAATGCCGATCGTCTAAAGGTACAATTTGCTCCAATAGCGTTTACAGTACCATAAGAATTCATTGACATCATCATAGGGCCATAAAAATGGAACGTTTGTTCCGCAGCACCTCTTGCGACCAAAGAATGTACCTTGTTATAATATGCCTGAACAACTTGTACATACCCAATTTTTTCATCCTGAAAATAAGGAATGACTGCATCTAAAAAATTTGGTTGAGGAATATGGTCTGGATCAAGAATTAATGCAATTTCACCTGTTGCAATTTGTAGGGCATTATTTATATTACCTGCCTTCGCATCTATTCTATGATTTCTGGTTACATGTATAATTCCATTCTTATTACAAAAATCAATTAGGTAAGGATCATTTGCTTCGTCACACAGATATGTCGTATGAGGATAAGTAATATCCTTAATTGCTTCTAACGTACCGCAAATCATCTCATAAGGCTCACCAGGGAAATAAGTCGTTAATATATCTACTGTAGGTGTATGGAATTTTTCTGGTTTTATCGGTACGGAAATAGAAAAGTAGTGATACCATAAATACAAATTTCTTAAGGCACCGTAAAAAAGCACTAAACATAGAAGTAAATATAAAAAAGTTGCACCTCTATATTCCGGACGAAGGAAATAATAAAAAAATTGAACCAAACTAAACACACCAACAAAAATCATAAATCTAAGAATTCTTAATTCTGATTTAGATGGTGCTCTCATTCTTTTTTTCTCCATCAATCGGTATGCTTCATACTATAAAACGGAATATTCGCTGTAGCAAAATATCCAGATTTATTGGTTATTTTATAATGTAAACGGTAAGGACCTTCTGTATTTGGACATTTAAACAGTATACTAGTTCCTTTTTCGTCTACGATTAAATTCGGTTCATCAAAAATAATATCATCATCAACTAACTCATACCACATCTCTGGTAAAACTTGCCATTGAAAATGATAATCATCTTTTAAATTCCTAAGTGCTATTTCTGCAAACAAAGTATCCTTAGGAGTAAAAATCATATTATTCCACCCCTCTTTGCCATTTAATAGAATTTGGTCGATCATTGGACCATTGAATACATTTTCCGTTGTTTTCCAAACATTTTCTAGCTCATGAACAGCTTGCGATTTTAAACCTTGTTTATCAAACAGACTAAACCAAGTATGGGTAGTCTCTTGCTTTTGCCCCCAATAAAATGCTAAGCTTCCTAAAAAACGACCATCATCCATTTTATTAATAACATTAATGTATCTGTCATTAAACTCTTCCGCTTTCTTTGTACTTGTTTGTTCTAATGGTGCTTCCCAAGTTGTAGCATTTGATTCCCATGGTCCATTATTTCCCCATTCTGATAGTAAATAAGGTCCTTGCCATAAAAACAATAACTGCTTTATACTTTTAAAATCGTTTATTCGTCCAAAGACATTAATAGAAATAAAATCGATATTTGGGCTTTTCAAGTTAATTGCCAATATTTCTTTGACTGCACCAGTAGACACAGCAGTACTAACAGGATGATTGGGGTCTAGTCGATGAATATTATCTAAAATAGCATTAAATTTTTTAGTTGCACCAGTTGATAAAAGTTGAGGAAAATAAACTTCGTTACCCAACATCCAGCTCAATAAAGCAGGATGATTTTTATATGTATTTACAAATTCACTTATCCAGAAAATAGCATCTGAATCTATATAATTCATATTCTTAATTTGTAACGGAATATCTACTATTACTGCAAGACCTAGTCTATCTGCCAAATCTAACTTTTGTTTGAGAGCCAAGGTATCATACAGGCGAACAGTATTAGCACCCGCTGATTTAAGTTCTTCAAAATAATAACCACCAGAAGCACCCTTTATTAAAAAAGGTTTTCCATTACGCATGATTTGGTAACCATTTGAATCTTTTTGAATACTAACTTCCTTTTTCCCTAAACCACTATTATAAGAGCAAGCTGAAAAGAAAATGGCTGCGAATAATAATAAGGTAAAGCCAACAGTTTTATTAAATAACATGAATGAAATTTTGTTATGACTAGGGGGAGAAATTTAAAGATAATAATTACAGTATTAACCAATTAAAATTTCAAAACAAATAACGATTAAATCAATCATTATATAGATTAATTGAAAAATTAAATAGTATCTAAACATTTATTTCATAAATTTCATATTAATCAATTTAATAATGATGGTAAAAAAATATTCATTTTTTAAAAAATTTTTACTCCTAATAGTGCTTTCACTTACTCTGCTAAATTGTAGTAGTGATGATAGCACCCCGGCTATCCCTACAGGTGCCAACAAGCAATACAATGTGTTGAACACGAATTTTTCTGATTTAGAGGGGACAATACATTTTATAGAAAATACTAACGGCTCCACTACAATTTTAGTGCAAATGAGTAACACGGTCAAAGGTATTGACAACCCAGTTCGTTTACGAAGAAATACTGCTTCTCTTGGTGGAGGCATTGTATTAGAACTAAATAAAATACAAGGTGAAAATGGAAAAAGTTCTAGTACAATTTCTAAGTTGGCAAATGGAGCGGTTATTTCATACAATGAGCTTTCTGAATTTGATGGATATTTAGCAATTGAAGATAATTCTACTGGCGTATTAGTTGCTTACGCGGATCTTGGACCTAACGAACGAACTGGTAATACTGTTGCGTATAACTTATTTTCACCACAAGGTGCTATAAACGGACTTGCACTATTTGAAGAAAGAAAAAAAGGATCAACATCACTGACCATAAATGTATTTGACATCAATCAAAATACAGAGTTACCCAGTGCTTTACATATTTTTCAAGAAAATACTTCACTAAATGCAGAAACCTACAGTTTAAATCCCATTTCAAGCGAATTTAATGGCTATAGTTTTAATGAAATAAATGAATTAAATAATAAGACCACTACCTATTCTGAACTTTTAAACCTTAATGGACAAATTCAAATTTTAGATGCAACAGA
>JAHDDP010000001.1 GCA_020629285.1 Maribacter sp.
CTATGTGCTTGGCGGAAAGCAAACGCTAGTTTGCTCCCGTACTGTTCATAGCTCAGGCGTTATACGTCATTTGAAAAAATCATTTTAATGAAGAAAATATTCTTAGCAATAATAATCTTAATCAATATTTCTAGTTGTACTTCTCAAAATAATCCAAAAATTAAATACAAAGATTATTCTTATGAATTTAAAACAGAGAATTATCCAAAATCAATAACTGACTTTTATAAAGAACAAAGAAACTAACTGAACTTACAGATAGAGAACTGGCTATTAAAATGAATATAGACTTAATTCTTGAGGATTTAATTGATAATATACTTCGTTACAACTTCATACAGATTGTTCCTAATTTAAACGAAACTGGATTTAATAAAGTTAAATCAAAACTAACCGCTTATTACAAAGCGAAGAAAATCGATTATTATACTGAAAATATAATAATTAATAAAAGTCAACAGTGGATTGCAGATTCTATAATGCACAGTAAATACAAAGGGAAAATATTTTATGATTCTTTAAAAAAAACACCAAAACCAAAAGAAGCATATGCAAAAATGGTTTTGGATTTAATTGATAAAAATGAGATAGAAATAACAGATGATTTCCTAAAGAAAGAAATAATATATAGAGCAAATAATTATACGATTAACCAAGAAGAATTAAAATGTGACTTTAACCTAATAGAAAGTTGGTTTAAAACGGAATAAAAAAGAACTCACAACAATGGCTATTATTATATGGGTTTTAGACTTTGCGCTTTGGCCTATGTATATTTAGAAAGTCCTCAAAATCTTTAGGATTTGGCAATTTAAAAAGTAAAAATAAAAAGTTCTGGCTAGCAGACCAGACGGAAACAAAAAAACTCCTTGCCAGCATTACTTGCCATAGTCCAAACCGTTACAAGCAGACCGAAAAAATTCAATAGATGACCGAATTTACAGAACTTTATAAAAAACTATCCAATTTCGAACTTCTAAAGATTATAGCGGAATCAGACAAATACAATCCAATAGCTGTAGAAACTGCCAAAACGGAAATTGATAGTCGAGAATTATCTACAGAGGAATTAAGAAAAGTTGAAACTGATATAAACGAGCACCAAGAAATAAAGAGACTAGAAATTAGAAAATGGAAACGCCAAGAAGAAAAAATAAAACAAGGTGCCTCAACCTTTTTCGAAACTGTCAATCCTGTTCAAAACGGAATTCAAACGCCGGAAAAAATCATTAGACTTACAACCCTAATTTTTGTGGCAGTTACTGTTTTTACAATTTTTAAGGAATTTGGAATGCTTAGCTATATGTTTTCTGAAGGCGAAGTAAACTGGGATTTAAGTTTGGTTGAGTATTGCTTTCCCCTTATTATATTGCCAGTTGCGATATTTCTATTTTGGAAACGAAAAAAAAGTGGTTGGGTTTTGCTATCCATATATCTAACTTATTCAACAATCTCCGCCATAGGACTATTTTTTATGAGCTTAGGACGGGAACCTTCAGGAATACCAGCACTTGAATCATTATTCCCAACAGTATCACCAATTACATACATAATGACTATAATATTCTTTGGTGGCACATTATGGTTGATTTGCAAAGAAATAATTAGAAATATTTATAAAATATCTAAACAGACAATGATTATGACCATTGGATCAACAGTAGCTTTGAACGTAGTTTTCATTTACTTAATTATTGGATAATGAATTTAATTTTGAACATTTTAAAATGGATTTTAACACTATTATTTTTTCCATTATCCTTGATCTTTGTAGCTTACTATAAACAGAAGAAAGCGAAAAAAGAATACTATAAAAATGAACGTAAAGTCAGCAGGTAATAATGACTATAATTAATATAAGTTTTGGTATTTAAACCAATGTTCAGAGCTATAAAATAAGTCCTCCAAATCTTCATTGGCTTTTAAACCAAAAGGATAAAACAAAAAAAATGGCTAACCCTACTAATCAAAAGTGTAATACCTGAAATGAAATATTTTTTAGTCATAGTTTTATTATTATTAACTCATTGCTCAAGTAAAATGAATATCCAATCTATTCCTTATAACAATCAACTAAAGAAAGTAGAACTTGTAGATATTATATTTAATACCATTGCATTAAAAGAGATTCCAGAACCCTACTTTAAAGATAACTCTAATCATAAAAGCACCACCGCAAGAGACTATAAATCTTATGACAAAATGGGATTTAGAGATAGTCTGTTAAACCATTTATCCGAAAAATTTGAGCATACTGTTCTTAAACTAATTATTATTACACCAAAAGACGAGAATTTATATTATGATGCTTTCGTTTATTTATCTGATAAAAGCATAATAGGAATGCATGTAAAGGATGAAGGTAATTTTAAGTTATGGATGGATATAATCTTCAAAGATCAATATCAAAAACTGGAAAAATATAAAGATAACGGTCAATTTGAAAGACAACCTGAGCTTAATCCTAAACCACAATTTATGCTTACTTTAGGGAAAGGACTGTTTTCTCAGAAATGGGTAAACTCTGGAATGCTGATCGATCAAAAACCTTATGAAAATACTGGAGCTTATCTGTATAAAAATGCTCCTAAGCAATACAATGAAGCTAAAATTGCCAAAGAAAAGCAAAACTATATTAAAAAGTATATTAACACTACCCGACCCTCTATAGTAGATAAGGCTCTTTTAAAAAAGCTATTCCAGGAATTCATTAAAGCCAAAAACATTAAACCAAATTCATCTAAGAATAATGAAAAAGTATATGAAGAGTTTGAAAATTCAGCAGGCTATGCATTCCCTGAAGAATTAAAACTATTGCTCACTTTGCATAACGGAATTGAAAACACGGGATTTTTGACTGCGGAACAAATACTTGACGAATGGAACAACTGGAAAAAAATTTATGATAGCGTTGATTGGATGTTGACAGATTTAACAGGAAATAGTTATGCAGACGGAAGAAAAACAATAGGAATGTACACTAATCCTTATTGGATTCCTTTTTTAAGTACTGGTAGCGGAAACTTTATTGCAATAGATTATGCCCCTGGCAACAAAGGAACATCTGGACAAATAATTGCCTTTGGAGCAGATGAAAACAAAATTCGTTTTATAGCTGACAACCTAGAAGATTTTTTCCAAAAATTGATAGATAAAGAAGATATTTTGAATAATGGTTTTTTAGAGCCTTAAGATTGGTGTTTTCAAAATCACCGAAAACAAAAGGAGGTATTGGAATTTCTGCTATCTATTCGCTAACCTATACTGCATTATATTTGGGCTGGATTTTCGGAATTGTATATTTGAACCAATTATTACGCTGAAAATTCCAATAAGGAGCTGTGAATCATCTTACTTTTAATCCGTTGGACCAATCCTAAATTAATACGCAAATTAAAAATGAGGTTTGAATTTAATCCGAAACGTTGTCCCTAATTTATAGAGTAACTTTCCTTTTAATGAGCCATTAGCAGTAATAGCATAAATTAGACTATTAATGAAGAAATCCTTAGGAAAAAGCATTTTGACTTCTTACATAATTGGTCTCCCAATTGGACTTTTATTTATTGCTTCTATAATTATATTTCCTCCTCTTTTATCGGGAGAAGGTCTATTAAGCTTTATAATATTGAGTTTATATGGCAAATCTATAGTTGGGCTTGTCATATCTTTTATAATTGCACTATGGTTCGGCGGTATTTTAGCTCAAAAAAGCATAGAAAAAGGAAACTCACTATTTGACTATGACTAAAATTAAGGGAATGTAAATCACAAAAATAAAATTACCTTAGTCGTCAATTCACCAAATCATTAATAAAATTACTTCCCTCAAAAACATAACATGGAACAACAAGGCTCCGAATTAATAGAAAATAGATACAAAAAATTTATAAAAACAGTTTGTAAAACAGACGTTGTATATGCGCTACAAAACCAAGATGGGTTTGCCACCTCTGCCTCTGCCCATTATGAAAATGAACAAGGCAGGCCTGTAGACATTTTGTGCTTTTGGGCAGAAGGTGAAAGAGCAAAATCTTGCACTATAAACCATTGGGCCAATTATATAATTACTGAAATTGCATTAGTTGATTTTATAGAGAATTGGGGCGTAGGCATGGAAAATGACGGTATACTTGCAGGTATTGGGTTTGACCAGAACATGTTTGGCTATGAAGCCAAACCTTTAGATTTAATTCTTGATTTAGTTGCAGAGATAAAAGCGACCAACAAAGAATTGCCGTTTCAAAAATTTAAAAATATTGCCGATTTAGAAGAGCAGGCTAAAGAGGCGAATAAGTAATATTCAAAATCTAATAGTCCGCTTTACCATAAATAACCATACCAAAATGAAAAACCTGTTAATTATATTACTATCTACCAGCCTATTTTTTTTAGCCTGTAAATCCAAAAACGATAAAAATACAGTAAGTTCTTCGGATACTTCATCTGAAATATTATTTGAGGTCAAAACAACCGACGAAGAATATCTTGAGATTTTTGAAGATGGTATTATCCCATGGATTTCTATAAAAGACCCAAAGCCTGAAATTGACCATCTAATTGGCAAGGATGAAATTGTAATCAATAAAACAAATGTCATTTTATACATTGACTATCCACTAGAAAATGCTGTTGAAATTAACCTAACATCTAATAATCCCATGGGGTTTACCCGAAAAGAACTGGCCCAAA
Organism: Maribacter sp.; assembly: GCA_020629285.1. Classification (GTDB taxonomy): domain Bacteria; phylum Bacteroidota; class Bacteroidia; order Flavobacteriales; family Flavobacteriaceae; genus Maribacter. The sequence goes on from JAHDDP010000001.1 coordinate 4,693, forward strand.
AAATAAGTATTGAGTACAACAGAATTTATGAAGAAGAAGAAGATTCTGCCAACACCAAAACTACACCATTAGAGGAACGCCAGGGACTGATCAACAGAAATAAAACAGACGGAAAATATGGAATTTGGGGCCATGATATTGATGATTTAGACTTATCTGCCATAATATTAAGTAAAATGCCAAATGGTGAACTTAAATTAGAGTTAATAGTTGAATCATAAAAGATAAAAGTTCTAACGACTATTAAATAGTACCATCATATTCTCTTTGGAACCAACCACATGAAAAACCACCAATCTTAATAGCATGCTTATTCTACTCTTCTCTTCTTGAAGCAAAATTAGACCTGCAAAATTTGAAAATATTGCCAATTTAGAGGAGCAGGCTAAAGAGGCGAATAGGTAAAATCTCATTAAATTAAGAATGGCCTTTTTCACTTTATTGAAAAATCATTTCTATTAAAGCAATCTACTGTAACACCTAAAGCGTTGTTGGTTTTAAAGTATTACAACAAACTAAAATAAAATGCGTTTTGAATCCATACCAACTTTCAAACCATTAATATGAAAATTACCTTCAAAACTTTTATACTTATAACTTTATTAACATCTCTATTTCTAGGTTTTGTTTCTTGTGAGCTTGAAGATGAAATAAATGAGGAAATTGAAGAAACTATAGATAAAGAAGAAGAAGAAGAAGAAGAAAGTGAGCCAGAAGTTATTCTAAGTACAGAAAATACTATAACTTCTATATCCGTCTTACTTAACGATGTCCAATATAACGCCGAAATTGACCATCTAAATAACAGCGTTCTACTTACTTTACCTTCAGGAACCAATTTAAGCGAAATCTTACCTATTATAACAATACCAGATTTTGCAACAATTTCACCAGACCCTTCTTCGGTACAAAATTATGAAGAAGGTGTTCTTTTTACAATTACCGCAGAAGATGGTACTACTCAAGAATATGAAGTCAAAATAATTGCACCTAGCAATGAAAATAGTATCATCAGCAGTACTATGGAAAATGAACTTATGGAACCTATTACAGGTTTCATAGATGAAGATTCTAAATCTATTTTATTTGAAGTTCCCAACACATTAGATTTAACGGCCGTGAAGATAAATATTACGATACCTGAAGATGCAGTTGCCTCTCTAGAAACTGAAAGTATCATAGATTTAAGTAGCACGACTACCTTGAATATTACTGCAGAAAATGGAGATATTTCTGAATACTCGGTCAGCACTTATACTACCAATCTTTTAACCAATCCTACTGGAGACAATAATGGATTTGGATGGGATTTTGACACAAATACAGGAATTGAAACCACTGCTATGTATGGAAACATTTTTTATATTACTGCTTATGAAGGTGACTTTTCACCTCATATATATCAAACCGTCACTTTTCCCAGAGATTATAGCGAAAAATATGTTTTGTTCATTGGAAATTTAACTACTGAAAAGGTACTTGAAAATTCTATTACTAGACATTCTTATTTATGGGCTTATCAAACAGGCGAATTCTCTCAAGATGACTGGATTTACATGCAAGGTATGGCACATACAGCTGGTGCCAATGAATGGGAAGTAGTATCTGGCAGTCATAAATTATTACCTAATGTCACGGGTACTTATTTTCAACTTGGCCAAGGTCGTAGAAATGGAGATCCATATGATGGAACCACTTGTAAATTTAGAGATTTAGAGGTAAGACTTTTTGAATCTGCGGAAGATGCAGCTATTTATGTAAGCCAATTATATAACCAATAGTCAAACTTTTACTTTAATTTATGAAAACACCACTATTCCTAGTAGCATCCATCTTTCTGATTCTAACTTCCTGTAGCAAAAGTAAACCTGCAAAATTTGAAAGAGACGGTGTAGTAATTACCAGTCCTGCGGGTTGGGGCATTACGGACCAAGAAAGTATAGATGAGCAAGGGTTTTACTTATCTATAGAAAAAGATGGTTTTGATTCTAGTGGCATAGTAACGATGACATGGATCAATGGCGAAATTGACCTTGGTGAATGGGCATATATTTTTCAAGATGAATTGGAGAATAATATTATCTATAGAAATTCTAATATTCAATTTGAAGATGCCGTTGACAATAATTATAACAACATTGATACATCTTCCATAAGATTTTCCGCAAGTATTCTAGGCTTAGACCATGAAGGCAATATTCACTTCTTTCATAAAGGGAATAAAACTTTTGCCATTCTAATACAACAAGCTATTGAAGACCAAGCCACCAACAAGCCAGGGTTTGATTTACTTGAGAAGAGTTTTAGTGTTCAGTAGAAAATTTTTATATTTAGATTTTTAGTATAAACCATGCTACACCTCATTGTAGGAAATACCGGATCTGGTAAAACTACCTATTCAAACGAACTGAAAAAGAAAACCAAAGGTGTAATTTTCTCTATAGACACTTGGAACAATAACCTATTTCTACCTGACAAAACCGAAACGGACGGACTTGAATGGTTTTTAGAACGTATTGAGCGAGCTGAAAAAATGATATTGAACGTGGTAGCGCAATTAGAACAGTCTGGCACCGATTCTATTTTAGACCTAGGGCTATCAAAATTTGAACATAGAGAGAAATTTCGGGCATTTGCAGCATCTCAAGGTTTTGACATTGCGCTTCACTACTTAAATATTTCCAAAGAAACCAGATGGCAGCGCGTACAACAGCGTAACACCGAAAAAGGAGCAACTTTTGAGTTTGAGGTCACCAAAGAGAATTTTAACTTTATGGAAACTTGGTTTGAAAATCCCACTGAAAATGAGCTTATAGGTAGTGTTGTTATCAATGAATAATACTAATTTTACCGCAGCTTTTCTCTACACACCAATAAAAAACCATAGCCCAAATCAAATCAGTTACTTGTACTTAAAACATACCTTAGTCAATCTTTTTCTTAGATCCAGCAGCAAGCATGAATGCCATGAGGTACTCAGCAAGTGGAACTCGTATTATACCGCTTTATCAAAAAAGCACCAACAGTCGTTCGTAATTAGAACCTTACTATTCTTGAATACCACAAATTTTGGTTCTAAAGAAGGTTTTGAACTTACTACAGAAATGAAACTGGTTATTTCAAGTGCTTTTGTTGAAATAACATTTGGGTTAAAACAAGATGTATTGAATATCTTTAAAACAGTATTCGTCACCCCGTCTTCATATGCTTATAAAGGTAGAGATGTTTTATACGATGGCGATGTAAATACAGTGACCAAGCAAGTAAACATGTCTTGGCCTGCCGTAGAAAAAGGATTCATAATCACTAATGATGGGTTGAATATTGCCATACACGAATTCAGTCATTGTTTGATTATAGAGCATGTTAAGGGCTCCTACTTTTCAAAGATATTCAATGATGCAGATCTTAACTCCTGGAAAGAACTGGCAACTACGAAACTACCACTTATCCGTGAGGGCAAATACACCATATTCAGGGATTATGGCGGCACTAATCTAATGGAACTTTTTGCCATTACGTTAGAGACCTTTTTTGAGCAACCTCATGAATTTTATTCTTACTCCCCTACCTTTTATCGAACTACCGCCAAGGTGCTTAAACAGGATCCTAGAAACGGTACAAACCCAAAGTAAATCTCCCCCCATTTGCAACTTACAAATCACCTAATTGAAAACACACCCATCATCCTAGCCCAAATTCAAATTCACACTGTTAACTTAAAAGAACAGAAATATTAGTTAATGCTTTTGGCACCAAAAGTTAAAAGGGCAAACTAATAATTTAGTACATTACGCAATAGATCAACGGCTTCTAAAAAATCTATTTCTAATGCCTGCCTAGAATTCAAATAACACATGTTTTCATTCCTTAAAAAAAACCGACCAAAGCCAATACATATTGTTGGCACAAATGAGCATCTGTTAATAAATGATGTAGCCATTGAATTTCCTACCAACTATGAAACCTTAGTCAATGCCTTTGGCGAACCTTCTAGAACCGGAAAGACGAAGCTTTCTAAAAGTCCGGTAATTTGTTGGGATACGGAAGGTATATACTGCTCTTGTGGCAGCTATAGTCACATCTATGGTTTTAGTCTTATTTTTTCTAAAAAACATCAACTTGACCTGGCTCCAAAAAACAACTTTTCAGGCACTATTCTCATTAATGACGAAAATGTTCAGTTCGGTGATTTTTTAGACATTGCACACCCTAAATATGTAGTGGGCAAACTAACTTATAAAAATGAAGCGGAACCATACGCACTTTCGTTTAGGATCAATATAGATGCTAAAAAAGAAATTCCTAAAGATAAATATATACTAGAACCGTTAAAAGAGGAGCATATAGAGTTTATGGACTTCGGGTTTAAACTAGCGGTTATAGGTGAACTGATGTATACACAAGAAGTACTTCATCCAAAGTTTGAACTTTATGAATTTGTAGAATGGTATAACAAACGAAAAATAGCTATTGAAGAAGAGGGATACGCGCCTATTGCAGAGGTATCACAATTCTTTAAAAATATTCAAATACCTAAAAGTATGGTTGGCCTTTTAACCGAGATTTACCAAGATGGCGGAAACGAAATTTATGCGAATTTGCTGCGCTTTGGTAATGGCGATGAAGATTATTGGGATATTAAAAGTGCGGAAGACGCCAAGCATTTTCCCAATCTTAAAAAAGTAACACTCTGCTATGCCAAAAATACCGTGTATGATGATATGATTTCCTTAGGTATTGATACGCACCGTTTATAGACTCCCTAAAAATATTGAAAGAACATATGCGCGTTATCCCATGAATAAATATAATCCGTAGTTTTATATAGCATAATTGCTACCTATTGTGGCTTAAATATAAAAATTATGATGACGGCTATTGTAGTTCTTATAGTTTCCGGAGCCCTAATCTTAGGGGCTGTTTGGGGACTTTACGGTAATATATCCAAAAGATTGGAAGGTTTTTTAGTTGCTTTGGCCGGCGGAGCGCTTTTAGTGTCAGCAATATTAGAACTAATTTACCCTGCGCTTGAGAAAAACTCGGTACCTATTGCATTGACCACGGTCTTTGTAGGCGCTATAACCTTTACCGTATTAGATTATTTGGTAAAGGAAAAATGGAACTCACAAAGTGGTGGCGGCCTACTCGCAGCCATCACCTTAGACGGAATACCCGAAAACTTGGCATTGGGGGTTTCCTTAATTGGTGCAAGTCCGTTATCCATTGCGGCATTATCCGGATCTATACTTTTGTCCAATTTACCCGAAGCGGCAGGTGGCGCAAAGGAAATGGCTGAAAATGCCGATTCTAAAAAGAAAATACTTTGGCTATGGATCGGTACCGCGCTGATATTATCTGCGGCCGCTTTATTAGGGCATTATCTACTTGCCAATGTATCTACCAAATATTTAAACTACATTAAATGCTTTGCAGGCGGGGCAGTAGCCGCTTCGTTGGCGCTAGAAGTATTTCCAAAAGCGTATAAAGAAGATAAATATTGGACCGGCCTAGCTACTGCAATAGGTTTAGTTTTGGCGCTGTACTTAAATACTTTAGGGGAGTGATAACAGCTTAACAAACATTACTTTTGTTAGAAATATCCTAAATAGTGTAATGAGCCAAATTACCAATAAAGATGATGTAAGCCTGCTAGTGCATACGTTTTATGATAAAATAAGACAGCACGAATTATTGGGACCCATTTTTAACGGACATATTACCGAAGAACAATGGCCGGTACACCTCAGCAAACTCACTGATTTTTGGGAATCTAATTTATTTGGAGTACGCACTTTTAGAGGAAGCCCCTCTAAAGCTCATGTGAACGTTGATAAAAATCTAAATCATACAATTTCTCAAAATCATTTTGCACAATGGTTACAACTTTGGTTTGAGACCATCGATGAACTCTTTGAAGGAAAATTAGCGGATAAAGCCAAAGAAATGGCACGGCGTATGTCAGCTGGGCAGTATATTCATATTTGGCAGAATAGACCGGAGAACCAATGATTTTTAGGAAGTTAGTTTGTTAGTGAAATAGTGAGTTAGTGTTTAGTTTCAGTTATCAGTGTTTTAGTGAATTAGTTTGATAGTGAAATAGTGAATAATTGCTACGGGCTACTTAAATATCAAAATTTTAGCAGCTAAATACGATTTAATCAAAATAAGCCTATTCTCTTTCCTCTATATTCTATTTTCTCTATTCCAATTTTAAAATTCTCACTTAATACTTTGTACTTTGTACTTAATACCGATTCCAAGCTTCTGATAAAACAAGTCTATTCTCTATTCTCTATTCTCTATTTTCTATATTCCAATTTTAAAATTCTCACTTCATACCTTGTACTTAATACTAGCTTTTAGGCAATTTGCGACTTACCCCTTAGCGCTTAAAAATTTCTTACCTTAGTCTTTGGCGTATAAATGGATGTATACTACAAATACTTAATTCTATGGATTACCTTTCCCCTACTTACTTTTATGATTTTGAAAGTGAAGAAATTCAGGCAATAGTTTCAGAATTTAAAGATGCTTCGTTGTCACAAAAAGAAATAGCCATTGCCCTATACAACAAGGTAAGGGACCATTGGCGCTATGACCCCTATAGCCTAAGTTTTAACAAGGAGAAGTACCGTGCCAGTGAAATTACAAAACGTACAAATGGGCATTGCATAGATAAATCGATTGTATTGATTGCTTGCCTGCGCGCTATGGATATACCCGCCAGAATACATTTAGCAAAAGTTAAAAACCATATTGGGGTAGAAAGATTAATAGAAAAATTCGGATCTAACGAGCTTACTCCCCACGGTATGGTAGATGCTTTTATAGATGGAAAATGGTTGAAGCTTTCCCCTACCTTTAATACATCTTTATGTGAAATGCTACGTGTGGCGCCTTTAGATTTTGATGGTGAAAATGATGCCGTATTACAAGAATTCAGTGCAGACGGAACACAGTTCATGGAGTACTTAGAAGACTACGGTCATTTTGAAGATGTACCTATGGAATTTATGGAACGGAATGCACGTGAGCATTATCCAAATATTTTTGATGCCAATAGTAACCAAACAGAGTTTCAGTTATAGGCTTTAACAAATTTTAATACGCAATTCTATTGAAAGATAAATTGCGAATCACTATTTATAGTACTATCGATTTAAAATTGTATCCCGTGAAAAACATTTTTCTAGTACTGACAATAGCATTCTCAACATCATTTGCCCTAGCACAAGAACCCATTGTCTGGAATCCTGATTATGAATTGCAATTAAGCGACTATCAGTCTCCGGAATCGGAAATTAATGCCGCGCTTACCTCCTATTCCATTTATTCTGGATCTAAAATAGATTTTAGTTTTAATATGAATTCGGTCTCTTTTATGTTCACCAAGAATTTCAACGACAAGGTGAAGGCTATTTTTCAGAGAAATTTAGCCGTTTTGGTGGCTCCAGACTCTTTAACAGCAAATCAACTACTTCAATTTGGACGGTATGATTTTGATTTGGTAGAACTATATTCTAGAAAAATACGAAAGAAAATTTATGAGGAAAAAGGAGCCTTTAGCGACGCTAGTCTCTTTCAACCTATTTTCAACGAACTTCAACA
>JAHDDP010000002.1 GCA_020629285.1 Maribacter sp.
TTGGTATAGTAGTAGAATTTTAGATCAAGGAGATCTTTCTACATATTACGGTTATGAAACTTTAGATGCCAGTGGTTATACCATTAGGCAGGCAAAGGTTTATCCAGAAACGCTTAATGATTTTAACGCTGTGGCGCGCTTAAACTTTAATGATCTATTGAAAAAAGGTTATGGTTATTTGCGTGTAACTAACTTTCCTTCTAAAAAAATCAATTCACCTTATCCTATGCATTTGATCGGAACAAAGTATGAAGTCCCTGATTTGAATTTAATGCCAGGAATCAATCCAACTTTCTTTTTGGAAAAAGACGGTGCGTTTGATTACGCCATTATAAACGGTTTTTTAGTAGACCTGAAAAAAAATGATATTCAGATACCCAACGCCATGATATTTAGATAATGGGTTTAAATTTATAATATAAAAAAAGGCAAGCGATCGCTTGCCTTTTTAATACGTATAGAATTATAATTCTTACATAGCATCCTCTGCATCTAAAAGCGCAAAGAACTTATCTAAGTTTGGTAAAATAATAATTTTTGTTCTTCTGTTCTTGGCCATGTTTTCTTTAGTGTCATTTTCAACTAAAGGCAAGTAGCTACTTCTACCCGAAGCAATTAATTGAGAAGGATCTACACCGTATTCTTTCTGTAATTTACGTACTATAGATGTTGCACGTTTTACACTTAAATCCCAGTTATCCGTAACCATTGGTGTGTTTATGGTTCTAGAGTCTGTATGCCCTTCTACCATAACTTCCATACTTGGCTCAGACTTGATTACGTCAGCCAATTTTTGCAAAATTTTGTTTGCTTTGCTACTTACATTGTAACTAGCGGTGTTGAACAATAACTCATCAGAGATATTGATCATTACTACAGTCTTATCAATGTTTACATCTATATCTTCACCTTCTTCAGAAATTGATTGTTTCAATTTGTAAGAAACTGCCAAGTTCATTGAATCTTGTAATGTTTGTGCTCCTGCTAATTTGGCCGGATCAACATTTTTCAATGTGTTTCTCATCTTAGCTTTTGTATTGTTACTCATAACGGCAACATCATCTACACTTGTGAACTGGCTATCGTTCATCTCTTTTAGTGAGTTAATTTTTGAATTGTACTCTTCAACACGAGCTTCGATCTTTGTCATTTGAGCTTGTAGCTCTTCTTTCTCAACTTGTGTCTTTTGTAAAGTACTTTGGGTTTGAGATAGGTTATCTTCTAAAGCAACATATTTCTTTTTAGAAACACAAGACGATAAAAGTGCTACCGATACTATAGTAACTAAGGATAATCTTTTCATTTTGTTCTTTTTAATTATTATTAGTGTAATCGGTCTTATATACGGCACAAATCGATAAACGGATGTTTAAATGTTAAAAACGAATAATCGTATTTGTACATAAGCCTATTCAACAAAATGATTATCAGTACGTTGTTCATTTTATTTTAGAGCAAAAAAAAGAAGCATTTTCATGCTTCTTCTTGAATTTTGTAGATATTTTACTTATTCACACCCACCGGTAAATCCGTTTGCACTAAACTTGGTCTGTACTGCGACTTGTCTAGAACCAGTGTTAATTTCTATGGCTAAATTGTTTTCGCCGCTACCATCTCTTTTAGGACTACAGTATTCAAAAAGATAAAAGCTATTGGCCCTTTCAGAAACTTTTTCTGATATATCTCTAAAGGTGTTTTCCAATTCATCTTTATTCGTGGCAAAAACACTTGCTGTTTTACCAACTGCGGTCAAAACATCGGTATCTATTTCCGCTCCCAATCCAATACTAAAGAAAGATATGTTGGAATTTGCATCATTTACTTTCTTTAATGCCGCATCTTCGGTATAACGAGAAGCCTGATCGGTACCATCTGTGAACAAAACAACTGATGCTGCACCTATTTTACCACCCTCTGTCGTTACCTTGATCAAATCCGATGCAATATCGGTCGATTTTATTACGGCACCGTACAAATCTGTAGAAGGGTCATTGCTGATGTCATCGGTAATGCCGTTGACCGCATCTGTAAGTTCTTCTCTTGAAGATGTCAATTCGTTTAACAGGTGTAATTCATCTTCACCATCAAACCAATAAATTGCCATTTTTACAGATTCTGTGGCAGTTTCTGGCATAACGGCCTCAATAAAACTTGAAGAAGCCAATTTCAATTCCTCCAGACTGCTGCTCAATACACTGTTACTTAAGTCCAATACCAATAAAGTATTATTTGAGAAGATTTGTGAGTTGGGTGATATACGTGCCGATGATTCTGAAGTTGATATAGTGTTGAAACAGTCATCGTTTCTACCTTGTTCATATATCGTAAATTGATTTGCCGTTAAACCGGGAACGGGGTTTCCTCCGGTATCCGATACCCTGAAAAATACTGATACCTTACCAGGTAGGGTGGTGTACTGATCTTGTATGGACAAAACAAGTTCTCCTTCATCTAGACCTAGACAATCATCTACCACTGTACCTTTTCCTAGTCCGTCGCCTGTATTAAGGTTAAAATTTACATCATCATCTGCATTACCACAAGATACGATTAGGGCAAGTATAAAAAACACACTGAATGCTTTTAAAAAATTCTTCATATTCAATTATTACGGGTTCAACTAGCAGAACGGACAAAGTTTATTTAAATTATAAAGAATAAAAAAATAAATGTTAAAGATTGTTAAAGCCTACAATTACACATGATTAAAGATATGGAAACACCTTTATTCATTTGGGTTTAAGAGAAGTAGACTTTAAGAATATTAGCTTTAATTTTACTACTTTAGAAGGTGTAAAAATTAAGATTGATGACGCACGAATTTAAAACGATAATTAAGGAATACGGGAATGCTAAAGTAGCTCATTTAAAATGTGTTTTGGCAACTGTAGTCGATTTGGACGGCTCTTCTTATCGCAAACCTGGAGTTCGTATGCTCATTAGGGAAGATGGTGTTATGATCGGGGCTGTAAGTGGTGGTTGTGTAGAGAAGGAAGTGTTATTTCAGGCCCAACCTGTTTTTGAGAATAAAACGACTAAATTAATGACTTATGATGGTAGATTTAGGTTAGGCTGTGAAGGTATATTATATATATTATTAGAATATTTTTCTCCAAATGAAACATTGGTAAATACTTTCAACTCCGTCATTGAAAAACGCCGATCATTTAAACTTTGTACCTCTTATAAAAAGGAATATGGCGTTTTAAATAATTATGGCACGCATATAACCCTTAACTCAAAGCGCTATGCATTCAATGAAAATACTACCGAACATGAAGATGCTTTGCATTTTGATCAAACAATGCAACCTTGCCAAAGACTTTTGTTAATAGGAGGGGAGCACGATGCTAAACAACTGGCTCATTTTGGCATAGGTATGGGATGGGAAGTTAACGTAGCCGTGACTCCAAAAGAAAATAAAACTATTTCGGATTTTCCTGGAATTGATGCATTATTGAACCAAGAACCGGAAGATTTTGATATTGATATTATAGATAATAATACTGCTGTAATTTTAATGACCCATAGTTATGTAAAGGACTTAAAATATTTAATACGGTTAAAAAATAGCCATCCTATGTATTTAGGTATTTTAGGACCAATAAAAAGAAGGGAGAAATTGTTGTCTGAATTGCTGGAACATGATATGGACATTGATCTAGATTTTATAGAAAATATTCATGGTCCTGCAGGATTGAACATTGGTGCAGAAACTCCGCAAGAAATAGCTATATCTATTTTGGCAGAAATCCTGACCGTTATTCGCAAGACACAGCCTGTTAAGTTGAGAGATAAACTAAGTACAATTTAGGGTTGAAAAAAGAACTACATATCGCGGTATTAGTAATGGCTGCCGGGGCTTCTAGGCGCATGAACGGTATAAAGCAATTAATGCCTTGGAAGAATTCAAACTTTTTGTTGGAAACAATTAAAACCGTTGAAAAAAGTAATGCTGCATCCGTGCACGTTGTATTAGGGTCAAATGCTAAACTTATACGTAGAGAATGTAATTTGAACGAAAAAAAAATAGATGTAATTGTAAATCCGAACTGGTCTAACGGACTTGGCAATAGTATTGCCTATGGTGTAAAGGCCTTGTTAAAGAAATTACCCAGTGTAGATGCAATTTTAATCTGTCTTGCGGATCAACCGCTACTTGACCATAATTATTTGAATTCCTTGATCAACGTTTTTGAAAATAATTCGTGTAAAATCGCAGCTACAAACTACGGTAAGAAAATAGGTGTGCCCGCCTTGTTTTCAAATATACATTTTCAACATTTATCTCAATTAGAAGGTGATTTTGGCGCAAAAGAACTTTTGAACAATGATGAATTATCAATAATTTCTTTGGAAGCATTGGATGGGATAATAGACATAGACACTAAATTAGAATACAACGAATTAATAAACAGAACAAATGCAGAGATTAAACCCTAGTAATAACCTAATATTCACCACATTTTCATTTTTAATATTCCTAGTAACTTCATTGTTATCTGCACAAGAAATGGGATTTGAAGAATACAATCCTAAATCTACCTTAGTAGTACCTGCATCTGAAATTGTTAAAGCAAAATTTCCTTTTATAGATATACATAGCCATCAAAGAGACATGTCAGTAGAAGCACTAGATGGTTTAATTGCTCATATGGATGCCATGAACGAAGCCATAATGGTAAACTTAAGTGGTAGATCTGGGGCAAGCCTAAAAGAAAAGATAGATAATATCAATAAAAGTTACCCTAATAGGTTTGTTGTTTTTGCAAATGTTGATTTTGAAGGAGCAAAAGATATGGCATGGGGAGAACAAGCCGCCGCTCAATTAGAGCAAGATATTAAGAATGGTGCTAAGGGTTTAAAGATTTTTAAAAGCCTTGGTTTAAGAAATAAGGATGCCAACGGGAATCGTTTGGCTATAGATGACCCTCGTTTAGATGCTATTTGGGCCAAATGCGCAGAAATGGGAGTGCCTGTATTAATACATGCTGCAGACCCAAAACCTTTCTGGGATGATATGGATGCCAATAATGAAAGATGGTTAGAATTGAAAACACATCCTAGAAGAAAACGCACTGCTACGGATCCAGCCCCATTTGAGCAGATTATTCAAGAACAACATAACGTATTCAGAAAACATCCAAACACTAAATTCATCAATGCCCACATGGGCTGGCATGCCAATAATCTTGATAAACTTGGGGAACTACTAGATGAAATGCCGAATATGAGTGTAGGTATATCTGCCGTAATTGCCGAATTAGGTAGACAACCACAGCATGCAAGAGCTTTCTTTATAAAATACCAAGACCGGGTCCTTTTTGGTAAGGATAGTTGGAAACCAGAAGAGTTCCCTACTTATTTTAGGGTGCTAGAGAGTAACGACGAGTATTTTCCGTACTACAAAAAATATCATGCGTTTTGGTCTATGTACGGTCTAAACCTACCGGATGATGTACTTAAAAAACTATATTATAAAAATGCGCTGAACCTAGTACCAGGTTTAGATACATCGTTATTTAAATAGTAATTACTTTTCTTTAAGTATTTCTGCTTCGTCAACTACGGGTACATCTTTTACATCTTGAAAAATACCACATGAAATCTCTTTTTTAACTAAACTTCGTGTGGTTTTTCTCTTTGTTAACGCCTCAATTTCACGATTTAAAAACTGCATACCTATATTTATTTTTTTAGTAAAACGCACATATATACCTCATGTTGTATGAGTTAGCTTGTTTTTGTTTTAATTTAAAAAAGAATTCACTAAAAAGTGTGACAAAAAAGATAATAGGCATACTAATGGGGAAATACGTTTTTATATATGCAGAAAGAAGAAGTCTTTACTGAATTAATACGTGAACACCAGGCATTATTATATAAGGCGACCTCTATTTACACTGATAATAAGGAAGATCAAGAAGACTTGTTCCAAGAAGTAGTCTTTCAACTTTGGAAATATTTTGATTCTTTTCGCAATGATGCCAAAATTACCACATGGATGTATCGTGTAGCAATGAACACGGCAATAACATTTATTAAAAAGAAAAAAAGAAAACCAAAATCGGTTTCTGTTGCCGATGTTTTCAGCACTCAATCTGATGATAAAGACGATGTTTTAGAAGAGCGATTAAAGCTACTATATCAGCATTTACAACACTTGAACACCTTAGAAAGAGGACTCATTTTTCTTTTGCTTGAAGGAAAAAGTTATAAAGAGATCGCAACAATAACGGGATTAAGCGATACCAATGTGGGCACTAAAATTTCTCGCATTAAGAAAAAATTAAAAACTAACATGACAAAATAAAAATAATGGAACTAGAAGAACTACAGTCTGCATGGACACAAATGAGCAACGAAATAAATCATCAAAAGAAATTGACAAACCAAATAATATTAGACATGACAAAGCAAAAATATCAGAATAAATTTACGACCATAACCAAGTATGAAACTTTAGGAGCCATTATCTGTTTTGCTATTGCCTTAGTTATACTCATAAATTTTCAAAAATTAGATACCTGGTATTTAAAGGTGTGCGGTATACTTACGCTGTCATTTTTAATTGTATTACCTGCAATGGTACTCTCTACGTTAAAAAGGATAAAAAACATCGATATTTTAAATGGTTCGTATAAAGAAAACTTAAAACTTTACGTAAAGACCAAGAATAGACTTTTAAGGTTGCAACAAATTGGCATAGCCGTTGGTCTTATTGGGTTGGTTTTTATAGTGCCGGTGACCTCAAAAATAATATCAAACAAAAACGTCTTCCTAACCAGTTTAAAAACAGAGCAATATATCATATTTACTATTACTATGGTTATCATGGTGTTTTTCTGTAAATGGGCGTATAATGGTTATCTTAAAGTAACACGGTCTGCGCAAGAACTATTGCAAGATTTAGAATAATTTTATTCGGTAAGTTTCTTTTGAACATAATTTAAAATTAGCATCCAATTCATTTTTAATAGGAGTGAAGCGGTAGGTACATTATCATCTGCAATTGCAGAAATAATGGATTCATGCTGATTGTCAGATTTGTTATAGAAAAAATCATCGTCCGTAAAGGCACGTTCATAAAAGAAAATGCGGGTCTTTAAGTCATTAAGAATCTTCAATGCAAGATCGTTATTGTAATTTTTGGTCAACAATCTGTGAAATTCTAAATCTGCCCGTATCCTAGAAAGTGCATCCTTGGCATTTTCAAAAACTTCTTGTTGTTTCTTAAGCTCAATAATATGCTGTTCTGTAAACTCGGAATTTTCAATGGCCATGACCTCTAAATTTGCAACCAACTCATACAAATCTTCGGCTTCTTTAACATCTAATTCTGCAATTATGAATCCTCTGTTGGGTACCGCCTTTATAATGTGAGATTGTTGTAATTGGGTCAATGCCTCCCTAATAGGAGTAACACTGACCTTTAAGTGTCGTGCCAAGGCAGCCAAATTAATGGTTTTACCTGTTTTAAGGTTACCTGTGGTCATCTCTGACAGCAGATAATCTCGCACTTGATCCCTTAAGTTCATTTTAATTAACATACATCAAATATAATATATCGTATACGATTATAACCGTTCTTGAATATCGTTTATTGTAATGCAAGTAAATACAGCACTTGTTAATATAGAAATTTTCAATACTAGGGTTTAGATTTCAACGTTTTAATAAAACAACCCTACAAATAATTCAACATGAAAAATCTAACATTTAAATTTGTCAAAGGATTATTCCTTTCAGGTGTATTACTAATAGCATACAGCTGTAGTGAAGATGATAGCACTATTGAAGAAGTTGACTTTTCCCAAGCAGAGCTCAAAGCAGTTCTAGAAACAGACGACATCACGGGTGGTATTGATTTAGCGTTATTTGAGTTATCATCCAATAATAGTTCCACAGGTAAAACTTTAAGTTATGAGTGTTATAGCGCCGTTTACACTGACACCGGTTATATTGCCACCTTTAATAATTGTGTGTTAAATGGAACAGATAATGTAAATGGTACTTTAGCCGTAACCTATAATCTGCAAGGAGAAATAAGTTCTTTTACCGCTAGCTATGTTGACTTTTACGTGGGAGAAACCAAAATTAATGGT
Organism: Maribacter sp.; assembly: GCA_020629285.1. Taxonomy (GTDB): domain Bacteria; phylum Bacteroidota; class Bacteroidia; order Flavobacteriales; family Flavobacteriaceae; genus Maribacter. The sequence continues at coordinate 8,106 of JAHDDP010000002.1, forward strand.
ACCAGAGCATTTTCGTTCAATACCAGCTCAAGTGATAACGCAATAACTTTTGAGGTTACCAGTGAAATGACAGTTGAAATGGAAGATGGTGCTATTATTTCTGACAGCGGTACAAAATTTACAACTATTTCTTTTAATGAAACTGCAACGTATAGTGTAGAAGGCAGCTGGACCGTTATTTTTGAAGGAAATACGTATAACGTTACCGTCAAAGATCCTTTAACAAGTGAAATAACCTGTACCTATGTATCAAGTGGAGATATGGATGTTTCTAAAAACGGACTCTCAGTAAATGTAAATTTTGGTGATGGCACTTGTGATGATATTGCAACACTTACATACCCTAATGGAGTAGCGGAAGAAATTTCATTAGAGGATTAAATAAAACATGAAAATAAATTGAAAAGGGATAAGACTTTTAGGTCTTATCCCTTTTTTAGCTAACTCAAATAATTTTTTAAAATTTCTAATGTGTAAACTGTCTACTTGCTACCCATTGCACTCTTTTACTGGTCTTAAAGCTAGAAAAGAATGTGTTTCTCCTTGTTTCCGTTGGTGTATTTCTGATAAAAGTTCTCATGATGTTCGTTTTTATATCCGGTGATTAGTCAGATGGATTAATGATTGATTGTTTTTTTGATTTGATGTGTGATGAATATTAATGCGTAAACTGTCTACTTGCTACCCATTGTAC
>JAHDDP010000003.1 GCA_020629285.1 Maribacter sp.
AAGGAACTACCATTTCCTTGTAACTTACTGAACAAGCCAATTTTTCATAATGATCAACTTTCCACTTCATACATAAGATTTCCTTATTCTTCTCGCTCAATCCAAGTATTGATCCTACAATTACTATTAGACTTACAACTGCAACCATTTTCCATTTCTTTCCATCAGATTTTGTCTTACCGTTTTGTTTAACGTACGCTGCGTAAGAATCATAATTTAAATACTTGCATAGCTCATTTATCGTATGTTCGTTTTGTGCTCCTACACCTTCTTTTCCTTCAAGATATTTATCATAAAGTCTTTCGATCGTTTTAGCACTAAGCGAGATTGATTCCGCAATAAGATTACTAAGCGCATGTTTTGAATCTTTTGAACATTCCCTTTCCGCTTTCTGAAATACTTTCTCAACTATTTCCTTGATAATTGCCGCTTTCATATTACTAAAATTACAATTTAATTTTCACTTCACACTTTTAAAAAACCTCACTAACCACTGCTCTCATTGGTGTCGAATACTTGTCGAAAACATGACGCAACTATGTCGATCCATCATCCATCAACATCTCTTTTCTTTGTTTCAGATTGATTTAGGGCTATGCATTGCTACCAAAGTCCAATAATAAATCAGTCTCTCGGAAATCTAAAATGCGGTCGGTGATTAGCCCGATTGAGAAGTAGCTAGGCACTACCGCATTTGGATTTTCACTTCTCAAACTTGGGAGACGTCCCTTCATTTTTATGTGCGATTTGCATCGCAAAAATTCACTGATTTCTAAATCGGACAGCCACTGGCATGTCCAAAAATCTTAAACAAAATGAAGAAGATTTATATCGTTTTATTTACCGTACTACTCAATACCATCTTTATATCATGTGACCCACAAGACCTATCTGAGAATGAAGTTGAACTTCAAGCCTGCTGTGGAGATGGTGGAGATATCCCACCTCCTCCACCGCCACCAGATTTACCGGTCAATTAATACCAATAGAATTGGGATGACTTATAAACAGCTCATCCCATTCTTATTTTATTTGCACTAATTCAAACTAAAATTTAAAACCACAGGTAAATGATCCGATAGCGCTCTAGCACTACTAAGGTTTTCACAAGATTTCACAAAATCAATTACATAACTACTCTTCAATACAATTTTATTTGAATAGAAAATATTGTCAATAGGGTAATTTAAATAGCCATTGGTTGAACAGTTTTTTTTTAATGTGGTTTTAGCATCTATAACCGATGCATTGTAGCCTTGAGCTCTTAACCCCATAAAAACTTCTTTCTTTTGATCCACATTAAAATCACCTGCCAAAATAATAGGATGCTTAAAATCATCTGAATCAAGATATTCCGTTATCGCCAATATCTCTCGCTCCGGATTTTTATCATGCGGCCTTGAGTGAAAATTAATTACAGATAGTTTACGACCATTAACATAAAAATCAAAAAAGAAGGGTTCTCTATCAACAAGAGAATCCAATTTGGAAATCAATGCTCCCCTTTTCTTTATTTTAATGTTCTTTGTTTTCCATAGAAATGCATAACGCTCGGTAACGTATTTAGGACTATTGGTTGGGTTACTATACACATAATCCCACTTTGCCCCTTTTCTATTTAGGTCATCCGCAAGTTTGGCAACCGCTTGTGCCCCGCCATAACCTGCTACCACTTCTTGTAGAACAACTATATCAGCATCACGAAGTATTTCAGCCATTCTATCTAACTCTTCACTGTTTTTGGTTTTACCAAAATCTTGAATGTTCCAAGAAATCAGGCTGATATTTTCTTGGGAATAAACTGTAAAATGAAATAGTATTAATAATAAAAAGGTCTTTCTAATCATGGTAGATTTTAATGAAAACGAAAATAATACAAATAGATTTTGCCCGTTTACGGGATTCCGTAAAACAAACTTCTACAGTTTAAATACATTTACTCCCTACCATTCAACAACATTATTTAGTTATATAACACATGACTAACAAAAACATTAGAAAAGCAGCTTTATTAAGAAAGCGAAAACTGGCAATCAATTTAATGATCAACTCCTTGAGAATCATATTTAGATTTCTAAAACTACTGTTTAATGGCAATAAAATGGAATGTAGCAGTTTTCAACCAGATGTTGAATTTTGTATTGAAGGTACCATCAACCAATTACGTTGGAATATTAATAATTCTATTTTTATTACCATAAACAATTCATCACAGCTCTTTTTTCATAGTGGTCAATTACTCTTTAAGGTAAAAAAGGATCAAACAAATTTTCTACTTACATCATACGGGCTTAAAGGAAAAACTGAGCTTTTCACTTCTATTAAGGTTATTACCTTAAATAAAAAAGACCTTTCGAATATTGAACCAAGATCTAAAAAGACAGCAATCCATAAAATAGATATTGACTTAAATAAAAAAATACTTAATAAAACTATTTCATTTCAGCATAGAGAACAGCCTATTCCATTTAAGCAAATTCAAATAAAAACAGACCAATCCGGTTTCCTTCAAAACACATTAATTAAAATTAATTCTACAAGTTCAAAAGAAGAATTATCAGAATTAAAATTATTACTAGAGCCAAACCTTAAATAAACAAATAAACCAAAACACCAATTATGAAAAGAGAATATTACACTAGCCCCAAACCAGGCTTTATAATGCGAAGTTTATGGAAAGCAGCAGGTTCAGATGGTTATATCTTAAAAAGAAGCACATATTCTGACCAAGTTAAATATGCTTGTTTAGGAGGCATTGTCGTAGCAACAGGCTTTATGGCAGCGGTAGCAGGTGGCTATGCCATTTATACCATATTTGAACCAAAAGGCTCCGCTCTTGATGGCGGAACGCATACCCAAACAGCAATAATGGCAAGTGTTTTTGGTATTATCTGGGGGCTTATCATATTTAATATTGACAGATTTATAGTAGCTGCAACTGGTAAAGGTGACGGTACTGAAGCTATTACTTGGGGAGAATTTGTGAATTCTGTACCTAGAATTATTATGGGACTTGTTATTGCTATCACAATTTCTAAACCCATGGAAATTAGAATGTTCAAATCTGAAATAGACGCTGAGCTCCATCAAGCCCAACTAGAAAAAAGAAAAGAATATGAAAAAACAACCAAAGCTAATTACGACGGTCGTTTTGAATTAATTGAAAAGGATCTTACAAAAATAGAAGTTGAAAGAAATAAAGTTGTTGATAGGCTAAAACTTGCAGAAAAAGAATACACCGATCAATTACAGGGAAGAGCTGGTGCCGGAGCTGGAGACGGACCTCTGTCTAGAGCATTAAGACTACAAATGGAAAAAGTAGAAAGAGATTTGAATGGCTATGACGAATCTCATCAGGGAGAATTAGAAAGGCTGAACAATGAAAAATTAAAACTCACAAAAGAACTGGATAAAGAGCTTGCAAAAAATGAAGAGGTCGCTAACGGTCTTGATGGTTTATTAGAGCGAATAAAATTGGCGCATGAAATTGCAGGAACTTGGATTACCTTGTTCATTACCCTTCTGTTTGTAGTTATAGAACTAACACCAATATTCTTTAAAATGATGCTAATAAAAAGCCCTTATGATTTTATGGGAGATAATATTCAGGAACTCCTGAAAGCAGATAACGGTATTCAAATAAAATATGACTATTACAAAGATAAAGAAGGACAAGAAAGAGACTTGATTATAAGTCATCATGCAGAACGCAAAATTGATGAGAAAATAGCGCTAATGAAGGCTCAATCAGAATTGAGCGACTATATCATTAAAAGATGGAAAGAGAATGAAAAGAAAAAGATAGACGATAACGTAGAAAACTATATAACTGAAGTATAGATGTCACGTACTAAAATATATCGTCCTTTCTGGAAAATAGCAGGAGAAGATAGAAATATACTTAGAGACTCTGAGGAGCATTTACAAATGCGCTTTGCACTCAGTGGGTTCTTAATTGCTTTATTATTCATAATAGCAGTCATTTCTTATCACCACACATTTTCGCAAATCTTTAATATTCCCAATATATCATGGGTTTGGAGTCTACTATTTTCATTGATGATTTTTAATATTTATAAGCTTAGTTTAATAACAATTTCTGCAAACCCAAATAGAAAGGGAGTTGGATATATAACCTCATTATTTATTCGCATTAGCATTTTACTGTTACTGGGGCTAACGATAATAAAGCCCATTGAAACTTTAATTTTAAGAAGGACTTTAAATTTAGAATTAGCTCATTTAAAGGCTTACAAAATTAAAAAAGCAACAATACAAACTGCAGCCTATTTTGATAACGAAATCGCATCTAATGACCATGAGTTATTTAGGCAACAAGAATTATTAAAAGACGGAAGAATAAAAAATAATACAAATCGAATTGAACTTCTAAAAGCAAAAAAGTTAAAACTAGAATTAGATAAAAAAGAACTAATTGAAGAAACCGAAAAAAGAATAGATTCCTCGCCTCATTATGTGAGAGGATTAATACTCTTAAATTACAAATTTCCATGGGTCTGGATAATCTCCATTGGTTTTCTGCTATTATTTCTCACACCCTTATTTCTCAAATACTTTATATCAAGATCAAGTTCATATGACATTGTTAGAGCAGAGCTAAACAGAGATATTATTTTAGACGAATACGCCAATTT
>JAHDDP010000004.1 GCA_020629285.1 Maribacter sp.
ACGCCGCGACGGCTGTGGCTACCGCACCTGTTAAGAAAGTGACGGCTCCTTCGGCGGCGGAGGTGGCTGCCGTGGGAGAGACTTGTAATTTGGATGATCCGGATTGTTTGATGTGTGGGGCGTAGGAATAAATTTGTTTAGATTAAAAAAAGCGTTACTTCAAATTGAAGCAGCGCTTTTTTCAGTAGTTAAAATTTGTAATAATTAAATTTAAGGATATATACCAAATCAAGATTCTTCGTTGATATCAAGCCAAAAATTCCGTAAATTACTTTCTATTAAGCTATTATTATTAGAATCGGCTTCAAAGACATCCGATAAAGGATAATTCAATCGCCATGCAACTGAATTGGCTTGCTTACTTGCCGTAGAATCTACTGTTTTTATAATCTTATACTTCTCTAATAAAGGAATAATTTTATTAAATATAAGTGTTCTGTCTTGTGAGTAAAAACCATCTTCTTCAATATTCTTTTTAAAGAGTGTAGTACTTCTGTGAAACGAATTTAGAATTTTTGTTGCTATTTTATTTGTTTTAGTAGTCTGTTTAATTTTTTTGATTTCAATTACACTATTTGGTCGGCGCAAATTAAGTTCTATAAGTCTCTCACTGATTATTGTTGGTGAGTATATACTATTATATACTGCTCCATCACGATAAACAACTATTGCATCTACTGAACACGAAGTATCAATATGGACATTTGTAATGTCATTAGTGTTTTCATGGATTCTCAACTCATTAAATGCACAATTATCAAATATTAGATTACTCAATGTTGTGTTTCTAAAACTAACATTTATAAAATTTCCATTCCGTATTTGTATGTTATTTAAGGTTCTATTTTCAAAAATTAAGGATGTATAACTAACTTGTGCATCAATTTCAATATTACCTGACAATGTTTGACGGTCTAACAGATAGGGTATCAATGTACCTACATTAGTTTGTAAATACGTTGGTTTCCATTCTTCCGAAACAATAGAACTTAGTTTCTCCACGATAACATGTACATCAAGTTCGTATTGGTTGAGGGTGTTAAAGGCGTATTGAGCTACACTATCTGGAAGTTGAGAAATTGATAAAAACTTTTTTAAGTTTTTAGAATGCCCATTCATCGAGATACCTTTAATACTTTCTACTAAATATGTTGATAAAAAATAGTTCTTAAATTCCTCATGTTCAAATTTTCTATCATTGTTATTAGTCGGTATTAAAAATGCATGTGATTTAACCATATTTATAATCATAGGTTGAAGAGTGTAATCAATATCCTCATCTTCGCATAACAAAGTTGTAATAAGTTGCACCTCTTCTACAGAAATTTTGTCTGAACGCTCAATCCACATTTCATAAGCAACTTGTTGCAACAATTTCAAATGTTGTTCAAAAGTCAGATAAGGATTTCCTGTTTTAGCATCTCTCTGTTTCCATTTAATTACCTCTCGTTTGATAAATGCAGTTACAACAGTTGAAATACCCTCCATGGGTCCAGATATAGCACCAATAAACTCGGAAGCAGACATATCTGCCTCCTGCATACCTTCTATGACTTTTGTAACAAGAAAAGGTCTCGTTAATATAGGATGATTTTTATCATTTCCCAACTCGATAAGCAACTCATTATAAACATTGCTTGCATTATCATGAAAATAGCCTGCAAATTCGGTAACTTCGTCTTTATTCCAAGGTTGTAGTTTTATTTCATTAATTAGACAATCGTTTGATAAGCTTCTCTGTAAAATTTTTGTCCTCTTTACGTAGTCTTGAGTATCAAAAAAGGTTCTTCGCGATGCTGCTATTATGTTTCCACGATTTTCCATTTGAGTTACTAAACTCGATAATGCACCTACAGCTGTTAATCCTCCTATTTCTGCCGCAAGTTCATCAAATCCATCTATAGCCAAAACTAAGAGCTTTCTCTTTAGTAATGTCAAAATAGACGAATAAAATAGTCCTGGTACTCTTAACTCACCTAAATCATACATTATTGCCTCTGCCAATCTTACAAGTTCACGTCCCTGTAAATCTACATGCCAAAATAAATACTTATTTTCTCCTTTCAAAAAACCTGATGCTTGCTTGAATTGAAATTCTTTCAAGAGAGCTGTTTTTCCATGACCTGCATCAGCGGTAATAAACGTCAACTTTGTTGCCGCAACTAAAAAGTCAGAGGCCTCATCTTCTAAAATTGTCAGTGATTTATCGATTTTCTCACTATGCCCACTAAGAAGTTTTGCGTCTCCATCGACATAAGCATCTATTTTACCTCGCTTTTCTATTAGCTTGTTAGCAAATATTTCGAGTTTTGCAAGGTAACTTGATAAATACTTTCTATATGACAAAGTGATACCTTGTGTTTCAACGTAAAAGGCTCCGTTTTCTTCATTTTCGTACACTCTTATATGTTCATCGTTACCATTTCGAGTAAATAATATTGTGCCGTCTTTTTCAAAAATCATATCGGACTCATCATCCGCAAAGGACTTAATGTCTTCTTTTATATCACTAAAATTCATCTTTAAGTAATTTTACGTTAATGCCGTAGGAACTGAGAATAGAAGAGCTTTTTTGCTCAAAACTCTTTTTTGTATTAAGCAAAGTTACACTTTTATTCTCTTTTGATTTTAATTTACATAATAAAAGAGATGGTAACAAATCAGTATCATTTGATGCGACTACAACTTCCTTGACAAGGTCTTCGTCAATACACGACATAATATCACAAACCATCATTGTATCTACCATTTTTTGTTCCATTCCAATAAAAATCTCTCCGTGAGTATTACTGCAATTTTCTACCGGACATTCTTTGTTATGTTTTCTTGTGAATTTAGTAATCATTTTTGGAGGACACATATGCGAATTTTGTGAACACGTTTCAGACATAAGTGATTTATTTACTCGCAAATTTTTTATACCACTTTTTTCCTTATATGTGTTATCCCAAACATAGTTAGGAATATCAAGTAAAGTGCTAGCGATAGTTATACTTCCTGAAATCTTCTTTTTTCCTTTTATGTATGGGAAAATGTTTACGTCACTTAACTTTTTAGCTAATACGGAAGCGCTATCACTAAAAATACTATTTGTGTACCATCCGCCATAAAGACGTATTCTAATATCATGACCTGAAACTGCTTCATGAACTATGTCCTTTATAATTTCTTTAATTATAAAATTAAAACTTCTATCAAAAGAAGACTCCTTAATTTTAAAAAAATTATCAAAGTCAATGATTACTATTGAAGTTGATTTGATTAAATTCATATTTAGGTAAATTACTTTTATATTCTCAGTAATAAATCTCTTATTGAAAAAAAACTATATGCAATAATAGTAATTTTATTCATATTTGTACAGTCAAATTGTTACAGCTTGATTAGACCCTTCCTGTTTTCTTGAACTATACCCCGCTCGCGCAAAGTCTTACTAACTCCCCCTCGCTCCCAATTCCCGCTCGTCAGATTTTCCAAAATCTATACGGGTCTGTCATGCGGTTTCCTAACCGCCGGAAGTAAGACCGCTTGTAGTATCCAACTTGCAAGCAATTTTCTACACTGACGGGATTTCTGATTAAAGAAGGAAGTAATTTCGCGGAAAACGATAAAAGTAATACCTCAACCACTGTGTCTTCCGGCACAACTTAATCAACTCTTTTTTTGATACGAAAAATTCGCTATCTTTGACTAAAATCTAATACAATGAATACCATAGAAGTAAAAAAACAACTGCA
>JAHDDP010000005.1 GCA_020629285.1 Maribacter sp.
ATTCAATCTATTTTAATACAAAATTAGATAAACCACATAAAATCATAAAGTGCCTTGTATTTCCTTATTTTTAGTTTCAACTTGTAAAATATTTTTTGTAGGGTTGGGGTAAATATTTATTTCTTCAGTTTTTTTTACTAAACTATTTGCTGAAGTGATTAGTGTTGTATCTTTTGAAAGTGGAATTTCAATCTCAGAAATATCATATAGGCTATCAATTGAAATAGTTAATGGTTCAAACACATTCCCTTCTGAATCTGTTTTAATAAGCCACATCTCTTCATATAACTCTGGTGTGCCTCTTGACCAACCACCTAACCAGAAATTCCCCTCATTATCTACATCTGCACCAAAAATATATTCTTCACGCTGTTCTGGAAAACATTTATAACGTTTATCATATACCACATTACCATTATTCGCATTTACCTTCATTACATAAGCCTCATTTTTATTAATACCATTGAAGTAAGAGCCTATTGATAAGTACCCCAACATATATATATATGCGTCTTTTTCATACACACGTAATGGAAATCCAGATAATAAAATATTATTTGAATCTTCTATATAATTTTCATAGTGCGGGCTTTTATAAAGTAATTGTCCTGTAGTAGGTTCTATTCTTCGCCATTCTCTAAATCCACTTGTAAAAGTAGAGTTAGTATTAATTTTTATAATTCCTAATAGTATTTTATCATCTGCTCCTAAATTGATGCTACTCATTAAGTGGTCATTCTCAAATTGTTCCCAAACTAAGTCTAATTCTTCCGTATAGGCTCTTAAACTCATCGAATCGAAAACATAGGAGTCGGGTGCATTATTACTTGAACCAACCAAAATTAAATTATTCGTTTCATCAGCAAGTATACTGATTGGATGGTTGCTTCTTTCCTCTTCTATAATTATATGGTTTTCTAATTCTCCCTCTAAACTATACCGTAGAAGCATTAAATCTAAATCATTTTCGGCTTGAGAATAAGTATTCCCCCAGACATAAATTTTATCGTTTAAAATTGACATTCCACTGCAGTGAAATGGTAAACCGTCTGGTTCTAATAAAAAATTATTGATAATCTCACCATTTTCATTTAAAATGTTAATAAAACTTCTAAGTTGCCAGTTAGGTGCTTCAGAATACATAGCATCATTAGTACTTTCACTAACTATAATCAATGAATCCTTGTAAATAGTTAAAAACTCTCCCCAGTTACCCGCAGAAGATTGTCCAGAGTTTAAATCTTCGTGCCATAACAAAGAACCATTAGCATCAAATAAAGCGACAAAGGCATTTACCTGTTCAAAATTTTCGTAACTATAATTTACACCTGTTACAACAGCTTGATTATTTATTGTTGCTAAATCATTTATAGCATCAAATCCATTATCCACCAAATGATAGCTGCTATTAAAAGTAGTTTCTTGGGCATTTATAAGTAAAACTCCATTGAAAAAAAATATTAGAAAAAATATAAATTTCATCTTTTTGATTTTTGTAAGAGATGCACAAATAGCCATTTTGTGCATCTCTTATACATAATTATTTAATCAAATTTCATTAATTTCTCTGTATGTACTAACTTGTTTTTATCTAAAAACTGACACATAAGCATTCCACTTGGGAAAGTAGTTGTATCAATACTTAAATTTTCAAAAGCATTTATATCTAATACTTTCAAGACCTTACCATTTAAACTAAGTATTTCAATTTTTAGTTTTTTATCCATACCATTAAAAACATTTAATACTTCCTCAACTGGGTTAGGGAACAGTTCAAGTTCAATTTTATCACTAACAATATGACTTTCGTCTTTTTTAAGTTCTTGTATAATCGGATTTGTTTCGATAGGAATCATATAATTAAAATTTTGCTCATTAGCAATAATTGATTTCATTTTATGCCCTATATCAGTATTTAATGATAACAAACTTTCAATGACCATTAATTCTTCTTCTTCAAAGTCTAACCATTTTTTTACTTCCAGTTTTGTTTTTCTAATAAGTAATTCAGTATATGCTATATTATGACTCAAAAGATGCTTTCTACTATTATCTACCAATTTTACTGCTTCATTAATAGCTAACTCTGCTTTTTCCCAATCGCTATTAAAAGTATAATATTTATATAACCATAGTTTAAATCTTGTAGAATTTGTATATTCTTCTATCATTGATACCTTTTCAGTTAAGTAATCTTCAGTATTCAAATCACTTTTAGCTAAAATAGTATTAATTAAGCTAAACTGATTGCTTTCCAAGGCATATAATTCTCTTTTTAATGCATCAATAGTATTCATATCTATCTCTTGATTTTGTGTCTCTCCAAAATCAAAATATTTTAGATTCCAAGGGGTATTGATTACCTTATCTGAATTATCTAAACCACTACTCACTTCTTTAAGTAATATCTCCAGTTTCTCTATATTTTTCTGGTTATTTGATAATCTATCTTGTACAGGAGGCATATCATCAATAGATTCGGGGCATAAAGGACCAACACAAGCTGGAGCACAATTTGTTGCTTGTAAAATGGATGTATTTGAACAGTTGCCTAAACCTGAACCAGAGATACTTGTTGTTGCCATTACACTTTTGGGTTCATATTTACTTTGTGCGGTTAAATCGTAGTAATAACTTGCATAATCTAAAACATTATCATTGGTGAAAATATGTTTATGTCCTGCCGTTGTACTGAAATCATCCCAACTATTCCAATATAATCTTGTTTGTTGAACATCACAAAAATTTTGCAGCATATAAGGGAAGTGTAACATTGTCCATGCAGAAAATTGGTGTATGCCTTGGTAGGCAAAACGGTTATTAGCTGCTTCAATTAAATCATCGCCATACTGGCTTTGGTAACCTATATCTAATTGTCCAAAAGCATTACAATTTACTTTATTTTCGTCATGTACAAATAAAGCTTGATCCCCACCTTTTACTGTTGTTACCAAACCAAAATTACGAATTTCAGTATCATCATTATTTGTCCCATCAAATCTATTGCCTTCTATAATACCACCATTAGCATCTACTACATGAATACCGAAATTACCCTGTGTGTTTAATTGGTTATAATGATTTGCATACTCAAAATCAGAAGGTAAGAATACAGACGTTGTTGATGGAGAATCTGGTATTTGAAAAAATTCATTATTCTTAATTTCATCATCTTGCTTCATTTGATTTAAGTAAAAGCCTTTTTCTGTATTGGTTATTGTATTATTATTAAAAGAAGCTGAACCGTAGGTGTCATCCGAATTCCATTCTGGATCCATTGGAGGGTTTAAAACAAGGTCTTGTATTCTTGATACATATTTAGAGTTTTGACAACTATTAAATCAGCTCAAAATAAAAAAAGGCAGAGTAC
>JAHDDP010000006.1:0-1164 GCA_020629285.1 Maribacter sp.
CCAGTCCAATTCTCAAAATCACCATTGGAAATAAGGTTGGTCTGCGAAAATCCTGTAAAACAAATCAAAAAGAAAACTGCCAATAGCAGCTTAGTGTAGTTTTTAATCATAGTAAAATGTGGTTAGCAAAACACTAATATAAATATTAGCGTTTTGTTAACAGAATATTTTCGTCGAAATACTGCAATTGTTTCTTACAAAGTGTGGTTCTTCTATTACAAATAAGTGTTAATGTGCTACCAGCCAATTCTCACCTAAGCCAACCTCAACATCTAAAGGAACTGCAATTTTATACGCATTTTCCATTTCAGATTTAATGAGTGTTTGTAATTCTTCTAATTCTGGCTTGTAAATATCGAACACCAATTCATCATGTACTTGCAATAACATTTTAGATTTGTAATTGCCTTTTTTTAGTTTTTTGTGAATATTGATCATGGCGATTTTTATGATATCTGCAGCACTACCTTGAATAGGTGCGTTCACGGCATTTCGCTCTGCAGCGCCACGAACAATGGCATTACTACCATTGATATCTTTTAAATAGCGTCTTCTGCCCAATACAGTTGACACATAACCATTCTCACGTGCAAAATCTACTTGCTCGCTCATGTAATTTCTTAGCTTTGGATAGGTCTTGTAGTAGGTGTCTATCAGTTCTTTTGCTTCTTTTCTTGACAAGTCCGTTTGGTTGCTTAAGCCAAATGCAGATACACCATAGATGATTCCGAAGTTAACTGTTTTCGCATTGCTACGCTGCTCTCTAGTTACTTCATCTAATGGAACATTAAATACTTTTGATGCCGTAGAAGCATGAATATCCTCACCATTCTTAAAAGCTTCTATCATGGTGGTTTCTTCACTTAACGCAGCAATAATACGTAGCTCTATTTGTGAATAATCTGCCGCTAACAACGTGTAGTTCTCATCTCTTGGTACAAACGCTTTTCTTACTTGCCTTCCACGTTCTGTTCTAATTGGTATGTTCTGTAAATTAGGGTTGTTACTACTTAACCGACCTGTTGCCGCAACGGTTTGCATATAATCTGTATGTACTCTTCCTGTAGATGGTTCTACCTGTTCTGGCAATGCATCTACGTAAGTGCTCTTTAATTTAGCAAGACCTCTATAGTCTAATACATTCTGAATAATTTCATGGTCTTT
>JAHDDP010000006.1:1264-3103 GCA_020629285.1 Maribacter sp.
TATTCCGTTTGTTTTTCTAACGGAACATCGCGCATGCTCAATTGATTTTTCCCTTTTTTACCTATAAGTTCTGTTATGGAAACCGGAGTGTAATTTAAATACGTCTCTGCCAGTACATCCATATTATGGCGCATATCCGGATTAATTAGATAGTGTGCCAGCATAGTATCGAACAAAGGTCCTTTGACATCAATATTGTATTTATCCAATACTTTGATATCATACTTTAAATTCTGACCTATTTTTTCAATTTCTTCGGCTTCAAAGAAAGGGCGTAGCTCTTCTAAAAGTGCCTGTGCTTCTTCTTTATTATCCGTGAAAGGAATGTAATACCCTTTTGTTGCTTCCCAAGAAAAAGCAATACCAACTAATTCTGCTGTCAAAGGATCTAAACCTGTAGTTTCGGTATCAAAGCAAACAGAAGTTTGTTGCATTAAGCTTTTTAGAAATAACTTCATTGCCATGCCGGGAGCCACACTTTGGTAAGAATGTGCAACATCGGCAATAGTTTTTCTGCTTGAAAAATCTTTAACGGTTGCACCAGCATCTGCAGGACTTCCAAATAGCGAGAACTGTCCCGATCCAGCATCTTGTATCTCTTTTTTAGCTGCTGGTTTGTTTGTAACTTCTGTATTCGCCTCTTCGGCTTCCGTAGAAAATAATTTTATAAACTGATCTTTTAATCTTCTAAACTCAAGCTCTTCAAATATTTTCTGTACTTCTTCACCATTCGGTTCAGACATTTCATAATCACTAGCATTAAAAGTGACATCGACATCTAAGCAAATAGTAGCTAATTTTTTAGAAAGTAAACCAAGTTCACCATTGGCTTCTACTTTCTCTTTCATTTTACCCTTTAACTTATCTGTATTTGCCAGAAGTCCTTCCATAGAATCGAACTGTTCTATGAATTTTTTAGCGGTTTTATCCCCTACGCCCGGTAAACCAGGGATGTTGTCACTGGCATCACCCATCATACCTAGGTAGTCAATAACCTGTTCTGGTCTTTGAACTCCAAAACGTTTTTGAATTTCTGGAATACCCCAAATTTCAATGCCGTTACCCATTCTTGCCGGGCGATACATAAAGATGTTTTCAGAAACTAACTGCCCAAAATCCTTATCTGGCGTTACCATAAAAACCTTGTATTCTTCTTTTTCTGCCTGTTTTGCCAATGTACCTATAATATCATCTGCTTCCCATCCATCTTTTACAACTACGGGAATGTGCATTGCCTTTAGTATTTCTTGAATATAAGGTATCGCTATACGTATGGCATCGGGTGTTTCTGATCTGTTTGCTTTGTACTCGGGGAACAACTCTGTACGTTCAGCGCTTCCTCCTTTATCAAAACAAACGGCCAAATGATCAGGTTTTTCACGACGAATTACATCGAACAAAGAATTCATGAACCCCATAATTGCCGAGGTATCCATGCCTTGAGAGTTTATTCTAGGGTTTTTTATAAGTGCGTAGTAACCACGGAATATTAGTGCGTATGCATCTAGCAAAAAGAGTCTTTTTTGATCTGCCATTTTTGAGTATTGATTGTAAAAGGTTAAAAGTACAAATTGATAGGGAAACATTAAGGCAGAATACCTGAATGCTTAGAAGTTTTGTGATTCAATATTTATTTTTCAGGAGATTCATAATCGCCATAAATTCTAAAATATTTATAAACGTAATAATCAATGTTTTCATCCTCATCATTTTCAAATTCCTTATACCTTATTTCGAGATTGCCTATATCTATCAGGTTTACTTCAAAAAGTTCCATAGTCAATTCAGAATTGTCAGAAGTATTTGTGAGTTTAAAAATAACCTTGTTGCCTGGCATTA